>JAUYNL010000089.1 GCA_030696085.1 Luteolibacter sp.
GCTGCTGGCCATCATCCCCTTTGGCGCGAACGAGCCGCTATCAAGTTGGTTCGAGAACTACCAGCGCCACCCGGCCAAGGCCATCCAACTCATCCTTCACGCCGCCCCCGTCCAATGACATCTCAAGCCAAACGCCCTGGATGATTGCCAGGGACAAAAACAATATCCTTTTCCGAATTTGTAAAAGTTGCTGGAGACTGGAAATCCAGCAAACTGAAATGCCGGAGTCCATTCGGGGGTCGCTATCTCGCCGCGACGAGATCATACCCGCGCCAGTCGCCGATGGTGATGTCGGCGAATTGGCCTACGGGGAGTGTTTCATCCACCATCACCGAGCCGTCGATTTCCGGGGCGTCCCACTGGGTGCGGGCTACGCCGGGTTCTTCGACTAACACGCGGACCTGTTTGCCGACCTGGGCGGCGTTGGTTTCTCCGGCGATTTTTTGGAGCTCGGCCATGGCGCGGGACCAGCGGCTTTTGCGGGTGGCGTGGTGGAGTTGGCCGTCCATCTTGTAGGCGCGGGTTCCTTCTTCCTTGGAGTATTGGAAGACCCCGGCGCGCTCGAAGCGGAACTCGCGGATGAACTCCAGCAGTTCGTTGAAATCCTCCTCCGTCTCGCCGGGAAAACCTACGATGAACGTGGTGCGGATGCCGAGGCCGGGGATGCCGGCGCGCATGCGGCGGAGCAGGTCGCGGATGGAATCGCCGGTGGTGACGCGCTTCATCGCGGTGAGCATTCTATCGGAAATGTGCTGGAGCGGGATGTCCACATACTTCGCCACCTTGTCGCACTCGGCGATGGTTTCTATCAGCTCATCAGACCAATGCGCGGGGTGGGTGTAGAGCAGGCGCACCCAGAAGTCGCCCTCGATGGTGTTGATCTGGCGGAGCAGGGTGCAGAGCGAGTTTCCTCTGGCGGAATCGACCGGCGAGCTGGGTTTCGGGCGTTCGCCTTCCCATTGATCCATGCCGAAGTAGGTGGTGTCCTGGGAAATGAGATTGATTTCCTTGACGCCGGATTTCACGAGCGCTTCGACTTCCTTGAAAACGGACTCCTGCGTGCGCGAGCGGTGCTGGCCGCGGATTTTCGGGATGATGCAGAAGGTGCAGGTGTGGTTGCAGCCTTCGGCGATCTTGACGTAGGCGAAGTGATCCGGCGTGAGGCGGATGCGCGGCGTAGAGTAGTCCGGCACGTATTGCGGCTTGAGCGTGACGAAATCGCGCGGGTCGTCGGTGGCGGCGGGACCTTCGTCCTTGGAAACCTCGGCGTCGTTTTTCTTTCCTAACAAATTCTCGATGATCGGCGCGACTTTGGTGATTTGATCCAGACCTATGAAGGCGTCCACCTCGGGCATGATGCCGGGCAGCTCGGTGGCGAAGCGTTGCGACAAACATCCGGCGACGATGATTTTCTGGCGCTCGCGGTCCGGATCCTCCTTGCGGCCGTCCACCGCGCCGAAGATGGCGTCGATGGATTCCTTCTTCGCCATGTCGATGAACGAGCAGGTGTTGACGATGAGCACATCGGCGAGTTCAGGATCGGGCGTGAGTGACATGCCGGCCTGCGCGAGGTGGCCGATCATGACTTCCGAGTCGATGAGGTTTTTGGCGCAGCCGAGAGAGATGATACCTACGGTGATCATGGGAAATTTGAAATCAATACTGCGGCGGCAGGATGAGTTCGTCGCCAACCTTGGGTTGGACGGGGCCGAAGCCGGGGATGGGATTGGCGATGCCGCCTTCGGCTGACACGTCAGAAACCTTGAGTTGGCCGAGAATTCCCGTTTTACGGCGAATGGCGAGAATGGTGCCGGGCTGGACCTGTTCCGGCATGAGGATGTCGAAGGTGATGAAGCCGCCGTATTCGGCATCCTCGACGTATTCGCTGACGCGGCCGATGAGCAGGGCCTCGGCAATCATGCGGGCTCGGCGCAGCTCGCCGTCGCCCTTTTCGAGATCCCGCTGGCTGAGCAGACCTTCTTCGTCCTGGGCTACCTTGGCGTCGCGTGCGGCATTGTGTTTTTCCGTTTCGATTTGTGCCAGCTTGGCCTTGCCGGCGGTGAGTTCGGCTTTCATGGCCTCAATTTCCGCAGCGTTGGAAACCGGCGTGGGAGTGAAGGGCGCGGAAGTCATGAGTTGCTGGCGTTGCTTTTCGAATTGGAGCTTGTCCTGCTCCAAGCGCAGCTCAGCGACCTGTTTTTTGAGACGGGCGATTTCGTCCGGAGAGGCATTGCTGACGCCGCGGGTCATGTCCTGCCACGACACCGCAAGCGCACCGAGCAGCAGCGCGACCGTCGCGCCAAGAAGAAGTTTCATCGTGTCCATGGGGGGACGGTGGCCGGGATGGTTGCGGATGTCAACGCGGCGTAAATCCCGGGCGGACCCCATGAATATGTCCGGGTTATCACGTAAATTCACGGTCCATGTGGGATCAGTGCTGACGCATCAAAAAACACGGAGAAGAACCAAAATCAAGAGGTGTGACATTTTGTTCGGTTGCGATTTCTTTGCATGCATGCGTGGAGTGGGTGCCAAACACGCATCAGCCCCAACGCATCTTGATCGTCCACCTCAAAGTCCCCGACAAAACCAACGAAATTACCGCCGTCCCCACGCTCCTGCGCGCCTTGGAGCCGGCGGGTTGCATCGTCACCACCGACGCCATGGGCGGCCAGAAAAAGATCGCCCGCGAGATCATCGAAGCGGCCGCCGACTACGTCCTGGCCCTCAAAGGCAACCACGAAACCGCCCGCGAAGAAGCGTAGTCAGGTTAGGCTCTTGGCTAAGTGAGTCATGCCAGCCGTCTCGAATCCCTGTTGTAAGAAGGCCGCTCTCCCCAAATCGAACTCCCAACTTCGAACATCGCAGTGCAAAAACCAGGCCGAAATTCCACGATGCGTGACGAACCGTTTCAGAAATCCCAAAGCTCCTCGCCGCAGGTGGGAAAGATCGTGAAATGGGAGGATGGGAAGGGATTCGGTTGGATCGAGACCGGAGGTGCGAGGGTGTTCGCGCACATCAAGGACTTTAAGCGCGGGCAGCACAGGCCGCAGGTGGGCGAGGAGGTCAGGTTCATTGCGGGGGTGGATGCGCAGGGCCGGAATTGCGCGAAACAAACCATCTTTGTGAAGTCCCGCGGACGAGTGGGCATCGGGAGTTGCTTGTTGCTGTGCGGTTTGCTGGTGCTGCCCTTGCTGGCAATGCTGTGGTTGCCGGTGGCCTGGTGGATGGGTGCGGGTGCGATGACGCTCGTTTCCGCGATCACCTACCGGATCTACGCCGACGACAAACAGCGTGCGGTGAACTCGGGATGGCGGGTGCCGGAGAGCACGCTGCATGTGGCGGAATTGCTCGGCGGTTGGCCGGGAGCGTTCATCGCCCAGCGGCTGTTGCGGCACAAATGTTCCAAGCTTTCCTATCAGGTGGTTTTCTGGGGAATCGTGATGTTGTTCCAGTATGTGGCGGCGGATGTGATTTTGGAGCAAAAGTTGAGCCGGGCGGTGATGAAGGCTGTCATTGCGGTTTTCATGGAACTGCCGCTGCAATTCAGTCCATCCCCATGAAAAGCGAGGTGCCGGAAGGTCGGAATATCGCAAAAATTGCAAAACATGGCTTGATTCCCCGGCGTTCCCGGCTAAAACGCCGCCCCCTCATGCCGGACCCGACACGCACACTTAAAATCGCGATTCCCAAAGGCAGCCTTCAGGAGCCCACCATCGAGCTTCTGGCCAAGGCTGGCTATGAGGTTTACGTCTCTTCGCGCGGCCTGCGTCCCAGCTCCAACGACCCGGAACTCGATCTTTTTCTCATCCGCGCGCAGGAAATCGGCCGTTACCTCGGCCAGGGTTTCATCGATTGCGGTATCACCGGCTACGATTGGGCCTACGAAAACGAAGTGGATCTGATCGATCTCGCGGAGCTGCCGTATTCCCGCGCCACCACCCGCCCGACCCGCTGGGTGCTGGTGGTTCCCGAGGATTCGCCGATCCGGAAACCCGAGGACCTTGAAGGCAAGCGCATCGCCACCGAAGGCGTGGGCATCACCAAACGCTATTTGAAAGAGCGCGGCATCCATGCCGAAGTGGAGTTTTCCTGGGGTGCCACCGAGGTGAAGGTGCCGGACCTGGTGGATGCCATCGTCGATGTCACCGAGACCGGCTCCTCGATCAAGGCGAACCGGCTGCGGATCGTGGATACGCTGCTGACCTCGTTTCCACACTTTTACGCGAACCCTACCGCTGCCGCCGATCCTTGGAAAAAGGAGAAGATGGATCAAATCGCCCTGCTGCTCAGGGCGGCACTGGGAGCCCGCGGAAAAGTGGGCCTCAAAATGAATTTCCCGAGCGCCAAATTGTCGGAACTGCTCGAAAAACTTCCCTCACTCCGCCGTCCCACCGTTTCCAACCTGTCCGAGGATGGATGGGTGGCGGTTGAGACGGTGATTGACGAAATCGTCGTCCGCGACATCATCCCCGAGCTGAAGCGCCTGGGGGCCGAGGGGATCATTGAGTATCCGCTTAATAAAATCGTCCCCTGATTCTTTCACCGCAACCTAACCCCGACCGCAAACGCCATGGGCTCCATCAAGAAACGCCGTAAAACGAAGATCAACAAACACAAGCGCAAGAAGCGCATGAAGCAGAACCGCCACAAGAAGCGTCTCCGCTACAAGTCCTGATCCCAGGAGTGATTGTTTTTTCCAAGCGCCAGAGGCTCGCTTCCGCGGGCCTCTGGCTTTTTTCGTGAGCGTTTCATGAGCCTGCAGGTGGTCGTCAATTTCGCGGTGATCGACGAGTCCGTCGACTGGATCGTCGTGGACAAACCGGCACCGCTTATCGTTCACCCTGCCAACCGGAAACCCGAGCCCACCCTGCTCGGCGGCATCGAACACCTGCTGGTTTACGAAATGGAAAACGGAGCCAGTCCGGCCATCGTCAACCGCCTTGATCGCGATACCAGCGGGCTGGTCATCGTGGCCAAGCACACCGCCGCCGCGCGGGAGTTGGGAATGATTTTCGAGCGCCGCGAGGTGGAAAAGGAATACCTCGCCATCGTGACTGGCTGGCCGGACGCCGACGAGTGGGAATGCGACGCTTCCATTATACGCGCCGGGGAAATCGGTCCGTCGCCGATCTGGGTGCGCCAGATCGTGCATCCCGCAGGCAAGACCTGCCACACGCGCTTCCACGTTGAGACGCGCTTCAAGCGAGGGGAGGGAAGATTCGCGCTCGTTCGCTGTTTTCCCGAAACCGGACGGATGCACCAGCTCCGCGTGCATCTCGCGCACGGCGGCCATCCAATCCTGGGCGATAAACTCTACTCCGGGGATGGTTCGGAGTACCTCGCATGGATGGAGAAGGGGTGGACGCCGACCTTGCAGGAGCGCCTGCGACTGCCACGCCACGCGCTCCATGCCGCGCGGCTCGCGCTGCCATGGCGCGACTGCCGGGTGGCCTGGCAGGCGGATCTTCCAGCCGATCTCGTAGCTTTCATCGCGGGCAGGGACTCCGCGGAAACACCGGAGCTTGTCGTCTGGAGCCGGCATGACAGATGACGGGGAGCACCCCCGTCCGTGGCGGCGGTTTTTCAACCGCCAAGCCCAATCTCGACAAGCGCCACCTCTTGATGCAAATTTCCGCTATGCGCTACCCCGTCATGCTTGAACGCGTTCCAGACGACGAAGGAATGCCCGGTTATTATTACGCCCACCTTCCTTCGCTCGGGCTCACCACTCACGGCCTCGGCATGGAGGGTGCCTTGGATGCTGCCCGTGATTTGGTGACTATGTGGAACGAGGAAAAGCGCGCCCAAGGCGAGTCCGTGACCGCCGCCGCTGAGGCGATCCTCGCAACCGTGGAAGTCGCCTGACATGCCGCACAAGGCAAAAGAAGTGCTGCGGAAACTGAAACGCGCCGGTTTCGAGGAGCGGCGACAGAGTGGATCGCATCTGGTGCTGCGCCATGAGGATGGCCGACAAACCTACCTGCCGATGCACACCGGCGACGTGCCCACGGGCACCTTCCGCTCGATTCTCAAACAAGCCGCACTCACTGAAGACGAGTTCCGTGATCTTTGAAACCGTGGCTCGCACGTTCCGAAACCTCCACCCGCAGGTCTGCTCCATGGACAACGTGCGCTCCTCGAACCACAACAGCAACGACCCCACCAACGAGAATCCATGACCCCATTGGCCGATCTTGTTTCCTTTCTCGACCGCGAACTGCGTGTTGCGGAAATTCCTGATTACCCGGGAGCCGTCAACGGCCTGCAACTGTTCAACGAAGGTCCGGTCCAACGCATCATCGCCGCCGTGGATGCCTCGCTGCCGGTCATCGAAGCCGCCGCAGCAGGCGGTCCGGGGCTGCTCATCGTCCACCACGGCATGTTCTGGCAGGGCGTCCAGCCGCTGACCGGGCACTTTTATCGGAAAATCAAACTCGCGATGGAGGCCGGGCTGGCGATTTATTCTTCCCACCTGCCGCTCGATGTGCACCCGGAGTGGGGCAACAACATCCAACTCGCCAAGGCCATCGGCTTGATCGATCCGCAGCCTTTTTTCGATTGGAAGGGGATTTTTCTCGGGCTGCGTGGGTCATGGCGCGGCTCCCGCGATGCCCTCGCCGAGGTCTTGGGGGTAGCGGTCGGGGGCAAGGTCCACGTCTGCCCCGGCGGACCAGAGCGGATTTCCAGCATCGGCATCATTACCGGCGGAGCGGGCGGCGAAGTCGCCAAGGTCGCGAAATCCGGGGTGGACACCTTCATCAGCGGTGAAGGCCCGCATTGGAGTCATCCGCTCGCTTTGGAATTGGGCGTCAACCTGCTCCTGGGTGGTCATTACGCCACTGAAACCTTTGGCGTCCGGGCACTTGCACGGTCCATGGCCTCGCAGTTCGATCTGCCATGGACATTTCTGGACCATCCCAGCGGCCTTTGACTCCAACTCCACCGGGAGAATGAAAATACGGGTGACGGGAATCGAACCCGTGCCTCATGCTTGGGAAGCCATGGCTACCAACGCAAGGAGTAGGTGATTTTTCGACGTGTAACGCCTTGTATCGTTTTTCGCTTGTCAAATCGCATGTTGCGGGGTATTGCAAACACATGAGCAAGACCGCATCGAGAGGCAAAAAAAAGGAAGATGAATCACTGGTTCGCTATCCGGGCGGCGTGAGCAAGGGCAAGAGTGCTCACCCCCGATATTCATTCGTGGTTCGCTGGCCAGGGGAGAACGGGAAGCGTTTGGTGAAATGGTTCACCAATGACACCGAGGCCAAAGCATGGGCCAAGGAGAAGAGCGAGGACGCCGGGGAGCTTGGCGCGGCTTTCGGATCTGTGAGCGAGGATGAGCGGGCGGCCCTTGCGGCATTCCGGAAATTCCGTACCGCGCATGAGAACCCCGCCCCGCCGCCCCTGAAAACCGTGGTGACGGAATTTGTGAAACGCTGGGAAGCCTCGCGGGCGGGGGCCAAGGTCGG
This sequence comes from Luteolibacter sp., assembly GCA_030696085.1. Lineage (GTDB taxonomy): Bacteria > Verrucomicrobiota > Verrucomicrobiia > Verrucomicrobiales > Akkermansiaceae > Luteolibacter. The sequence continues at coordinate 7,476 of JAUYNL010000089.1, forward strand.
GGTCGCGGTTGACGAATACTTGGAGTCGCTGAAAAAGAGAGGTCGAAGCAAGGCACACTTGGCGGCGAGCGGGTCGCGTCTTGGCCGGTTCAAGAAGGATTTCGGCGAGCGGGTCTTGCCGTCCTTCACTCCGCGGGAGATTGGCGATTACATCCTGAATCTTCGGGGTTTGGTCTTGAAGCCTGAGAAGGGCGAGCCGCAGGGGCGCAAACGCAAGGATGGAACCCCAGTGAAGCGGAGCTACCGGCCCGTGGTTGTTCGTGAAGATGACGATTTGTCTCTTGAGTCCAAGGCTGGATACCGTCGCGCCCTCATGTCGTTTTTCGAATGGGCGCGGAAGCGTGGCATGGTGACGGAGAACCCGGTGAAGGATGCGGAGAAGCCCCAGGGCACGCCGAAGTTGCCGGGGGTGCTCACAGCGGCCGAAACCAAGGCGTTCTTCACCGCCTTGCTCAAGCATGCGCCCGAACTGGTTCCGTTTTGGGCGGTCCGAGCCTTCGCCGGCCTGCGAGAATCCGAGGCGCTGCGGATGGATTGGCACATGATCGACCTCGCCGCCGGGAAGATCATCCTGCCCAAGACGATCACGAAAAGCCGTCATTCGCGGGAAATTACCATTCAGCCCGCGCTTTCCGCTTTCCTCGCCACTCATGTGCAGCCATCCGGTTCGGTTTGCTCGCTGTCACCCGTGGCCCGTCGTTGGCGCTTACGCTTGGCCCTGCGTTCCGCTCCCGGCCTGCTACCGCCAAGGAATTGGGCGCGGCATTCCTACGCCACGTATCACTTGCTCGCGTTCCGCCATCCAGGCGAGACGGCAATGCAGCTTGGGCACAAGGACGATCCGGCTATGCTCGATGCGCATTACCGGGGAGTTGGAACCGAGAAGGAGGCTTTGGCGTTCTGGGATATCCGGCCGGAGACTCCCGCCAACGTGGTTCCGATGGACGCGGCGGGCAAGGTCGCGGAGCAACCGGCGGAAAGGATGGCACAATGAGTGACAGTTTCGACGACACTGACATGATGAACGACGGGATGCCCCCTGCCTACGTCGCGAACAATGAGGCTTATGCCGGACTAGCTAGGCTTGATTCCCTTGCTAAAGGCGGGGATGAAGATGCGATAAGGATGTTTCACTCAATCGCCTGTCACATGGTTGAGAGGCTCAATGAATTGCACCTCGAGTACACGGCGAGCGTTTTGGAATGGCCTGTGTTGCTACCACAAGACCCGAAGAAACGGGAAGCCATCACCAAACAAGCGAACGCCATGCGCATCGGGTCAACGCGGGGTTGTGGGGTGGGGTCCGGCAGTGGAAGGCCGGATGATCTGGCCTACACCTCTCAGAAAGGTTTCGCTATTCAGAATCTTCGGCGTGTGGATTTTGCCCGGGCAATCCTTCACCCCATCCCGCCGGCATACAAATACGACGATGGTGATTCGGTTCCTCAGATTCCTGCGGCAATCAAGGCTGTGTTGGAAGATCCATCTGATTTTCAGGCAGTGACCGAGATCACCAATTTTGGCGAACAGTTGCTATTGGAGATTCGCGGGCTTTCCGACTACTCGCCGGACACCCGTGATGAGTGGATTCGTGTGATGGCCGCGGTTCTGAGACGGAACCGACACCTGATTCCCGACAAGTTCAGGGATAACCAGTGCACGGAGAAAAACTACACCATCAAGAACCGATGTGGTGTTGAGGTCGAATTTACCGACATCAACTGGCGGGGAGGGATATTGGTGATGACCTTGCGCAGTGGACTCGAAGACACGAATGTATCCGCCGTTCCCGGCTTCTGGGGGCAATGATGGGCTTTTTCCCGGCAGTTCGGATTTCGGAGTCTCGCGGAAAGGTGCGGCATGGCTCCCGCAGCACCATTACTAACGCGTTCCCAAGTCGCAGAAACCTTGGCCGTTTCCATCCGCACCGTTGATGAACTGATTCATACCGGAGACCTCCCGGTTGTTCGCTTGGGTGGTAAGTCGGTTCGCTTCCGGCCCGCCGCCGTTCAACTCTTCATCGAGGCCAGCGAGTCGAGGCGCAATCCCCGCGCAGCATCCCGCAAGGCGGTGAAGAAAACCGCCACCCCCGCCCAATGAAAACCTTCCGCCAGGTTTCCCCGACGGAAGGCGAAGGCTCTTGGATGTGCTGAACCCTACCACCCGGAACGCCTACGGTCAATCACCCGTGACCCATGCTACCATCTGCCACAGGGCGATTGGCTGGTTATGCATTGTAAGGCTGCGTTTGGGTTAGGAGGCGGATGGCATCCGGGCGGTGGTCGGCGTAGTGGAGGAAGGCATGGTTGAGCGAGGCGTGCTCTTCCGGCCTGATGAGCGCGAGGATGGC
>JAUYNL010000090.1 GCA_030696085.1 Luteolibacter sp.
GGAATACCTTGCCGACGTGCTCACCCGACTGCCCGGCATGCTGGCCAAAGACGCCATCACGCTGACCCCGGCCAACTGGCTCAAGGCCCGCAGCGGCAAGCCGGTCCGTATGGCAGCCTGACTTCATAAGTGTCATAGATCAGCAAACTATGACATCTATGAATCTGCCGGTGCAAATGTCTATGCAAGGCGCTTGGGACTACGCTTACGTTGAAGCTGCGGCGCATGTCGCAGGGTTCGACCGCCAGGAACACTTTCAAGCTGCCGGAAAAACTCAGCATGGCCGCGAGTGGTTCAGTTCGCGGATCAAGGCAACGGCTAGATCAACCTGCCCGGGTGGGGAGATGAGGAGTTTCGCGCCACCGGGGAGCAACACCTCCATGGCGCTGCCCGAACCGTTGGCGTTGAAATGGTCGATTTCCGCTGGAACCAGAGACAACAATGCCGAATGGAGCAATCTCGGTGCGGCCTTCGTCCCTTGAATTTCACCCTTCCTGATCCAGGAAACCAGGGTCTGATAGTTCACGCCGTGAAGCGTTGCGAATCGCGGAGCGCTCAACCCGCTGGCCAGATAGGCATCAACGATGGTTTTTTTCTGCTCAGGGCTATAGCGCAGACGGCCCCGCCGGTCGGTCTTCATTATGGATTCATTCATAGCTGTCATAGATCTGCAAACTATGAGACCTATGAATTCACCGTTGCAAACACCTACGCACGGCGCTTCGGACCCCGCTTACTCCCTAGAGCACCGGAGTTCGTTTGCTGAAATGGAGACCTGGCGCAAGGTCTGATGGGGCCCGGAGGGTTTCCGGGCGCATTCAGTCGAAGCGCAGCAACGCGTGGCCGATGTTGATGGCGAACTGGCCGGGAACGCGGAAGCGGTATCGATATCGTAATTTCCGCCATACCTGCGGCGGGCGGTGCCAATGATTGGGAACGGTTCCGGATTTGCTGAAGACCAGGCGGAAGGTGGATGGGAGACGGATTCTTCGAGGCGTTTCCATTCGGTGAGGGCGGGAATTTGCTCCCTGGCTTGGTTGCCCTGGCATATCCCCGCCGCGCGGGCCTTGCGGAACGCCGCATCCGCGGTTATGCGTCTCCGCGAAACAAGCAATACCCCATGAGCGACCCATCCCCGAAAATCACCGCGTATTTGAAAACCTTCTGTGGCTGGAGCGAGGGCATCCGCGCCATCATGCGCAAATACGGCCTCGAATATGAGGAGAAGGACATCATCAAGAACCCGGCGTTCCGCTGGGAAATGGAACAGCGCAGCGGCCAGCCGCTCTCACCCTGTGTGGAGATCGACGGCCACATGCTGCCGGACATCAGTGGCGAGGAAGTCGAAACATGGATGCTCGAAAACGGCTATCTCCAGGAAAACGACACCGCGCCCGATGCACCGATCAATTCCTCCTGCACCGACGAGCAGCACGAGGCAATGGCGCCCGGTCGCCTGCCGGTTCCGGGAAAAATCAGGTTTCTCGACTAAAATCCGCCAACTCCGCGGGCAGTCCACGCTTTTTCCAGACAAAAGCCACGCGCCGGGGCATTACCCACTCGCATGACGCATTCACCCGCGACCGCATGGAAACAGTGGCTGGCCGAAAACGGCCCGCGGCTGCTTCTTTTCGCGCGCGGCTGGAGCCAATGCCGCGAGGATGCGGAAGACCTCGTGCAGGAGGCCGTCCTGAGGATGTGGCACCACCAGGCCGATAAAGCCCATGTACCACCGGACCTGCCGCTGGTTTTCTCCACGATCCGCTTCTGCGGGCTCAACCACCACCGCAGCGAGACGCGCCGCCGGAAACGCGAGGAGTCGGTGATTTATCTCAACGACTTCCAGGACGTCTGGCTGGATCCGGTGCTGGAAGAGGACGAGGAGGCGGTGTTGATGCGGAATGCCGTCCAGAATCTCAGCCCGAAGCTGCGCGAGGTGGTGGTCATGAAATTTTGGGGTGGGTTGACGTTTTTGCAGATTTCGGAAACCCTCGCGATCTCCCCGAATACCGCGGCTTCCCGCTACCGCTACGCATTGGAACAACTCGCGCTCGATCTGCGCGGCATCAAGAAGGACCGCCATGCACATGCCTGATCCAGTCGAAACCATCCTGGCGCGCCTCATGCCGCCCGCCCTCAGCGTGAGCGGCCAGCGTGAAATCGAGGCCATGCTCGATGAACTCGCCGGTCCGGCGGTGGCAAAGATTCCCAAGCCCCACCGCTTCCATTTCCCGCTGATCGCCGGTGGCATCGCCGCCGCCTTCGCGGCTGCGGCGGTGATTTTCCCGCTTGCTCATCCTCTTTCCCCGTCCGGTGAGGCCGGAATCACCAGCCCCGACATCGTCCTGGTCAGCGAGTCCGACCGAGTGGAATCGATGAGCGACGAAGGTTGGCGCGACAGCCCCGATGGCAGCACCATGCGCGCCATGCGCCTCAATGTGATCGAGGAAAACAGCCTGCTGGATGAGGAAACCGGCATCGTGATACAGGTTTCCGAGCCGCGGGAGGAGCTTCTGCTCATGCCGATCAGCACGTTCTGACATGAAAGCCCTCCTGGTCATTACGTTCCTGCTTGCCCGCGCGGTCTCATGCGCGGAGGACATGCCCGAATCGCCCCATCCAATGCCGCCGCCGATGCCGCATGAGGTGCCGCGCGCCTGGCTCGGCCTGGATGTTTCCAAGCCGGACGAAACCATCACCGCCCACCTTCCCTCGCTGCCACCCGGCATCGGATTCGTCATCCGTTCCATCGACAAGGATGGCCCGGCCGCCGCCGCCGGTCTCAAGGAACTCGATATCCTGTGGAAACTCGGAGACCAGATGCTCGTCAACGAAAGCCAGTTGGCCACCCTGCTGCGCCTGGCGAAACCCGGCGATGAAATCACCCTCGCGGGCTTCCGCTCCGGAAAACCGCTGGATGTCACCCTAAAACTCGGCGAGGCCCCCGCCTCGATGAGTGTCTTCCCTGGCGATCTGATGGACGCCGCCATCCTGCCCGGCGAGTGCGGCGGGCCCATGCGCGTGGTCAATGTGGCGGAAAAAGTCGCCAGCTACTCCACCCTGGAAGGCCGTGCCGAGGTGCGCCGCGATGGATCGTTCTATCAGGTGAAAATCCAAGGCCCCAAGGATGAGTTGATTTATGAGGGAAAACTCCCCGCCGATGGCAGCCTCGACAAGATCCCGCTGGAATGGAAACGCCGGGTCCTCGCCCTGCGCCGCGGGCTGGATCACACGCTCGACGGTCGCATGATGCCCAGCCGCCAACCGCGGCCCCGCGTGGTCCCTCCCCCGGGGGGGAAACCTTGATTCACCGGCATTTGAAAGATTTCCAGAGGGAATGCCTTGCGTTTTCCAAGTTGCCTTCCCATCTTGCGCCGCATGCATCCTGACGTGGCGAAGCTGGTTGAAGCCGGCCGCATTCCTAAACCAGTCGGCGAGCGCCTTACCCAATTGGCTCCCGGAAACTTCTGTATTCACAAATCCTTCGGCGCCGGCAAGGTGATCGATTGGGACCTGCCCGGAAAAAAAATCATCATCGATTTTGAAAAATCCACCGGCCAGACCATGGAACTCCAGTTCGCGTTCCAAAAGACCGAGTGGATCCCCGGGGACGACTTCCGCGCGAAAAAAATCGAGCAACTCGAAGAACTCCGCGCCCTCTCCAAGAGCGATCCCATCAACCTGGTCATCCACCTGCTCCAAAGCCACGGCGGCAGCATGAGCGGAGACGCCCTCGAAAAGGAACTCTGCGGTGCCGTCATTCCCGAAGCCGGATTCAAAAAATGGTGGGATACCACCAAAAAGGCGCTGCGCGAAAGCCGCCTCGCCGTGGTCCCGCAGAAACGCACCGAATCCATCGTGCTTCGCACCGGCGATCAAACTCCCGCCCAGGCCCTCGTCGCCGATTTCGAAGCCGCCCGTGACATCAAGGGCATGATCCGCGCCCTCGAAGCCATCGCCGCCGACATCGGCGCTTTCGAGCACGATACCGAAGCCCTCAAACGCCTGCTCCATGACATCGACGAAGGCGCAAAAAAGGCCGCCCGCGTCCAACTCGGCCAGGCCCTGCAACTCGTCGCGGCCCGCGATGAAGTGATCGGCTCCTCCAAAACCCTGGAACTCGATCCCACCGCCGTGCGCCTCTCCGATCTCCTGCTCTCCGCGGAGCCGGTGAAACTCGCCGAGGAAGCCGGAGCCCTGCCATCCGGCCGCCAACGCGCCGTTTATGAAGCCTTCCCCGATGCCTTCGCCGAAGTCTGGGTGGAGAAAATCGTCCGCGTCTTCGACCGCGTCGGTGCGCGCGGCGTGACGGAAATCGCCCGCATCCTGCTGGAGTGTGGCGAGCTGCCCGCCCTTGTCACCCACCTTCGTTCGGCCATCGCCCGCCGTGATCTCGGCTCCGATGCCCTCATCTGGGTCTGCCGCGAGCGCAAATCCGCATCCTCGGAAGTCTTCAGTGCCGATGTCGGAGCCTCCATTCTCAACCTGTTGGAAAACGACCACCTTTCCGACGGCCCGCGCAAGACCTCACGCCTGCAAAGCCTGTTAGGCGATGACAAGAACCTCCTGACCGATCTCGTCGGCATCATGGATGTCAACGAAACCCGCAATTTCGCCCGCCGCCTGCTCGACTGCCCGGTCTTCGCCGATCTTGAGAAAAAATCGCTGATGGCCCGCATCATCAGGGCCCGTCCCGAAACCGCCGAACTCGTCAACGGCAGCAACGCCAAGCGTCCCGAAGAAGCCCTGCTCGTCTCGTGGGAAAGCCTCGAAAGGAAAAAGGCCGAACTCGACGACATCATCCGCAACAAGATCCCGCAGAACATCAGCGACATCAAGATTGCCCGCTCCTACGGCGACCTCCGCGAAAACTTCGAATACAAGTCCGCCAAGGACCTGGAAAAATACCTCGGTCACCGCCGCAACGCGCTGGACAAGGAAATCAACGCCGCGCGCGGCACCGACTTCAAGGGCTCCGATGCCTCCAAGGTCAACATCGGCACCATCGTCACCCTCACCGACGCATCCGGCAATGAAGTCGAAATGACCCTGCTGGGCGCATGGGATTCCGATCCTGACAAAAAGATCGTCTCGTATCTATCCGAAGTCGGCAAGGCGCTCATCGGCCGCGCCCCGGGCGACACCGTCCAGGTGCGCGACGAAGCCAGCGAGCAGATGCGGACACTCACCGTAAAATCCATCAGGCCCTACAATCCCTGAGCCAATTTGAGATTTGAGATTCCCATTCGGGCACTCCTATTCTCCCAATTGCTGCTCATTTCCCCCTCTTTTCTTGATCATGGCCTGTAACCGGCCTCATTTCACCCCCCTCCCACACACAAGCAAACACATCATGGAATACACCACCATCGTTGAAATCCGCGGCCGCGAAGTGATCGACTCACGCGGCAATCCCACAGTCGAAGTTGACGTACACCTCGAAGGTGGCGCGATCGGTCGCGCCTCCGTGCCATCCGGCGCATCCACCGGCGAAAACGAAGCCGTCGAGCTCCGCGACGGCGACAAGAAGCGTTTCCTCGGCAAAGGCGTGCTCAAGGCCGTCGAAAACGTGAACTCCAAGATCGCGCCCGCCATCCTCGGCTACGATGCCACCGAACAATCCGCCATCGATGCCGCCATGCTCGCACTCGACGGCACCTCCACCAAGAAGGTGCTCGGAGCCAATGCCATCCTCGGCGTTTCCATGGCCGTCGCCAAAGCCGCCGCCTCACAAGTCGGCATCCCGCTTTACAAATACCTCGGCGGCCCGAACGCCAAGGTTCTGCCCGTCCCGATGATGAACATCATCAATGGCGGTGCCCACTCGGATGCGCCCATCGACTTCCAGGAATTCATGATCATGCCCATCGGCGCTCCCACTTTCCGTGAGGCGATCCGCTATGGTGCCGAAGTGTTCCACACCCTGAAAAAAGTCCTGCATGACCGCGGTCTTTCCACCGCCGTCGGTGACGAAGGCGGCTTCGCCCCGAACTTCAAGGATGCGGACGACGCGCTGGCCACCATCTGCAAGGCCATCGAACTCGCCGGCTACAAGGTCGGAACCCAGATCGCCATCGCGCTCGATTGCGCCAGCTCCGAGTTCTACGACAAGAAAAAGAAGGCCTATGTCTTCAAGAAGGGTGACAAGTCTGTGAAATCCGCTGCGGAACTCGTCGCCTTCTACGCCAAACTTCAGAAAAAATATCCGATCATCTCCATCGAGGATGGCTGCGATGAAAACGACTGGGCCGGCTGGAAAGTCCTCACCGACAAGCTCGGCAAGACCACCCAGCTCGTCGGCGACGACCTCTTCGTCACCAATACCCAATACCTCAAGAAGGGCATCGACACCGGTGTCGCCAACTCCATCCTCGTCAAGGTCAACCAAATCGGCACGCTCACCGAAACCTTCGACGCCGTGGAACTTGCCAAGGAAAACGGCTACACCTCCGTGCTCAGCCACCGTTCCGGCGAGACCGAGGATTCCACCATCGCGGACATCGCCGTCGCCACCAACTGCGGCCAGATCAAGACCGGTTCCATGAGCCGTTCGGATAGAATCGCGAAATACAACCAGCTCCTCCGCATCGAGGAAGAACTCGGTGATGACGCGATCTTCGGCGTCAACAAGATGAAGGTCCTCAAGTAATCCTTCCGGATACACGGAAACTCCAGTCAATCAAAAGCCCGGGGTGGAAACACCCCGGGCTTTTTCGCGCCCAACTTTCTCACATTTCGAGGTGGCGGAGCCTGCGGCGGACTGATTGGATTCGCGGGTCATCATATCACCATGAAACACACACTTTTCATCCCCATCGCCTGCGCCGCCATGCTCGCGCCCGCTGCCGCACAGGACGCGCCTGCCGCCGCCTACGAGCAGGGCGCGCTGCTCAATGCCGCCGATCTCCTGCCCGCCGGCATGCTGCGCGGGACCTCGCACCGCGTCCGCGAACAAGTCGCAACGGATGGTTTCATGGCCCACTTTGAAATCGATACCGACTTCGGCACCTTCGATGCCGTCGGCGTGCCCCAGGCAAAAAGCCGGATCGTCGAAGCGGACGCCATCCGCAAACTGGTGGAAACCAGCAAGGGCGATCTGTTTGCCGAAGGCTTGAAGCGCTCGATCAACCAACCCATCGATGCGGTGAAAAACATCGTCAAGGACCCCGTGCGCGCGGCGAAACAAGCGCCCAAAACCGTGGGCCACTTTTTCAGCAAGATCGGCACCTCCATCCAGCGCGGAGCCGAACGGGCCGGAGAGCAGATCCATGAGGCCTCCACCGGCGAGGTGGATTCCGGCACCGCCGCATCACAAGCCGGCCGGGGCATCGGCGAGGCAGCCAAAAACGCCGCCGGTTTCGACAAGGCGCGGCTCGACACCGCGAAGCAACTCGGCGTGGATCCCTACTCGGACAACGCCCGCCTTCAGGAGGAAATCGACAAGGTGACCTGGGCATTCTTCGCGGGCGGGCTGCCGCTGCGCATCGGCGCGGCCGTGGCCTCCGCCGGCGTCGCCGTGGCCGCCACCAACATGGTCGGAATCCCGGACGACACCTACGCCCTGACCCAGGCGGAACTCACCCTGCGCGATGCGAAATCCCTCAGCGCCATGGGAGTCAGCGAAGCGGACATCAAGGCCTTTCAATTGAGCCGCATTCTGAGCACCACGCGCCGCCACCGCATTGTGACCTCCTTGGCAGACCTTTCCCATGCCAGGGGCCGCGGCGACATCGTGCAACTTGCCAGTTCATGCAGCACGGCCGGACAAGCGGATTTCCTCATCGGCGCGCTGGCGATCCTGGTGGAACGGCAACGCGGAGGCGCGGCCGATTACGTGGCCCTCAGCGTGCTTGGCCGCCTCCCGGGAGCCACCACCGCAGCCGGTGCATTGGAAGTGCCCGCACCCGTCGATCACGTCACCTGGACCGGGCAAGTCGCGGATTTTGCAAAGCGCGACGACCTTGGCACCGCGCCCAAAATGCTGGTTCACACCGGCACCCTCTCGCCCGCCACCACCGCCGGCTTCGCCGCAGCAGGCTGGCAGACGCTAGGCGTGGCCTATCCGCACGGGCGCTGAGGCGAAATCTTCCAATCGGCCTTCCACGACCCACCACAAGCATCCGGCCTTGGACGAATGCAACATCATGCCGTCGTTGCTGGTCCGCAGGCATCACCGCCACCATTTCCCAGCGTTTCCGAAGGGGACTCTCCAAACAGGTGCCTGTATTCCACGGCGAATCTTCCGAGTTCCCAGAAGCCACTGGCCAGCGCGATCTGTTTCACGCTGTGATCCAGCCTGTCCGCCTGCTGCAAGGCCTGGCGGACCTGGCGCATCCGCCGGAGCTGGAGGTATCTCAACGGGCTCACGCCGAGAATCGACTGGAAAATGTCCCGCAGGGTTCGTTCGGGCACTCCCGTCGCGGCGCAGAGTTCGGCGAGATACACCGGTGCGTGGGATTTCTCATGGAGAAACGACTGGGCCCTGCGGAAAACCCTCATGCGCTCGTTCCGGTGCTTGAGTTCATGGGGAGGAGCCGCAGGTCCGATCACCAAGGCGAGCCGGGTGATCAATTCCCGTTCGGCGGTGCGGCGGACTTCTCCGGATAGAAACATTTCGGGCGAGCTCCGGGCACTGGTCCGCAGGGAATCGATGGTATCCAAGAGCATGCGGAAAGTCTCGCTTTCCGGTCGCAGGGCCGTGAAACAGCCGGAATCGACGGGCATGTGATCGATCCCCAAATCGCGCAAGGCGTTTTCCACAATTTGATTGGGAATGGGTACCAGCGCATACTCGCCGCTTTCGGTGGTCATCGAGCAATGCTCCGATCCGCCACCATATAGCTGCACGAGAGGACCGCTGTCCTGACGGATACCGTTGATGGTCGGAAATATCTGATAGTTGAGATCCACCAACATGGAAACGTGGCCCGGAACGGCGGTTCCGCAGGCGATCCATGGGGTCGTTTTGGTGCCGTAGCGGAAAACCATGCGCTCCAGCGGCACCAGAGACATCGTGTTGAAGAAACGGCCCGCCCTGATCTGGGTGATTTCGGCGTCCTCGTGTTTCAGGACATCCTTGAAGGAGTCGCAGTCCGAGAACGAGAGATTGACGGCTTGAGGCAGCATGGGAGGGGGAAATGACGAATCAATTGCCGAATTTGCATACTGTTTTTCCTCGAAATGGACAGGAAATAATCGAGACTGTCCGCTTCATTGATTTTTCCCCCGGTGCATTCAAGCGCCAAACTTGGAGCCACTCCCCTGCCCCGCCAGGTCCAAATCACGCCCAGCCATGTTTCGCAAACCTACCAGAAAACCACTCGTCGCTCCCCTGTTACTCCTCACCCTGGCATCCGTCGTCCGTGCGGAGGAAGGTGGCAGCGGCCACTATCTGCCGGGATCTATGTCCTCCTTCGCGGATGCGGTTCCACCGGCAGAAACGTTCATCACGCGTTTTAATTTCGTGACCTACAATGGGGACTTCAGCAAAGGCCAGCCGCTGCCCATCGCCGGACTAACGGTGCTGGGCGTGGATGCGGAGTCCACTGCCGCAGGACTCACTATGCTGTGGCGGCCGCCCGTTGAAATCGGCGAGGGCTGGTCATACGCCATGAGCGCGACGATTCCCTATGTCTGGCTGGATGTTTCCGGTGGGGCCACGGTAGGCAAGCTGACCAAATCCATTTCCGATAGCGAGGACGGGCTGGGTGACATCGTGCTGATGCCGCTCATGCTCAACTACAAGGCCTGCGATGATCTGAACTTCAATTTCCGTGTCGCCGCCTACGCGCCCACCGGCGAATACGAGGTCGGCCAACTTGCCAACACCGGCAAGAACTTCTGGACCATCGAGCCGACGGTGGCCGTGATGTATTTCGGGAAAGAGAACGGCATCGAGGCATCCTTGTTCTTCGGCGCTGATTTCAATTTCGAAAACGAGGACACGAACTATCAGTCGGGCGCCCAGCTCCACCTCGATGGCACGCTGGCCCAGCATTTCCCGCTCTGGGGCGGCCTCGCAGGAGCGGGCATCAACGGTTACTGGTATGAGCAGGTGGAGGGCGACAGCGGATCCGGTGCGAATTTCGGCGATTTCAAGGGCCGCACCGCAGGCCTCGGTCCGGTGGTTTCCTATGTCACGAAAATTGGCGGGCAGGATGTCATCGCCGAGTTGAAATGGCTGCATGAGTTCGAAACCAGGAAGCGTCTGGAGGGCGACCTCGTCTGGTTCAAGATGCTCTTGAAATTCTAACCTCTCAACCGCCTTCCATGAAATTCCGACAACTATTGCCAGCTCTCGCAGGGTTGCACTGCGCTTCTGCCGCGGATAACAACGAACTCTCCCGCCAGGCCACGGATCCGACGGCTTCGCTGATGGCGCTGAATTTCCAGTGCACCTACATCGGCGGCTATCATGGCGCGGCTCCTCCCGGACAGCCGGATGACGCCTTCCAATTCGCCTTCCGGCCTGTCATCCCGTTCGAGGCATTCGGCAAGCCCAACATCCTGCGGCTGACGATGCCGTTTCAAACCGGCGGCCGCGGAGAGGAGGGCTTCAAGCCGATCTCGCTATTCGACCTGATGGTTTTCAACGAGAGCTGGGGCCGCTGGGGAATCGGCCCGGTGATGACCTTCGACACCACGGGCGACCTGCCCGACGAATTCGTCATCGGCCCGGCAGTCGGCGGAGTCTGGCAGGTGAACAAGAAGTTCAACATCGGTCTCTTCACCCAGAACGTCTTCTGGAGCGACACCGCCGTCACCCAGATCCAACCGGTCATTGCCTATCAGCTAGGCGACGGCTGGTCTCTCAGCGCGGGCGATCTCCAGTTCACCTACGATTGGGATGCCGCCCGCTGGGTGGATGTGCCGATCGGGATCCAGCTCGGCAAGGTGGTGAAACTCGGCGGCCTGCCCACCCGCTTCGCGATCAATCCACAATACAACCTCAAGAACGACCGCGGGCTCGAGGAGTGGCAGGTCACGTTTACCTTTACCGCGCTGTTCCCAACGTTTTAAATTTCATGCGAAGCAAGGTGAAAATGGCAGCGTGCTCAAGACTCACTCGCCGGTATTGAACCGCGCCTCATTTCGCCTTGTGAAAACACAGTAACCAAAATCATGAAACCAATTCGCAACCTGCTCGTGCTCGGGCTGGCACTCCTCGGATCTGCCGCATACGGGCAGCAGAAGAAGCCCAACATCCTCGTCATCTGGGGTGACGACATCGGCAACCAGAACATCAGCTACAACAGCCGTGGCATGATGGGCTACCAGACACCCAACATCGACCGCATCGCCAAGGAAGGCGTCGGTTTCACCGACTACTACGCCCAGCAGAGCTGCACGGCGGGGCGCGCGGCCTTCATCGGCGGCTCATGCCCGCTGCGCAACGGCATGCTCAAGGTCGGACTGCCCGGCGCGAAGGAAGGCTGGCAGAAGACCGACGTGACGATGGCCACGGTGCTCAAGGCGCAAGGCTACGCCACCGGCCAGTTCGGCAAGAACCACCAGGGCGACCGCGACGAGCATCTGCCCACGATGCACGGCTTCGACGAGTTTCTCGGCAATCTCTATCACCTCAATGCCGAGGAGGAGCCGGAAAACCTCGACTACCCGAAGGACCCGGCGTTTCTGAAAAAATACGGCCCGCGCGGCGTGCTCCACTGTTGGGCCGACGGCAAGGGCGGCCAGAAGATTGAAAACACCGGCCCGCTGACCAAAAAGCGCATGGAGACCATCGATGATGAAACCGTGGCAGCCGCCAAGGACTTCATCACCCGCCAGGCCAAGGCCGACAAACCGTTCTTCTGCTGGTGGAACGGCACCCGCATGCACTTCCGCACCCATGTGAAGGCGGAGCACCGCGGCATTTCCGGGCAGGACGAATACAGCGATGGCATGGTCGAACACGACATGCAGGTGGGCGAGTTGCTCAAGGTCATCGACGAGCTCGGCCTCGCGGACAACACCATCGTCCAATATTCCACGGACAACGGTCCGCATTACAATTCGTGGCCGGATGCCGGGACCACGCAGTTCCGCAGTGAAAAGAACACCAACTGGGAAGGTGCCTATCGCGTTTCCTGCTTCGTGCGCTGGCCTAACCATATTCCTGCGGGCACCATGCTCAACGGCATCGCCTCGCACGAAGACTGGCTGACCACCTTCGCCGCCGCCGCCGGTGCGCCGGACATCAAGGAAAAGCTGCTCACGGGCGTGGAACTCAACGGCCGCACCTACAAGAACCACCTCGATAGCTACAACCTGCTCGACTACCTGAGCGGCAAGACCAAGGAATCGCCACGCAAGGAGTTCATCTATGCAAATGACATCGGCGAGATCGTGGCCGCCCGCGTGAACGACTGGAAGGTCGTTTACATGGAAAACCGGGCCGAGACCATGTCTCTGTGGCGCGAACCATTCGTCGAGCTGCGCGCCCCGCTGCTCTTCAACCTGCGGCGCGATCCATTGGAAAAAGCCCAGCATAACTCGAACACCTACAACGATTGGTGGATCGATCACGTTTACGGCATCACGCCGGCCACGGATGTGGTCGCGAAGTTCCTCATGACCTTCAAGAATTACCCGGCCAGCCAGACGGCGGGTTCGTTCAACCTGACGAAAATGCAGAAGCAGATCGAGGAAATGGGCAAAGCCAGCAAGTGAGCCCGCACTGAACCTATCACCGGGCCGCACCTGTTCCATTCGGGTGCGGCCCATTTCAACTCCAACAGCACTCTAACGATGAGAATCAACCACAAGCCTGACATCACCGCTGTTGCGCTCGCTTGCACGCTGGGTTTCATCACAACCATCGCCCGCGCCGAAGACCCGCTTCCGTCCTGGAACGACGGCAAGGCCAAGCAGTCGATCATTGATTTCGTCACGAAAGTGACCAAAGCAGGCTCGCCGGATTTCGTGCCCGTCCCCGAACGCATTGCCGTGTATGACAACGACGGCACGCTCTGGTGCGAACAGCCGGTGCCAGTGCAGTTTTACTATGTGGCGGACCGGGTGAAAGCGCTCTCGCCTCAGCATCCCGAGTGGAAAGAGAAGGAGCCGTTCGCCTCGCTGCTCCGGGGCGATGTGAAAGCTGCGCTCGAAGGCAGCGGCGATCACGGGCTCATGGAACTCTTCATGGCCACACACACCGGCATGACCACTGACGAGTTCGCGCAGCAGGTCAAAGACTGGATCACCACCGCGAAACATCCGCAGACCGGCAAGCGCTTCGTGGACATGACCTATCAGCCGATGCTCGAGGTGCTCGCCTATCTGCGCGCCAACGGCTTCAAGAACTTCATCGTCTCCGGCGGCGGCATCGAGTTCATGCGTCCGTGGACGGAAGCGGCCTATGGCATCCCGCCGGAACAAGTCGTCGGCAGCAGCATGAAGACGAAGTTCGAGCTGCGCGACGGCAAGGCCGTGCTCGTGCGCCTGCCGCAGTTGAACTTCAATGACGACAAGGCAGACAAACCCGTGGGCATCAACCAGCACATCGGCCGCCGGCCCATCGCCGCGTTCGGAAACTCCGTGGGTGACCAGCAGATGCTCGAATACGCGCAAGGCGGCAGCGGCGCGCGCTTCGAACTGCTCGTGTTGCACGATGACGCCGCCCGCGAATTCGCCTATGGCCCGGCGCGCGGGCTGCCGGATGTGAAATACGGTTACTTCACGCCCGCGCTGGAAGAACATGCGAAGAAGGACGGCTGGACCGTGGTCAGCATGAAGGACGATTGGAAGCAAGTCTTCCCCGCCGCGCCGTCGGAGGTCACGGCCATCGACATCCTGCTAGAGCCGGATGCCACGATGCTCAAACATTCCGCCGGGAACAACGCCCGCCTGCTCAAGGCCTATCCGAAAGGTTTCTCCCTCGATGATGCCCACACGCCGCACATCACGATGCTCCAGTGCTTCGCCCGCACCGCGGATATCGACAAGCTTTATGCCGCCGCCGGCAGGGTGCTGGCCGCCGCGGATGTGACCTCGATGAAGCTGGAGGCCTTCAAATACTACTACGCCCCTGCCGGCGCGACGGGCGTGGCCGGGATCTGCGCGAAGCCGACGCCGGAAATCCTCAAACTCCAGGCGGACATCATCGCCGCGGTGAAGCCCTATCTGGCGGAAGCCGGCCCCATCGGCGCGTTCACCGCGCCGCACGATGATGCAGCCACCGACAATGCCCTCATCGGATATGTTTCCGCGTTTGTGCCGAAGTATTCCGGAGCGAACTTCAATCCCCACGTCAGCACCGGCGTCGCGCCCAAGGAATACCTCGACCGGATGCTCCAGGAGCCATTTGAAGCATTCACCTTTTCACCCGCAGGAGCGGCCGTTTACCAACTCGGCCCATTCGGCACGGCGGCGAAAAAACTCAAAGCATGGGATTTGAAACACTAACCTCACTTGAACCGCATCACCATGAAAACCAAACTCGTTTGCCTCGCACTGGGCACGTTCTTATGCCCTGTGGCCGGCGCGCAGGAAATCCTCCCCTTCCCGCCCGTGCCCTCCGGCTCCACGGCGGGACTGACGATTCAGGATTCCACCTATAAGAAACGCGTCGAGCCGAAACGCCTGGCCGAAGGCGCGCCCAACATCCTGATCATCCTGATGGACGACGTGGGACCGGGAACTCCATCCACCTATGGCGGAGAAATCAACACGCCGACGCTGGATCGCGTGGCAAAACTGGGCGTTTCGTTCAACCGCTTCCACTCCACCGCCATGTGCTCCCCGACCCGCGCGTCCTTGCTTTGCGGACGCAACCACACGCGCGTCGGCAATGGCCAGATCGCGGCGATCGCGAATGATTTCGATGGCTTCAGCGGCACGATCCCGAAATCGTCCGCGACGGTCGCCGAAGTGCTGAAAAACTACGGCTACAACACCGGCGCTTGGGGCAAGTGGCACAACACGCCCGAGGAGCAGATCACCAGCAAAGGGCCGTTCGACTATTGGCCGACCGGCTACGGTTTCGAATATTTCTACGGATTCCTGGCAGGTGAAGCCTCTCAGTATGAACCGACACTCACCCGCAACACCAGCCCGGTCACCGCGCATCTTCCCAAGGATTACCATCTAACGGACGATATCGCGTCGGACGCCATCACCTGGCTGCGCGAGCAGAAAGCCTACGCACCGGACAAACCCTTCTTCATGTATTGGGCACCGGGCGCATCCCACGGACCGCACCAGATCATGAAAGAATGGGCGGACAAGTACAAGGGCAAGTTCGACGACGGTTGGGACAAGTATCGCGAACGCACGTTCGCACGCGCGAAGGCGAAAAGCTGGATCCCGCAAAACGCGCAACTCACACCGCGCCCGGAATCGATGGCTTCGTGGGATTCCATCCCCGAGGACGAAAAACCCTTCCAGCGCCGCCTGATGGAAGTATTCGCCGGTTTCACCGAACATGCCGACTACAACGCCGGGCGAGTGATCGACGAAATCGAGCGTCAGGGAAAACTCGACAACACCCTCATCTTCTACATCTGGGGCGACAACGGTTCCTCCGCTGAAGGCCTCTACGGCACCATCAGCGAGCAGCTCGCGCAGAACGGCATCCCCACGAAAATTTCCCAACACCTTGACGCACTCAAGGAACTCGGCGGACTCGACGCCCTCGGTGGCCCGAAGACCGACAACATGTATCACGCCGCCTGGGCCTGGGCGGGCAGCACGCCTTACAAGTCCACCAAACTCGTCGGAGCCCACTTCGGCGGCACCCGCCAGCCGATGGCCGTTTCATGGCCTAAACGCATCAAGGCGGACCCGACCGCACGGCCGCAGTTCCACCACGTCATCGACATCGCACCGACGATTTATGAACTGACGAAAATCACTCCTCCCAAGGTCGTGAACGGCTTCGAACAGGATTCCATCGACGGCGTGAGCATGGCCTACACCTTCGCGGATGCCAAGGCACCGGGTACCCGCAAAACCCAGTTCTTCGACATCATGGCCAGCCGCGGGATCTATCATGACGGTTGGTTCGCCAGCGCCCCGGGACCGCGCGAACCATGGGTTGGCGGAATCCCGAAAGGTGTGAAGGAATGGTCGCCCCTAACCGACAAATGGGAGCTCTACAATCTCGAAGAAGACTGGAGTCAGGCAAACGATCTAGCCGCCAGCAACCCCAAGAAGCTGGAGGAAATGAAACTGCTTTTCCTAGTAGAATCCACGAAGAACAAAAACCTGCCCATCGGTGGCGGTTTGTGGTCCACCGCGCTGTTCCACCCGGAAGACGCGCCCGCATCGCCACTCACCGAGTGGACTTTCGATGCCCCCATCACCCGCATGCCGGAATCCGCCGCCCCCAAACTCGGCAAGCAGGACAGCCTGGTGACCATGGAAGTGGACGTTCCTGAAAACGCAAACGGCGTGCTTTACGCGCTCGCCGGTTTCTCCGGAGGCGTCACCTGCTACGTGAAAGACGGTTTCCTCTGTTATGAGTTCAACCTGTTCGAAGTCCAGCGCACCAAGCTCAAGTCCAAGGACAAGCTGCCGACCGGAAAAATCAAAGTCGAAGTCGAATCGAAACTAACCGCCAAGATCGGCGGGCCGATGGATGTCTCGCTCAAAGTGAACGGCAAGGAGGTGGCGAAAGCCCAGGTCCCATCCGCCATGTCGCTCCACTTCACTTCCAACGCGACTTTCGACATCGGCACGGATCTCGATTCGCCAGTCTCGCTCGACTACTTCGACCAGGCACCTTTCGCCTTCAATGGCACCATCGGCACCACGACGATCAAGTATCTGAAAAAGTAGGAATCCTCTGTTTCCAGCTCATCTCCAACAACAACATACCACACACATGAGAAACAAACTGATCGCCGAGTTTTTCGGCACCTTCTGGCTCGTCTTCGGCGGCTGCGGCAGCGCGGTCCTCGCGGCACTCTTCCTTACCAACGATGCGTCGCCCGTACAACTCGGAATCGGCTTCGTCGGCGTCTCGCTCGCCTTCGGCCTCACCGTGATGACCATGGCCTATGCCATCGGTCACATTTCCGGCTGCCATCTCAATCCCGCCGTCACCATTGGATTGTGCGTTGCAGGCCGCCACCCGAAGCAAGAAGCGCTTCCATACATCATCGCCCAAGTGCTAGGCGGTCTGGCGGGAGCCGGGGTCTTGTATCTGATCGCAAGTGGTAAGGCCGGATTCAGCACAGCGGGCGGTTTCGCGTCCAATGGTTTCGGCGAACACTCCCCAGGCGGATATTCAATGGTCGCGGCGCTAGTTGCGGAGATCGTGCTCACGTTCTTCTTCCTGCTGATCATTCTTGGTGCCACCGACAAACGCGCACCGCAGGGTTTCGCTCCCATCGCCATCGGCCTTGGCCTGACCTTGATCCACCTCATCGGCATCCCGGTCACCAACCTGTCAGTGAATCCAGCCCGCAGCACAGGCCCCGCGGTATTCGTCGGCGGCTGGGCCCTGGCTCAGTTGTGGCTGTTCTGGATCGCACCGATCGTCGGTGCCGCGCTGGCCGGCATCGTCTATCCGCTGATGGCGGGAACTCCAAAAAAGGACATCTGATTCAAACCGCTTTTATACCTATCGATTCGGCGTGCTGAGGATTCATCCTGTAACCATCAAAAAATTCCAAAATGAAACTCCACCTCCTGTTGCTATCCGCAATTCTCAGCGTGCCTGTCTCCGCCGCGACGCCCGACGACGGCTCCGTGCTGCCGTTTCCACCCACGCCGATGTCCGACAGCGTGGCCAAGCCCCGCCTCCAGGACTCCACCATGAAATGGCCCGCGCAGCCGCAGCGCCTGCCGAAGGACGCACCCAACATCCTCATCGTGCTGCTTGACGACATCGGCTTCGGCGTGGCGGACACCTTCGGCGGCGAGGTCCACACGCCGACGCTCACCAAGCTCGCCAACGAGGGACTGCGCTACAATGCCTTCCACACCACCGCCATCTGCTCGCCTACCCGTGCCGCGTTGCTGACAGGCAGAAACCACACCCGCGTCGGCTCCGGCACCATCGCCGAGCGCGCGGTGGCTTTCGACGGCTACACCGGCGTGATCCCGAAGGAGGCCGCGACCGTTGCCGAAGTGCTGCATCACTACGGTTACCGCACCTCCGCCTTCGGCAAGTGGCACAACACGCCCGCGACCGAAACCACCAACATGGGACCGAAGGACCGCTGGCCTAACGGCTATGGCTTCGACTACTTCTACGGCTTCCTCGCCGGCGAGACCTCGCAGTGGGAACCGCGACTCGTGGAAAACTACAACACCGTCGAACCGCCGCACGACGATCCGAAGTATCACCTCACCGAAGACATGGTGAACAAGGCCCTCGCATGGATCGACGACCGCCAGTCCTATGCTCCTGACAAACCCTTTCTCATGTATTGGGCACCGGGCGCGGTCCACGGCCCGCATCACATTTTCCCCGAGTGGGCGGACAAATACAAAGGCAAGTTTGACGACGGTTGGGACGCCTATCGCGAACGCGTCCACAAGCGTCAGCTTGAGATGGGCATCATCCCGCCCGGCACAAATCTGACGGTGCGCGACGAAACGATGGCCGCCTGGTCGGACATCCCTGAAAACCAACGCGATTTCCAACGCCGTGGCATGGAACTCTTCGCCGGCTTCGTCGAACACACCGACGTGCAGGTCGGCCGCATCGTGGACGGCTTGGAACAACGCGGCCTGCGCGAGAATACGCTCATCCTCTACATCGTCGGCGACAACGGCTCCAGCTCCGAAGGCCAGCAAGGCTCCATCAGCGAGTTGTTAGCCCAGAACAACATTGCCAACACCGTGGAGCAGCAGATCGCCGCACTCGACAAACTCGGCGGCCTGCCCGCACTCGGTTCGCCAAAGACCGACAACATGTATCACGCCGGCTGGGCCTGGGCCGGATGCACGCCGTTCCGCAGCACCAAGCTCGTCGCCGCGCACTTCGGCGGCACCCGCAATCCGCTCGTCATTTCATGGCCGAAGGGCATCAAGCCGGACAAAGCCGTGCGCTCCCAATTCGCCCACTGCACGGACGTGGTGCCTACGATTTATGACCTGCTGAAGATCACACCACCGAAAACGGTGAACGGCCTGGACCAGATGAAAATCGACGGCCACAGCTTCGCAGCCACCTTTGACAAGGGCGACACGCCCCCGGCTAACACCGTGCAGTTCTTCGACAACAACGGCAGCCGCGCCATCTACAAGGACGGCTGGATGGCCTGCGCCTTCGGCCCGCTCTATCCGTGGAACACACCCGCCTCGCTGCCGCGCCTCGCCAAATGGGACTCCGCCACTGACGAGTGGGAGCTTTTCAACATCAAGGAGGATTTCTCCCAAGCTAACAACCTAGCCGCCTCCAACCCCGAAAAACTCGCGGAACTCCAGAAGGAATTCCTCGTCCTCTCCGAGGACAACCACGCCTTCCCGATCGGTGCGGGCAATTGGCTCCGCATGCGCCCTCAAGACCGCGTCTCCACACCTTACCGGAGCTGGACTTTCACCGAGAACACCCGCCGCATGCCCGAATTCACAGCACCCGGTCTCGGCCGCGAGAGCAACGTGGTGGAGATCGACCTGGAATGCGGCGACAACGCGAGCGGCGTGCTCTACGCCCTCGGCGGTTCCGGCGGCGGCCTCGCGCTCTACATGGACAAAGGCTACGTCGTTTATCTCTACAACATGATGATCATCGAGCAATACGAAGCCCGCAGTGAAAAACCACTGGCCGCAGGCAAGCACAAGATCGTCATTGATACGACCATCGCCGGCCCCGGCAAGCCCGGCACCGCGGTGATCACCGTGGATGGCACCGAGATCGGGAAAACCGAACTCAAACGCACCGTGCCCGCGGCCTTTACCGCCAGCGAGAGCCTCGATATCGGCATGGACCTCGGCTCCACCGTCGCCGAGGCCTACGCCGAGCGCCGGCCTTACAGGTTCGACGGCAAGATCAGCACCGTGAAGGTCGCATTGAAATAAGCCTGTGAAAAATATCTTCAACTCCATCAAGTCGGTTTTTGTAACCGGACTTTTGATCGTGTTTCCTGCATGGCTGGCGTCACTCCTCTTCATCAAGGTCCTCTTGCATCTCAGGGGGCTTGTGAAGCCGATCACCGTCGCCATGCCGGATGGCGTCAATCACCCGATGCCATGGTCGATCCTGGCATTCATCCTGACCTGTTTCGCGGTGGGACTGCTTTTCCACACCGCAATTGGAAAACTGGCAGGGCGCGCGATTGAACAAACCGTGCTACATAAAATCCCGGGATATATCTCCCTGCGGAACATCGCCAACCAGGTCGCCGATTTCGAATCGGAGGAAGGTTTCAAACCCGCGCTCATCGAGATCGAGGACGGCTGCCTGACACCCGCGTTCCTGATCGAGACCCATGATTGCGGGCGCTCCACGGTCTTCATCCCCTCCGTGCCCACCCCCATGGCCGGATCCATCCTCATCATGCCTTCCGAACGCGTGCATCCGGTGGATGTGCCCGTTCCCACCATGATGAAATGCATCTCCAAATGGGGTACCGGCTCCTCCGGGATTCTATCAGCAATGAACACCAACTGACTCCACCATGAAAACCAGCATCATCATCTGTCTCGCCCTGGTCTGCACCCTGCGGGTCCGCGCACAGGAACCCACGCCCGAGATCGCCGGACTCCGGATGGCCGCGTCTGATTTCGTCACCGCCTATAACAAAAAAGACGCAGCAGCCATCGCGGCACTCTTCACCGAGGACGGTGAAATGGCCGATCTATCAGGAACCAATCCCACCTCGGGCAGCGGCGACATCCAGGCCCGTTATGAGGAAATTTTCGCCGATACTCCTCCCCAGATCGCCATCGAGGTCGATTCCGTTCGACTCGTCGCCCCGGGTCTCGCCATCGAGGACGGCACCTACCATCTCACCCCGGCTGACGACGAAACGGCTCCGCCGCGATCGACCACCTACACGGCGGTGCTCATGAAGGACGCCGCCGGAGCCTGGCGGATCGCCAGCACACGCAGCATCAAGGATGTCACCGGAGCCGCCGGCCAGCTTTGCGACCTCGCCGAAGTCCTCAAAGGCGAGTGGACCAGCCGCACCAGTGATGGCGTCCAGCTCGACCTCGCCTTCGGCTGGGACTCCACCGGCAGGTTTCTATCAGGGAAAATGCTCACCACCGCCGCCGACTCGGAGCCACAGGAAGGCGACATCCGCATCGGTTGGGACGCCGCGCGGAAATCCATCGTTTCCTGGATGTTCGATGCCGCCGGTGGATCGACCCACGGGGTATGGACGCCCACCGAGACCGGCTGGCTGATTCGTTCCGAAGGCACCACCGCCGAAGGCGAAACCCTCAATGCAAACCAGGAACTCACCACGGAAGGCAAGGACACCCTCATCTGGACCGCCACCAACCGCGTGATTGATGGTGAAAAGCAAGAAGACAAAACCCTGCGCATCGTCCGCCAGGCACCACAACCCAGCGAAGACTAACACCCATCCGATTCCAGTTATGAAACTAATTCCCACTTTCCTTTCCCTTCTTTTCGGATTTGCGTTGATCGCGTCCACCGCAGACGCCCGCGGTGATCGTGGTGATCGCGATCATGACGGTGGCAGCCGCTCCAAAACATCCGCCCCACAGCGCAGCAGCAGCAAGCCGGACAAACGCAGCCCGATGACCGGTTCCAAAATGGAGCGCCCCTCCTCACGGCCACAGCCCAAACCCGTCACCCGCCCGCAAGCCAAGCCCACCACACGTCCCGAAAGCCGACCCACCACCCGGCCGACCGAACGTCCTTCCGTTCAAAAACCTTCGGTCCAGCGGCCAGAAACCCGCCCCGACAAGCTGCCGGACCGCAAACCCGAGCTCACCCGTCCGACACAACGGCCAGAAACCCTCCCTGGAAATCTGCCGGACCGCAAACCCGAACTCACCCGCCCGACGCAACGCCCGGAAACTCTCCCCGGCAAGCTGCCGGACCGCAGACCCGAGTTTACGCGACCCGACAAGCGTCCTTCCCTGGACCGCCCCGGAACCAACCGTCCCTCGACGCTGCCCGGCATGGTCAGCTATCCAAACCGTGCGGACAAACGCCCTAATCTCGGTGATCGTGATCGTCCGACCAACATCGACCGCGACAAGATCAGGATCGATAACAGCCGCAATCGCGTCCACATCGACAAGGTGAACATCGGCCGCCACAACGTCGGACTCAACCGACCGGCCACCCTGCCCGCCAATCGGCGCAACTGGGATAACAACCGATGGGGGGGCAATCACGGGGTCTGGGGCAACAATGTGAACGTCAACATCAATAACAATTTCCACCACAGCAACAACTTCTCCTACCGCCCGAATTATTGGGGCGCGCGTCCGTGGTGGGGAGCCGGCAACTGCCACAACTGGCATCACGGCCACTGGAAATATGGCTATAACAGTCATTACCACCACAGTCATTGGTATCACGATGACGATGATTTCGCCTCGGGTTTCATGTGGGGCATCGCCGTCTGGAGCCTTGGCAACCTGATCTATGACATGGGGTATCAATCCTATCGGAATCCCTATCCGGCACCGCCCGTGCAATACAATGGCGGCAAGTCTTCGATCAGCTACACCCAGCCGGTCTCAGTGACCGCCGCCGCCAACCCTCCCGGCGAGGAAAAGGCCGCGGAACTCGCCGAAACCAAGTCCAACGAAGCGCTCGACCGCTCCCGCACCGCCTTCAAGCTAGGTGACTACCTCACCGCCTCGAAGGCCGTGGATGAAGCGATCGGCCACACCCCCGGTGACGTCACGCTGCATGAATACCGCGCGCTGGTCTTCTTCGCGCTTGGCAAATACTCGGACGCCGCCGGAGTGCTCAATCCCGTGCTCGCCTCCGGCCCAGGGTGGGCTTGGGAAACGATGATCGGCCTCTACAACGACTCTGAAACCTACGCCGGGCAACTCCGCGATCTTGAGAGTTATGCAAAAAACTCTCCTGAGAAGGCCGATGCGAGGTTCCTGTTGGGATATCATTACATGGTCTGCGACTACATGGAAAAAGCCTACGCGGAGTTTTCCAAAGCCGCGGAACTCCAGCCTGCCGACTCCATCTCGCGCCAGCTTCGTGATTTGACAAAATCCTCCATCCCGGATGGCGGCGAGTCGGATATCGAAGCACCCGCCCAACCCGCACCCGTTCCGAGCGAGAAACTCGTCGGCACCTGGGTGAGCGATCGCGGCGCGGACGGCAAGGTCACCTTCACCATGACCGAAGGCGGCGACTACACCTGGGTTTTCATGAACGGCGGCCAGTCGTCCGAACTGAAGGGCACCTACGGCCTCAATGACAAGGGC
Source organism: Luteolibacter sp. (assembly GCA_030696085.1). Taxonomy (GTDB): domain Bacteria; phylum Verrucomicrobiota; class Verrucomicrobiia; order Verrucomicrobiales; family Akkermansiaceae; genus Luteolibacter. Next base: position 23,329 of record JAUYNL010000090.1, read on the forward strand.
CTGCTCGTCCTCACCTCGGACGATACCCAGATGGTCTCGGCCATCGAGATGAAGGAAGGCTCCAGGCTGCACTTCACGCTCGTCGGCGCACCCGATGGTGATCCCGGCCTCGATTTCACGAAGGGCTGAGATTTCCACCCGCATCACGGCCGGGGCGGTGTCCGCTCCCGCCTTTTTGTGTCCACCCTTGGGAGGAAATACGAGCGTAGGATACCGCATTCGTTCCGTTCGTTTTTTCCCGCTGTTTTCATTTCAATCCTATGAAATAGTGTTCCGCTTCACCGCCGTATCCTGTTTTTGCAACAATCACGCCCATGAAACCGATCTGCCCCGGCAATCCGCTCGACCGCTACGTGTCGCGCCGCGAGTTCCTCCATGTCGGCCTGCTCGGTGGGCTCGGCCTGACGCTACCGCAGTTCCTCCGCCAGCAGGCGCTGGGCGCGCAGAAATTCTACGAGACGCGTGAAGGCGTGGCGAAAGGCATCATCCATGTTTTCCTGCCCGGCGGCATGGCGCATCAGGAGTCCTTCGATCCGAAACCCTACGCCCCAGCCGAATACCGCGGGCCTTTCGGTGCGATCGACACCAAGCTGCCCGGTGTCCAGTTCGGCGAGAAAATGAAGGACCTCGCGGCAATCGCCGACAAGCTGACGATCATCCGCTCAATGTCCCACGGCGAGGCCGCCCACGAGCGCGGCACCCAGAACATGTTCACCGGCTACCGCCCGTCGCCGGCGCTGGAGTATCCCTCCTATGGCTCGGTGATTTCGCACGAACTCGGTTCGCAAAACAACCTGCCGCCCTACGTTTGCGTGCCCACCGTGCCGAATGAGTTCGCCGGCTCCGGTTATCTTTCCTCGGCATACGGCCCCTTCGCGATCGGCTCGGATCCGGCCAAGGGTGATTTCCAAGTGCGCGATCTCAATCTGCCCGGCGGCTGCGACGAGTTCCGCTTCTCGCGCCGCCGCTCGCTGCTGGAAACGGTGGATTCCCATTTCCGCGCACTGGAGAAATCCGATGCCATCGACTCGATGGACGCCTTCTATCAGCATGCCTACAAGCTCATCGCCTCGGAAAAGGCGCGCGAGGCGTTCAATCTCAAAGCCGAGCCGGATGCCATCAAGGACGAATACGGCCGCACCGAAGCCGGCATGCGCATGCTGCTGGCCCGCCGCCTGATCGAAGCCGGCACCCGCTTCGTCTCACTGACCGCCGGCGGCTGGGATCACCACGACAACCTCAAGGCCGGTATCGAAACCCAGCTCCCGCCGGTGGACAAGGCCATCGCCAGCCTGATCCGCGATCTCGAACGCCGCGGCATGCTCGATTCCACCCTCGTCATGGTCACCACGGAATTCGGCCGCACGCCGAAAATCAATCCGACCGGCGGCCGCGACCACTGGCCGAATGTGTTCTCCGTGATGATGGCCGGCGGCGGTTTCAAACAAGGCCATGTTTACGGTGCGTCGGACGCCCTCGGCGGAGCAGTCGATACCGACGGACTCACTGTGACAGACCTTTCCACCACGATCTACAACCAGATCGGCATCACCGCTGACAAGGAGCTGATGGCTCCCGGCGGACGGCCCATCGAAATCATCGCCGACGGCCAGGTGATCGACGCGCTGCTTGCCAAAAAAGCATGATCGCCCGCCTGACAGTCGCGCTGCTTTGCTGTGGAACGGCCTTGGCCGGATTCTCGCCGGTTCTTACCCGGATCGAGCCCTGCGGCGGACAGCGCGGAACGGAAATGGTGATGCATTTCCATGGCGAACGCCTTGATGGCTTGCAGGAACTGCTCGCCTACCAGCCGGGCATCGAGGTCCGCGCGCTCGCGGCGGAAAACGACAAGCACGCCACCGCGAACATTTTCATCCGGCCGGATGCGCCGCTCGGCGAGCACCAGTTCCGCATCCGCTGCAATGGCGGGATCACCTTCCAGCGCTCGTTTTTTGTCGGCCAGTTTCCCACCGTGAACGAGGTTGATCCCAACGACACGCCGGAACAGGCGCAGCGGATAGAACCTAATACCACCATCCAGGGAGTCGCCAAGGCGGAGGATGTGGACTACTACGTCTGCAGCCTGAAAAAGGGCCAGCGCTTCAGCGCCGAGGTGGAGGCCATGCGTCTTGGCCGGACGATGTTTGACAGCCATGTGGCCATCGTCGACGCCAAAGGCTTTGAAATCGCCGCCTGCGACGATGCTCCGCTTCTGCGCACCGACTCCTTTGTTTCGGTCCTGATTCCCGAGGACGGCGACTACCGCGTGATCGTCCGCGAGGCGGCCTACGAAGGCAGCGATGCCTGCCAGTATCGACTGAGCGTCGGTACTTTCACCCGCCCGACGGCGGTGTTTCCGAGCGGTGCCAAGCCGGGTGAAACGGTGGAGTTCAAATTCATCGGCGACCCAGCCGGAGAGTTCACCGAGGCCATCACGATTCCCGGCGATGTCAGCGGGCGCTTCGCCTTGTTTCCATCCCGCGATGGCATGCACCCGCCTTCTCCGCTGTGGATCATGGTCTCGCCGCTGGCTTCCGCGAAGGAGGTGGAACCCAACGCCAGCGTCAAGGAGGCGAGTCCGGCACCGGAGATTCCATTTGCCATGCAAGGCATCATCGGCGGCGGGCAGGATGTTGATTTCATCCGTTTCAAGGCGGCCAAGGGTGAAAACCTAACACTCAAGGTGCTCGCCCGCGATCTCCGCTCACCGCTGGATGCGGTGCTCGACGTGCGCGATGCCAAGGGCAAGAACCTCGCCAACAACGATGACCAGGGCGGCCTTGATCCGATCCTCCAGTGGGCAGCCCCGGAGGATGGCGAATACCACGCCGTGATCCGCGATCATTTGCAGCGCGGCGGCCCGGATTTCACCTATCGCCTCGAAGTCACCCGCCGCAGCGCCGCCATCGGCGGCTCGCTGCCGGTCGTCGAGCGCAACAACTCGCAGAAAGGCAAGGTCATCAGCGTGCCGCGCGGCAACCGCTATGCCACCGTGGTCAATTTTACACGCGAAAACATCGGCTGCGATTTGAAATTCGAAGCCGAAAGCCTGCCCGCCGGAGTATCGTTGAACGCCCCTCTGATCCCGCGTTCGGCAAATGCCGCGCCAGTCGTTTTCGAGGCAGCCGCGGATGCTCCGCTGGCAGGTGCCTTGCACCGCTTCAAGGTGAAGTCCGCCGGTGACGCGCCTCCGCTGGAAGGCTGGCTGCGCGATATCGTCCATCATGTGGAGGTGAACAATCAGGGCTCCTATCACTCAGTGGAATCCGACCGCATCGCGGTGGCGGTGATCGATGAAGCGCCGTTTCTTCTCGAACTCGAAGCGCCTCCCATCCCGATCGTGAAAAACGGGACGCTGCATCTGAAAGTCCGCGCCACCCGCAAGGAAGGATATGCCGAGCCCATCACCCTGCGTTTCCTTTGGAATCCTCCGGGGATCGGCACGCCGGCCAACATCACCCTGCCCGGCGACAAGTTGGAGGCGCTCTACGAGATCAATGCCACCGCCGACGCCGCTCCCGGCGAGTGGCAGGTCTGCGTGGTGGGTGAGGCCAAAACTCCCCGGGGGCCGGTGCAGGTTTCCACCGCTCTGGTGCCCTTGCGCATCGCGGAACCCTATCTCGCCATGACCATCGATATGGCGGCCACCGCGCAAGGCAGGCCGGTCACCATGATCTGCAAAATCGATTACACCGCGAACTTCACCGGCACGGCCAGCGCCGAGTTGTTAGGGCTGCCGCACGGAGCCAAAACCCCGCCCGTATCCTTTCCACATGGCCAGGCCGAAGTGCATTTCCCCGTTGAGATCGCCGCCGATGCCAGGCCCGGAAAACACAGCGCCCTCTTCTGCCGCGTATCCGTGCCGGAAAACGGCCACCGCATCCTCCACCAGGTCGCTCAAGGCGGCACATTGCGCATCGATCAAGCGGCTGCCGCATTGGCCGGGACAGTCGCCAAACCTGTAGCCGCCGCACCGGCCGCCGAAAAACCGCTTTCGCGCCTCGAACAACTCCGCCAACGCGGCGGCAAGTCCCCATGAGATCCGTCCCACTGCTGATGCTATCGCTCACGCTCGCCGCGTCCGCCGCGGACTCGTTCGAGCGGGCGCGGCTGCTTCTCGAAACCCGCTGCCTCTCCTGCCATTACCCGGAAAAAACCAAAGGCGATCTTCTCCTGACAACCCGCGACGCCGTCCTCAAAGGCGGCGAGTCCGGCGCGGCGATCAACCTCGATCAACCCGCGAAATCCGTGCTTCTGGTCCGCGTGAAACTCGATGAGGACGACGACGAGATCATGCCGCCGAAAGGCAAGCCGCTCGGCACGGAGCAAGTCGCGATCCTCGAAACGTGGATCAAGGAGGGCGCTCCGTGGCCGCATGGCATTGTGCTCGCACCGCGACCGAAAACCGCGCTGCCCGACTGGAATTCCGCACCGGATCCGGCGATCAGCGCCATCGAGGCGTTTCCAAAAGACGTGACGCTCGAAACCGCGGCCGATTTTCACAAAGTGCTGGTCATCGCCCGTTTCAATGATGCGGCGACGCAGGACATCACCCGCCAGGTGAAGGCGACACTCGCAGATCCCACACTGGCGAAACTCGAAGGCACATTGCTCAAGCCGCTCAAAGATGGAGCGACGACTTTGACGCTCGAATACCGCAGCCTGAAAACCGAAGTGCCGGTGGTGGTGAAACAGGCGGCCACGCCGCGGCCGCTTTCATTCCAACTCGATGTGATGCCGGTGCTCACCTCCGCCGGTTGCAACACGGGATCGTGCCACGGCTCCGCGAGCGGCAAGGACGGCTTCCATCTCACGCTCTATGGCTTCGATCCCGAGGGCGATCATTTCCGCCTGACCCGCCAGAGCCCGGGCCGCCGGATCAATCTCGCCATTCCGGAGGAGTCTCTGCTGCTCACCAAGGCGACCGGCGGCGTGCCCCACACCGGCGGCAAGTTGTTTGATAAAACCAGCGCCCCCTATCAGACGCTAGTCGCATGGATCGAATCCGGCGCCGAATATGACAAGGGCGAAATCCCCACGCCCACCGGCATCACCATCGAGCCAGCCCAGGTCGTGCTCAAGGGAGGGGACCTGGAAACCCCGTTCACCGTCAGGGCCACCTATTCGGATGGCAGCGACCGCGATGTCTCCACGCTTTCCTCCTTCTCCACCTCCAATGACAACTCGGTGGCCATCCATCCGCGCAGCGGTCTATCCACTTCGGTGAATCGCGGCGAGGCATTTTTGTTAGGACGCTTCATGAACTTCACCGAGGTCGCCCAGGCCATCGTCATCCCGAAGGATCTGGCCTACACGCGCCCGGAACTGCCCGAGGCCAACTACATCGACAAGCATGTGCATGGGAAACTCCACAAGCTGCGCATCATCCCCGCGCCGTTGTGCGAGGATGAAACCTTCCTGCGGCGCGTGTTCCTCGATGTGATCGGCCAGCTTCCCAAGCCCGCGGAGCGCGAAAAGTTCCTCGCCGACACCAGTCCCGGGAAACGCGCCGCGCTGGTGGACGAGTTGATCGCCCGCAGGGAATTCTCCGACATCTGGGTGATGAAATGGGCGGAGCTCCTGCAGATCCGCACCTTCAACAACGGCCCGCGGCAGGTTTCCTACAAGGCGGCGCTCGGATATCACAACTGGCTGCGCGAGCGCATCGCCGCCAATGTCCCGCTCAATGAAATCGTGCGCGAGCTGCTGGCATCCGAGGGCGGCACCTTCTCCAGCCCGCCCACCAATTTCTATCAAATCGAGCAGAACGTGCTCAAGCTCACCGAGAATGTGGCGCAGGTGTTCATGGGCACGCGCATCCAGTGCGCGCAGTGCCACAACCACCCCTTCGACCGCTGGACGATGGATGATTACTATGGCTTCGCCTCGTTTTTCGCGCAGGTGAAACGCAAGCCGGCGGAAGATCCGCGGGAACGCATCGTCTTCGACGGCGGTGGCGAGGTGCCGCATCTCGTGACCAGGAAACCCGTCAAACCACGCTTCCTCGGAGCCGCGACACCGGACGACTTCGGCAAGAAATCACGCCGCGAGGCGATGGCGGAATGGCTGACTTCCGCCGATAACCCGTGGTTCGCGCGCAATGTGTCGAACATCGTTTGGGCGCACTTTTTCGGCATCGGCATCACCGATCCCGTCGATGACGTGCGGATTTCCAACCCACCCTCCAATCCCGCGCTGCTCGCGGCGCTATCGGAATCATTCGTCGCGTCCAACCATGACCTGCGCAAGCTGGTGCGCGATATCTGCAACTCGCGCACCTATCAGCTTTCCAGCGCCACCAACGAAACCAACGCCACCGACACCCGGAATTTCTCGCGCGCCACTGTCCGCCGCCTCCGCGCGGAGGTGCTGCTGGACTGCATTTCACAGGCCACCGCCACACCTAACAAATTCAAGGGCCTGCCGCCGGGTGCGAATGCCGTGCGGATCGCCGATGGCAACACCACCAATTACTTTCTCACCACCTTCGGCCGCGCCACGCGCGCCACGGTCTGCTCCTGCGAGGTGAAGATGGAGCCGAATCTCTCCCAGGCGCTCCACCTGCTCAATGGCGACTCCACCCACCAGCGCATCCAGCAGGGGAAACAGGTCGGGACAATGCTCAAGGAAAACAAATCGCCGAAGCAAATCATCCGCCTGCTTTACCTGCGGACCGTCTGCCGCGACCCGGTGGCCGATGAAGTCACCAAACTCCTCGCGGCCGTGGAGGTGGGGAAAGATCCTGCGGAAAAACAACAGATACTCGATGATATCTTCTGGGCGCTTCTGAACTCGAAGGAATTCATCTTCAACCATTGAAGACGCCATGCGCAGCACCCACGCAGCATTGTTCACCGCCCTGACCCTTGCAGGCTCGGGCGGGTCCCTGCCTGCCGCGGAGAAAATCACCTATGACGATCACATCCTGCCGCTCTTCCAGCAGAGCTGCCTGAACTGCCACAACCCGGACAAGAGCAAGGGCGGGCTCGATCTATCCACCTACTCCGGGGCCATGAAGGGCAGCTCCGGCGGCAAGATCGCCGAGCCCGGCGATGCCGGATCCAAGCTCATCGCCGTCGTCATGCACACCGCCGAACCTGCCATGCCGCCGGAAGGCGACAAGCTCGGCGGCGCACAGATGAAACTCCTGCAATCATGGATCGAAGGCGGATTGCTGGAAAACAAGGGCTCCACCGCGCGCAAGGTCTCGAAACCGAAATTCGACACCGCCCTCACCACGGCGGGCAATGCCAGGCCGGAAGGGCCGCCCCCGATGCCGCGGCACGTTTTGTTGGACCCGCCGGTGCTTTCCGCCCGCGCCTCATCGGTGCATGCCATGGTGGCCTCGCCGTGGGCTCCCCTGCTCGCCGTCACCGGCCAGCGCCAGGTTTTGTTATATGATGTTCACTCGCTGGAACTCGCCGGCATCCTGCCATTTCCCGAAGGGGATCCCGTGGCCCTCGCCTTCACGCCGAACGCCCGCTACCTGATCGTCGGCGGCGGCGTGCCCGGAAAATCCGGCATTACCGTCACCTTCGACGTGGTCACCGGCGAGCGCATGCTGGTCGCCGCGAAGGAATTCGACAGCGTGCTCGCCACCGACCTCAGGCCGGACCTCTCGATGATCGCCACCGGCTCGCCGTCGCGCCTCATCAAGATCTGGAACCCGGAGGATGGCTCCCAAGTCCACTCGATCAAGAAACACAGCGATTGGGTCACCGCACTGGATTTTTCACCCGATGGCATCCTGCTCGCCACCGGCGACCGCAATGGCGGCGTCTGGGTATGGGAGGCGGATGGAGCCAGCGAGTTCCACACCTTGAGAGCCCATCAGGCAGCCATCACAGCACTTTCCTTCCGCGCGGATTCCAATCTGTTAGCGAGCGCTTCGGAGGACGGCAGCGTGCGTTTCTGGGAAATGAACGGTGGCGGCGAAGTCCGGAAACTCGATGCCCACGCGGGCGGCGTGCTCGCCTTCGCCTGGGCGCGCGACGGCTCCTTCATCACCTCCGGGCGCGACCGGACGGTGAAGTTATGGAAAGCGGATTTCAGCCTGTCGCGCGAGATCAAGGACCAGGCCGACCTGCCGGTGGCCGTGGCCATCGATTCCGAGGGCGCGCGCGCCTTCGCCGCCGACTACCGCGGCCGGATCACCGCATGGGAGATCGCCGGCGGAAACGCAGTCGGTGGATTTGATGCGAATCCTCCGTCGATCGCGCAGCGGCTGGTTTCCCTGCGCGAGGAAATCCTCAAACAGCCTGAAAACGCCGCACTGAAAGCCAGCGAGCGCCGCTGGACCGCCGCTGGACTCAATGCCGAAGCGATGAAAATCCGCGCCGAGGCCGATCAGCACGACCCCGAAGCCGAAGCGTTGATTGCTGATTTCGGAGCCCTCGCCAAGTCCGTGGAAACCCAAAGCGCCGCCATCGCCACCGCGCACCATGCCGTGAAGGAACTGCAAACACTCGCTGACGCGGAAAGCGCCCTCGCCGCGGCACACAAGGCGCTTGCAGCACTCGAAGCCGGGCTGGCGACCAGCTCCAAGAACCTCGCCGACGCCAAAGCCAAGGCGGAATCCTCGCTGGCCACGGTCCACACCCTTCGCAACCAGGCCGATGTTCTGAAATCACGCTATCACATCCTGCACCCGGAAAGCTCAGCAAACATCAAAGCGCCGCAGGATGCTCGGTGATGAGTTCAGTATTCCTCCTCCTCGTCGTCCCCCGGTAGCGGCGGGATCACATCCTCGCGCTGCAGCAGCCGCTGGAGATCCAGATCCACCAGAAGATCCGCCGGCGTGTCCCGGGTGATCGCGGCGTAAGGAATGATGCGGTCGAGCTCGGCAATCGCACAGTGGACCATTGAGGAAATGATGTCCGGATCGAAGCGCTCGCGTTCAAATAGATTGGTGATGCGGAAGACGAGCATGCCGCGGTCCAGATCGTATTCAAAGCCACCCAGGGTGAGCTGCTTGTTGGCGCGGGCCAGCAATTCGAGCACGACTGGCAGGTGCTCCTCGTCGAGCTCCATCGGCGATTCGCTAACGATGCCCAGGGCATTGAGCTGCGGATAGGCCTGGGCGATCAGATCCACGCGAGTGTGGTGGGCTTCGAATCCGGCGCGCAACACATCGCGACCCTCGACGAGTTCGCAATGCCAGCCGTTTCTGCCGAATGCTTCTTCCACCGTGAGGATTTGCCGGGAATGGGTGCGCATGGCCGGACTGTGCGGCCGCGGGGCACCGATGGACAATGATTTTCAGGTTTCAAACTCCGGCTTTGACCTGCGGCGCGGATGGGGCATTCTCACCGCGCCATGCGCTTTTCCGGCACCTACACCGCCCTCATCACGCCGTTTCGAGACGGAGCCATCGATGCTCCCGCCTTCCAATCCCTGATTGAACGCCAGATTGCCGGCGGCGTGGACGGCATCGTCCCCGTCGGCACCACCGGCGAGTCCCCCACCCTCGATACGGACGAGCACATCGAGGTGATCCGCCTCGCGATCGAATTCGCGGCAGGCCGCTGCGAGGTGCTGGCCGGGACTGGTGCCAACGCCACCGCCGAAGCCATCGAACTCACCGAGGCCGCCGAAAAACTCGGGGCCACCGGCTCGCTCCAGGTATGCCCCTACTACAACAAGCCCTCCCCGGAAGGCCTCTACCTGCATTTCAAGGCCATCGCCGAATCCACCAACCTGCCGATCATGCTCTACAGCGTGCCCGGTCGCTCGGTGATCGAGATTTCTCCGGAAACCACCGCCCGGCTCGCAGCGGATTTTCCGAACATCGTGGCCATCAAGGAAGCCGGCGGCTCGGTGGACCGCGTGAACCAACTGATCCAGGCCGTGCCCGATGATTTCGGCATCCTCTGTGGCGACGATCCGCTCACCCTGCCCTTCATCGCCGCCGGCGCCTGCGGCCTCGTTTCCGTGACCTCCAACCTGATCCCGGACATCATGGCCCGCCTCGTCCGCGCCTGCCTCAACGGCTCGTTCGACGAAGCCCTGATCCTTCAAAAACAATACTACCCGCTGATGCGCGGGCTGATGTCCCTGGATGTCAACCCGGTGCCCATCAAGAGCGCGGTGGCCCTGCAAGGGCATTGCACGCCGGAACTCCGCCTGCCACTCGCTCCGCTCAGCGTGGACCACAACGCAAAACTCAGCGCCCTGCTCGAATCCTACAATCTCCTCTAACAAGCCATCTCCCGCATTCATAATTCATCATCCCACATTCAAAATTCCCCACCTACCATGGCCAAACTCTTCATTCCCGGACCGATCGACGTTTCAAAGGAAACCTTCTGCGCGATGAGCCAGCCGATGATCGGCCACCGCGGCAGCGAGTTCGAGGCGCTCTACGCCTCCACCCAGCCGATGCTCAAGGAACTCGGCGGCACCGTCCGCCCGTTTTTCCTCTCCACCTCCTCCGCCTGGGGCGTGATGGAAGCCTCGCTGAAAAACCTCTGCGCGAAAAAAGTCCTCACGCTCTGCTGCGGCGCGTTTTCCGACAAGTGGTTCAGCGTCGCCAAAAGCATGGGCCTCCAGGCCGACAAGGTGCAGGTCGAATGGGGCGAGGCGATCAGCCCGGAAGCCGTGCGCGCGAAACTCGCGGAAGGTGGCTTCGATCTCGTCACCCTGATCCACAATGAAACCTCCACCGGCGTCATGAACGACGTCGCGGGCATCGCCAAGGTCGTGAAATCCTTCCCCGGCGTGCTGCTGGTGGTCGATGCGGTTTCCTCGTTCTCCGCCGTGCCGCTCGAAATGGACAAGCTGGGCATCGATGTCCTGTTAGCCGGCGTGCAGAAGGCGCTGGCGCTGCCGCCCGGGCTCACGATCTTCGCCTGCTCCCAGGCCGCGCTGGAACGCGCGGAAGGCATGCCGAACCGTGGTTATTACTTTGATTTCATCGAGTTCGCGAAGAATGCGGAGAAGAACAACACGCCCTCCACCCCGGCGATCTCGCTGATCTTCGGACTCCAACACATCATGGGCGTCATCGCGGCGGAAGGAGCCGCGAAACGTTACGCCCGCCATGCCGCCAACAACGCCCTCATCCACGAGTGGGGGAAACGCCACGGCTTCAAGAACTTCGCACCGGAAGGCAACCAGTCGGTTTCCCTCACCTGCTTCCACACGCCCGCCGGCTTCGACCAGGCGGCCTTCATCAAGACCCTCAAGTCCAGGCACGGCTTCGTCATCAACGGCGGCTACGGCAAGATCAAGGGCCTCACCTTCCGCATCTCCAACATGGGCAATGAAACCGCCGCCACCATGAAGGAACTCATCGATGCGATGGACGATGTGCTCGGCTGATGGACGGCTTCAGCGCTCGCTCAGCCAGGTGGCGGCCTGCCTCGCGAAGTAGGTCAGGATCATGGAGGCTCCCGCGCGCTTGATGGCGATGAGCGACTCCAGCACGGCGGCGCGCTCGTCCAGCCAACCGGCGGCGACGGCGCTCTTGAGCATCAGATACTCGCCGCTCACCTGATAGGCGGCCACCGGCAGCGTGCTGGTCTCGCGCACTTTCGAGATGACATCCAGGTAGAGTCCGGCGGGCTTCACCATCAACATGTCCGCGCCCTCCGCCTCATCGAGCAGCGCCTCCCTGATCGACTCGCGGATGTTTCCGGGATCCATCTGATAGGTCTGCTTGTCGCCCTCCTTCGGCGAGGAGTCCAGCGCTCCGCGGAAGGGTCCGTAAAAGGCGGATGCGTATTTCGCGGTGTAGCTGAGAATGGAAACATCGGTGAAATGCTCCGCATCCAGCGCGTCACGGATCGCGGCGACACGGCCATCCATCATGTCGGAGGGGGCGACGATGTCAGCTCCGGCGCGGGCGTGGCAGAGCGCCTGCAGGCAGAGGATCTCCACGGTTTCGTCATTGAGGATGTTGAGCTCGCCCGATGGTTCCCGGTGGACGAGGCCGTCGTGGCCGTCGGAATTGTAGGGATCTAGCGCCACATCCGTGATGACGCATAGCGTGGGATGAGCCGCCTTGAGCAGGCGGACCGCATGGGGCACGAGGCCGTCGTCATTGTGGCATTCACCGGCTTTCGGCGATTTGAGCTCCTCGTCGATTTTCGGAAACAATACGATCGCCGGAATCCCGAGCGCGTGCGCCTCGCCGGCCTCACGCACCAGGCTTTCCAGGGACCAGCGGGTGACGCCCGGCATCGAGGTGATCGGCGTGTCCGCGGATTCCTTGTGCAGGAACAAGGGCAGGATGAAATCCGCGGGCGAGAGTGTGGTTTCGCGGACCAGCGAGCGGATCGCGGGCGTGCGGCGGTTGCGGCGTGGACGAAGCATGGCGGGGAGGATGGACATGGATCCCCGGACGATCAACTTCGAAGGTGGGAATCGATTCGCGGCATTCGCACGGACGCGCCTACCCACCGCCGCCTTCTCGCTCCTCGCGGCGGAATGCCTCCATCTCGCGCTTGAGCGGTTCCCAATATTGACGCTCCTTCTCCTGCTCCACGCGGACTTCGGCGTCGAGCGCGGCGCGGAGTGACGGCAAGTCGCCATCGCGGGCAAGGGCCAGCAGCGGACGGGCGGAGAGGAGCTGTTCGGTTTCCTGCGGAAAGCGGCGGGTGAGTTCGGCGGAGCGGGATTTCTTCAACCAGAAATCGATCCATTCGGCTGTCGGTTGAGAGCGGTTTTCCCGGTAGTGGATTGAAACCAGCGCATCAATGACGGGCCAATCTTTCGCACGCTGGGCCTTCTTGGCTTCCACCAGATCAGGCACGCTCAACAGGTTGAAAACCTCACCATCCGCGCCAGCCACAACGGTCCGCCGGTCCCGGAGCAATTCAAATGACGCCAAGCCGCGCAGACGGGTCATGATGTCGATTCTCAAACCCTCAACGACGGGTGCGCCGCAGCGGAAATGGACCGCATGCCCCTTTTCCAATAGACCGGGGCCGAATCGCGGGCGGGGTTTGTCCATGGGTTTGACCCTGGGTTTTTCAGTGGCCACAGAGCGCGATGGCATTGGCGGCGGCGTAGTCGCGGGCGTGGGTGAGGCTGATCTGGATTTCGGTGATGCCGTGTTGTTTGGCAAACGCTTCGGCGGCGCCACTGAGGCGGAGTTTCGGTGCGCCGCTTGCGTCGTGGATCACTTCCAGATCGTGCAGGCCGGCGTGAGCGCCGATGCCGGTGCCCAGGGCCTTGGAAACCGCTTCCTTGGCGGCGAAACGCGCGGCGTAGTGCATGGAGGATTGTTTCCGCGTCTCGCAGTAGGCGCGCTCCGCAGCCGTGAAGATTTTCGCTAGAAACGGCTCTCCATGACGCCCGATGGCGGAGGCGATGCGCTCCACCTCCACCACGTCGATGCCGATGCCGAAAACACGCATGATCAGCCGGGGTAGGAGGCCATGAGATCCTTCATTTCGCGCACGGCCACGGTCATGCCGACCCGCATGGCGCGCGATACAATGCTGTGGCCGATATTGAGCTCCGCCAGGTGGGGAACACCCCACAGGCGGGTGAGGTTCTGATAGTTGATGCCGTGGCCGGCGTTCACCTGGAGGGCGGCGGCATGGCCGGCTTGGGCGGCATCGATCAGGCGCTGGAGCTCGGTTTCCACGGCAGCGCCCGTGGCATTGGAGAAACATCCGGTGTGCAGCTCGATCATTTCCGCGCAGGTCTCGGCGGCGGAACGCACCTGGGCGACATCCGGATCGATGAACAGACTGACCTTGATGCCCGCATCCTGCAAACGGGCGACCGCCATGCGGATCTTGTCGAAACCAGCGCTCACATCCAGGCCGCCCTCGGTGGTGATTTCCTGGCGCGACTCCGGCACCAGACAAGCAAAGTCCGGCTTGAGCTTCAGGGCGATGCCGATCATTTCATCCGTCACCCCCATCTCGAAATTGAGCGGCAGCGGAATCTCGGAGCGGATCCGGAAGGCATCCGCATCCTGCATGTGGCGGCGGTCGCCGCGGACGTGGATGGTGAGGGAATCCGCGCCACCAGCGAGGGAGTCCTGGCCGGCCACCAGCGGGCTGGGCTCCACATTCGGAGACTCCGGCATCCGCGCATAGCGGGCCTGGCGCAGAGTGGCGATGTGATCGATGTTGACTCCCAGCAGCAATGGCATGCGCCGCCTTAGCGCCGGGAGAGGCGGCAGGCAAGACCGGTATTTCATTTCAGGGCGCATGGCTTCCCCGGGCGGGTCCCTTGAGGAGATTCCATCCCTGGATGAACCCGGATGATCGATGAGAATCAGGCCCATTCAACGCTGCCAGTCGAAAAGCCATCGCCGCCTTTGCGTGCTCTATTCGCCCCCCCCGGAGAAGGCATCGCAGCCCCGGCGCTCACCTTTCGTGGCGTTCCGGCATCCGCCAATCTCACCCAGCCGCCTCATACACGCACTCCCGGCTTTCCTGTTACTTTTCCAGCACATGTTGGAAAAGCACTCCGAATTTCTACTCGAATAGCGCGGTCGTGTATTTCTCGGGCAATCCGGCATCCCGCATCTTTTCAAACACCACCCGCACAGCGGCTCGCGTCGTTCGTTTCGTCCGCCATGCGAGAACAAGCTTCTCGGCCTTCAGTTTCGCTGGCAGATCCTTGCACACCTTCCTAATCGCTTCGATTTCCTGCGGCGCGAGATCCGGGACGGAGCGGGTGAGGAAATCGTCTTCGCTTCCGTGCCGGGTTTCTTCCGCGCATCGGTGACGATGGACTTATCCGGCACCTCGGAAATTTCGCCCATCACTTTCGTGATGTTCACCGGGTCCTTGTCGGAGCGCACCGCTTTCGCCAGCTCGGAGATCACCGGCACCCTTGGCGCTAACAACGGGATCACCAGGTCCGGCATCACCGCCTTGTAAAGCCGCGCCACTTCGTTCGCCTTGTCGCCATACACCCGGTTGGCACTGGCGATGGTTTGCATCAACGTGCGACCGCGCATCGGCTTGTCCAGATAGAGCCGGCGCGTCGAAGCCCGTGAGCCACATCGCGCAGACGAAGACCATGCGGAAGAAATCGGCGGGATTCCAGGGCATCTACATTTGAAATTGGCTAACAATCAGGGCTTGTACTAAACGGTCGTTTGATTTATTGGGCCGGATGGCCACCCCGAACCACACTCATTCCACTATCGATTTCCGCCGCGGACTCCCCAATGGTCTTGAAATG
>JAUYNL010000092.1 GCA_030696085.1 Luteolibacter sp.
GCTGCTGGCCATCATCCCCTTTGGCGCGAACGAGCCGCTATCAAGTTGGTTCGAGAACTACCAGCGCCACCCGGCCAAGGCCATCCAACTCATCCTTCACGCCGCCCCCGTCCAATGACATCTCAAGCCAAACGCCCTGACCTGAATAGTTACCGGGAAGTTTCAAGTTTGCACGCAGCTTGCCCGTATCGTTAGCATCCATCCATGAGCGAAGCCCCGAAAACCATCGTCTGTTGCCCTGCCTGCGGGGCACCGATGGATGTTTCGCCACTGGCTCCCTTCACCAATGTCGCCTGCCCGAAGTGCGGAGAAAACACCCGGGTGAAGCGCCAGTTTGGCCCCTACACGCTGGTGCGCCGCCACGCGGTGGGCGGCATGAGCATGGTCTTCGCGGCGCACGATCCCACGCTGGACCGCGAGGTGGCCCTCAAGATCCTGAGCGAGGATTTTTCCGCGGACGAACGGCGGATCGCGGCTTTCGAGGAGGAAGCGCGCATCACCGCATCCTTCAGCCATCCGAATGTGGTGCGTGTTTTCACCACCGGGCGGGCCTTCGGGCGCTTTTACATCGCCATGGAAATGGTGCCGGGCGGGCATTTCGAGCACCGGATCCGCGAGTGCGGCAAGGTCCCGGAACTGGAAATGCTGCCCCTGGCCATCGAGGTGGCGCAGGGACTCAAGGCCGCGCACGCCGCCGGCTTGATCCACCGCGATGTGAAACCCGGCAACATCCTGCTGGATGCCGAGGGCCATGCCAAGCTGGTGGACTTCGGCCTCGCGCTGGTCACCCAGGGCGGCAAGGCCACCGCCTCGGAATTGTGGGCCACGCCGTACTACGTCCCGCCGGAAACCGTGGAGGGCGGCGAGGAGGATTTCCGCTCGGATATCTATGCCTTCGGCTCCACGCTGTATCACGCGCTCTCGGGGAAACCACCGTGCGGAGAGGAATCCATGGCGACGGATGTGCTGCGCGAGGCGAAGAAAAAAATTCTGCCGCTGAGCGCCGCGGACCCATCCCTATCAGTGGACACCTGCCGGGTCATCGAGCGGGCGATGGCCTATCAGCCGGCCGATCGGTTCGCATCCTATGATGAAATGATCGCCGGCCTGGCCACCGCGCTGGGTCACGTGAAATCCGGCCACGCGCAAGCCGCGGGCAGCGCCAGCCAACGCCAGAATGGAAGAAAACAACGGAAACGCCTGATGCTGGCCGCCGCCGGCGTAGGGATCGTCGTCATTTCCGGCCTCGCCCTCTGGCTGGCAAATCGCCCGCAGCCCGTGCTGGAAACCCTGGATCCACCCGTCGTCCAGATGCCGCCTGCGGATGGAGCAGCGGACGATTCCGCGGAAATCGCGCGGCGATACCGCGAAGCGCGCGCGGCGGTGGAGACGGCGAATTTCGAACTGGCGCAACGCGAATTCAAAACGCTCCACCTCCATCCCCAGGTGCAGGAACCAACCCGCACCTGGGTGGGCGTGGAGGCGGTGCTGGCCGCATATCTGGACGGCAGGCCGGCGGACGCGCGCAATCAGGCCCGCGAGATCGTGGAGCATGTGCGCTCCCTGCCCGATTCCCATCCCCTCGGCGGCGATGAATGGACCGCCCTGCTCGGCGGCCTCAGTGGCTTTCCCCCCTTGGCGGCTCCCAAACAGGAATCCCCCGTGGCGACCGTGATCGCGGCCATGCTCGCCGGCATCAAGAACTGGGAGCAAGGCATGCTGGACGAGGGCACCGCGTGTTTCAGCGCCGCAATGGCCGCGGAACTCCCGCCGGATGAACGCTGGGCCGCCGTCTATCAAAAAATCGCGACCGCACATCTCGAAGACCACCGCATCCTATCAGGACCCTTGTTCGCGGTGGAACCATCGGACGCGGCGGCCTGCGAGAAGGCCATCTCTGAACTCGACAAAACGCTCGCGCTTCTCAAAACCCGCGGCCGCTCGCGATTCAATCTCCGCGCATGGCAGGTGGATCTGAAACGGCGGGCCAAACATTTCGAAGCCCTCAAAGCCACCAAACCCGCACCCGCCGCGCCGCCCGAAACCACCATCCCGCCATTGGCCGAGGTTCTCGCCCGGCTCGCGGAGATTTCACGCGACTGGCGTTTTTCCGAAGCCACCAGTTATCTCAAGGCACTGCCGGGCGATCCGCAGGGTGCCTCGCGGGCCTCGCTCCTCGCCATCGCCGAGGCGACCACGATTTTCCTCAGCGACATCGGGGAAGATCTGAAGAAAGAACCGTTCAGCGGCGAGCTGCCGCTCAAGAACGGCGCGATGGCGACTCGCATCGCCGTGGGCTCCGACGGCGCGATCACCGCGACACTCGCCGATGGCGGAGACCGTCCCTGCGCGTGGAGCGATTTTTCTCCGGACGCGCTGATTGCGATTCACCGCGTGCTGGTGAAAAACCCGAGCAACGAGATCGAACGCCTGCGCCGCCACGAGTGCGCCATCGCCTTCGATTGGCTGGCCGGCAACCGCGAGCGCGCGCTGGCCGCCGCAGCCAATCTCTCGCAAAGCAGCCCGGCTTTCAAAGAGCGCTGGGAGATGATCGCAGGGGGACTGCCGGAGTGAGGAGCGGGCCATTATCCCATAACACCATGCGCCTGCTCCTGATCGAAGACAACACTCCGCTGCGGGATGCCGTGGGGCAGTTTCTTCGCGAAGCGGGATTTCTCGTGGACTCGGCCGCAAGCGGTGACGAAGGTCTCTGGGCTGCTTCGGAAAATCCCTACGATGTGATCCTGCTGGATCTCATGCTGCCGAAGATCGACGGCATGGAAATCCTGCGCCGCCTTCGTGCGAAAGGAAATCAGATCCACATTCTGGTCATCAGCGCCCGCGATGGATTGGAGGACCGGTTGGAAGCTTTGGATGCGGGAGCGGACGATTATTTGGTGAAGCCGTTTCCGCTGGCCGAGGCGCTGGCCCGCGTCCGCGCCCTGCTCCGCCGCAGTTATTCCAGGAAGAGTCCGCTCATGCAGTTGGCGGACCTCCAACTGGACCCCATCCGCCGGATGGTCCGTCGTGGTGACCGCGCCCTGGAACTTACCGCGCTGGAATACCGGTTGTTGGAATACCTGTTCTATCGGTCAGGAGAAGTGGTCTCCCGCACCGATATCTGGGAGCGCGTTTTCGAGGACGGCACCGGCGGAAGCAGCAATACCGTGGACGTTTACATCGGCTATCTGCGCAAAAAACTCAACGCGGAGGGCGAACCCGATCTGATCCAGACGAGGCGCGGCCATGGCTACATCCTGGAGGAGGCGGCCCCATGAAATCCCCGTCCATCCGGCGCGCACTGCTGATCCGCGGCGGCAGCGGATTGGGCACCTTGCTCTGCCTTTTATCAGCCGCGATCTATCTGCTCGTCCACCACAGCCTCTACCGCGAGATGGACCAGTCGATCACGCAGACAGCGGCGCTGTTGGCAAACCAGGTGGAGTTGGAGAATGGCAATGTGACCTTTGAATGGCAGGAGGGATTGGGCAGCAACGACACCTTGATTCTCGAAGGCCTTTTCCAATTCTGGGATGATCGCACCGGGCGGACCACACGCTCGCCCGCGCTGCAATCGCATAACCTGCCGAAGTTTCGAGGAACTAACGGAAGCCCGCTGGTGAAAACCATCACTTTACCAAATGGCGACCACGCACGTGCGCTTGGCCTTGAGGTCCACCCATTCATCCTGCCCGAGGAACTGGAAAGAATGCGAAACGTCGGCAATGTCATCGATCCCAAAACCCTTCCCCACACGCTGGTGGTCGCAGGGAATATCGAACCGATGCAGCGCACTCTCGCGCAGTTGCGTTACATGCTGCTGAGCGGCGCGCTGCTCACCCTGGCCCTTGGTTTCACGCTTGTGGATCATGTGATCCGCATTTCGCTGCGCCCCATCGACGAGCTTACCCGCCAAATGCACGAACGTGCCGAGCATCAGTTGGATTCCGCTCTCACGCTGCCGGGCGAGTTGCCTCAGGAACTCACCGGACTCGCCAAAAACTTTGATTCGTTGCTCGCCCGCGTGGCCACCACGCGCCAGCGCGAGCGGGATTTCATCCAACACGCGGCCCACGAACTCCGCACCCCCATCGCCGGACTGCGTGCCACGGCCGAACTCGCACTTTCGCAAGCCCGCGATGCGGCATCCTATGCCGGCTATCTGACGACCTGCCGGAAAACCGCAGAGGAACTCGGAGAACTGGTGAAACGCCTATCAGCGCTCGCCCGCGTTGGCCGCTCGTCAGATGCCCTGGTGAACATGGAAATCCTATCCCCCCTTCAGATGATTGAAGGATGCCTGATACCGTTCCGCGCCATCACCGAAAACCGTGGCATCACCATCGTCACCGAGCCCTCCGATCCCGGCTTGAGATTCACCGGAGACCGCACGCTCAGCCGGATCATTCTCAACAACCTGCTGGACAATGCCGCATGCTACACACCGGACAACGGCGAAATCCGCATCCGCTGCGAACGCGCAGGAAATCGGGTGCAGGTCACGGTGTCCAATCCCGCCGAAGATTTGACGGAAGATCCCGGGCGGCTGTTCGAACCGCTCTTCCGGCGGGAAACCCCGGCACATGATGCGGGAGCCCACCTTGGCATCGGCCTCACGCTCAGCCTGGACGCCGCCAACTCCATGGGCGGTGCCTTGAAGGCCCGCAAGACGAATGATGGATGGATTGAGTTCGTGTTCAGCCTTCCCGCCTCCGGAAACTAATTCCGGTCCTCTCACCGGATTCTCATGTTCGGTTTGCTAATTCGTGTGCCGCAAGCAGCACCCGCCACACGGAATTTCCCTGGGCGGGCGCGGGCTTTCCCGAATTCCATCCCATCCCATGCGCCCTCTTTTCCGCTCCATTCCCGCCCGTCTTGCGCTCATCGCGTTCTCCCTGTTCTTCGCGGCTTCCCTTCTAACACGCATCGGCCTCCTGATCACGGCCCGGCATGAAGTCACTTGGGATGCTTCCATTGTCGGGATTTTCGCCAACGGAGCTTGGTTTGATGCGGCATCCGCGGTTTTCGCCGTGTTCCCGTGGCTGCTGCTTGGCGCGGTTGCTCCGGCGCGGTTTCTACAATCCACCATCGGCAAGTGGATCGCGGCGGGATTCATGACGGTCTTCGCCGGCATTCTGATCTTCATCACCACCGCCGAGTGGTTCTTTTGGGATGAGTTCGGCGCGCGCTTCAACTTCATCGCCGTGGACTATCTGGTCTGGACCCAGGAAGTCTGGGGAAATATCTCCGAGTCCTATCCGATGATTCCCATCTTCTGCGGAATCGCCGCCCTGGCCGGAAGCCTGTCATGGTGGATGAACCGCAAAGGGCTGTTTTCATGGGCGGCAAGCGGTGCCACCACTTGGGTGGAGCGCTGCGCCTGGCCTCTCGCCGGACTCGCGATTTCCATGCTCGCCGTGGTTTCCATGGACCAGTCATCCATGCCCGTATTCGCCAATCAATATCATGGCGAACTGGCGAAAAACGGCTGCTGGTCGTTCTTTGCTGCGTTCAAACAGATGGAGATCGACTACGAAAAATGGTATGCGGTTCTTCCCAAGGATCAGGCACTCGGTGAGGCGAAACGACTGCTCTCCACGGCCGATGCGCCGGCCAGTTCCCCTGCCCCGGATGATCTCCATCGCAGCATCGCCGGTCGCGGAACCGAGCAACGCTGGAATGTCATCGTCGTTTGCATGGAGAGCATGAGCGGTGATTTCATGAGTTACCTCGGAAACAAATCCGGTCTCACCCCGAACCTTGATCGCATCGCCAAGGAATCCATCTTCTTCGAAAACCTCTACGCCACCGGCACGCGCACCGTGCGCGGCATGGAGGCGCTCACGCTCAGCCTCCCGCCCACCCCGGGCCAGGCGATCATCTACCGCCCGGAAGGAACGGATCTAACCACCACCTTCAGTCCGTTTCTCGATCGTGGCTACGACTGCGCGTTCTTCTATGGCGGCGACGGACGCTTCGATTTCATGAACCGTTATTTCTTCACCGCCGGCTGCCGGGTCATGGATGCGGGCGCATGGAAAAAAGAAGACGTCACCTTCAAGACCGCCTGGGGCGCGTGTGATGAGGACCTGTTCCGAAAAACCATTGCGGAAGCCGATTCCGACTATGCGGCGGGCAAACCGTTCCATTTCTTCTGCATGACCACCAGCAATCACCGACCCTATGATTTCCCCTCGGGCCGGATCGATCGCCCTTCCCACGGCGGGAGGAAAGCGGCGGTGAAGTATGCGGACTGGGCTCTCGGAAATCTGATCGAGGAGGCAGGCAAACGTCCCTGGTTCAAGGACACCTTGTTCGTCATCTGCTCGGATCACTGTGCCAGCAGCGCCGGAAAACTCGAACTCGATGTCACGAAATACCGCATTCCGGCAATGATCTACAATCCCTCGCTCGTGACCCCGCAAACCATCGGCACCTTATCCAGCCAGATCGATGTCATGCCCACGATGTTCGGACTGCTGAACTGGAATTATGACACCCTCGGCTATGGTCATGATCTGCTGGCTCCTGCGGCGGCAGGTTTTCCCGGCCGGGCCTTTGTCAGCAACTACCAGAAACTCGCCCTGCTGCGTGACGATGGAATCGCCATTCTCAAACCGAACCGGAAATTCTCCGTCTATGCCTGTGATCTGGCGACAGGGGATTTCTCCCCGCCCGATGCGGCCTCCGCCGGCGAGCTCGTCCGTGATACCACGGCTTTCTATCAGAGCGCCTCCTGGTTGTTCAAAAGCGGCAGGCTCAAGAAAACCTTCCGCGAAGCGGCGGGACTGGCGTCCGCGCACGGCGCTACCGACTTCCGCCCGTTTCCCATGAAACCCCTCACCATACCCGAATCATGACATCCACCCGACTCCGCGCGCAAGGCTTCGCCAATCTCCATCGCAAGCTGATCTTCCGCCTGCTCTCCATCGCGCTTGCGGCATATCTCTTATACGTGCCGGACCCATGGAAACCCGATGAAACCGCGGTCCTATGCGCGCGGATTGCAGGGACTCTGCTGATATTTGCGGGAATCATCGGCCGGATGCTCGCAACGCTCTCCATTGGCGGGATCAAGGATCGCCTCATCGTGAAGACCGAACTCTACTCCATCTGCCGGAATCCACTGTATTTCGCATCGTTCCTGATGGCTCTCGGCGTGGGACTGTTATCCTGCAGGGTGGATTTCACCGTCCTTGTGAGCGCCTCCTTCCTGGCGATTTTCCATCCCATGATGCGCAATGAGGCCAACTTCCTCAGGGAAAAGTTCGCTGACTTCGCGGAGTATGAACAACGAGTGCCTCTTTTTTTCCCGAACTTCGCACTGTGGCAGGAACGCGGAAAAATCGAAATCCGTTTCGACAGGGTCAAACGCACGCTGCTTGATGCCTCGCTCGCTCTCATCGTCGTTCCGGCATTGATCCTGATCCGCATGATTTCATAAGCGGTCAGGCTGGTGATCCGCCACCAGAACGAGATCCGCATGAATCCGCAATACACCAAGCATGGAAACAGAAAGCCCGGAGCGGAAACCGCCCCGGACTTTGAACAACCCAATACTCCAGAGAAAACGGGCGGGATCCGGCAATTAGAAATTCCAGATCAGATCGAGGGTGAAGCGCTCTTCGATGAGGCTGCTTTCATCATCGGTGAGTGGGATTTCATAGGCGGCGCCGATGTTGACGCAATCGGTGATGCGCGAGCGGAAACCGATCGCGGCAGTCACGAGATCACGGTTTTCGCCGGCATTCGCCGCGCCGAGGTTGAACACATCACCACCTTCGAAGTTGACGGTGTCGCTCAGCGCACCCCCAAGATGAGCGGGGAAGTTTTCCGAGCCATCACCGGCATCGAGCACATGGAACCAGTTCACTTCGACGAGCGGAATGAAGTATTGGCACACTTCATAACTCGCATGGGCGCTGATGAAGGAGTTGGTGGACTGCTCGTTGGAGAACGGGATCTGCAAGCCGGCGGAACCTGCGAACTGCCAGTCATCGATGAGTTTCAGGCCATTGAGGATGAGGTTGACGCTGCCATCGCCCTCGCCTTGGAGAACATCGCTGTTTCCGGTGGGGAGTTCGAAAGTCATGGTGCCGCTCAGCGCGGTGCGGGAGACGGGATCGAGGATGAAGGCATACTTCAGACCGGCCCCGAGATTGGCGAAGCCGCTTTGGTCTTCGAGGGTATTGTCGAAATTCATGTCCACGTAGCCGTCCTTGGTGGCGACGATGGAAAGGCGCTCATTGATGCCGATTTCGAATTGCAAGGCATAGACTTCGACATCGCCGCCCAAAGCGGCGAAACCTCCACCGACAGTGCTGATGCGGTCCGGCAGGCCGTGATAGATGAAGATCGGATGGACGTTGGTGCCTGGCAGCGCGAGATCAAAGAGCGTGGGGTTGCTGATCGGGCGGCGGGCCTGGGCAAAACCGTCCGCAGAAGCCACAGGGGCTGGAGCGGTGGTGTCCACGGCGACGCTGCCGGCGAGAACCATGGAACTGAGGAAGCCGAAGGCTCCGAAGGCGGTAATGGATGATTTCATAAATAATGGGGTTGTGGTTTGGATTGCGTAAGTAGTCTTTTCAGGCAACGAGCTCCGCGCTACTCATTATTTGCCGTGAACCGCGCATATCCCGCCCTATGCGGGACAACGAGACTTGCGGAGCACGGAAGTTTCGATCAGATTCATCCTCATGCGCTGGGAAGGAAGACGACAAAGCGGGCAGGTGGAGGATCGTCGCGGTGAACGACCGCGTGGCGGAGGCGTGGTTTTGGGAGGAGGGCTGGGCATGTTGCTGCTAGTGGTGGTGGTCATGCTGCTCGGTGGCGACCCGCGCGCGCTGCTGGACATGGCCGGGCAGGCCGGAGCGCGGACTTCCGGCCCGGTGGTTGCCTCCGCGGAGGATGAAAAACTCAAGGCGATGGTGGGGGTCGTGCTGGCGGATACCGAGGAGGTCTGGGAAGAGGAGTTCCGCACGCTCGGCCGCTCCTATGAGAAACCCAGAATGGTGATCTTCGCCGGCGACGTGCGCTCCGGTTGCGGCTTCGCCAACTCCCAGGTGGGGCCGTTCTACTGTCCGGCGGACCGCACGATCTATCTGGATCTGGCGTTTTTCCAGGAGCTTGATCGCCGCTTCGGGGCGGGTGGGGATTTCGCACAAGCTTACGTGATCGCCCATGAGGTGGGGCACCATGTGCAGAAGTTGATAGGAACCTCGGACCAGGTCCAGCAGGCACGCGCACGCCTCTCCGGGGAGCAGGCGAACGAGCTGTCGGTGAGGCTGGAATTGCAGGCGGACTTCCTGGCGGGCATGTGGGCGCGCAAGGCGCAAGAGAAATTCCGTTTTCTGGAGGAGGGCGATCTTGAGGAGGCGCTCAATGCGGCCAACGCCATCGGCGACGACACGCTGCAGCGCAAGGCGCAGGGCCGGGTGGTGCCGGATTCCTTCACCCACGGCAGCTCCGCGCAGCGCATGAAATGGTTCCGCCGGGGATTCGAGAGTGGCGACATCCGCCAGGGCGACACCTTCCGCACGCGGGAACTGTGAGATTCACGCGCTGGGTTCCGCCTCACGCGCCGACGATGCGGCTGACGGCGAACACAGCGGCCAGCACCAGCCCTCCCAGTGCCGCAATACCCGCGACGCGATCAGTCATCGTGGAGCGCGGCCGGAGCGGGGAGGCGGATTTCGGGAACACGATGGCGGCGTAGAGCATGCCGGCTAGCAGGCCGCCGGCATGGGCGGCATTATCGATGAAACGATAGCCGACGAGGCCGATGATTCCGGTGAGCACCACACCGGCGAGCAGGCGGCGTCTGGCGCGGCGCGGAACAAGGCGGCCGTGGAGCGATTCGAAGACCAGCAGGAAACCGAGCCAACCCATCAGCCCGCCGGAAGCACCGATCGAAGGGGCCGCGACGAAGCGGGCGGATGCCTCGCCGCCGACGCAGGCGGAAAACAGGAAGACCAGCGGCAGATGCGGCCAGCGGGCGAACACTTCAAGGCGCTTTCCAAGGTAAAGCAGCGCTGCCGCGTTCATGAGGAAATGGATCAGATTGCCGTGCAGCAGAGGCGCGGTGAAAAGCCGCCACCATTCGCCGCGGAAGTAGGCTTGCTTGACGAGGCCTGCCGCCTGAAGCGAATCGCCGGGTAACAACTGGGCCAGGCCGACAAGTCCCACCAGGACTAGCAGAAACCGGGTGACTGGGGCTTTTTGCGTATCCAGCCACGTTTCGAAACGCAGGACTGGCACGGCGGCCGCGATGTCTCCCGCCGTCCAGAGTTTGAAATCGTGGAGACGTTTCCTCGCCTGATACCACGGAATGAATGCGAAAATCAGGAACATCAGCAGGGTGATCCCCACCGACACGGACTTGCAAACCGCGTGCATGGAAAATCCGAAGCGCTCGGCCGGGGAGGCAATGGACGGTGCCCGCGACCATCCCTGATAGAGGATGTAGAGGATCATGCCACCGAACAGGAAACCGTACCAGCGGAGCTTATCATAAGACTCGATCAAGTCACCTGCCGCGATGCGTTTGCGGGAGGCGAGCACGGCCTCCGCCGCACCCTCCACCTCTTCCGGTAGGATCATGTGCTCATGATCGGGAGTCCATGCCAGAATCACGCGGGCGTCTCGGTCGTCGCGGATGGCGGAGATCAGGGTCTCGGGCGAGGGGCAGGGATGATGACAGTTCTTGTGATCCACCCAACCCCAGCCGTCAGGAGCCTTGGGGAAGGCGTCATGGCGTGCCCACACCGGGGCGGTGGAATCATCAGGGCCGGCTTGCGTCACCCCGGGAGAGCGTCAAGGGTTGTCGGATTTTTCTTCCGGGGCCACCGAGGCATCCGCAGGTGCGGACTCATCAGCGGGAGCGGGAGCGGATTCCCCGGCGGGCACTTCCGCAGGAACGGGAGCGGATTCTTCAGCAGGAGCGGGTGCGGAAGTCGTATCCACAGCGGGAACGGGAGCGGATTCTTCAACGGGGAGCTCTTCGCTCAAGGATTTCGGCTGGGCGGAGGCATCATCAGTAGCAGGTTTCGCCACCTCCGCCGCAGGGGGCGGAGTCTTGTCAGGGCTGATGGTGATTTTTTTGTTCTGTTGGCCGATAAGAACCGCCAGCGCGAGGCTCAGCAGGAAAAACAACGACGCGAGATAAACCGTTCCGCGCTGGAGCACGTTGGTGGTGCGGGCACCGAAGACCTGATCGGTGACACCACCCCCGAAGGCGGCACCGAGGCCCTCTTGTTTCGGACGCTGCATCAGAATGAGCAGGGTCATCAGCAGGCAGACAATGACGAAGACCGCCAACAGGAGGTTGATGCTAATGGAGAGCCAATCGATCGCGGCAAGGTTCATGGGCACGGGACTATGGGGGGGGCATTCCGGGTTGTAAAGCGGCGAGTTGACGTGAATTTCGACGCAGTTCCCGGGCATCGAACAAGCCGGCCGGGCGGGGGAAACCCGCCCGGCCGACTTGCATTTTCGTGAGAATCAGAGGTCGCCTTCCTTGATGTCGATGGCGGCATAATCGCCGTCCTTGCGGCGGTAGATGATCGTCAGACAGCCACGGCGCGCGCTTTTGTAGAGCACGAAGGGACGGTCCGAAAGTTCGAGCTGCATGATGGCATCCTCCTTGTACATCGTGCGGATGCCGTAGCTGTCCGGATGGATGATGTAGGGGATGGGATCGTGTTCCGATTCCGCCGGGTGATCGATGGCTTCCTCGGTGAAGAAGCGTTCTTCGAGATGACGGATCGATTCATTGCGATGCGGACGGTTTTTTTTGAGCAGGCGTGTTTTGTGCTTGCGCATGCGGCGGGCGATTTTTTCGATCGTCTCGTCGAGTGCGGCATACATGTCTTTGCCTTCGGTGTGGGCCTCAATGGTGATGTGATTGGCGCAAAAAAGGATGATTTCGGCGACGTGCCGGTTTTTCTGAACATCGAGAATGGCCTTGGCTTCGATGATCCGCGGGTAGTCGAGGTGAAGACTCTCGATTTTCCGATGGGCGTGCTCGCGGAGGGCATCGGTCACTTGTTCGTGCCTCACGGTAACGGTGATTGGCAGGTTGACGTTGGCGGTTTGCATGATTTTGTCGTTTGGTTTGGGTGAATGGACGGCAGTTTCACCTGCCCTATCCGTCAGACAATGTGAACGAGAACCGGACGGATTGCCATGCTCTTCTTTAAAAAAAATCCGCATGTTTTGCGCAAACCGACGAAAGCGGGAACGTTTCCGCACGGCTCGGCGTGGCTTCTACTCGGGAGTTGTGAGATCCTCAAAAGTAGGGATCTTGCTGGCGGGAGCAGGCTTCACCCCCAACTTGGTGGCATCGAGGATCTCCAGAAAATTATCCGTGGGCGCGGCGGCGGTGCCGCCGATCTGGAGGGAAATCCACCGGAATCCTTCCTTGAGTGGCCCGGCCATCGCATCGAGGCGGCGGTTTGGGGCCGCCTTGACCATGGCTTCCGCAATGCCGACATCGAGAGTACCGCTGAGCCTGTGGTCCGGTGACAGCATGAGATTGCCACGCAGAGCCATGCGTCCCTTGTGCTCGAAATTGATCTCCTCGATGACCACGGCCGAATCCGCACGACGCAGCATGGCGGTGGCATCGGTATCGAAAACCGGTCGCTCGAACCACGCGTCATTGTCCATCAAGCGGGCGAGATTGGAGAGAAAGGGGAAACCCTGAACCTCGAAGCCTGAAGAGAGGGAATTGCGGAATGAAATATCCAGCTTGGCGGCTGGAACGAACCCCGGAGTGAAGGAGACGTAATTTGATTTCACCGTGGAGAGGGTATCAATCCTGCCGGAGATGAGCCGACCCAGGTCCGGGCCGGCGATGCCGGAGAGCAGGAACGATTCCATGCGCACTGCGAGTGTGGACGGGCGATCGGCGGCGTAAGGTGAGACGGTTCCCATCAACTCGAACACGCCGCGGTTGTCACCGTCGTGAAGCAGGCGCATGCCGACAACGTCCATCTCCTTGCCGCGGAATTCGAGGTGAGCGCGATCCATTTGGATATTCGGCCAACCACTGATCCTGATGTTGCCACGGTTGAGCAGGAGTTGGGCGCGCCCGCTGGCATTGGCAGTTTGAAAGGAAGCTTCGGAATCGTGAAGAGAAACAAGGGGGGCTGCCGGATCGCCTATCCGCACCAACAACTTCGGAATGGCATAGCGCTTGAAGCGCACAGACAGAGGTCCGGGACCAGTCGGAGTCGCGCGCGTGGGTTGACCCGCCTGCGGAACGCCGAGCGTGAGGATGCCATCGGTGCAGGTTGCTTCCTCACCTGTCAGCGACTTGCCGATAAAGCTGGAGGGGGAAATGGCCGCTCCGGCACTCCTCGCAGTGAATTCTCGCAAGGCATTGCCATCCGGCCAGGTGAGCAAGAGCCGCCCGGCGATGGCACGGGTCGGGTTCATCCGGAACTGCTCGAGTTCTACCCGTGCGCCGGAGCTGGCGGCGATGTGGCCGATAATTTTTTGGCGAAAGGGGGCGCTGTTGGCATAGGCGATGGCGGAACCAGCGGCAAATACGGCCATCAACAGCAGTATGAGCGCGCCTGAAACCTGGATCATCCGGGCACGGCGGTTCTTCTTGAATTCCTCCTTCTGGGGTTGGTGGGAGCGGCGCTTGCGCTTGCGCACCCGAATCGCCTGAGTCCCGTCAGAACGCGTCACAAGTTCGCCCTCATGATCCGGATCTTGCGCCTGGCGGTTTTTTAGACGATCCACCATTTCATCGATGGAATACTTTTCAGGATCGCTGGGGGCTGGCATCGGCTCGATGGACGAAAAAAAGTGGGTTTGCGGGCAGCTTCAGCGGTCCCGGTAAGGACGTCCGGTGGGATCGAGAAGTTCGACATGGACGAGGAAAACAATTGCGGTGGATCTCGGTTGTTTGGCCGTTGATGAGAACAGCCGTCCAATCCATGGAATGTCCCCGAGCACCGGAACCTTGTCCTCCACAATCTGAATGCTCTGGCCCATCAATCCGCCAATGGCGATGGTTGCCCCATCGGCGACGGTCAATTGGGTGGCGGCTTTCCGGTTGCTGAAAATCGGCATCAGAATGGTATTCTCGGTGATTTGCACGGACTCCGGACCGAGCAGCCCGGTGGTAGATGCATTGATCGGGCTGCCGTAATTGACGAATCCGTCGAAATTGGTGAACGACGGGTTGATGGTGATATCGACATAATGCCTGGAGGAGTCCGCCACTGGCAAAACCTCAAGAGTGATGCCAAGATCCTTGGTCTCGAACGCGGTCGGAGTGGCTGGAGTCACCGGGAAACTTCCGCCACCTGTGAGCCCGACTGTGTTGGGAAGTTCCGGGGGTTCATACTCGGTGGGATAAATGAACTCGCGGATAATCTGCACGGTGGACGCCTGACCGCTGCGGGTCACGGTTGATGGCTGGGCCATGATGTCCACGTTTTTTTTCTGATTCAGCCCGCGCATGATCATCTGGACATCGCCGTCGGTGAACAGCCCGGTCAGGGACATGATGCCGGGAGCCACGGAACTGGATTGCGCCGCGCGGGTGGGATTGGCGATCAGGCCGTCAATACTGTTTGAATTGATTGCCTGATCGCCGGAGCGCAGACCGTTGGTCATGACGCCCGGGTTGACGATGGTGGTCGGATCTCCGGTGATTCCCGGCATCGCGGTGGAGAAATCCGCAGCGGTGCGCCCCGGAGTATTGCCGACCGTGCCGCCTGCGCCGAAGATTGAATCCGATGAATTGAGGGGGAGTGGATTGAGCAGCCAATCGAATCCAAGCTCCTCCAGGTTGGATTGTTCGGTGCTGATCATGGTCACCCGGACGGCCACCATCACCGGTTCGGTGTTGGTCATGGTGTCCACTATCTGGGAAATGAAATCCAGATTAGTGGCGGTATTGATGACCCGCAGCGTGTTGGTGGATGGGATGTAGTTGGCGGAGGCCCCCTCCGGGAATGAGACGCCCTGTTTGGCGAGTGCCTCCTGGGCGCTGAGACGGGTGGTGAGCAGCCCGCCTCCGGCAGGAGTTGCGGTGGCGAAGGGATCCTCCGCCGCGCCACTTACTTCCGCTCCGGCGCTCAGGTTGCTGATGAAATCGGGCGGAACCCGGTAGCTGCGTGTAATCATCTCATTCGACGAAAATCCCGCAGGCCGGATCACGACGGCGAACTCGTCAGTGGAGAATGAAGTCTGGGTGATTTCCGCGAGGTACTTGAGGACGGTGGAGAGCGGCACTTGGGAGAGGCGCAGGTCGAATCTGCGGGCGCGGATGCCGCGGGCTGTTTCGGATTCGGTTGGGCCGAGGTTGACGGTGATGTTCACGCCCTTGCGGGCCGGATCCAGCTCCAGTGTATCGCTTTCCACGGCTTTGACCCGAATGAAATCCACTGCCTCGTCGATGGATGCCTGGTCCAGTGCGATGCTGGAGATGATGATTCGCTCAAGTTTGGTGGCGATGGTGATATCGCGCTCACCGCCGTTAAAACCACCCGGATCCGCAGGCCCGACACCGAGATCCGGTGCGGTGATTTGTGTTTCCCATGCGGCGTCCACCTGGCCCAACATTTCCGCACGGGCATGGTCGGAAGCAGATTTCTGATAGCCGTTTTTTGCGGCGGCCACTGTTTCCATGCCACGGCGGGCGGCTTGATTGGTGGGATCGATGCGCAGCACGTCCTCATAATATCCAATGGCCGCAGCGAATTTACCCAGGTTGTAGGCACCTTCCGCAGTAGAAAGCAGTTTGCGCACGGAATCGACGTCCTTGGCATGCGGGGCGGTGAGTGCGGGATTGTTACGGATCGGATCGTCGAGTTGCGCACGGAAAGCGAGGGCCCCCGGATCATTCGGAGCGACATCCTCGCTGAGGGCCTTGTCCACGGCGGCTTTGGCTCCGGGCACATCGCCCTTGCGGGAGAGCAGGCGGGCATGTTCGACAGCCGCCTGGGCATAGCGCCGGGTGGCTGCCGCGCGGAGTTCGGAGGAAACCGGAGCCTGTGGAATCAATTCGCGGGCACCTGCGTAGGCCTCCACGGACTCGGCGTAGCGACCTGCCTGATAGGCCTCATCGCCCTTGCGGAGCAGTTCCTGGGCTTCCTCGATGGCGGCGCCGCGGCGCGATCGCTCGCGCGTGGCGAGTTCGGAAACTTCCGGAGCGGCGCCGGATACGAGCATGCCCACCACCCAAATGGCAGCCATCCATGCGGTCCGGCCGCTGGTTTTTACACTAGGTCTGAAGGTCTCCATACGGATGCTTGCGGGGACCTATAGATAGCTCCGGCCACCAGCGTAAGCGCAAAATCCGGAAAAATCATCTTTTTGAGTGCCACGGGAATTCCAACTGAATTTCCATCCTGCGCACCCGCTCGCTCCGCCGCCGGAAACAGGCCGGGAATTTCGCCTCCAGCAGCGGGAGAATCTTATCGATCAAGGACTTGATGACGTTCATTTGAAAAGTGTTCCCAAGAACGCTTTTTCTGTCAAGCCGGCGATTTCAAGCCGGCGCGGACCGCGAGGATCTCACGGGCCGCCTGCGAGTCCCTTGTGATCTGTGCCCGGAGTTCCTCCAACGAGGGAAAGCGCTTTTCCGGACGCAGGAAACTTTCAAAGCGGACGTCGAGATTTTCCCCATAGAGTTCACCGGAGAATTCGAGCAAATGCACTTCCAGAAGGCGGTTTGCACCTCCCACGGTCGGGCGAGTGCCCAGATTGGCCACGCCTTGCCATTCATCGCCTGCGTCATTGCGAACCCGCACCGCCCAGACTCCTCCCGGTGGAAGTTGGAGGTCGCCGGTGGGCAGGTTGGCGGTTGGAAATCCAAGCTGTCGGCCGAGTTGATCGCCTGGAATGATCGTCCCGCTCACCGAATAACGCCTGCCCAACATGCGCTCCGCCTCATCAAGATTGCCGTCGTGGATGGCCTGGCGGATGCGCGTGCTGCTGATCCGATCACCGTCCCACATCACCGGCGGCACCGCTTCAAGCCGGAATCCGCGTTGTTCGGCTTCCCGCAGCAGCAGGGATACGTCCCCCGCGCGATTGCGGCCGAAGCGCCAGTCCTCACCCACTGCGATCGTGCGCACCGGCGCAGCCATCAGCCGGTCGATGAAATCCGCCGCCTCCATGCACGCCAACGTCGCATCAAAATGCAGCGGGATGAAGAGTTGAATACCCAGCTTGCTGACGACGCGCGCCTTGTGATCCAAGGTTTCGAGCAATTGGGACGGAGCTTTTTCAGGAGCGATCACCCGGATCGGATGAGGATCAAAGGTCAGCATTCCGGCCAGCCCCCCTTCCCTTGCGGCAGTCCGCACGACCCTTGCTATCACCGCCTGGTGGCCGGTATGCACGCCATCAAAAACGCCCAGCGCCAAATGCAGCGGCCGCCCCAGCTGGGCAAGTTCATCAAGGCGGGTGCGGATCAACACGCGGCCATGGTAGCCTGCGGATTCCGACTCTTCAAGCCCCGACCATCGCTGCGTCCATCACCAGTTGATGTTCTGGCCGCGGACGTCGATGTGGGTGAAATTCCAGTAGCCACCGACACCACCTTTGAAAAGACCAAGGTCGCGCAGTTGTCTCGCGGTGGCGGTGACTTGGGAGGCGCGCACCGGAAACTTGACGTCCAGAGCAATGTTCGCCTGATGCCATGAGCCGGCGCGCGCTCCGGCGCAACAGGCGTTGTAGGCCGGCGAGCGGTAGGCGGAAATCACTTCGACCTGGGAAACATTCATTTCGCGGGCGATGCGCTCCACAACGCGCAGGGTGTAGCCCATGCGTTTCCACCAGACTTTCGGTGGCAGGGAGTTCCAGACCGCGCCTTTGGACTTGGCATGGGACAGGACGACTTGCTTCGCGCTGATCCGCTGGAGACCGAGGGAATTGAGGTAGCGGAGATAATCATTGGCCAGGCTGCCATTGCGAATAGCCCATTCCTCGGGAAGATCGGCCGGCGCGGCGGCGGCTGGCGTAAAGGGCACCGACCGGTTTGCGGTGCTGCCAC
Source organism: Luteolibacter sp. (assembly GCA_030696085.1). GTDB lineage: Bacteria > Verrucomicrobiota > Verrucomicrobiia > Verrucomicrobiales > Akkermansiaceae > Luteolibacter. Next base: position 18,020 of record JAUYNL010000092.1, read on the forward strand.
TGGACGTGGGAATCGAGACTTTCGGAATGGCAGCGCCCTTTTTCCTGGAGGTGGCGGCAGCGCACGGAGAGGCGCCTGCGATGATTCCCAAACCCGCCAGCCCCAACGCACCCAACACCCCACGACGATGTGTCAGCTGCGATTCAAAAATTTCAGGTGCGGTCGGTTCGTCAAAAAATATCATGGCCACAAGGGAAAGACACCGGCTTGGCAAAGCGTAAAATGTGCCGGAACACCGGGTTTTTACCAAGGCCGTGTCGTAAGTTCCTGTGGACGAAAGCAAATAAGGCGCAGCCGACAAGGAAAAAAGCCTCAAAACCCCTAACTGGGTGCTGGACAAGATAGCTTCGCGGGCCTTCGACACCCTGCTGGGTATCGAGCGCGTTCCTGACACTGAGGCGCAACTTCGATGCTACCTGAAAGGCGCGTCGCCAACTTCTCGACCAGCAACAAGCCAAGTCCGGACGATGGACTCCTGATCCGATAATCCTACCCGCCTGCCTTTTTTGTCCAGCTCCGCCGGAAAATCTCCCTCACCGTGCTCGGTGAGTAGCGGCCAAGCACTCAGCGCAGGCCGCGGAGCAGGAGTTCCGCATTGGTCTTGGTGGACTTCAGGTTGTTGAGCAGCGTTTCGATCGCATCGCCGATCGGCAGGCCCGCGAGCTGCTTGCGCACGTCCACCACCTTGAGAAACTCGTCCGGGTGATAGAGGCGGTCGTCATTGCGGGTGCCGGACTGCGGGATGTGGATGGCGGGGAAAACGCGGCGTTCGGCGAGCTCGCGATCTAGGCGCACCTCCATGTTGCCGGTGCCCTTGAATTCCTCGAAAACCACGTCGTCGAGGCGGCTTTCGGTTTCCACCAGGGCGGTGGCCAGAATCGTGAGCGAGCCGCCTTCCTCGACATTGCGGGCGGTTCCGAAAAACTTTCGGGACTTCTGTAGGGCCACCGGACTCACGCCTCCAGAACCGATCGGGCCGCTGCCCTGCATCGCGGAGTTGTGACCGCGGGCAAGACGGGTGAGGCTGTCCAACAAGAGAATCACGTCCTTGCCCGTTTCGACCAGGCGCTTGGCGCGCTCGATCACCAGATCGGCCACCTGCGCGTGGCGTCGCGGGGATTCATCGAAGGTCGAGGCATAGACGCGCGAGCCGACGGTTTCCTCGAAATCCGTCACTTCCTCCGGGCGCTCGTCGAGCAGCAGGATGATCAGCTCGGCATCGGGGTGGTTGAGGCGGATCGAGCGGGCGATTTGCTTGAGCAGGATGGTTTTTCCACCGCGCGGCGGGGCGACGATGATACCGCGCTGGCCCTTGCCGAGCGGGGCGATCAGATCGATCACGCGCACGCCGAGGAAATCCGGCCCATCGCCTTCCAAGTGGATGCGTTGGTCGGGAAACAAGGGCGTGAGCCGGTCGAATTCCTTCGGCGGATGGTAGTCGGCCACTGGGACGCCCTCGACTTCCAGCACTTCGGGGGCGGAAAGATATTTGTCGCGCTCGCGCGGAGCGCGGACACGGACCTTGATCATCTGGCCGACGCGCAGGCCGAGATCGCGCATGAGGTTTGAGCCGAGGTGGATATCATCGGGTCCCGGGCGGAAGCTGCGTTGAGGATCGCGGATCATCGCGAAGTTGTCCTTCGCTTGTTCGATCACGCCCTCGCAGACCATGCCCACGCCTTCATGGCTGTAGAAACACAGGAGTTCATAGACCAACTGACTTTTCGGAATGCCACCCTGGATCCGGGCGGGCAGCGATTCGGCCATCGCCTGGAGCTCGGAAAGTGGCTTGAGGCGGAATTGATTGATGTCGATGGAAACCGGCACGGGGGCGGGCAGAGCGACGGCGGCGGAGCCTTGCGACTCGCCGGTTTCGGATTCAGTAGGGAGACTCATGAGAAATGCTTGGGCGAAACGACGGATTTGGGAACGAATAACGGCCTGCGGACCCTCGTTCCAGAAAACCACATCCGCGAGGGACATTTTTTCCTGAACCGGAAGCTGGGCGGCGAGAATGGATTCGATGAGCGAATCCTCGAATCCGCCGCGTGCCTTGAGTCGCTGGATCTGAGTGGCGCGGGATGAGGCGACGACCAGCACCTGGTCCTGGCCGAAATCGAACCCCTTTTCAAAGAAGAGAGGAACATCCGCGACGAACAGCCGCACGCCCCGTATAGCAGCCGCTTCCAGGGAAGCAAGACATTCCTCTTTCACCCTCGGATGAAGGATCTCCTCCAACCGCAGTCGCGCCGCCTCATCGACAAACACCCGGCCGCGGAGAAAGTGCCGGTCGATCCGCCCCTGGGCGTCCAGCGCCTGATCGCCGAAAGCATCGCGGATAATGCCCGCCACCTCGGGATCGCCGTCCAGCATCCGGTGCACCGCCGTATCGCAGTCGAAGATCACGATCGAAGGCAGGAACTCGCGCAGAAACCGGCAAACCGTTGATTTTCCGGAGGCAATTCCACCCGTCAGCGCCATCACTTGCATGAAAAGAGCATCATCAGACCGGCTCTGGGATGCAAGAAACAAGATGGGACCTGGCGAGAAGCCCGCTCCACTCCAATCCGTGAAAACAAAAAGAGGCGGCCGAAGCCGCCTCCCGATCCATCATCTGATGGACTGTTGTTTTACCAGGCGCTCTGTTTGACGTAGATCACGTCGAAGGGCCTGACATAAAAGGTGCCGCTGTCCTCGCCGCTGAGCGCGTTGTTCAGGTTGAGCACGTAGCGCTGGCTCTTGCCGCCCTGGGTGCGGACCACGATCACTTGCTTGGGATTGGCGAACTTGGTGAAACCACCCGCCTCCATCACCGCTTCAAGCGCGGTCATCGGGCGATCAAGCGGAATTTTTCCCGGGCGGAGCACTTCTCCGGAGAGATAGACACCGGCGGCGGCGCTCTCCAGCGAGACCACCACGGTGGGATCCTGCAGATGCGGCTGATACATTGAGGTCAACTGGGACTGGAAGCTGGTGATGCTTTTCCCGGTGGCGCTGACGTCGCCGATGGTCGGCAGGCTGACCTTGCCGTTGGCCTGGACCTTCTGCTTGGTGTTCAGCTCGGGCGCACCGGAAAACGAGACGGAAATCTCATCGCCGGGAGCCAGGGCACCGCTGGGTCTGGATGCGGAAACTTCAGAGGGAACAGGAGTGCCCTGACTCATGTCCTGACACGCCACGGATGCGAAGATCCCTAGCGAGGCGAGCAGGCAGGTCGCCGCCGCCGCCAGGCGCTGCCGGAAGCGGCCATCCTCCGGGCTTGATAAGCCGTTAGTCACTCCGGTTTGACCGGCCATTTCATGGTTCGTTGTCGTCGTCATGGTATTGTTTTCGGTTGCAGATTTGCTTTCGGACACGGGATCGCTTCGAGATTCACAGGCCATGGTTTTCCAGATATCCGGACCAATCCGCGGGTAGCGGCGCATTTTCGATACCGCTTGCGATGCGGCCCTCGCACTCCGGATTGAATGTGGTGCTGGTGCCATAAACCATGATCAGATCTTCGTTGCCGATGCTGCGCAGCGCGTGGCCGACTCCCGGAGGAATCACCACGGCCGCATTGTCGATTCCCGGCTTGCCATCGCCGCAAATCGTGAAGCGCATGATCCGGCGTGTCAATCCCTCCCTCTCGTCCACCAGAATCATCTCACAGATTCCGGTGAGGAAAAACATGACGTCCCATTGCTCCCGATCATAAGGGCGGCGGGAAAAATCATCGGGGTTCTCCACGAACAATTCCCGGAACCAAGCGGCTGCCGCGACGCCCTCGGGCAGGTGCGGCGGATGGATGTGAAAACCTTTCGCGCTGTCCCGGTGCATCAGTGCGGATGCCCATTGTTTCGGCGCAAGGCCGATGCGCTCCAGCACGCCCTCGTTGAGACGGGCCAGCTCGGAGAAGTATCCCCTGCCCTTTTGTTGGAAAACACGCCGCGGAAAAATCTCCACCCCGGGAATCCAGACATCGGCCAATTCGTCCCGGCCAGAGATCGCCTCGGAAACACCCACCCCGCTGGTGGCCAGACGCCGGGCGGGCGCATCCTTCGAGTAGTCGCGTGTTTCAAGCCGCTGGCGGGCCGAGGTCTTCAAGCTCTTCCAGAGATGTTCGGTTTTGGGATCCATGAATGTGGCGGTCAGAGTGCTTGCAAATAGTCTCCGTACGGAGTGCCGGCGTATTTGGCGACCGATTCTCCGAGTTTCGCGCGGTCGATCCGCCCTTGCAGAAACGCGATTTCCTCAGGACATGCGATCTTCAATCCCTGCCGCTGCTGGATGACCTGCACGAACTGGGTGGCATCCGCCAGTGAATCGGGCGTGCCGGTGTCCAGCCACGTGGTACCGCGGCCCAGGATCTCCACACGCAGCTCGCCCCGCTCGAGGTAAAGTCGGTTGAGGTCGGTGATTTCAAGCTCGCCCCGCGGCGAGGGCTTGAGTTTTTTGGCCGTGACCACGACATTCCGATCATAAAAGTAGATTCCGGGAACCGCATAGTTCGACTTCGGCCGCGCGGGCTTTTCCTCCAGCGAAACCACGCGTCCGCCCGCATCGAACTCGACCACGCCGTATTGCCCGGGCTCCTTCGTGTGATAGCCGAAAACCGTGGCCCCCTCCATGCGCCGCGACGCCGCGAGCAGCGACGATCCTAGCTCATGGCCATAAAAAAGATTATCTCCCAGAACCAGACACACAGGCCCTCCGGAAATGAACTGCTCGCCGATTAGGAAGGCCTGCGCCAGTCCCTCGGGCTTCGGCTGAGGCGCGTAGGAGATTTCCAAACCCCACTGCGATCCATCACCTAGCAGGTTCTCGAAACCCGGCAGGTCGCGCGGCGTGGAGATCACCAGGATTTCCCGAATGCCGGCCAGCATCAGGACTGTGAGCGGATAATAGATCATCGGCTTATCATAGACCGGAATGAGCTGTTTGCTCACCGAATGGGTCATTGGAAAAAGGCGGCTGCCCGTTCCTCCGGCCAGGATGATGCCCTTGCGGAGCGATAGTTCCGCAGATGCTGGTTTTTTGCGGCTGTTTTCGATATCGATCATGAGTGGTGGTTTCAGCCGAGGGTTCCGAGTCTCTCACCGCGGTAGCTGCCGTCCTCGATGCCGCGGATCCAGTCCTCATGGTCGAGATACCATTGCACCGTCCGGCGCAGGCCCGAGGCGAAATTCTCGCGCGGCTGCCAGCCCAGCTCGCTGCCGATCCGCGCGGGATCAATCGCATAGCGCCGGTCGTGCCCCGGGCGGTCCTTCACAAAGGTGATGAGCTCGTCGGCGGACCGGCTCACCATGTCCGGTGCGAGTTCGCGCACTGTTTCGATGATGGCATGCACGACATCGATGTTCTTCATCTCGCACTTGCCACCGATCACATAGGTCCTGCCGGGCACACCACGGAACAAGGCAGTCGCCAAGCCCCGGCAATGATCCTCCACGTAGAGCCAGTCGCGGACGTTGGAGCCATCGCCATAGACCGGGAGCGCCTCCCCCTTGAGTGTTTTGCGGATCATGAGCGGGAGGAGCTTTTCCGGAAACTGATAGGGACCGTAGTTGTTCGAGCAGTTCGTGGTGACCACCGGCAGGCCGTAGGTGTGATGATAGGCGCGCACCAGGTGGTCGCTTCCCGCCTTGGAGGCGCTGTATGGACTGTTAGGCGCGTAGGGCGTGTTCTCGCGGAACGCCGGATCGTCCGGCCCCAGGGAACCATACACCTCGTCGGTGGAAACATGGAGAAAGCGCAGCTTGCCATCATCCATCCGGCCGGTCTCGACCGCATAACGGCGGAACGCCTCGATCAAGCGATAGGTCCCCACAAAGTTCGTCATGATGAACTCCTCGGGATTATCGATGGAGCGGTCCACATGGGACTCGGCGGCCAGATGCATCACCGAATCGATCTCATGCTCGCGCAGCAGGCCGCCGACCAGCTTGCAATCGCCGATATCGCCCTTCACGAAGAAGTGCCGGGGATCGGCATCGACGTCCGCCAGACTGGAACGGTTTCCGGCGTAGGTGAGCTTGTCCAAGGTGACGACCCTGCCGATTTCCACGCCGAGCTCGCGCGAGGACTCGCCCAACAGATAGTGGACCAGGTTCGAGCCGATGAATCCGGCTCCGCCGGTGACAAGGATGTTCATGGGGGAGATGTGACTGATTCCAGAGGGGTGGGAAAGTTTTTACTCTGGAAGCAGGATGTTTTGCATCACGTGTTCGCGTAGTGCTTCGCGCCACGAGCGGGGACGGATATCGGTCAGACGGGTGAATTTTCCCGTGTCCAGCACGCTGTTCATCGGTCGTTTTGCAACGAACGCGGCAACAGATTCGACGGGAACGCCCTCGATTTCCTTCGCGAGGACCGGAAAGCCCGCGTCCCGCGCGGTATCAATGCAGAACTGGCCCCAGTCCCGCCAGGTGCAGGAGTCGGAGTTGCACAAATGATGGACTCCGGAGGCGGGCCCATTCGAACGGTCGAGAGTCAATGCCACCAGCCACCCGATTAAATCCAAGGTATAAGTCGGGCAGCCGCTCTTGTTGCCTGGCAGCGTAAGCTCCGCCTTGGCGCAGGCCTGTTGGATGATCCACTCCGGGAACGCCGGCCTGCCCGGACCGAAGACCCAGGAAACGCGCGCCACGAGGTTGCCAGACGAGACGGCAAGCACACGCCGCTCACCCTCCAGTTTTGATGCCCCGTAAACACTGATCGGATTCACATCGTCCGTCTCGTCGTAGGACTCATGCTTCAGGCCATCGAATACGAAATCGGTGCTGATATAAGTCATGTGCGCGCCCTTCGCTGCGGAAATCTCCGCAATCCTTCCCGGCCCTCCGGCATTGACTTCATAGGCCTCGGTCTCGTGAGTCTCGCAATAATCAACCGCCGTCAGCGCTCCCGTTAAAAACAGATGATCGTAATCCAACGCATCCAGCGCCCCAGTGATCGACCCGGGCGAGCTCAATTCCAGCGCCTTACGTCCAAAGCTGGTGACGGAATGCCGCTGCTCAAGCGCTTCCACCAGCGAACGCCCGAGCCGGCCGTCGGATCCCACCACCACAATGCGTTTCCTGGCGGAATCGGCTCCGTCGTTATTTTCCAAATGATCGTTCATGCTCATGGTCTCAAGAATTCCTCCGCAGGGCCCGGAGCGCATAATTCCTCGGCCGTAGCGATTCAGCCATAAAGCGCCTGGAAAACTCGATCTCTGCGAGATAACTCATTTCCCAAGCAGGACAACCCTCGGAATCCGGCGGGCCAGGGCGCTGCAACAATCGCCGCAGCGAGAGTTTCAACTGATACCAGAATGCCCTCAGCCGGGGGCAGGGCAGTTTGGCATGTTTCCAGTGATGCGTGAGATAGGCATCGGTGCGTCCGCGTTGCGCCGCGCCAGCCAACCAACTGGCGCGCAGGAGTCGAGATGGTTCCGGATGGTGGATGACACTGGTATCACGCACCGGGAGAATCGGCATGCCCGCCTCCATCATCTGCATCCAGAGCAGCGTTTCCTCGCCGAATCCGCTGATCCCGGGACCCAGCTCCTCATCGAAATCATCAATCCTATCAAAAACTGATCGGTGGATACCCATGCTCGCGCCCACCAACTCCGGCGAATCGTCGGCGGGTTCCCGCATTTCCGCCAGCCACTGCGCGTGCATCGGGGTGAACCACGGTCGCCGCAGATCATCCGCCAGCAGGATGCGCCCGGCCACCGCATCGCAGCGCCTTTCCAGAAGCGGCCGCGCCATGGCCTCGATCCAGTTTTGCGCGGGCTCCACATCATCGTCGGTGAAGAGCAGCGCCTTGCCCCTTGCCTCTGCCATCGCCGAGTTCTGTGCCCGGCTCTTCCCCGGGCGCTGCTCATGGACATGCAGGATTTCGATGGAAGGATGGCTCGCGGATTTCACAACCGCGGCGGTGTCATCCGTCGATCCGTTGTCCGCGACAATCATCTCCACCCGCCAGCCGGCAGGCACCGTCACCGACCCGAACGCCCGCAAGGTGGACTCCAGCATGGGAGCCCGGTTGCGGGTGCAGATGATGATGGAACAATCCATGACGGCCGAACCTGTGGTTAGAAAGGCGCGAGCAGATCCGCGAGACGGGTTTTGAGACGCTCGAACGAATGCTCCTGAAGGTATTCCCGCCACAATGGCTTGCTTGCATCCGCCCAGCCCGCCGGATCCCGCGCGATTCTAACAACCGCATCCAGCAAGGCCCCGGCATCCTGCTGGGGAACGATTTCCCCCATCCGGAAACGTTTCGCCCGTTCCGCCATGAGATATCCCCCGCTGACAATCAGCGGTTTCCCGAGCACGGCGGCCTTGGCCTGGATGCCGCTGCTGTGTGGAAAATCCGTGTAGGCCGCCGCCAGCACATCGCATGCGCCCATCAGGTCATTCAGGGCGGGCTCGGTGGGAATGCGTTCCAAATGCGTCCACAGGTTCGGGCATGCGGCGAGCGCGTTGCGAATCGCGGCGGCTTCGTCGGCATCCTCCGGCCAGAGAACATCTCCCGCCAGCGCGAAACAGACCCCGGAGGCACCCGGCAATCGCGCTGCCTCCAGAAATGTCAGCAGGCCCTTGGATTTCTGCAAATGACCGAACAATCCGACAATCGGTCGCCCTGCGGCGAAGTCCTTCAAACACCCTCCTAACAAACACTCATCTCCGGTCTCCGCAGGTCTCCCGTCCGCCAGATCCGGCAGCGCGACCACCGGTTTTCCAAGATGCCTGGAAACCTCGCTCACAATCCCCTCATCCAGAATGCCTAAGCTGCGGCAAAGCTGACCGCCGAAGATTCGTTCAGGAAACGGTTTTCTGCGGGTTCCCGGACGGAAAGCCCCGGGCATCCGATAGGAAAGCGCGTGCAGATAGAGACCCGTCCACGGAATGCGCAGGAACGGCCGGGCACCTTGCATCCATTCGAAATCACGATCATAAACACAGGCATGGAAAATCGCATCCACCCTGCCGCCTGACAGCGGCGTCCATGCAAGCGCCTGATTCTCGATTCCCCTGAAGTGGCGGATGGCCCAGTCGATCGCCGCGAGACGGCGCGGCCTCAGATGCGGAAACCTCTGCTCCGTAATGCGGATTTTTTCAAAATGTGTCCGGCCGGACTGAGGAGCATTATCACCCGTGCTCCGCCGCGTTTGCCTGGCAAGCGCCTCCGCCTCATCGGGATTCGGACACAGCGCGAGGACCTCCATGCCCAGTTCCTCCATGGCCAGAATGAAATAATTGAAAAAAGTCGGGTGGTGCCCGACCCAGTTCCAATCCACCAGCGCGATTCGTTTTCTCATTGGGTGCGCGCCGGGTTGCCCGGACCAGAGGTGATTTCTTCCAACAGATGCTCCTTCCAGAACCTGCGGTCGTACCGTCCCCAGGCATGACAACCAAAGGGCATCCGGCCGCCATTCATCTCAAGGCATTTCCGCGGCGCCACCTCAAAGGCGAATCGCAGGCCTTCCTCAAACGGAGCCACCTTGAATTCGGGCAGATAACGTTTCGCCTCGTCCCCCCAGAAACTGTCGTTTTGCGTTTCATTGTCCTCGATATAGTCGAGTTTCTTCACCTGGTTGCGCAGCGGATCGGTCAGACGGCCGCGCATCCAACCGGGCACCGAGGCCCGGATCGGTGCCAACATCCTGCGCTGGAATTCGATGAGCGGCCAGAAGTAGTCCGCGTAAAACACCGAGGGCTTTTCCGCGTAGCGGTTCCACAGGACCTTGAGAACCGAGGGAATCCGATAGAGGGCGAAGCCGCCGTTGCCTACCCGCTCCTTACTCACCCATGGCGAATCGTCACAGCGGATGAAGGGCGCACCAATGAAATCGAATCCCCGGCCGCACCACTCCAACAATTGGTCGGAGAAAACGAGGGCATCCAGATGATACATCAGGACAAAATCAAAATCCGCGAACTTCTCCCAGAAGTCGATTCGGTAGAGCATCCGGTTGTGGTTCGCCGCGCTGCCGAAATACCCGCGATCAAACTCCACTACGGTGAAGCCCTCCATCCGCATATCCATACCCTCTGGTACGAGTAGAAATTTCTCGTAGCCATCCAGGAACGCCCGCAGATGCCGCATGGAAACCTCCTCGTCCGCATTCAGGCGCGGCGATGGCAGGGGCACCATGATCGCAACGCGTTTCGATGGCTTTGCAATCTCCGCCGCGCGTTTGCGAGCCCAGTCGCGAATGATCCGGTTCATGATTCGAGGTCTTGGTTTCCGGCGATCTCAAAGCGCGATTCTGCGGAGCATTGCGGCGCGGAGATCGTCCACGATCCTGCCTGCGGGGACTTCCACGTCGGCATATCTGATCGCCTCGTCGCAGGAGATATCTCGCAGCAGGCGGCAACCCTCGGACAAGCCCATCGGCAGCAGCCCGGCGCTCACCGCCACCGACGCGTTCTCGCAGGTGCCATAGCTGTGGTAACCGCCGATTCCATCCAGCACGGTTCCCGCTTTGAGATCGGTCTTTGCGAGCGTCACGACGTCCACCTTGTGTTCCTTCGCTGCGATCACCGTATCCCTGAACAGGACGATTCTAGCCGCTGAAACGGGAACATCGAAGTAACAGAGATGAGTGTGCGCGTAAAAGGCATACAAGGGGCCCTCACCCATCTTGTAGAGCTTCAGGTTGAAGCGGTGGAAATCGTCATCATGGGTGGCGAGCACGAAGACCCCGGCGGCGGGCGAAGCACCCACCACATAGTCCACCACTCCGCCCAGCGCCCTGAGCTCGTCCACGTCATAACGGCCTGAATGGCATAACTCGTCGATGTGGCCGCGGAAGTCTCCGCCAAGCATCCCACGCTGGCTGACACACATGCCGGTGGCATTCGCCACGCAGGCCTGCTCGAAGGAAATCTTGGTCCCGTCGGCAAAGCTGGTGACCATTTTCACTCCTTGATTCCAGGTTTTTGCGAATCCCTCCTGGGTCGTGGGATTGCGCCGGCAATCCTGAAGTCCCTTGATATTGCCGCATACCAGTGGCTCCATGCCAAGACTCTTGACCTGCCGCCAGAGATTCATTTCAACACCTGGTTGATCGCCATCGGAAACCGAATAGATCACACCCGCCTCATCCGCGCGCGCCCTGAGCTCCAGCCCGAAGGTGGCGTCCATCTCGGCATTCATCGTCAGGTAGTCCTTGCCGCAGGAAAACGCATGAAGCGCGACCTTCGAGGCAAGTTCCACATCGGAGAGGACTTCCACGATAATGTCCACGCCGTCCCCCTCGCAGGCGAGGAACAGATCATCCGTCACCGCCGTGATTCCCTTTGCCAGACACTCGTTGAGCGCTGCGAGAGTGGATATGTTTTTCCATTGCGACACCCCGCTGAGTTCCAGCGCGCGCACCGCATTCTCCGGTGTCCGGTTCGCGATCACCGCCAGCTCCATGCCCGGAGTGCGGGTCACGATCTGGCCGGCGACGCCCCGTCCGATCGCGCCGGCTCCGATCATGGCAACCTTGACAGGCCGCCCCTCCGCCGCGTGTTTTTGAAGCGCTGAATCCACAATGATCATGATTTTGATGGTGTCATACGGTTTGATAGTCCGGCCATGATTGGTCCTTTTCGGAAACGATGCGCCGCCCCACATCCGGCCACCCGACCCCGAAAAACGGATCGTTCCAGCGGATTCCCGCCTCGGCCCCCGCCTGATAGCATGCGGAAACCATGTAGAGCATTTCGGTGTCGTCCTCGAGCGTCTGCACCCCATGGGCACAACCCGCCGGCACATAGATGCCCTGATAGGAAGACGCGCGGATCTCGAAACCCGCCCACTGGTGGAATGTCGGTGAATCCGCCCGCAGATCGATCACCACATCAAACAAGGCACCCCGCACGCAACGGACGAACTTGGCCTCCTGATGAGGCGCTTTCTGGTAATGAAATCCGCGTATCGTGCCCTTGCGGGCGCTCATTGAGAAGTTGGTTTCTGGAAAATCCGGCACCAAACCCATATTCCGGAACTCCGCGGACGACCATGCGCGCGCGAAAAAACCCCGGCTGTCCCCGATGCGCTCCAGATCCACCAGATAGGTCCCGGCAATGGATGTTTCGCTGAATGTCATGATTTGAGATTCCCTGATCACACGACCGCCCATCAGGCGGTCCAAGGCAAACCGCTCCGGACGGCATCCGCCACGTAGGACCTGATTTGGGAGCGGCTGAAGCCCTCCATCCCATGTTCGAAATTTCCCGCCTCATGGCGATGACGATACCACTCGATGGTGGCGCGCACTCCCTGATCGAAGGTCCACACCGGCCGCCAGCCTAACAGGGATGCCGCCTTGTCGATGGCCAATGTCAGCAATTTCGCCTCATGCACCCCTTTCTGGTCGGATCCATCGACCCACTCACCGGGCCAGCATGCCAGGACCTCCTCGACCAGGCGGCGCACGGGTTGCAGCGAACTGGGATCCGGACCGAAGTTGAAGGCCGAGGCCACCGGTGATGTTTTCCCATCCCGCGCCACTCGCGCTGCAAGGCAGAGATATCCGCCGATACATTCCAGCACATGCTGCCACGGACGCACCGCAGCTGGATTCCTGATGAGAATCGGACGCGCTTCCATCAAGGCCCTTATACAATCTGGAACGATCCGATCGGCAGCGTAGTCGCCGCCGCCGATCACGTTGCCCGCCCTGGCGGTCACCACCGGACCCAGATCGGGATCGTTGAGGAAAAACGAACGGTTCCATGACTGGGCCACCAGTTCGGTGGCACCCTTGCTCATTGAATAAACATCGTGGCCGCCCAACGGATCATTTTCCCGATAGGCGAATTCCCATTCGCGGTTTTCGTAACACTTGTCGCTCGTCACCACCAAGGTGGTGCAATGAATGCGGTTGATTCGAATCGCTTCCAAAAGGTGCGCGGTTCCGGTCGCATTGCTGGAAAAGGTTTCCAAAGGATCCTGATACGAGCGACGGACCAAGGCCTGGGCGGCAAGGTGAAAGACGACATCCGGCCGGATTTCCGCAATGGCCGGACTCAATGCCTTGAAGTCACGGATGTCGCACACCCGCTGGCTGGCGAAGCACCCCGGGGCAATCACCTCGTGCAATGTGGGGCCACCCGCAGCTTGCAGGCTGAGTCCATGGACTTCCGCGCCCAACTCCGAAAGCCACAAGGATAGCCAGCCTCCCTTGAAACCGGTATGACCCGTTAGCAAAACTCTTTTCCCGGAATAGAAATGATTGAACATGATTAGACGTTGAATTGAAGTCGGGCGGCAATGCCATTTACCAGAGCTTCCACGGCGGTGAATCACCGGCCCAGAAATCCTCAAGGACCATCCGGTCCCGCAAGGTGTCCATGGATTGCCAGAAATCGTCGTGTTTCCATGCCTGGAGCTGCCCGTCACGGGCGAGGATCTCCATCGGTTCCCGCTCAAACACGGTGGAATCCCCTTCGATGTATTCTAACACCCCTGGTTCCAGGATGAAAAATCCACCATTGATCCACGCACCGTCGCCTTTAGGCTTTTCATGGAACGATTCCACCTTGCTGCTCTCTGCGGACAGGGTGAACGCACCGAAACGCCCCGGAGACTGCACCGCCGAGAGGGTCGCCAGTTTCCCATGGTTCTTGTGATAGGCGATGCTGGCAGTGATATCGATGTTGCTGACGCCATCCCCATAGGTGAGGCAGAAGGTTCCGTCTCCGAGGTAATCCGCCACCCGTTTCAAGCGGCCACCGGTCATGGTCTTTTCGCCGGTTTCAACGCAGGTCACCCGCCAGGGCTCGGCATCGCAGCGATGAATGGTAGTCCGCTGGTTCTGGAGATCATAGGTGACGTCGGCCGTGTGGAGGTGATAGTTGGCAAAGTAGTCCTTGATCATGTATCCCTTGTAGCCGCAGCAAATCACGAAATCGTTGATTCCGTGGGTGGAGTAGATTTTCATGATGTGCCACAGGATGGGGCGGTTGCCGATTTCAATCATCGGCTTCGGCCTCACGCTGCTTTCTTCACTGATCCGGGTGCCGAAACCGCCGGCGAGAATGACTGCTTTCATGATTGGTAGGTATTGGAAGGACTCCGTGATTGATAGCTCCGCGATGGCGTAGTGAAAAGCTTCTTGTCTTCAGACCGTGTCCAGCCGACTGCCGATGACACGGGCGGGAACCCCGCCGACAATCGCATGGTCGTGTACATCATGCGCCACCACGGCCCCGGCGGCAACCACCGCACCCTCACCAATGCGCACGCCCTGAAGCACCGTGACACCATAGCCGATCCAGGCCCCATCCCCCACCGAGATGTTCCCCTTGCTCCGCAATTGCTGCTCCATGATCGGAATACCGGGAGCCATGCCGTGGTCGTAGCAGTAGAATCCACAATTCGGCGCGATTTCGACCATTTTGCCGATGCGCACTTCCGAAAGATAAGCATGTATGTGACAACCCGGCTGGATATGGGTTCCCTCATCAATCCTGATGCGCCCGCCCATGCCGGTTTCAATGAAGGTGTTTCCATAAATCTGAACCCGGTCCGCAAGTTCAACGGGACCGCCTTCATTCGTGCGATGAACCACCACGCCGTCACCCAGATAGATATGCTTTCCCATCCGCAGATCCGGGTGAGTGACACTCGCGCCGGGTGCTACGAATCCCCTCGGCGACAGGTCCGACAAATAAGCCCGTTGATGGAATGGCGCTGCGTGCCGCGAGGCCAGCCATGCGGCCAGCCGGCCAAGCCCGCTGGCACCCGCACGCTCCACCCAGAATCTCCGCCATTGGAGAAGGGTCCGGTTGCGGAGATTTCTATAGATCCGGCGCATGGGTTCTTGCTCTGCCAACCGCAGGATTATTCCGGAATCATCGCCCCGGTGGGTATGTCCACGTTCACCGCGAGCCGTGCGAACAAGGTTCCCGTTGGCGGGCGAGGAATGTAAACTTTGACCCGGTCAAGTCCCGGAGACTCATTTTGCTCGACGATCACCTCACCGAGCGTGCCGTCGGCGCTGTTCCAGGCACCTGCGAGGTTCGTGTTCCATTCGACCCTGATGGATGTGGATGGATCATTCTTCGCACGATCAGTCCGGAGGTAGGTGAAGAGCAGGTAATTCGAGCTCACGGTGTCTCCATCCGGATCCTCGGTGACAAGCTTGACGGTCGGAAGCAGGTTCGCATTGTTCACGTCCTTCGGATTTCCTCCGATGACGTATTCCACCGCGTTGCTGATGCCATATCCGTCGGAGTCCGTTTCGGGACCCGCACTCAAGCCGAAGCCGGACATCCATTGGTTGAATTCCGCCAGGGGATTCACGGTGATCGAAACCGTGGCTGCTGGCGAATCAACGGTGCCATCATTCACCTTGAAGGTGAAGCTGTCCGCTCCGAAATAATTTTCATTCGGGGTGTAGGTCAGGTTTGGTGGGGTGCCGCCGAGGATGCCGTGGAGCGGTTGGTCAATCACGGTGTAGGCCAGGGAACCGAAATCCGTATCGGAGCCGGTAAGGGTGATCGGCACCATGGCGTCTTCATCAACGGTGATCGATTGGGCGTTCGCCACTGGCGGTAGGTTTTCCGGCGTGTAATTGATGAACACGGCGAGTCGTGCGAAGAGCGGACCCGTGGGTGATAGAGCGCGTGGCAGATAAACACGGACCCGGTCGATGCCCGCACCAAACTGATCGTTATCCACAAAAGTCAACACTCCCGGCGAGCCGGCTGCCTTGTTCCAAATCAATAGATTGGACGACCAATCGACACCGATCGTCACCAGCGGATCACTGTGGGCGCGATCCGTGCGGCGATAGGTGAACAACAGATACGCAGGATTCAAGGTGTTTCCGTCGGGATCCACCAGCACAGCGCCTGGAAGGCGATCCACGTCGTTGCGATTCACCGGATCACCACCAATGACGTATTCAACCGCATTCGAAATGCTGTCTTTATCCGTATCCGTATTCGAGGACGTGTTGGGGATTCCATATTCCACAAGCCACTCTGCGAATCCATTGGCGACGACATCATTGACCGTGATGGCAATTGTCGCAATTTGGGATACCTGTGGAATGCCGTCGAATGAGAAGGCGATGAAGTTGAGGAAATCCTCGCCTACATAGCCCGCGTTCGGAGTGTAAGTAACTACCGCGCCGTTCAAAGTGATGGTGCCGTGCGTCGGACCTCCCACGATGCCAAACATCAGACTGTCGCCATCGACATCACTGCCGGTGAGCGTGATCATAACAGGAGTATTCTCGTCGGTTTCCACCGATTGCGCGTTGGCGATGGGCGAGTCATTGTCCGGCGTGACCGTGATGGAAATGGTAGCTTCCACCGGAGGCGCAATGCCGTCGCTCACCGTGAATGTGAAGCTATCGCTGCCATTAAAATTGGCGTTCGGAGAATATGTCAGGGCCGGCGCGGTACCCGTGAGTTGGCCGTTAGTCGGACCGCCAGTGACCACGTAGGTCAGCAGGTCGCCATCTACATCCGTGCCTGTGAGCGTGATCGGAAGCGCGACATCCTCGGCGGTGCTTTGGGTGTCGGCATTGGCGACGGGCGCGTCGTTCGCCGGATTGACCGTCACACTGACCGTGCCGGTGGCGCTTTCCACCGGACTGCCGTTGTCGGCAATCGTGTAGGTGAAGCTGTCACTGCCGTTGAAGTTCGTCGGCGGGGTGTAGGTGACCTGGCCTTCAACCAGGGTCACCGTGCCGCCCTGCGCGCTCGCCGCGCTGACGGTGGTCACCGTGAGCGACTGGCTGCTTTCATCGTCTGGGCCGGGCGAATCGTTGGTGCTTAGATCGGCTGCGGCGAAGCTGAGCGCGACATCCTCGGCGGTGCTTTGGGTATCGATGGCGGCGACGGGCGCGTCGTTCGCGGCGCTGACCGTCACGTTCACCGTGCCGGTGGCCGTTTCCACCGGGCTGCCGTTGTCGGCAATCGTGTAGGTGAAGCTGTCACTGCCGTTGAAGTTCGTCGGCGGGGTATAGGTGATCTGGCCTTCGATCAGGGTCACGGTGCCGCCCTCGACACTCGCCGCGCTGACGGCGCTGACCGTGAGCGACTGGCTGCTTTCATCGGCCGGGCCGGGCGAATCGTTGGTGCTTAGATCGGTCGCGGCGAAGCTGAGCGCGACATCCTCGGCGGTGCTTTGGGTGTCGGCATTGGCGACGGGCGCGTCGTTCGCCGGATTGACCGTCACACTGA
>JAUYNL010000102.1 GCA_030696085.1 Luteolibacter sp.
GGCCAACTGGCTGCGGGCACGCAGCGGTAAAGCGGTTCGTAGGGCAGCCTGACTTCATAAGTGGCATAGATCAGCAAACTATGACATCTATGAATCTGCCGGTGCAAATGTCTATGCAAGGCGCTTGGGACTACGCTTACATGAATCGGCTAGTGCCCCTCGGTTGAGCGCTTACGCGCTGCTTGCCCTCAGCCGCTCCGGAAAGCCAAGAATGCGTTCCATCGCCGCATCCTTCTCATCCAGAAAGTCTGCCCACAATTCATCTGCTTTTTTTATGAAACTCCGCAGCCTCTAGGATTTTCGCCCACGCGGGTGCCAGGAGCCGGTTCACTGCGGGAAATCCCTGCGCAATTCCACCTGTGCCGCCGGAGCGGATAGGTGCGCCCGAGACCAGTGAATGTGACCGATAAGACCAGCAAGCACGTTAGTCCCACGACCGCATCGTCGCGATATTCTTCTCTGCTCACTGCTCACCTGGCATTTTTCACTTCCTTGTCTCCCGCCCCGGTCACTGGCTCATTCAACAGCTTTCACGCAAAAAGCAACTTCCTAGAATAGGATTTCCCGCAGCGGCGGCTCTCACCAGTACGGCGCCGGATTGGTGTGATTGGAAAGCTCCAGCGCTTCGATCCATGTGAAGACCTTGGAATAAATCCGCACGTCATCCAACGAACCAATCAGATTGCCGGCATATCCTTTGCCGACAAACAACGAGCTGGAAGTGGCCACCGGATAGGAATCGGTGGAATAGACCAAGGTGCTTTGTAAAACCCCGTTGAGATACCCCTTCAGGGTCCGGGTCGCCACATCCCTGCTGATGAGAACATGCTGCCAGACGCCGTTTTGAAGGCTGCCTGGGGGAAGCGCGCCTCCTTGCCAATATCCGGGAGCCGAACTCTTATAATGATAGTAAGTGAGGCTGCCGTTGGTTTCCATCGTCAATGCAAATTCACCGGCGTAACTCTTGTCGATCGGATTCTGCCGTTTGACCCCTACATTGGTCGGCTTAACCCAGAAGGAGATCGTCAGATTTCCAGTCAATGGCAAGGACGCCGGATTTCCGCAATCCACGTAGTCGTTCACTCCATCGAAATTCAGAGCCCCGTTCAGCATTGCATTCCCCGCTCCATTCACCCACGCCGCAGCGGGTGCCATGTTGACGAGCGTCCCGGTTTTCCCAGATACCGAGGAATCCCATGCCTTGGTAGAACCGGCGCTTTCGTCGAGTGCGAGATGCAGGATCTTGGTGGCGTCCGGAGTAGCGATGTCAGTGATTTGTGTGGCGTCCAAAACATGCTCCCACAACTGGAAGTCATCCATCTGCCCATTGGAAAATCCGGTTCCGATGCGAAGTCCCGATGCAAAGTCGATGCCGCCGAACGTGGATGGAATCACGGTGGTGCCATCGAGCACGCCGTTATTGTAACAACGGATTTCACCTTTGACCCGATCCACTGTATAAGTGACGTGTCTCCAAACTCCAGGAGACAGCGGTGTGGAAAACCACCTGGCAACCTTAATGGGCTTATTATCTGCATCTTTTGTTCCATCCCAAAGATACATGCCAAGACCGAAGTCCCACGCAGAGGTGATATGCCATCCCTTCTGCTCCCAGCCGGCATTGTTGACAGGTCTTGGATTTTCGCTGGCACCGATGCTATTGAGTTTCAACCAGAAAGCCACGGTAAACGATCCGTAGGGTGTGGATGGCACTGTGACCGTGCTTGCCGAGGCGGAATCACTCAGGTTATCAAAAGTCAGTGCGTTGCCGTGGCCCGCCTGGCTCGCCGCGAAGGTCGCGCCGCCCAGTGTGGCGCTAATGCCATTGACGCTCGAGTCCGCCGCAGTGGGTCCGCCGGGTTCATCAAAGAGGTAGTGGACTTTCGGTGAAATGGACTCGGAGATCGGCAGCGCCTCGCTCCAGATCACCGCGAGATCGTCCACATAGACGCCGGTGGCGGGATAAAATGGCTCGACTAAAGTCGAGCTTCCGAAATTGGAAAGATCGGCCACTCCAATCGCACTGGTGGGAAATGTCCCGTTGGCATTCTTCCGTGCAACCTCTGAACCAGAGGCCCGGGTGACTTTGATATAGACCGTGGCACTGGTGGCATTCTGCCCCGTGATAAACGGCACTTCATATATCGACTGGATCCTGGGGGTGTTATTCCCTCCCCATATCTGATCGGTCGGTCTTGAGGGAATGGGAATGGATTGGTCGTCATAACCATGAGCCCGCACTCCCACCGTCACCGTCGCGGAAGCATCGGTATTCAGCACGGTGCAATAGAACTTGTACCTCCGGTTGGATTGAAGACCGCTCACCACCTGGCTGACTTCCGTCTCTGGGCCACCACCAAATTGCAGTCCGTAATAACTGGAGTGCAACCGGTGATCGTACCATCCGTTGCTCTTGATCAGCCCGACATTGCCGCCTCCCGTGATGGACCAGTTGGGCGAGAGGTTGCCACGCTCGAAGCCACCATCGACGAGCAGGTTGCCATAAGAGACTGCCGGAGCCTGATAGATGGGGTCGTGCGGGTTCACAAAATCACAACCCGCGTCCACCGTCCAATCCGTCCCGTTGTATTCCAACGCTCCCAAATCCGGTTGGTCGACACTCACGCTGGGAGCAATATCCGTGACTCCGGGAATCGGCGTGCCTTGGTTGATCGACTCAGACGCACTCGCTAGCAGACGGAAGTCCGGGATTTCGGGATAGGGATAGTTGGCAGGGGTCACATCGACGAAACCCGGATTGGTTGCCGAGTAGCGGTTGTAACGCATGTCCGACTGGCTCCAGACGGATTGGTTGCCGGCGGGATTCCCATTGAAAAGATTGTTATAGACATGCATCCCGGACGGTCCGTCCGCCCAGAAGCTGTTCACCATCGCGTCGGAACCGTTGAGACCACAGTTCCAGGTGGTATTGTTGAAAACCATGTCATAACTCGTCGGAGCGTTGTTCTGCATGGCGTATCCGGAAATGTTCCAGATGATGTTGTGGTGGGCGATCCACCCGCTGTTTTGATTATCCCAATACAGCCCACGCGCACCGACACCTGAATGGCCCACCGGGCCGCTTGTATTATGCAGCAGATTGTAGCGTACCGTGCCGTTGCCCCCGTCCTTCGCCCAGTAGAAGATCGCACCGTCGGTGGTAATCCGCATCGCGTCATACGCATTGTTGTACTCAATGAGGGCCGACCTACCCGGATACCCGAGGATTCCCCGCCCGGCAGTGTGAATGGTATTGTGGCTGATGAGATTCCGCCAGGGAGCGTTCGCGTCATCTCCGGCCTCACTGGAGCTGATGCCCTCGGAGAAGTTCGGGTGGTAGCACATATCGTGCAGGTAATTGTTGATCACTCGGATGTCGCTGCCGCGCAGAAGAACAAGATTACCGGAGGAGAACGCCAGTTCACTGTTCCGCAACACGCAGCGGGAACCCAAAATGAGACCGCTCTCACCCGAGGGGAAGCGGTTGTGGTTCAGGAAATTCATGGTGAGATCGTCAAACTCACAATCCGTGGTCATCAAGGGAGTGGTTGCGGGCGATTTGGGAGCCGGACTGGTCTTGATCGTGCAGGCGAAAAAGTCCAGGCCCACCAATTTGACAAAGGATTTTTCACTCAGATCAAAGCCATATTTCCGGGTTTTGACTTCCACCCCGGTCGGAGCCGTTGCGGAGTAGAAGAACAATTTTCCATCGCCGACCGGGCTTGTTTGAGCCGGTTTGTAGAACCATTCGCCGGGACTGTCGAGTTCACCCTTGAGGCCGGTCAGATAGTATTCATTTCCCCCCTTGATCGTGTAGGCTCCTGTCTCAAGCACTCCTTGCGCATTCAACTTCGGAACATTCTTGCTGTCTGTTTTGATCGTTTTTGTGGCATGGGTATAAGACTTCACGAAGGGGGCGTTCATAACCCAACCATCCCCGGACATGATGTGGACTCGCGCCCCGACCCAGTAACCATCCCCGCGATAGGTGCCGTCTGGCAGGACTGTGGCTGGCAATTGCGTGTCCACAAAGGTGGACACGGGCAGGACCCCCTCGGTTCCGCCGAAATCAACCGTGTCCGTGTAAGTGGCGGAGTCCACATAGGACCACTCGCCCAACTGGTTGTATGGTGCCGGGTGTTCGAGCCGACTGCTCTGCCAGGGATAATCCGTGGTATCGGTATCCGAGGTGCTGGCATTGGCGGGGATGTCATTGGGCCAGCGGGCCTCCGGTTTCATCGCACCATTCTGGAACACCTGATTGCCATCACCAAGGGAAAGAGAGACCCCTCCTGGAGCGGCTGAAAAGACAGAACCCGGCATGATCTCGGAAGGCGTGGTGGTGGATTGAAAAGGGCGGGACCAGCCGACAGCGAGGTTGTCGCCCCCGCCTCCCTCTTTCTGGAGCGCTTCGATATAATATTGCTGCCCTTGGACAAGATACTGTGGCACCGACTTCTGATTGGCTTCCTTGGTCCATTGGCGGGAGTCGGTATAGGAATTTACCGTGGCAATGAGCATCTTGTTCGCGGGAGAACTGTTGGAAGATAGCCATAACTGACTTTGATCATCACTCGCGATCCAAAACGTGTAGTAGCCACTCGTCGGAGCGGTGAAAACGCCGCTAACGCGGGTTCCATAATTATCCGCCCAATTCCTAGGTGCCTCGAAGTCAGACAGCTTGTCGGTGAACGTAGGAGTCGTTCCCACGGGAATACTCGCAACGCTCGATCCCGTGATATTCGTCCAGACTTCTCGAGTGAGGAAAGGAAGATTCACATACCAGACATTGGAGCTCTCCTGCGCCCACGTTGCCGTGACGGGGTTCGCGCCACTGATCGTGACAATATCGCTGCCGTGGGGCTGGAAGATGATCGGAGCGGTAGCTGTACCGGAATTGGGTACGATCACAGTTTCACGGTAGGTGCCTTGCAGGATTTCCACGGTGTCTCCGGGTTCTACCTGGGAGGCGGCTTTCTGGATCGTCCGCCATGGCGCGTTGATGTTGTTTGCGGTTTGGAGCGCCGTCCGGCCATCATCGCCAGTGGGGGATACATAATAAGTGGTGTGAACATGGAGAATTGCCTGCGTCGCGGTATAGTTGACGGTGAATCCGGCCGGCACGCTGGCGAAAGTGCCGGTCAGCGGAGCACCTTGAGCGATGACATAGGATTGCGGAGTATAGCCGCTGCCGACGGGAACAAGCGCAAGACTCGCTCCGTTCAGATTCAAGGTGCCGGTGGAAACCAGTTGATCGCTGGTGGTTCCGTTGATTTCAATGGCCAGCGTGCCGGTGGCAAACGAGGTGGAGCCGGTGGTCAAGGTTCCCACGCCGGAGCCGGGGGCCAGCGTGCCGTTGACGACGACGGTGTTGGTGACCGTGCCGCTTCCTTGCAGCGTGGCTCCACTGCTCACGTTCACACCGCTGGTGGCGAGGGTGCCGTTCACTTCCAGTGTGCCGATTGCAACGGTGGTTGCCCCGGTATAACTCTTGGCATTGGTGAAAATCACTTTTCCAGATCCCTCCTTCGTCACTCCATAAGAACCGCTGATAGCTCCGGTGAAATTAACGCTGCCTCCGGCGGGCGCAGTGACAGTCAAGCCACGGGCGAGTGTGACAATGCCGGAGAAGATGGAAGTTCCTGTGGTATTGACGCCGCCGAGGATTGACTTGCCGGTGGAACTGTTGGCCACTACCTCGATGTTGCGGTTGATCGTAACGCCGTTGTTGAGGATGGAAACGTCCGGGTTGGCAACGTCCGGATGGTAGTCCAGCGGACTGGAATTGAGGGTCAAGGTGCCGGGGTAGCCACTGGTGCCACGTTGGGCTTGGAAAAAGACCTTGCCGGAGTTGACGGTGCCCGCCGTTACCTTGACTTGCTGGCCGTAGGAAATCTCCGCCGTGCTGTCCTGATCCGTAGCTCTCACCCAAGTGCCGGCGCTTTGCACATAATAGATACCGTTATAGACTCCACGGTCCTTGACCAGAATGCGATCATTCACCGCCAAGGTGATGCCATCAATACTCGACGGCGCACCGGTATAGGTGCCTCCACCCGCGCTCGTCCATGTGCCGAGATTCAATTGATATCCGCTCAATGTGGTGGCAACGCGGACATCTGCCAGCAGCGGCGTGGTTTCACCAAGATTGACGGTGCTGGTGGCGGTGCCCAGGGCATTGTTGTGACCTAACATCAACTCGCCGGAACGCGCGGCGGAATTTCCCAGATAGGCGTTATTTCCATTGAGCGTAACCCGCCCGCCGCCGATCTTGGTCAAGGGTGCCAATGCGCCACCGGTCGCGCCATTGCCGATGGCAGAATTGATTTGGACCGTGCCGCCGCCTTCGCTGCGCAGGAAAATTTGGCGGATGGCAGTCTGTAGATTGGAGTTGAGCGTGATTGCTCCGGTATAAGTAGCCGTGCCGCTTGAAATATTAGCCCCGATCACCGCAGCGGTCAGATTACCGCCGCCGAATACTTTGACAGGTGCGGCAATCGTAGTGGCAACGGTGGCAAGCAAACCCGCCTGATGATTTGAATCAGCAAGCAGCGTGACCTGAGCGGCATTGCCCGCGCCGATGGCGTTGGCACTACCTACGCCGATGTAATCCGTCGAGGTGAATCCCTTGTCGGCGGCGAACAATAGCCCGGAATTGTTGCCGGTGAATGTGACAGAGTTGTATGCCTTGCCTCCGTTTTCGACAAATGTCCTGAGATTGACATTCAAGGCCACCGCATTCGAGGTGAGATTGCCATTCCAGACCAAATTCGTGTTGATCGGAGAAATCAGGAAATCGCTGGTGACACCGCTTGTTTTTTCCAAGGCAAGATTATTGGAAAACGTCGGTTCGGACCCATAGTTGTTGAAGGATAGTGTGGAACCGCCGCCATTGGTCAAAGTGATGGAGCCGGTCCCGAACGCCGCGGAATTTCCACGGGCCTGCAACCTCCCGCCCTCCACACGAATATTGCCGGAATAACCTGAGTTGTTTCCTCCAACCAACAATTGACCGGTTCCCGTCTTGAGCAAATTTCCCGTCCCCATCAACTGGACGCTTTGCAGCGAGAGTTCCACATTATTGGCGACATTGAACCGGACATTGTCCGTAAACACCAATTTCCCGGTGGTGGCGCTGAAGTTGTGGCCCACGAGATTGGTGGCGGGAACATCGATCAACACCAGATCGGAAGCATTGAAGCCGGTACTGCCTGTATCGAATGTCAAGTTATAGCCGCCCAACGCGATACCATAGCCCTTGTCCGAGGTGCCGCCCTGACCGGTGGCATTGGTGTCGTTGAACACGATACCTCCGAGTGTGGTCGCCGCGTCCAAAGCAATGGTACGCCCGGCCGTGATATTGAAACCAAAGGTGGCGACGTGACCCACGCCATTGGGATACTGAGCCCCTGATTGCCAGCTATTGACAGAACTCCAAGTGCCGCCGGCATCGACATTCCAGCTATCGCTCGCTGAAATTTTCACCAGCGCGATTTGCTTGAGTCCCTTGAAATTATAATCCAAGCGGTAACCCGTCGGCAGTGTCGGGACGCTGGCGAAAGTCCCGGTCAACGTCCCATAAGCGGAGAGCACGTAACTCAGATCATCCGGCGTGGTGAGGATGTTCAGACCGAGAGCCGCGTTGGTAATATTGAGATTCCCGCCCACATTGAGTCGGTCGGCAGAGCCTGCTCCGGTGCCATCCACTTCGATATTGAAAGCACTGCCGGTGCCGAACAAAGCGGAGCCGACGGTTAAGGTTCCCACGCCGGAGCCGGGGGCCAGCGTGCCGTTGACGACGACGGCGTTGGTGACCGTGCCGCTTCCTTGCAGCGTGGCCCCACTGCTCACGTTCAAACCGCTAGTGGCTAGGGTGCCGTTCACTTCCAGTGTGCCGGTTGCAACGGTGGTTGCCCCGGTATAACTCTTGGCGTTGGTGAAGATGACTTTGCCGGAGCCTTCCTTGGTGACTCCATAGGAGCCGTTGATGGCTCCGCTGAAATTGACGCTGCCACCTGAGGCCGCGGTGACCGTCAAACCACGGGCGAGTGTGATGGCCCCGGAGAAGGTGGAGGCATGGGCGCTGATACCGCCAAGCGTGGACTTGCCGGTGGAATTGTTTGCAACAACGTCGATATTACGGGAAATCGTCCGGGCTCCATTATTGAGAATGGACACAGCTGGATTGACAATGTCCAAGTGCCAGTCCAATGAAGTGGTATCGAGCGTCAATGTTCCAGCCTGGGCTTGGAAATAGGTCTTGCTGCCACTGAGCGTCCCCTCTGAGACGGCAACTTGCAAACCGCGGCTGAGTTCCGCAGAGTCATCCAGATCCGTCGCGCGCACCCAGGTGGAAGTCGGAGTTTGCACGACATAGATTCCATTGCGATTCGCGTCCAAGCTGTCCTTGACCAACACGCGGTTGCCGGCAACCAAAGATACTCCGTCAATGCTGGTGGCATTTCCGGTATAGGTGCCAGCCGTCCATGTGCCAAAATTCTGGTATCCCGTGGTGGCCAGGCGGACGGCGGTAAAAGCGGTGGTGGTTTCCCCGAGTTTCACGTTGCTGGTGGCTCCTCCCAAAGCGCTATTATGGGAAAGCACCAGCTCTCCGCTACGGACCGAACTGCTGCCGAGATAGGTGTTGTTGCCGCTGATTTCAACGCGCCCTCCGCCGATTTTGGTCAATGGACCGCTGATGCCGTTGGTCGTGCCGTTGCCGATCAACGAAGCAAACACGACGTTGCCACCGGTTTCACTGCTGAGAAAAGTCTCGCGGACTCCGGCGTTGGTGTTCGCATTCAAGGTGATCGCGCCATTGAAGGTGGCCGTGCCGCTGATGATGGTGCTGCCCAGCACTGCCGCCGCTGTATTGGCCGCGTTATGCACCGAGATGGGCGAAGCGACGGTGGTGGCGATGGTGGCCAGGATGCCGGACTGATAGAGCTGGTTGTTGAATACATCCACCGGAAGAGCATTGCCTGTTCCGAGTGCATGGGACGCCCCGACTCCGATGATTTCGTTGGTTTGCAATTTCCTGCCGGCAGCCAACGTCAAGCTGGAGTTGTTGCCGCTGAGCGTGACCGTGTTGCTGGCACGCCCGTAGGTGGAGAACAGCACGTTTGCGTTCAACGCCGTGGTGCTGGAGATATTTCCCGTCCAGACATAGTTCATGTTGATTCCTTCGATCTGGAAACCACGGGAAGCGTGAACCTGCTCCAGCACCAGAGCGTTACCGAATGGAATGTTATGGTATAGATAGTTGTTGAGGCCGAGCGACGCGCCATTGAACGCCCCGGCGGTGGACAAACCGTTGGTCAATTGAATGGTGCCTGTTCCGAAGGCGTTTTTCCCGATCTGATTCGCCGGATTATTCGTTCCCCGGCCTTGCACCAAGCCTTGTGCCACACGGATGATGCCGGAATAGGTGTCACTATCGCCAACAATGATCAACTGGCCGGGACCGGTCTTTGTAAGGTTGCGCGTTCCTGACAGAGCTCCTTGATTGGCTCCCCCAGACGAGCCGATGGAAAACTCAACCCGGTTGTCCTTGGTATTGCCGGGCGTCGTGGTGGCGGTGGTCATCAGAACGTTATCCACCAGGATGAGTTTGCCTCCAGAGCTCGTATTGATGAAGCGGTGGCCAACCTTGTTGGTTGCCGGCAGGTTGATTTGCACCAAATCCCCGGAGTTATAACCCGTAGTCCCGGTGTCCAGAGAAATGGAGTAGCCGGCTTGCTCGATTGTATAGCCACTATTACCATAAACCCCCTGTTCAGTGGCATCAGTGTCGTTGAATATGATGCTGCCAAGGGTGATTGGAGCGGTCAAAGTGACTATCCTCCCGGCTGTGATGTTGAATCCAAACGTGGCGGTCTGGCCAAGACCGTTCGGATATTGGGATCCGGACAACCAGTTCGTGCCGACGCTCCAGTTGCCATTGGCATTCACATTCCAAGTGTCGCTCGCGGCAAATCCGTCGCTCGCGGTCAGCGTGAAAACGGCAAGGACAAGCGGACTCAGTGAGGACAAGCACTTCAACGGATGATGTGTCATGGGTTTTATGGGTTTATGGAATTACAGTGGCCCTTCTTTTGGATTGCGGCGAGAGTGGCAAGCTTTTTTTTGGATAAAGTCTGATTTTCGCCAAGCGGTGTGAATCATCCCCTTCCGCAGACTCTTGCCATCCAGATCCCTATCACGCCGCGAGCCGGATGTTAGATCGTCCGTTGATTTACTAACGTGCGGGAAACCGAGGAGCCTATTTTTTCCGGAGTCGGCGTTGGCATCTTGTCGCCATTCGTGATCCCGACGCGCTGCCACTCAGGGCGATGTGGGGCTTCGGAACCTCGCTTTCGCCGCACTCCACGCGGTAGCTGCCGATACCGACCACGCCGACGGACTCGAACCGCAGGTTGAATCCGTTTGGGATGAAGGGCGTGAAGTTGATGGACGCGCGGACCGCTCCCACGCGAACGGCACAGCTGGCCGAAAGGGCCGACGCCAAAAGAGCGCAAACGATAGGGAAAACAGACGCCTGTGCATGAAACAAGCGAATGTTTTCGGGATTGTGGATGAGCGGGGAGGCCGAATGGCAGCATCGGGAACCGCGAAACCTGGGGGCTTGCCCGTTCAGGGCACAGGATAGCTAACAAGCCGAGGCGGTACCCGGCCTCACGGTTCTTCGACGTTTTCCTGGATCACCTCGTCCTCCGCCACGGGCAGGGCGCGGATGGGGCGTTGTTCCATGGGGGTGACTTGATCGGTGGGCGCCAGACGTGCGGAGCCGAGGCCCGAATCGATCACCTCCACCGGCAGCGCCTTGAGCGGCCCGTCAACAGAGGAAACTGGAACAGCCGTCCCAGGAACTTCCGCGCCGGGCGCGCCCACGCCCGATTCATCCGGGAGGCCCTCGACGGCGGGCGGTGCCACGGCGCCTTCGGCTTCGTCCACGACGATGAGCGCCTTTTGCGGCGGGGCGATGGTGTCCTTGATGTCGTCCTTGATGCCCTCGAAGAACTTTTTCACCATTGGGGCGGCCATGCGGCCACCGGAGACTTTTTCATTGGGGCGGCCCTCGTAGAGCACGGCGAAGGCAAAACGCGGGTTGTCCTCCGGCAGGAAGCCCGCGAACCAGGCGAGGCGCTGGTTTTTGTCCCTGGGCCCCCACTGGGCGGTGCCGGTCTTGCCGCAGAGGGTGGTATAACTCAGGGATGCGCTGCGGCCGGTGCCGCCGCCACCGTTGACCACATCGGACATGCCCTTGCGCACGATTTCCACGGCGGTGGGCTCCACGCCCAGCCAGTTCTTGCGCTCCGGGATGGGGGCCATGACGACGCGGCCGCGGGTGTCCTGGACCTGGCGGATGAGGTGAAGCTTGGGCAGTGCGCCGCCATTGGCGATGCCCGCCATGGCCTGGGCGACTTGCAGCGGAGTGGCAAGGAGGCTGCCCTGGCCGATGGACATGTTGGCGGTGTCGCCATCGAGGATCCGGCGTTTCTCATACTTGAGCATCCACTCGTCATTGGGCACCAGTCCGGGGTTTTCGCCGATGAGCGGCAGGCCGGAGCGCTCGCCGAAACCAAGACGCCGCGAGAGTCCGAGGAAAACGGAAGGGCCGGTCCTGATTCCCACCTGATAGAACCAGGTGTTGCAGGAGCGGGCGATGGCGCGTTTCACATCAATGGAGCCCTCCGGGATCTTGGTCCAGTTGTTGAACACATGGTTTCCGATGGCGATGGCAGCCGGACAGTAGATGGTGGAGTTTTCCGTGACCACGCCGTTGTTAAGCGCTGCGAGTGCCACGACCGGCTTGTAGGAGGAGGCAGGCGGATAGGCGGACTGGAAGGCCCGGCCATACAAGGGCGTGGAGGGGTCCTCGTTGAGCGCCTTGAAATCAGCGTCGTTGATGCCGGGAATGAAGCCGTTCAGATCGAAGGACGGGCGTGAGGCCATGACGAGCACCTCGCCGGTGACCACATCGAGCACGACGAAGGCCCCTCGGCGGCAGCCGTTGCGCAGGGTTTTTTCGGCGAGCACCTGCCACTTGAGGTCCAGGGTCGTGACCAGCGTGCCACCCGGGCGCGGGCGCTTGACCTGCTCCTCCAGCAGCTTGTTGCCACCTTCATCGAAGAGCAGCTTCTTCATGCCGGGATCGCCGGTGAGCTGGATGTCGAAGAGTTTTTCCAATCCGGCGCGGCCTTCGGATTCCTCCCAGAGCGGCTCGTTGAAATTAATCGGTCCGGCGGGCAATTTTCCGACGCTGCCGGAGTAGCCGATGATGTGCGCCGCGAGTTCTCCATGCGGATAGAAACGCCGGTAAAGCGGTGTAAGGGCCAGCCCGGAACCGAGTTTTGATTCCAGCTCCCGCGCCTCGTTTTCGGCGATCTGCCCAGTCACTAACAGGGGTAGCCAGCGGCGGTGGCGGTAGTGATCATGCAACTCATCGTCCGTCTTGGGGATGGAGTTTTTGACCAGCGTCTGGAGCGCGTCGAGCCGGGTGCGCGCCCAGCGCACCACGAAATCGCGGTCGGCGTTCTCAAACTGGAGGTATTGGAGCGCCACCTGATAGGCGACCTGGTTCTGGGCGAGCGGTTCGCCCTCGCGATCCACGATCATGCCGCGGGGGGCCGGAATTTTGAGCGTGATGGTGCGGGCGTCCTTGCGGGTGATGATCGCGCCGTCCGAAGCACTGCGCGAGGCGGGGGCCTCGAGAGGCAATTCCGGCACCGGACTCGCGCTGACGAGCGCCGTCGCGGTGGGATTCTGGGCATGAACCGGCAAGCAGGCGACCAGAACGCCCAGCGGCAGATGGCGGAAAAACGTAGGCGTCACCATGTGGATGGGCGCAAGCTAGGTGCGAATCCGGAACCGCGCAATCTTCAATCCCAGCACGGTGGATTGCGCTCTCTGCCGCATCAGAATCGGAGCGGCAGGTTTCCTCAATTCGCACAGGCTTCGATATCCAGGCACATTTACTGGATTTCTTCTTCGGGGTCCGCCGCCTGTTTACTACTGCCAGGCGGAGGTCATGCCGCTCGCGGCCAGGCACATCATCAGCGACGAAACGCAGAACGTGTGGGAATGAAACGAAGGGGTCGGCATACGCCAAAGCAACGGGAGCGAAGACCGTCTCCGGCGAAATGCCCGTGCATCGGAAACAGGGGCCGCACCAGGCGCATCCATCGGCCACAAAATTTTTCTCCCGCCACGAAGAAAATTTCCATTTACGGCTTGCCAGCCCCCGGTTGTCTGCTAAATCACCCGCCCCGCGGGAACTTCGGAGGCTCCCGGCCTCCCACCGCGGTCACGCGAACTCACGCACCATCATGGCACGTATTCTAGGCATTGAAATTCCCAACGAGAAGCGCATCGAAGCTTCTCTGCCCTATATGTTTGGCATTGGCCGCCCCACGGCCGCCAAAATCCTCGAACATGCAGGGATCGACCCGAACATCCGCACCGGACAGCTCAGCGAAGACCAACTGGTGCGCATCGCCCAGGTGATCCAGACCGAAGCGATCATCGTCGAGGGCGACCTCCGCCGCGAGCGTCAGTCGCAACTGAAGCGCCTCACTTCCATCAACTGCTACCGCGGGATCCGCCACAAGCGCGGTTTGCCCGTCCGCGGCCAGCGCACCCGCACCAATGCCCGCACCCGCAAGGGCAAGAAGAAGACCGTGGGCGTTAAGAAGTAATTTCCAGAAATACTCATGTCCGAAGAAACCACTAAAAATTCCGCCGAAGCAAAGGCGGTTGAGCCCGTAGCAGCTCCAGCACCCGTAACCACTCCTGCTCCTGAAGCAGCCGCCGCAGAAGGCGCACCGAAGAAGGAAGCCAAACGCGACATTTTCGCCGAGATCGGCGGAGGTGAGGAGGAAATCAAGATCCACAAGGCAAAGGGCGCGAAAAACGTGCACCGCGGCGTGGTTCATGTGACCGCCACTTTCAACAACACCCTCGTCAGCGTGACGGACGTCAATGGCAACTCGATCGGCTGGTCGAGCGCCGGCAAGATGGGTTTCAAGGGTTCCCGCAAGAGCACGGCCTACGCCGCCCAGGTGGTTTCGCAGGACGCCTGCCGCCAGGCGATGGGCCACGGCCTGAAGGAAGTCGATGTGCGCGTCAAGGGCCCGGGTTCCGGTCGCGAGTCCGCCGTGCGCGCCGTACAAGGCCTCGGTCTTGAAATCCTCTCGATCCGCGATGTGACCCCGATCCCGCACAATGGCTGCCGCCCGAAAAAGGCCCGCCGCGTCTAATCCAACTTTTTCAGAAACTTCATCATGGCACGTTATACAGGTCCACGCGCGAAGATCAGCCGCCGTTTCGGCGTCTCCCTCTTCGGCCCATCAAAAGCTCTCGAACGCCGCAATTTTCCACCCGGCCAGCACGGCGTGCGCGCCGGGCGCAAGAAGAAGAGCGAATACTCAGTCGCCCTCGGCGAAAAGCAGAAGCTTCGTTTCCAATACGGCGTTCTCGAAAAACAATTCCGCGGTTATTACGAGGAAGCAGCCCGCCGCCGCGGCGTCACGGGTGAAATCCTCCTCCAACTGCTCGAAACCCGTCTCGACAACGTGCTTTACCGCGCCGGGTTCGGCAACAGCCGCCAAGCCGCCCGCCAAATCGTCAACCACGGCCATGTCCTGGTGAACGGTCGTTGCGTGGACATCCCGAGTTTCCAGGTGAAACCCGGCGATGTGATCAAGATCGGTGCCAAGCCTTCTTCCCAGCAGTTGGTCGTTCGCATGACCGATCTCACCCAGTCGATGCCCGCCGTCGATTGGCTCGAGGTGGACAAGGACAAGCTCGAAGCCACCGTGACCCGGGTGCCCGAGCGTTCCGACATCGATCCACTCGTCAATGTGCAGCTCATCGTCGAGCTCTACTCCCGCTGAGAACTCCTTTCATTGGTTGGTTTTTCCAAAAGCGTCCGGATGCAAATCCGGGCGTTTTTTGCATATTGGCTCGTGAAACCGGAGAACCCGGTTAGACCGCCACCTTGACGACGATTTTGACAATCGGCTGGCCGGTATTGGCCATGGGAGCATGGGCATCCGAGGGATGGAACACCGCGAAATGCCCGGCCTTCACTTTCAGCCAGCAGGTGGCGGGCATGTTGGCGTAAAACTCCAGGTCCTTGGTTTCATTGTAACCTTCGGCACCCTCGCATTCCGTGACCGGCAGCCAGCCGATCAGGTCGCAGCCCTCGAGCGTGTATTGTATGTCGATGTAGCGGCGGTGGGTCTCCATCCGCGCCTGACCCTCGGGTTTTCCGGTGCCGCGGGCAATCATCGCATGGAGCCGGTCGCCATCGAATTCGATGCGGCCCTCACCCAGGTTTTTGTTAGCGGCGAGTTCCCGGAGATGCGCGAAGGCAGCGGGGAAAAGCGGATGCAGTGATTCGTAGCGGGCGGAATTGGCGAGGTGGTCGAGTATCATGGGATTGGTTCCGGGCTTGCGTTCGCATGAGGTGTTAGAGCGACTCGATGGAGGTCATGATGCGCTGGGCGATGCGCTCGTAGTCCTCCTTGCCTTTTGCGGCCTTGAGTTCCTCCGGAGTAAGACGGATGGGCGGGCCGATACTCACGGTGATGCGGGCGAAGCGGATGCGCGCGGAGCCCCGGGGCAGTGCCTCGCGGGCGCCAGAGATGCGCACCGGCTGGATCACGGCGGCGGATTTCACCGCGACGAGCCCGATGCCGGGGGCGGCGGTACCAAGGTCGCCGTCATGGCTTCGCTCGCCCTCCGGAAATACCAACACGCGGTGACCTTCCTTGAGTTTGCGGATGATGGTCTTGAGGCTGGCCATGTCCGGCCGATCCTGATCCACGGGAATCGCGTTCCATCTCGTATAAACCCAGCGGGTGATGGGAGTGAAAAGCGTCTTGCGGGCGAGATAGAACATCTCGTCCTTGTAGATGTTTGCGATGAGCGGAGGGTCGAGGAAACTCTGATGATTCGATGCCACCAGCACGGGGCCCTCGGTGATGAGGTGTTCCTCACCCTTGATCCGCAAACCGAAGAGCGAGCGAAACGCCGCCCCGAAGGACATCCAGCCGAGCCAATAAATCCATTTCATGTCGATAGCATGGTCCTGACACCCGATTGGGGACCGCCAGTAGCGGCGCGACTTTCCGCTGCCGCTCAAGTGGAACGCAACCGCAATTTTCGTTTTCCGAAAATGCCATGTGCCAATCAAGTCCGGCTTTCGCCGCGCACTCCGATGCCCAGCAGCGTTTGGAAATGGGGAGGCGTGGGTTCGCGGTCGGCAACGATGGTTTCGATGCCGGTGAAGCCCGCGCGTTCGAGCATGGAGGCAAGGGCGCTTTCGGAAAACCCGAGCCAGTGATCGGCGTAAAGCTCGCGGGCCTCCTCGAACTGGTGCTGGAGCAGATCGAGGATGATGAGCCGTCCACCGGGCTTGAGGATGAGGAAGGCGGCGTCGATGGCGCGTTGCGGGTGCTCGGCGTGATGCAGTGCCTGACTGAGAATGGCCAGATCGAGCGATTCCTCGTCAATGGGTGGGTTTTCGATGTCACCGAGGCGGTATTCGAGGTTGGCGAGGCCATTTTGGATCGCCAGCGACTGGCCGAACTCGACCATTTTCGGGGAAAGGTCCACCGCGATGACTTTTTCCGCCCGCTGGGCAAGGAGTTGGGCAAGCGTGCCCTCGCCCGCCCCGAGATCGGCCACGGTTTTGTAGTTGAGCACCTTGATGAGCGCCTCGGCGAGCGCTTTCCACGAGCGGCCTGGAACGTAGTCCTTGCCGAATCGTCCGGCGAGTTCATCGAAATAGGCGCGCGCGCTGTCCTTGCGCTTGCGCAGCAAGTGCCGCAGCGCGGCCCGATCCGTCGGCACTTCCGGGACTTCCTCCGCCGCGGATCGGGCGACTTCCATCAGATCCGGGGCGGCCGTACACGAGTACATGTTGTTTTTCCCGCTGCGCTCGTCGTTGACCAGGCCCGCCGTCTTGAGCTGGGAAAGCTGGGTGGAAATCCGGCTTTGGCCCATGCCGAGCACCTCCTGAAGTTCCGCCACGGACAGCGCCTCGTCCGCCACCAACATCAAAATCCGCAGGCGCGTGGGATCGGAGAGTAATTTCAATGATTTCAGAATTGACGACATGTCGGACCGCTTGTATCAACGAATCACGATTTGACGATACGAAAATCAAAAAAAGACATGAGCACCTATATTTTTTCCTCCGAGTCCGTGGGCGAAGGGCATCCTGACAAGGTTTCCGACACCATTTCCGATGCTATCCTCGACGCCTGCCTCGCGGTGGACCCGAAAAGCCGCGTGGCCTGCGAAACCTTCGTGAAAAGCAACATCGTGGTGGTGGGCGGTGAGATCACCATCCCGAAAATCGGCCGGAAGCCGATCGGCTCGGTCATCAACATCGAAAAAGTCATCCGTGATGCGGTGCGCGGCATCGGATATGTGAACGACGACGACATTTTTCACGCCGACAAGCTATTCATTAACAACTACCTCACCACGCAGTCTCCGGACATCGCACAGGGTGTGGACGCGAAAAAGGCCGACGGCAAGAAGCATGCCGAGCAGGGCGCGGGTGATCAGGGCATCATGTTTGGCTATGCTTGCGATGAAACGCCGGAGCTCATGCCAGCGCCGATCATGTATGCGCACCGCCTTGGCCGCGAACTGACCCGCATCCGCAAGGCCGGCAAGCTCGCCAAGTGGCTGCGTCCAGACGCGAAATCCCAGGTCGCCGTGGAATACGTCGATGACCGCCCGACGCGCATCATCAACGTGGTCATCTCCACCCAGCACGCGGCGGATGTCAGCCACGCCACCATCGAGAAATTCTGCATCGAGCAGGTGATCAAGAAGGTACTGCCGAAGAACATGCTCACGAAGGACACCCAGTATCTGATCAACCCGACCGGCAAGTTCGTGGTCGGCGGCCCGCAGGGCGACTCGGGCCTCACCGGCCGCAAAATCATCGTCGATACCTACGGCGGCATGGGCCGTCACGGGGGCGGCGCGTTTTCCGGCAAGGATCCCTCCAAAGTGGACCGTTCCGCCGCCTACATGGGTCGTTGGGTGGCTAAAAACGTGGTGGCCGCCGGTCTGGCGAAGCGCTGCGAAATCCAGTTCGCCTATGCCATCGGCCATCCGGAGCCGCTTTCCGTGCATGTCGATACCTTCGGCACCGGAGTGGCGGGCGATGAGAAAATCCTCGCCGCCATTCTCAAGGTTTTTTCCTTCAAACCCGCCGATATCGTCAGGCAGCTCAAGCTGCTCCGCCCGATCTACTCGAAGTCCACCAACTACGGCCATTTCGGCAAGGACGACAAGGAGCTCACCTGGGAGGCGACCGACAAGGTGGCGGCGCTCAGGAAGGCGATCGGCTAATCAATCACTAACCAACAACATCACATCATGAGTTTTACCGACTACAAAGTAAGAGATATCGGCCTCGCCGATTTCGGCCGCAAGGAAATCGAGATCGCCGAGCACGAAATGCCCGGCCTGATGGCCACGCGTGAGAAGTATGGCAAGGAGAAGCCGCTGCAAGGAGTGCGCGTCATGGGCTCGCTACACATGACCATCCAGACCGCCGTGCTCATCGAGACGCTCGCCGAACTCGGCGCGGAAGTGCGCTGGGTTTCCTGCAACATCTTCTCGACCCAGGACCACGCCGCGGCGGCCATCGCCGTGCGCGGGATTCCGGTCTTCGCCTGGAAGGGCGAAACGCTGGAGGAATATTGGTGGTGTACCTGGCAGGCCCTGGTCAATCCGGCGGGCCTTGGCCCCGAGTTGATTGTTGATGACGGTGGCGACGCCACCCTGCTCATCCACAAGGGATACGAAATGGAGAACGGTTCCGATTGGATCAACAGTCCCTCCGGCAGCCACGAGGAAAGCGTCATCAAGGACCTGCTTAGGAAAATCGGTGAGGAACAACCCGGCATCTTCGCCAGGATCGTGAAGGACTGGAAGGGCGTTTCGGAGGAAACCACCACCGGCGTGCATCGTCTCTATCAGATGGCCAAGGCCGGCACGCTGCTGGTTCCCGCGATCAACGTCAACGACTCGGTCACGAAGTCGAAGTTCGACAACCTCTACGGCTGCCGCGAATCGCTGGTGGATGGCATCAAACGCGCCACCGACGTGATGATTTCCGGCAAGGTCGGCGTCGTCTGCGGTTATGGCGACGTGGGCAAGGGTTGCGCCCAGGCACTTCGCGGCCAGGGTGCTCAGGTGGTGGTTACTGAAATCGATCCGATCTGCGCACTGCAGGCGGCGATGGAAGGTTTCCGCGTGCTGCCCATCGAGGACACGCTCGGCTGGGGTGACATCTACGTCACCACCACCGGCAACAAGGATATCATCCGCCTCGAGCACATGGAGAAGATGAAGGACCAGGCCATCGTTTGCAACATCGGCCACTTCGACAACGAGATCCAGATCGACAAGCTCAACGAAGCCAAAGGCGTGGTACGCACCAACATCAAGCCGCAGGTGGACAAATACACCTTCCCGGCCGGCAACAGTCTTTACATGCTTGCGGAAGGCCGCTTGGTGAACCTCGGTTGCGCCACCGGCCACCCGAGCTTCGTGATGTCCAACAGCTTCACCAACCAGACGCTCGCCCAGATCGACCTCTGGAAGAACAAGGATCGCTACAAGGCCGGCCAGGTGACCGTGCTGCCGAAACACCTCGACGAGGAGGTCGCCCGTCTCCACCTCGCCAAGATCGGAGCCAAGCTCAGCAAGCTCACGCAGGAGCAGGCCGACTACATCAGCGTTCCGGTGGAAGGCCCCTACAAGGCGGACCATTACCGCTATTGAGGTTCCGCTCCAGTTTGCGAAAAAAATGGCGTCCGGATTCAGTTCCGGGCGCTTTTTTTTCAATCGCCACGCGGATTTGTGACATTAGCATGCAGCATCTCCCATCTTGATCACCCATGAACATCGTTTTCCGCCTGAATTTCCACACCGAGCCCGGTCAGTCGCTTTGGTTGAAACTTGCGACCGTCCTGGATGACACGGGGGTTCGTTTCGAGCAGGTTTTACCGCTGCGCTGGATCAATGACCGGCAATGGCAGGCGGATCTCGACGTCCAGGGAGGTGGCCCGCTGCGGCTGGAATATTCCTATCAGCTCCGGCAGGATCATAACGGAGTGGCGCTCGACGAATGGAACGGCCCGAGGGCCGCCGTTGCGGATCCTTCGAAACTCGATGCGCTGCTGCTCAAGGACGATTGGTGCTCCGCGGGCACGGTGGACTATGCGTTTGAGAGCGATGCGTTCCGGGCGTTGCTGCCCGCACGGAAAAAGTTCGCCTCAGCCACCGTGCCGAAGCGGGCAAACCACACGTTCCAGCTCCACATGGCCGCCGTGCCCGAAGGGTTGGTCCCCTGTGTGATCGGCAGTGTCCGGGAACTTGGCGATTGGGGGTGGCATCACGCGGTGCCGCTGAGGGAGATCTCCGCCAATGTCTGGCAGGCCCATCTCTATCTGCCGGATGATTGGTGGATCGAATACAAGTATGGCTTGTTCAATCCCAAGCTCGGATGCGCCGTGACCCTGGAAGGCGGTGAGAACCGGACGCTGGAAGCACGGGTTCTCGCCCAACGCCAATGGACGAAGATCCATGACGATTCCTATCGGCGCAACGAGTCCCAGCTCCATCGGGCGGCGGGCGTGGCGGTTCCGGTGTTTTCGCTGCGCGGCGGCCAAAGTCTCGGTGTCGGTGAATTCGCCGATCTCAAGCCTCTCGCCGACTGGGCCTCGGACGTCGGCCTGAAGCTCATCCAGATCCTGCCGATCAACGACACCACCTCGTCGCATGACTGGACGGACTCCTATCCGTATTCAGCCATCAGCGTGTTCGCGCTGCATCCGATCTATCTGCGCATCGGGGACATGAGTTATGCCATGTCTGCCGAGTTCGATGCGGAGCTTGATGCCGCGCGGGCATCGCTCAATGCGCTGGATCAGGTGGATTACGAGCAGGTGATGAAGATGAAAACCAAGCTGACCCGCCAGGTTTTCCAAAAGCACCACAAGAAGATCCTCACCGGCGCGGACTTCCTGGATTTCCTGAAGGAAAACCACGACTGGGTGCTTCCATACGCCGTGTTCTGCGTGAAACGCGATGAGTTCGGCACGGCGGATTTCAGCCGCTGGGGGGACTGGGCGGTTTTCGATGCCGGCAAAACCAAGGCCATGGCCGCACCCTCCCATCCGCAGTGGCCGGAGGTTTCCTATCACATCTGGCTGCAATACGAACTCGACCGCCAGCTCGCCGATGCCGTGGGACACCTCCATCAGCACGGCATCGCGCTCAAGGGCGACCTGCCCATCGGCATCGACCGCCAGTCGGTGGACGCCTGGTCCGCGCCGCACCTGTTCAAGATGCATGCGCAGGCCGGAGCGCCGCCGGATGCCTTCGCCGTGAAGGGCCAGAACTGGGGATTCCCCACTTACAACTGGGAGGCGATGCGCGAGGACGGCTACGCGTGGTGGCGCTCGCGCTTTGCGAAACTCAGCCGTTATTTCGATGCCTACCGCATCGATCACATCCTCGGGTTTTTCCGGATCTGGCAGATCCCCGGCGACCAGGTGGATGGCATCATGGGATGGTTCGATCCGGCGATGCCGGTGCATGTCGATGAATTCCGCGACCGCGGCATTCCGTTCGACTTCTCCCGTTATTGCCGGCCCTACATCCGCGCGCATTTCCTGGAGGAACGCTTTGGAGAATGCACGGGCCAGGCGCTCGAACACTACCTGAACGACTGTGGACACGGATATTATCAACTTCGTGAACACGTTTCCAACCAGCGCCGGATCGTCGATCATTTCGCTACATGGAATGTGAAGGATCCCACGGTGGTCGCGCGCATGGAGCGCCTGCGCGGCGCTTTGCTCGATTGCGCCAGCGACGTGTTGTTCTTCGAAGTCCCGGGTTCAAATCGGACGATGTTCCATCCGCGTTGTTCGATGCACATGACCAAGTCGTTCCAGGAACTCGATCACGACCTCAAGTGGCGGCTCGACGAGTTGTATGTGGATTATTTCTATCGCCGCCAGGAAGGCTACTGGCAGGCGCGCGGCTATGAGAAGCTGCCGGTCATGCGGCGCGCCAGCACGATGCTGCTTTGTGGCGAGGATCTCGGCATGGTCCCCGACTGTGTGCCCGGTGTGATGAAGGAGCTCGGCATTCTTTCGCTGGAAATCCAGCGCATGCCGAAGTCCTCCAAAGTCGAGTTCGCCGATCCGGCGCGTGCGCCCTACCTGAGCGTGGTCAGCCCGTCCACCCATGACATGCCCACCCTGCGCGGCTGGTGGCGCGAAGATCCGCAGGCCACGGCGCACTTTGCCTGGCACATGCTCGGAATGGAATTTCCGCCGCTGGATCTCAGCGGGGAGTTGGCCACCCGCATTCTGGTGCAGCACCTCCAGTCACCGGCCATGTGGGCGGTTTTCCCGCTCCAGGACCTACTGGCCATCGATGAGAACCTCCGCCATCCGGACCCCGATGCGGAGCGCATCAACGTGCCCGCCATCATGCCCTACTACTGGCGTTACCGCATGCATCTCGGTCTCGACGAGCTGGCTGCGGCGGATGCATTCAACGCGAGGATCCGGCGGCTTCTCGAAGTGTCAGGACGCTGATCCCGGACGCACCGGATTTTTCGCGGACGGTGCCTCTCAAACACAAAAAGAAGACTTTCCACGCATGCGCAGGAAGAGCCAATTCTGTCGGCACAGGCACCGTCTTAGGGGCGCTGCGTTTTGCCCGGCGTGATGGCGACCGTGTATTCCCAGTCACTTGCACTGCGTCCCAAAGCATTCAGATCAAGGATTTCGCAGCGCCACCCAACGGCTTTCTCCCTTTACTTCGGAGCCGGATGCTTCTTTGATCGCGCCGATGCTGAAATCCGGTGCATGGCTTCTTACGCCGCTGCTGTTCTTCCCACTGGGAGCCTTGGTGGCTCAAAGTCCGCCGGATGAGGGTTTGCTGCCCGCGGTGGACACCATCACGCCGGTGCCGCTGCCGGAAATCCCATTTGGCGCCACCGCAGCGATGGAGCCAATAATGCCCAAGGAACTCAAAATCAGCAATCAAGGCGGCAAAATCGAGGGTGACATCGAGACCGGCGTGCGCCTCGGCGGTCCAGTCAGGATCGAGGGCGACAATGGCCTGGAAATCTTCTCCGACACCGCGCTGCTCGATTTGAAGGCGAAAACCGTGACGCTCACCGGCAATGTGACCGTCTATCAGGGGAACCTGATGCAACGCGGCGATCAGGCGGTCTATCACTACGAGCGGAAATTCCTCGATAGCCGGGGATTGCGCGCCTCGCTGGATCCGATCCTGCTGGAGGCCGGTAAATTCACCGCCGAGCAGCACGGCGACAAACAGGTATTCGTGGGCCACAACGCCGGCATCACGGCCCACGATGTGGAGGAGCCCAACTACTGGATCCGTGCGAAAAAAACCACGATCTATCCAGGTGATAAAATCGTTTTCAGCGACATGCGGCTCTATGCGGGCGACACGCCGGTGTTCTGGCTGCCCTACCTATCGCAACCGCTTGATGCGGAGCTGGGCTATCATTTCGTGCCCGGAGCCCGCTCGAACTGGGGCCCATTCCTGCTCAACACCTACGGCATCATGCTCGGCGGCGAGACCGACCCGGAGACCGGTGAGAACACCGATGCCTGGCTGCTTTCCCGCTGGCACCTCGACCTCCGCGGGTCCCGCGGCATCGCCACCGGCGTGGATCTGGTGGACACCCGAATCGGAAACAAAGACGAAATCAGCGGCCTTTCCCTTTACTACCTCAACGACCTGGATCCGGGCAAATCGCGCTCCGGCGTCCCCCGCGGATTCGTCAACGAAGACCGCTACAAGGTGGAGCTCAAGCACCGCCTCACCCCTGACCTGCCGGACGATGCCGATTGGTGGATCGATTCCAACGCCACCTGGTTGAGCGACCGCTATTTCCTGGAGGATTTCGACACCAAACGCTACCGCACCGATCCCGCGCCGGACAACACGCTGGGCATCTATCGGCGCGATGAGGCTTCTCTGCTTTCGCTTTACGCGCGATATCAGCTCAATGATTTCTATCGGGCCGACAGCCGCCTGCCAGAGCTGGCCTATGACCGCGCCCGTGCGCCGGTATTCGGACTGCCGGTGCTCCACGAGGGCACCACCTCGATCGGATACATCGGTGAAAAGGCCGCGGATATCACCCGCAACGCCGTCATCAATCCGCTCACGAACATGACCACGAGCAGTCCCGGCGCGCTGCGCCTGCTCAGCCAACTGGGCGGCTACGAGCGCAGCCTGGCGGAGAGCATGCTCGCGCTGCCGCTCAACGATGCGCGGCGGGACGCCATCCGCACCCAGTTGCTGGATTCCAGCTACGGACGCTTCCACACCTATCAGGAATGGTCTCTGCCAATGCTGTTAGGCGGTTTTCTAAGCGTGACGCCCGAGGCGGGCGCGGGCTACACCCGCTATGGCGCGGTGGAGGGCCCGGAGGACGGATCGGACAGCACCCACTTCCATGTCGGGGTGGAAAGCTCGCTCAAGTTCTCCAGCGATCTCGGAGACTATCAGAACAAGGACTGGGGGCTGAACGGGCTGCTGCACGTGATCCAGCCCTACAGCACCTGGTCGGTGGTATCCACCGATGACTTCTCGCCCGGCGACCCCGGAGTGGACCGACTGACGCCCACCACCCGGCCGCGGCCGATCGATCCGATGCGTTTCACCGCGATCGACCAGATGCAGAGTTGGAACGTGCTGCGCCTGGGCGCGCGCAATCGCCTGCTCACCAAGCGCGACGGCCAGACTTTCGAGTGGCTCTATCTGGACACCTATGTGGACACCTTCATCGAGGATCCCGAGGGCCACCGGGATTTCTCCAATCTTTACAATGACGCCCGCTGGCAACCGCTGCCATGGATGGGCCTCGAGGTGGAAACCCAGTTTCCGATCGCCAGCGGTGGCTCGGGTTTCAGCGAGTTCGTCAGCCGGGTTCATTTCCAGCCATCCGACTTCTTCGACATGTCGCTGGGTTACCGCTGGCTGGACGGCCATCCGGTGCTGGAGGATTCCAATCGCATCGAGCTCAGGACCTACACCCGCCTGGCCGAAAACTGGGGCATCGGTACCCGCCACGGGATCGAACTCGATGACAGCACGCTGGAACTCCAGCAATACACGCTGCACCGCGATCTCGGAAACTGGGTGGCCGGCATGGGTATCAGCAGCCGCGACAACCGCCTGGAAAGGGAATACGGACTCGTTTTCAGCCTGACTCTCAAGGATTTCCCCTCGGTCAACTTGCCATTTGATCTGGATGCGCCATAGTCCGCGTCCATCATGATGACACCGATCAACCCCGACCAACTTCTCTCCGCCCTGCGCTGGCGCTACGCCACCAAACGATTCGACACCGCGCACAAGATCTCCGCCGGGCATTGGGACGCGCTTGAGCAATCCCTGGTGCTCACGCCATCATCCTTCGGGCTCCAGCCGTGGAAATTCCTCGTCGTGCGGGATCCCGCCCTCCGCGCCCGGCTCCAGCCGGAATCCTGGAACCAGCCACAAGTCACCGAAGCCTCCCATTTCGTCGTGCTCACCGCCAAAACCGATCTCAGCAGCGCGGATATCGAGGCGTGGATCGCCCGCATGGAGGAAGCCCAGGGCAAGACAGCCGGGGAGCTTGCCCCACTCAAAGGCATGATCGCAGGCTTCGCCGAAACGATGAGCTGCGAGGCGCGCCACGCATGGAACGTCCGCCAGGTGTATATCGCGCTGGGCCAGTTGATGACTTCCGCCGCGTTGCTTGGCATCGATGCCTGCCCGATGGAAGGCATCAGCACCGGCGCGTATGATCGGATTCTCGGCCTGGAAGGCAGCGGCTACGCCACCGCCGTGGCCTGTGCGCTGGGATACCGTGCGGCGGATGACAAATACGCGCACATACCGAAAGCGCGCTACGAACGCGCCGCCATCGTCAGGGACGTCTGAGAGCCCGCTGCGCAGTCACCGTTTTTCCGGTGGCTTGATGCCGAGGATCTTCCAAACATCCTCCATCAAGCGCATGGCGATCTGGCCGGAAACCTCGCGTTCCTTGCGTTTCCCATTCACGCCGATGTGAACGGCGGGCACCTTGCCCATCGGTGTGTCCGCATCGCCCGCCCGGACAAACAGCCGCCTGCCGATTTCCACGGCTCCCGCTTCGTCAGAAACGAGGCCCCATTTGCTCACCAGCCCCACATCCCTGCTGACTTGGATCAGGAGTTTTCGGTCGCTGAGTTTCGCCTTCAGATCGCCGATGATTTCATCGCGCCTGGCCATGGGCAGCTCCGGATTGACCGGCATGGGCACCCACACTGGCGCCGGTTTGTTCTGCCTGTAGGATTTCAAGGCGAAGA
This sequence comes from Luteolibacter sp., assembly GCA_030696085.1. GTDB lineage: Bacteria > Verrucomicrobiota > Verrucomicrobiia > Verrucomicrobiales > Akkermansiaceae > Luteolibacter. Next base: position 26,433 of record JAUYNL010000102.1, read on the forward strand.
AGCCACCCGCGCCCATCAGCAGCATCGCCACCACTCCCGCCACGATCCATCGTTGCATGATGTCGTTTCCTACTGCATGGACTGGCCGGCTCCAAGCCGGAAATTTCATGGAATACCCCACCACCACCGCCACTGTGGAGACCCTGCCCAACGGTCTCACCCTGATTCTCGATCCGGATCCCACCGCGCCGGTGGTCTCCGCCCAGTTCTGGGTGGAGACCGGCTCGATGCATGAGGACCGCCAGCTCGGTTCCGGCATCTCGCACTTTCTCGAACACATGGTCTTCAAGGGCTCCCGCGATTACGATGCGGACGAACTCGCCGATACCGTGCAGGCAGCCGGCGGCCATTGGAACGCCTACACCAGTTTCGACCGCACCGTTTACTACATCGACGGCCCGTCCGCTTCGCTGCCTGTCTTTCTGAAATGCCTCAGCGGCCTGGTATTCTACCCGGTGATTCCCCAGAGCGAGTTCGAGAAGGAAAAAGACATCATCCGCCGCGAGATCGACATGGGTCTGGACGATCCTGACAACGCCGCCACCCGGCTGCTCTTCTCCACCACCTTCCAACTCGACCCGCGCCGCCATCCGGTCATCGGCCATCGCCACCGTTTCGATGTCGTGCAATACGACGACCTCACCCGCTATCACCGTGAGCGCTACACCACGGATCGCTGCTTCGCCGTGATTTCCGGAGACTTCGATCCGGACGAGGTGAGAAAACTCGTCGCCTCTCTAACATCCGACTGCCGCCAAGGCTGCGGCCGCGAGCCACTCGTGGCGATCGACCCGCCGCAACTCGGCCCGCGCAGTGCCCGCGAAACCTTCGCGATCCCCGCCAGCCGGGTATCTCTCGCCTGGAAATCCCCCGCTCTGGATCACCCGGATGCTCCGGCCTACGATGTGCTCGCCGCCATGCTCGGCCGCGGCCGCTCCTCACGCCTTCACCGCACCTTGCGCGAGGGCTCCGGATTGGCCCTGGAAATTTCCGCCTTTTCATGGACCGGCCCCGCCCGTGAGGGCATCTTCGCCGTCAACGCCGATGCCACGCCGGAGAAACGCGATGCACTCATTGATGCGATTCATGTGGAACTCGCCACCCTGCGCACCGAGGCCTTGGACGAGGATCTCGCCAAGGCAAAACGCCAGATCGCCGCCAGTCAGTTCAGCTGCTTGACCACCGCCTCCGGCCGCGCGTCCGACCTCGCTTCGAACTGGCATGAGGCCCGCGATCTGGATTTCACCCGCCGCCACATCGCCGCCATTCATGCCGTCACTGTGGCGGACATACGCCGCGTCGCCTCCCGTCTCAGCGACGAACGCCTGTCGCTCACCATTCTCGATCCACTCGATGCGCCAGCCCCTCTGCGGACCGGAAAAATCCGCCGCAGCCGCGAGGAAATCCAGGTTCACACCCTGCCAAATGGCCTGCAAATCGCGCTGATTCCGGATCACCGCGTGCCGCTTGTTCACATGCAGGCCGCCATCCGCGCGGGCCTGCCCTCCGAGACTCCGGAAACCAACGGCCTCAACCAACTGCTCGCCTCCACCCTGCCCAAAGGCACCGCCACCCGCAGTGCGCAGGAAATCGCCATCACCCTCGAATCCCTCGGCGCATCCGTATCGGCAGGCACCGGCAACAACGCCCTGCTCGTCCAGGCCGGCGGCCTCGCACCGGACATCACCATCATCGCCGGGGTTTTCTCAGAGATCCTCGTTTCCCCCCGCCTGCCGGAGGATGCCATCGCCCGGGAAAAAGCCAGCCAGCTCGCCGCGCTCGAGGAGGCCATGCAGGAACCGCTGCACGCCGGCTTCCGCGCCCTGCGCCAGATCGCCTTCGGTGGCACCGGCTACGGTCTCGATTCGCTAGGCACGCCTGACAGCCTGGCCACGCTCGATCAAGCCGCCCTCGCCGCCCATCACGCCCGCCATTTCAACGCCGCCAACATCACCCTCGCCATCGCCGGAGATTTCAATCCCGCCCAATTGCTCGATCTCCTTTCGGAAAGTCTGTCAAAACTGCCCGCCGGCAGTCCCTGGCCGGTGCCATCCGGCACACCCGGAGGTGGCGAATCCACCGTGTTCCTGCCGAAAAAGCAGGCCGTGCTCGCCATCGGATTTCCCGGCGGCACCGTGAGCAGCCCGGAGCGCCACGCACTGGCCATGATCCAGGAATACGCCGCCGACATGGCCGGCCCCCTGTTCTCCCGCATCCGCGAGGACCTCGGGCTCGCCTATCAGGTCGGGGCCACCCAATTCCTCGGCTACGACGCGGGCCTCTTCACCTTCTACCTCGCCACCTCCCCGGAGCAGGTCGCGCTCGCCCGCCATGAAATGCTCGCAGAGATCCGAAAAATCGCCGCCGCCGGCATTCCGGACGAGGTCTTCGAACGCGTCCGCTCCACGGTGCTCAGCGGTCTTGCCATCCAGCAGCAATCGCCGGCCAACACCGCGCGCCACGCCGCCCTCGACCTGCTCTTCGGCCACCCCGCCGACCAGCACCGCCACATGGCCGCCATCTATCAGGCGCTCACCCCGCAACAGGTCCGCAGTACCGCCGCGCACATCTTCTCCGCCACACCCGCCATCGCCACCGTCCTACCGGAAACCTGACCCAGGCGATAGGGACTGGTTCCAGAAATGACAGCGACTCCCACTTCCTTCCGCCCGGGAAAATGACGAAGGCGTTATCGGTCCAATCAAGCACTGATCGCGCTGAAAGGATTCGCAGCCGTCCGATCTATCGAAAGAGCGTCGGGTTGCGGCCGCGCAGGTAGTCCGCCGCGTTCATGCGCCTGCCGCCCTCGGGCTGGACGGTGGTGAGTTCCAGCGCACCCGTACCGCAGCCGACGACGAGTCTGCCACCTTCTATGGAAAGCGCGCCGGGTGCGAGTGTGCCCGCGATGACGATGGATGGCGGATGGATCTTGAGGCGATTTTCGGCGCTGCCTTCCAGGGCCATGGTGAAGGTGCCGGGCCATGGGTCGTAGGCGCGGATCCGGCGTTCGAGAGCAGCGGCCGGCTGGGTCCAGTCGAGGCGGCCGGCGTCGCGTTCGAGTTTCGGGATGTAACTCGCCAGCGCGGGATCCTGCGGGGCGCGGGGCGCGCTGCCATCGGCGAGATTCTCCAGGGTTTCAGCGAGGACCTCCGCGGCCAGATGGGCGAGGCGCTCGTGCAGGGTGCCGCCGGTTTCATCCGATGCCAGCGGGATGGCTTTTTTCAGGATGACATCGCCCGCATCCAGCGCGCGCACGACGTGCATGGAGGTCACGCCGGACTCGGCATCGCCGGCATCGATGGCGGCCTGGATGCAGGCGGCGCCGCGGTATTTCGGCAGCAGCGAGGCGTGCAGGTTGATGATCGCCTGGCGCGGCAGGCTGAGGATGTTATCGCGCAGGATCTGGCCGTATGCGATGACTACGAGGAGCTCGGGATCGAGGGCGGCGAGCTCCGCGGCGGCATCGCCGATATTCTGCGGCTGGAGCACGGGGATGCCGGCGGCAAGGGCCAGCGTCTTGATGGCGGGAGGTGTGAGTGTCTGGCGCCGGCCGGCCGGTTTGTCAGGCTGGGTGACGAGCGCCAGCGGGCGAGGCCCGTGGTCTAGCAAATACCGGAAGGCTGGCAGCGCGATGTCTCCGGTGGCGATGAATACAAGCCGCATGTCGCGATATCGAATCAGAATGAGAGGCTTTCCATGTGTTTGAAAACCGGAAGGCTGATGATGCGTTGCGCGATCTCCGTGAAGACCTTGATCGGCTGCTGGGTGGCATCAATGTCGGTGATGCGGTTTGTCGAATAATACTCGAGGATGGGTTTGGTTTCGGCCTCGTAAGTGGCGATGCGCTGGTTGATTACCTTGTCGCTGGCATCATCGATGCGGTTGTCCTTGAGCGCCCGTTTGCGCAAGCGGTGGGCCAGCTCATCGCGATCCGGGCAGGAGAGGTGGAACACATGGTGGACCTCGACGTATTCGCCGAGCAACTTGGCCTGAAGCACATTGCGGGGGATGCCATCGAGGATGAGGATGTCAATATCGGGCTTGTAGATGTGGGTGTCCGCGAGGTTGTCGATCTGGGCTTTCCAGAGATCGATGGTGAGCTCGTCGGGCACCAGTTCGCCGCGGCTTGAGTATTGGACGAACTGCCTGCCCAGGGCGGTGCGGGTGTCGAGCGAGCGGAAGACATCACCGCACGCGCAATGGTAAAAGCGGGGAATGGTGCCAAGGATCTTTCCCTGGGTTCCCTTGCCGGAGCCAGGAGCTCCAAGAATGACCAGGGCGGGGTTTTTCGGGTTGTTGTGTTGTGGGTTCATCGGATTGCGTTGAGGCTAGGAACGCGATGGCGGGGCGGCAAGTTTCATTCAATGCAAATTCCGTGGTTTGAATAGCGGTTGCCATGGATGTGGAAATTCCTGATAGTGCGCGGCGATGAGCGCCACGAATCCCCCTTCCCTTCTGCTGAGAATCGTTTCCCTGCTCGCCTCGGTAATCGTCTGGCTGTTGATCCTGATCGGCCTGGCATGGGCTTTCGGCGCATTGTGGTTTGATTTCCCGCAGGCCGAATTCCGGCGCGGGGTGGCGGGCGGATTCGCGCTGCTGGCGCTGGTGGTGGCGGTAGTCGTGCGTCCGCGATGGCGCGCGAAGCTGGGACTGGCCGTATCGGTGGTCCTGATCCTGGTGTGGTGGCTCACTCTTCAGCCGCGGCAATTCAGGGATTGGAAGGAAGAAGTCGCGCTCACCGCCCACGCGGAGATCGAGGGAGAGGTGGTGATTCTCCACAACGTGCGCAATTTCGAGTACCGGAGCGTGACGGATTTCACCCCGCGCTATGAACTCCGCCGGGTGGATCTCAGGAAGCTGCGCGGCGTGGATGTGTTCATCAACTACTGGGGCTCGCCCTACATGGCGCATCCGATTTTCTCCTTCGATTTCGGCGACGGCGGGCGGGTGTGTTTCAGCATCGAGACGCGCCCTGAGAAGGGGGAATCCTATTCCGCGCTGGGCGGACTTTACCGCCAGTTCGAGCTGTTCTACGTGGTGGCCGACGAGCGGGATGTGATCCGCGTGCGCTCGAACTACCGGCAGGGTGAGGATGTTTATCTCTATCGGCTCAAGGCTCCGCACGCCAGGGCGGCATTCCTGGAGTATGTGCGCACGGTCAACGAACTGCACGCCACACCGCGCTGGTACAACGCCGTGACGAACAACTGCACCACGGCCATCCGCCATCAGCGGACGTCATCGGAGCGCGCACCCTGGGACTGGCGGATGCTAGTCAATGGATTCGGCGACGAACTCCTCTACGAGCGCGGCGGGTTCGACCGCGCGCTGCCATTCGCGGAGTTGAAACGGATTTCCCGTATCAACGAACGCGCGAAGGCGGCGAACGAGGCGGCGGATTTCTCCGAAAAAATCCGCGCGGGCCTGCCGGGCATGCATGCGGCGGATTGAAAAACCTATCAGCGATTTTCATCCAGCCAGGTGGCGGAGGCGAGACGCCACTGATCCTCCCCGCGCTGCCAATGGAAGGTCACGCGGTAGCGCCCGTCGGCCGGGCGGTAGGTGGGCAGCTCGACGAGCGCTTCCAGCGAGAACTCCACTTCGCCTTGGTCGCCGCTGATCTTGATCGAGTGGAAGCGATCGAGTTCGAAGCGGGTTTGTTTCGCCTGTAGGCAGAGCCAGGAATAGGCGGATTCCAGATCGGAGCGCTCGAAGGATCCATTCGCCTGGGCGATGGTGGGGGTATTGAGATCCACCATGGGAGCGAGCATTCCATTGAGCGCATAAACGCCCATCTGGCGGGAGGAATGGCCTGTGCCGGCATCCATGGCCAGCGTTTCTAACAACGAGAGCGTCCGCCGCTTGAGGATCTGCCCGGGGGAGAACCACCAGAGAAGAAACGCCGTGAGCAGCGCGGCCGCCAGCGAGGGGAAAAGCAGGCGTTTCATGATTTTGATGGCTGGCTGGGATCGTAGAAGATCCGGATGTCCGCCTTGTCGGTGCCGAGGACCTGTTGGGCTCGCTTGAGGGCTCCGCGGGTGGACAGGTTCGGGTTGCGTGGATTGGTAAGAAAGAGATTGCTCTCCCCTGTCCTGCGGTCGCAGCCCTCCTGCAGGGTGAGCAGCACGCCGGACTGCTTGAGCACCCGATAGACATCGCGCGAGGCACCGGAAACGATGAGGTGCAGGCCCTTGTCGCGCATGAAGCGGATCAGGTCCTCCAGCGCCATGACGCTGGTGGCGTCCAGGTGCCGGGCATTTTTCAGCCGCAGGATGATCACCTGGATGGCCGGATCGGAAACGGTGCGCTGGATCTGGGTGCGGAACAACTCGGCCGCGCCGAAGAATAAATCGCCCTCGACATGGACGATGGAGATGGCGGGGATCGGACGTTGGCGTTTTTCGCCCATTTCACGCAGTTCGCCCTCTTCGCTGAACTCGTATTCCACCAGGTGCGGCCTGCTGGCCTTGCGCAGGAACAAGCTGATGGAAACAGCGACACCGATGAAAATGGCGACGTGGAGGGGGGCGAGCAGGGTGGCGATGAAGGTGGTGATGAGGACTGCGGCATCATCGCGCGTGGAGTGCAGGCAAATCCGGATGTGCCGCAGGTTGAAGAGGGAAAAGGAAAGTGCGATGACCAGCGCCGCCAGGGCGGCCTTGGGTACGTAGTCAATGATCGGGACGCCCCAATCCACGGATGCCGCGATGAGCACGGCGATGGCCAGCGTGTAAATGCCGGAATACAGGGAGGAGAAGCGCGTGCGGGCACCGGATTCGAAGTTGAGCGACGAGCGCGTGAGCGAACCGGAAGCCGGCATGCCGCCCGCGATCGAGGTGGCCAGATTGGCCATGCCCACGCTGAGCATGTCTTGGTTGGGATCCGGCCGTTCGCCCGATCGCGAGGCCAGGGTCTTGGACATCAGCGAATTCTCCAGACTGGCGAGGAATGCTATGGCGAAGGCCACCGCGATCAGACTGGAAATGTCGCTGAAGATCGTGGAGCGACTGAAATTGGGAAATCCGGGTTTCAAATCCTCGAAGCCGAAGGTTGTGAAGGTTTCCGCCGCCTTGAACGGCCCGACTCCGAACTGGATCAGAGTGCCGAAGGCCGCCGAGGCGATGATCAGGGTCAGGGCGAAGGCGGGCCATGAGGGTTTCCATTTCCGAATGGAGAAATACACTGCGAGCGTCACCCCCCCGATCAATACGGGCACCCACTGCGTGTGCGGCAGGGCTTTCACCAACTCGATGACCAGCCCGACAAAGGTGATGGTCGCCTCGGAGTCCATGAAGTCCGCCACCCCGAGCAAGGGTTTGATCTGGTTGGCGATGATGAGCACCGCCGCCCCGGCGATGTAGCCGACCAGCACGCTGCGCGAAACGTATTGCAGAAGGTCCGCCACCCGCAGGGCCGATCCAACCACCGCCATGAGACCGGACATCATGACCAGCAGCGGGATCAATTCCGCATAACGCCCCACCAGCATGGGATGCATCGAGAAAAAGCTGAACAACATGAACGCCGTGGCGTTAGTGGGTCCCAGCACCGTGTTGCGAGAGGCGGCGAACAAGGGGGCGACGATGGCCGCCACCGCCGAGCTGAGAATGCCATATACGATTGGAAGGCCGGCGATGGTGGCATAGGCGATGGATTGCGGCAGCCCGAGCAAAGTGACATTCGCCGCGGCATGGGCGTCCGCGCGGAGTTTTTCGAAGTTGTATTTCCCAAGGGTGACGACAAAGGGAGCGAGCCGCACATGGCCATCGGCGAAATAGCGTCCCACTTCGCGACCGGTGCGTGTGATCTTGCGGAGGGTCTTCATCAAGCGGGCGACTTACTTGAAACGGGCCCTGCGGAAAAGGATCAATCCTAGCAGGACGCAGGCGACATTGGGTGCCCACAGCACGGCGGTGGCTGCGGCGTCGGATTGGAACTGCTCGGCGAGCATGGTGACGAGGAAGTAGCCGGTGCCGATGAGCAGGCTGAGGACCAGCCCGCTGGAGCTGTCCCGGCGGCGCGCGCCGAGACCTAGCGGCACCGCGATGAAGGCGAAGGCAAGGCAAGCCATGGAAAACGAGTAGCGCTTGGTGATTTCGGCGCGGAAGCGCACCCGTTTTTCCCTGGAGAGATCCGGCGTGTCCGCCAGGAATTGGAGGATTTCCTCATTGGTCATCGCACTGGCCCGGGCTCTGCGGTTTCCGGGTTTTTTCAGATCGATGAGCAGCGGCTCCGCATTGCCCGCGAAAGCCATCTCAACCTTGCCGCCCGACTTGTGGGTCTCGAAATACGCGTTCTCCAGCTTCACCCGCAACTGGCTCCTGGCGTGATCGACCGCCAGCGCCGCCTTCGTCGCGTGGACGTAGGTCAGATCACCACCACCGCCCGGAATCTGATAGAAATGAAAACCCTCCACCCATTCGCCGCTTTTGCCCTCGATGAGCACCTTCTGGACATCCTCGCCATCGCCCCTGAAGTTGCCCTGGACCACACCGGGCTTGAGCAGCGAGTCGGGATCGCGCGAGGCTTGTTCGTAAAGCAACTGCACCGAGGACGCCTTGGATTGGGGGACGACATTGATGTTGAGCCAGAGGCTGGCGAGGGAAAGCAGCGCCCCGATGAAGAACACGGGCAGCGAGAGGCGCGCCAGGCTGATGCCGGCCACGCGGAATCCGGTGATCTCCTGGGCCGCCGACAAGCGCCCGAACACCAACAGCACCGCCGAGAGAAATCCCCACGGCACCGTGTACATCAATGAGAGCGGCAGCACGCTAAGCACAAATCGCAGCACCAGCTCCAAGGGGGCCTTTTGCTCGACGAGCAGCGGCTGGATTTTCTTGAAAAGATTGCCCAGCACCAGCACCAGCCCCAGCACCAGCACGGCATACAAGGTGCCAAGGAGCACTTGTTTTCCGATATAGCGGTCCGAGATGCGCATGAAGTTCCCGCAAGTTGCAAAACCCCTCCGCCTCTGTCCAGACCAGAGACGCCGGCAGGCCAAACGTGCCCCGCGACCATGAAAGGTTGCATCGATCCCGCCCGTTGATTGAATGGATCGCATTTCCAATCCAAGCCCATGACATCCATGAACCGCCGCCAACTCATCCGCACCGGCACCCTCGGGTCGCTCGGCGTGCTCGCCGCCCGCGCCATCCCCGGTGCTCTGGGCCAGACCCGCATCCCCGGTGCCAATGAACGCATCCGCGTGGGCATCGTCGGGTTTTCCGACCGCCTCGTCGCCTCCCTGCTCCCGGCCTTCCAATCGCTGGCGGAGGAGTTCAATGTTGAAATCGTGGGCGTGTCCGATCTCTGGAGCCGCCGCCGCACCGAAGCTGAGGCCTGGTTCACCAAAAACACCGGCAAGACCATCCCCACCTACCGCAACAACGAGGAGCTCTATGAAAAGGCGAAACCCGACGCGGTGATCATTTCCACGGCGGATTTCCAGCACGCGCCACACACCATCGAGGCGATCGCGGCCGGCTGCGATGTCTATTGTGAGAAACCCTTCGCCGAAACGATGCAGGACGCGCGCGCGGCCCTCAAGGCGGTGCGCGCCAGCGACCGGATTCTCCAAGTCGGTTCGCAGCGCCGCTCCGGAGGCAACTACCGCGCCGCCTACGAGTATCTCAAAAGCGGGAAATTCGGTCCGATCGTCGCTGTGGAAATGACCTGGAACGTCAACCAGCCGGGCCGCTGGCGCAGGCGGGATCTGGTGGCATCCATCCGCGAGCAGGATGTCGATTGGAAACGCTTCCAGATGAATCGCCCGGAAGCCACCTGGGATCCGCGCAAATACCTCGAATTCCGCCTGTTCTGGCCCTACTCGTCCGGCATCCCCGGCCAGTGGATGTGCCACCAGATCGATACAATCCACTGGTTCACCGGCCTGCCCCATCCGCGCTCGGTCGCGGCCAACGGCGGAATCTATCAATGGAAGGACGGCAGGACGAATTTCGACACCCTCGCCGCAGTGTTTGATTACGGTCCGCTCGATGATCCGGGCAGCGGATTCCAAGTCACCTATAGCTCGCGCTTCAGCAACTCGGCGGGCGGCACCAAGGAAATCTACTACTCGAACGGCGGTGAACTGAATATAGACAGCGGCCGGGTGAGCGACAATGGCGGCCTCACCGAAGCGGAAGCCAAGGCCATGAATCTGCCGGCCAAGCGGCTGGATGCTTTCAAGCTGGAAAGCACGGGCGAGATCGTCACCACCTCCGCCAATACCGGGGCCGATCCGCTCACCAACGCCCACGTCCGCAACTGGCTGGAATGCCTGCGCTCCCGCAAGCAGCCGCATGCACCGGTGGAAGCCGGCTATCAGCACGCGATCGCCTGCATCATGGCCAACGCCGCGGCCCGTACCGGCGAACGCATCACCTTCGACGAGACAACCCAGGAAGTCCTGGCCGGGGGCAGGGTTTTCCACCTTTGAGCGAACCGTTTTCCACCAGCATCAATCCCCACATGCCACCATGTGGAAGGTGCGCCTTTCTCCGCCGCACGCTGCCGGTGCTCGCCTGAATGGCTCACAACCATTTCATTTTCCGGAACAGCAGCAACTGGCCGACGGCGATAACCACCATCACAAGCATCAGTCCGGCATAACCATACGGATGGTAAAGCTCCGGCATGTTGAGTGGAAGGTTCTCCCCGCTCCGCGACTCGGGCTGGAAATTCATCCCATACACGCCGACGAGGAAGGTGAGCGGAATGAAAATCGATGTAATTACGGTGAGCACGCGCATGATCTCATTGGTGCGCAGCCCCACGCTCGAATGATAGAGCTCCATGAGCGCGGCGGTGAGCTCACGGTGGCTCTCCACCAGATCCATCAACTGCACGGTGTGATCATAGCAGTCGCGGAGAAAAACCTTCGTCGGCGCGGTGATGAAGCCGGATGAATCGTGCAGCATCGAGTTCACCACGTCGCGCAGCGGCCAGACAAAACGGCGCATTTGCGTGAGCTGCCGCCGCTGCTCGTGCAGGCTGAAAACCATCTCCCGCGAGGGCTTGTCCAACAAGCGGTCCTCCAGATCCTCGATCAGCCCGCCCACATGCTCCAGCGTCGGATAGTAGTGGTCGATGATCGAATCCAGCAGGGCGTAGGCCAGGTAGTCGGCGCGGGACTTGCGGATCAGGCCGCGGCCGGAGCGGATGCGCTCGCGCACGGGATCGAAAACATCGTATTCACCCTCCTCCTGCACCGTGATCAGGAAATCCTGACCGAGGAAAAGACTGACCTGCTCGGAGCGGGTGAGGTCGCCACTGTCCTGATAGACCATCTGCATGCAGATGAATACATAATCGGAAGTCTGCTCGATCTTCGGCCTTTGTCCCGTGTTGAGCACATCCTCCAGCGCCAGCGGATGAAGGTTGAAGCGCTCGCCGAGATAACGCAAAGCCTCCACGTCCCCGAGACCGTCGATGTTGATCCAGGTCACCTTGCGTCGGTCGAAGGATGCCGCCAATTCGGAGATATCCGCGATTTCCCGATCCTCCACATGATCCCTGTCATATTCGATGATCCGGATGACCGGCTTGCTGCCCTGGCCATCGACCAGATGGGGAATCAGCGTGGCGGGTGAGGATCCCGGCGGGCCGTGACGCTTGATGAACATGCCCGCCACTGTAGGGAAGCAAGCGGCGGAATCAAGCAGGCGCGACAAAACCATCGCCAGACCCGCGTCGGCCTCCTAAATCTATCGGCGCACGCCTTGAAAAAGTTTCGACAGGAACTCCCCGCCACGCTTCCCAGCTTCGGTTGGCTGGCGTTTTTCGTGTTGGCTCCCACCCTGCTGGTGCTGGCCATCGCCTTTCGTGAAACAGATCCCGCCGGCGGCATCGGCGCGGGCTGGACGATCAGGCAGTTTGGTGTTTTCGGCCGGAAAAGCATCCTGGTCCTGCTCTGGCGCACCATTTGGATCAGCGGACTGACCACCGCGATCTGCCTCTCCCTCGCGCTGCCGGTGGCCTGGTTTCTGGCGAAAGTCCGCAAGGAATGGCGGCCGCGCCTGCTGCTGCTCATCATCGTGCCCTTCTGGACGAATTTCCTCATCCGCGTCTTCGCCTGGAACCAGATCCTTCACTCGGAGGGCGGCCTGGCGCGCTTTCTCCGCTCCATCCACCTGCTGGGGGAAAACGACTCCCTGCTCTTCAACTCCGGAGCCGTGGTGCTGGTGAGCGTTTACACCTATCTGCCCTTCGCCATCCTGCCGCTCTACGCCGCCGCCGGGAAATTCGACTTCAGCCTGCTGGATGCCGCGCGCGATCTCGGTGCCACCGCATTCCGCTCGTTCTGGTCGGTCTTTCTTCCCGGCATCCGCAAGGGCATCACCACAGCACTGGTCATCGTCTTCGTCCCCATGCTCGGTTCCTACGTCGTGCCCGACCTCGTCGGCGGCACCGACGGCCAGATGATCGGCAACAAGATCGCCCAGCGCAATTTCGCCGACCGCAACCTGCCCGCCGCCTCCGCCATGTCCGCCATCCTCACCCTCGCCGTGCTCGCCCCGCTGCTCTTCCGCCGCCGCGAGAGCAACACAGGCTCTTCCTCCTGATATCAGCATTTCCCCCATGAAATCCAGCCGCATGCCCCTGATCACGACCTGGCTCGTGCTGGCGTTTTTCTATCTGCCCATCGGCGTGCTGATCCTCAACTCGTTCAATCTCTCACGTTTCGGCACCACCTGGCAGGGCTTCACCTTCGCATGGTATGAGCGCCTTCTGCAGCGCGATGATCTCTGGACGGCGCTGATGAACTCGCTGCAGGTCGCCGCCATCGCCAGCATCGGCGCGATGATTCTCGGCACTTGCGCCGCCTTCGCACTGCACCGATATCGTTCGCGCCTGCAAATCTCCCATGAAATCCTCATCACCATGCCACTGGTGCTGCCGGAGATCCTCATGGGCATGAGCCTGCTGCTGCTTTTTGTCTCACTCGGCCAGCAACTCAGCCTCGTCACCGTGACCATCGCCCACGTCACCTTCTGCATCAGTTATGTCACGCTCGTCGTGCAGGCGCGCCTTCAGGATTTCGATTTCCAGATCGTGGACGCCGCCCGCGATCTGGGAGCCACGCGTTTCCAGGCCTTCCGCAAGGTCGTGCTGCCGCTGCTCGCTCCCGGCATCCTCGCCGGCGGGCTGTTAGCCTTCACCCTCTCCGTGGATGACTTCGTCGTCACCTTCTTCGTCAAGGGCCCCGGTGCCGACACCCTACCGGTGGTCATCTACAGCATGATCAAGAAAAGCCGCGAGTTCCCCGTCATCAACGCCCTGAGCACCCTGCTGCTGCTCGTCACCTTCCTCGCCGTCCGCGCCTCCCAGCGACTCACCACGCAGAAGGCGTGATCTGGAAATCAACCTGTGTTGGCAAAACCCGTGGCTTGTGATAGCGGATAGCCCAAACCTTCTCCGATGCCCAAATCCATTCTCAACACCACCGCCGCCCTCGCACGTCACCTCGGCATCTCGCGCTGGACCGTTTCGCGCGTGCTCAACGGCCACAGCGGTGTGAAGGAGGAAACCGCAAGGAAAGTCAAACAGGCCATCCATGATCTCCATTTCGAACCCAGCGCCCTCGCCCGCGGCCTGCGCGGCGGCCAGACCGCCACCGTCGGCGTTTGTTTCCAGGATCTCGAATCCCCGGTTCTGGCCATGCGCGCCGCATCCCTCCAGCAGCGACTCCGCGAGGAAGGATATCAAACCGTCATCGAGCTCGCCGGTGACAACGTGGAACTCGAACGGGGCGCGATCCGCCGCTTCGTCGGCCAGCATGTCGATGGCATCGTGCTGATCTTTTCACGTCTCGGCGCCGATGATTCCGCCATCCGCATGCTCGAACGGGCCAATACCCCGTGCTTCTGGGTGGACCCCGAAAACCCTGTCCCGGGGGACCGCATCCTGCTCGACCGCACCCGCTCGATGAAGCTGATTCTGGAACATTTGACGGGGCTCGGCCACCGCACAATCGCCTTGCTTGGAATCGATCCACGCAATCGTTTCGGCATCCTGCGCATGCCGGGTTTGAAAAAATACGCTCCCCTGTGTGGCTTGGATTTCGACAGGGATTTCATCTCCCTGTTTCACCCCGGCGAAACCAAACACACCTTCGAATATGGTTATGAACTGGCCGGCGAACTGATCGAACAACACGGCGGAAACCTCCCCACCGCCATCATCGCCCTCAACGACCGCATCGCCATCGGCGCGATCAACCGCCTGCGCGAGGACGGCATCCGCGTGCCGGAGGACATCTCGGTGATCGGCTACGACAACATCGCCGTCGCCGAGCACTTCTTCCCCTCGCTCACCACCGTCGATCACCAGACCGGCCGCCTGATGGACCTCGCCGTGCGCGGCCTGCTCGAACGCCTAGAACCGAAAAACACCGATCTGCCTCCGCGCGAATCCCACGTCCATCCCAAGCTCGTCATCCGCCACTCCACCGGCCCGGCTCGCATATAGCTCCAGTCATCAAACATTTCACCCGTTTTTTCATCCTCCGATGATTGGAGCGAGGGCCTCACCGATTGCGCGGCCCAACAAAGGCGGAACCGCGTTGCCGATTTGTTTCACCACTTGTGAACGGTTCCCAGCAAACTCGAAATCATCGTCAAATGACTGGATGCGAGCCCCCTCTCGTGGCGTCAATGCACGGTCACAATATGGATGAATGCAACGGTTTGATGCGGGATGCACGAAATTCACTGTAATTGTTACGCTCGTCATGTCCCCATCAAGACGACTGTAGCAAGACGAAAAGCCGCTTGAAATGAGATGCTGAGGAATGGAATTGATGTTCTTGCCAGAGTGACGAATTATTTCGAGCATCTTTGGTGAATGAGCCGTTGAATTGTGGAGTTTCAGAAGCTTGTTTCCATTCCTCCTCTCTCGCTGATAGCCGGTTGACGGTTGGCGATCATAGGTGGTCGCGGTCTCTCCCGATTTGATTTGGGGTAGATCGCCGATTGCATCGCTCACAGTTACTGCGGGCATGAGTTTTTTCGTCTGAAATAAATCATCTTCCGCGATGAGCATTCTCGCCCGGTTCTTGTGTCCGATCGTTGACCCATCAGAGAGATGGGTCGGCTCTGGGAATGCGATTTTGGCACCTTTTTGGACGCCAATCAAAATAAGCCTCTCTCGCCGTTGGGGAACTCCAAATGTTGCCGCGTTGAGGATGCGCCATTCACATTCATAGCCCAGCCCTCTAAAACACTCTTCGATTTGTTCGATACTACGCCCATGCTGATGAGTGGCTAGACCAACGACATTCTCCATCACCAGTGCGCGTGGCCGAAACCAGTTAACAAAGTTGGCAAATTGTTCGAAAAGAGAATTGCGGGGATCGTCTTCGCCAGACGATCTGAACGGCCGAATTGATGAAAATCCCTGACAAGGCGGCCCGCCAATAATTAGAGCCAGCTCTCCTCTCCTAAGCTTGAGTTGATCGCAGATGTCTTCGCAGCGGATTTTCCGAATATCATGAGAAATACCCAAGGCTCCAGAGTGATTGAGCCGGAAGGTTTCGACGGATTTCGGCAAGAGGTCGACTCCGAATACCGTTTGATACTCGGCATTGCGGGATTTCTCGAAGCCTTTCGAGAAGCCGCCTGTACCACAGAATAGGTCGAACACTTTCATCGGTGGAGACTATTGTCTCATGGGAATTTGTGTGTCAATCGAGAATTCTTTGCCGGTGTCAATGTCCGAATCTTCCGAGAGAATCACATCCGTAATCATTGAGCTTCTTGGCGCGGAGCGCAAGCGAGCAGGTTTGACCTATGAGGAGATCGCCGCGCGGACAGGTTTGGACCGAACAACAGTGGCCCTATGGGAACGGGGCGAACGGTCGCCGGGATTGGGAGCGGTGTTGAAAGTATGCCAGGCAATGAGCATGGAACTTTCAGCGTTGCTCATTCAAGCTGAAGCCATCGTTTCAGGCCTCTCTGCCGGAGCCTCACCGAAACGAGCACCAAGAGCGCTTAAAGATTCATTTTTTTTGAATCAATCTGACCTTGAGAGAGTTACGGGCCTGAAAGCGGCGATGCTACGGGCAGGAATTGAGCATTGCCATCAGACTCTCGACACCATTGATTTTCAACTAGAGTTGCACGGTGCTAAACCCATCGGAAGACTTGTAGAGCTAGCCAATCTTTCCTCAATGATCGGGAACATCGTCGCAGAGGGGATCGCCGCGAGCTCTGACGGGCTTTACGACAGGAACACGCCCCACGCCTATCCTGATCTGTTACCGAAGAAGTCGACTTCTGTACCGTTGGAAGTCAAAATATCGTTGGAAACCAACAAACCAAAGGGGCATTTGCCGAAATCTGGCGCGTATCTGACATTTCGATACGTCCTTTGTGATAAGGACGGATTTTTCAGGCGAGGAAAGACCAATCGAGGTGACACGGCTTACATTTGGGAAGCAAAAGTAGGCGTGCTGACTACCGACGATTTTGATTTGAGCAATACAGAAGGCGATTCGGGAAAGACGGCGGTAGTAAAGACGGAAGCGTTCAATCGCATGTCGCTGGTCTATTTCAATCCGATGTACATGGCATACGCCCGTGGCCGTCCCGGATACGAATTCAGCGCCGAGTAGCGCCTTTTGCAGCGAGGAACTGGGGCTATTTTGCTGAGACGATTGACTCTGGTTATGAGCTGGAGGGTAGCTTTTTGGGGATATTCCCGTTTCACTTTCCCGTTCACACTTGACGAAAACCTACACGTGTAGGATTTCTCCGCCAACCCCAACCCATTCCCACCATGAGCCAAGTCCGAATCCTTCTCACCACCACGTCCTATCAGGACATTCCCGGCCCGCACCACGAGCTTCTCGAATCCACCGGCATCGAAATCGTCCGCGAGCGCGGCCCGCTCGGTGAGGCGAAAATGCTCGAACTCGTTGGTGACTTCGACGCCATCCTCTGCGGTGACGATCTGATCTCGCGCGCCGTGCTGGAGAAAGCCGCGCCTCGCCTCAAGATACTCAGCAAATACGGCATCGGCGTGGACAAGATCGATGTGGCAGCCGCCACCGAAATGGGCATTCCCCTCGCCTTCTGCCCGGGCGTGAACCACACCACCGTGGCCGAGCACACCTTCGCGCTGCTGCTCGCGCTGAACCGCCACCTTGTCGAGGAGGTGAATTTCACCCGCGCCGGAAACTGGAAACGCCTCACCGGCCACGAAATCATGGGCAAAACCATCGGAATCGTCGGCCTCGGCCGCATCGGCAAGGAAGTCGCCACCCGCGCCAAGGCCTTCGGCATGGATGTTATCGGCTTCGATGTGTATTGGGATGAGGTCTTCACCGCCGCCCATGGCATCACCCGCGCGGCCAGCGTGGCGGAGGTTTTCGAAAAATCCGATGTCATTTCCCTGCACACCAATCTCACCGAGGAAACCCGCGAGATGGTCCGTGCGGAAACCATCGCCACCATGAAGGACGGCGTGATCATCCTCAATTGCAGCCGTGGCGAAGTCGTGAACAACGCGGATCTCGCCGCCGCTCTCGAAAGCGGCAAAGTCGCCGGTTACGGCGGCGACGTGCTCGATGAGGAACCGCCGCGTCCGGACCACCCGCTGCTCATCGCAAAAAACTGCATCATCACCCCGCACATCGGCTCGCGCACCTATGAGAGCGTCCAGCGCCAGGCAATGATGGCCGCGCAAAACCTGCTCCACCTGCTACGCGGGGAAAAGCCGCTCGCCCAGGTCAACGCCGTCGTTCCGCCCGCAGCGCTTCTCTAACTCCAAATCCACCGCCACCATGTCCGAAATCTTCCACGTCGTTCCCGAAGAACAACACAACGCCCTGGTCGCCGCCGCCTACCGCAAGCGGGGATACACCGCCGCCGAAGCCGCCGACGGCGCGCGCTTCTGCGCCGAGGCCACCCGCCACGGCATCCGCACCCACAACGCGCTCAAGGCGCTGCACCTCGACCACCTGTTCGGCTCCGCCGCCGGCGGTTGCGTGCCCAAGGCGAAGATCGAAAAGGTGAAAACCCGTTTTCGCGGCGCGGAAGTCTGGAATGCCAACAAAAAGTTAGGCCAGGCCACCGGCTATGCCGCCATCGAGGCCGCCATCAAACTCGCCGATAAATACGGCGTCGGCATGGTTTCCGTGGACAACGCCTTCCACTACCTCTGGGGCGGCGGCTATGTGATGGAAGCCGCCCGCCGCGGTTACATCGCCTATACGAATTGCACCGCCGCTCTCGCGGAAGTCGTTCCCTTCGGCGGAAAATTCCCCACGCTCGGCACCAACCCGCACTCGTGGGGATTCCCGACCACCGACGCGGTCGGTTATCCCATCGTCCTCGACTGGGCCACCTCCGTGGTCGCCATGGGCCGCGTGCAGCAACTGGCGCGCGAAGGCAAACAACTGCCACCCGGCGCGGCGGTGGATGCGAACGGCCAGCCCACCACCGATCCGAACGAGGCGAAATTCCTCGTGCCCTTCGGCGCGCACAAGGGCTACGGCCTCGCGTTGATGAATGAAATCATCGGCGGCTTCATCGGCGGATCGCTCCCCACCCTGCGCAACCGCTGGGACAAGGTTCCCGAAGGCGAAAAAGGCACCTGCGCGTTCTTCTTCCAGGTCTGGCATCCGGATGCGATGAACGCCGGCGCGTTCGCCAAGGGCCGCAGCCAACAGGAAAACGTCAAGGCCGTCATCGAGGACATCCTCGGCCACGGCAACGAAAACTGCATGCTGCCCGGCCAACTCGAAGCGCAAGCCGCCGCCCGCTCCGCGAAAAACGGCGGCCTGCTCTTCTCCGAGGCTGAAATCCACGCCTTCAACGAACTCGCCGCCGAGGCCCGCAAGGCCCGCTGGAAAATCTCCGACTTCAAACAGGCGGAATAAATCAAACCTATCAGAATCATGTCCCTGACCATCAAACCAAAATCCGAATGCGCCTTCGACCAGATCTCTCTCGGCGAAGTCATGCTCCGTCTCGATCCCGGTGAAGGCCGGATCCGCACCGCCCGCGACTTCACCGTCTGGGAAGGCGGCGGCGAATACAACACGTCCCGCGGATTGCGGAAATGTTTCGGCTACAAGACCGCCGTCGTCACCGCCTTCGTGGACAACGAGGTCGGCCACCTCGTCGAGGATTTCATCAT
Organism: Luteolibacter sp.; assembly: GCA_030696085.1. Classification (GTDB taxonomy): domain Bacteria; phylum Verrucomicrobiota; class Verrucomicrobiia; order Verrucomicrobiales; family Akkermansiaceae; genus Luteolibacter. Next base: position 45,573 of record JAUYNL010000102.1, read on the forward strand.
GCAGGGCGGAGTCGCCACCGACTTCATCCAGTGGCGCGCCGACGACGGCATCGGTCGATCGGTTAGAAACGGCCTCAACTTCACCGAGCGCGGCTTCGGCATCCGCGGCGCCGTCGGCAATCCGGACCGCGGCAACACCGCTGCCTCCCAGCTCAAGCCCGGCGACGTCGATTGGGACCACATCTTCGGCAAGCTCGGCGTGCGCTGGTTCCACACCGGCGGCATCTACGCCGCTCTATCGGAAACCACCGCCGAGCTCACCGTGGAGGCGGTGAAGGCCGCTAACAAATACGGCACCGTCGTTTCCTATGACCTCAACTACCGCCCCTCGCTCTGGAAATCCATCGGCGGCCTCGCGAAAGCGCAGGAAGTGAACCGCGAAATCGCGAAATACGTCGATGTCATGATCGGCAACGAGGAGGACTTCACCGCCTCACTCGGCTTCGAGGTCGAAGGCGTCGATCACAATATTTCAAACATCGAACTCGATGCCTTCAAGGCGATGATCGAAACCGCCGTGAAGGCGTTCCCGAACTTCAAGGTCGCCGCCACCACCCTGCGCGGTGTGAAAACCGCCACCGTCAACGACTGGTCCGCCATCCTCTGGCACGACGGAAAATTCCACGAATCCCGCAAGTATCCCGACCTTGAAATCCTCGACCGCGTAGGCGGTGGTGACAGCTTCGCCTCAGGTGTGCAGTTCGGTTTCCTGGAATTCAACGACGCCCGGAAAGCCGTCGAATATGGAGCCGCCCACGGCGCGCTCGCCTCCACCACTCCCGGCGACACCTCAATGGTCACCCGCAAGGAAGTCGAAAAAGTCATGGGCGGCGGCGGTGCCCGCGTCGTCCGCTAAATCTTTCACAACCTCAGAAACAGAAAACAACGTCATGTCAGACCAACTCTCAGATATCGGACTCATCGGCCTCGCCGTCATGGGCCAGAACCTCGCCCTCAACATCGCCGACCACGGCTTCAAGATCTCGGTGTACAACCGCACCACCGCCACCATGGAGAAATTCGTGGAGGAAAACCCCGACACCCCGGGCGGCTTGATCGGACTGCCCACGCTGGAGGAATTCGCCGCCAGCCTGAAGCGTCCCCGCCGCGCGGTCATCATGGTCCAGGCCGGCAAGGCCACCGACGCGGTGATCGATGCTCTAACTAAAGTCTTCGAGCCCGGCGACATCATCATCGACGGCGGCAACGCCAAGTGGACGGACACCATCCGCCGCGAAAAAGAGCTGAAGGAAAAAGGCTTCCTGTTCATCGGCAGCGGTGTTTCAGGCGGGGAGGAAGGCGCGCGTTTCGGCCCTGCCGTGATGCCCGGCGGTGATCGCGAGGCCTACTCGCACCTCGAACCGGTTTGGAATGCCATCGCGGCGAAAGTCGATCCCGTCACCGGCAAGGAACTCAAGGGAGCAGCTCCCGGAAAACCCATCGTCGGCGGCGTGCCATGCGCCACCTACATCGGTGAAAACGGCGCGGGCCACTATGTGAAGATGGTCCACAACGGCATAGAATATGGCGATATGCAGATGATCTGCGAAGCCTACGATCTCATGCGCAAGCTGCTTGGCATGTCCGCGCCGGAAATCGCCTCCGTGTTCCGCAAATGGAACACCGGCGTGCTCGATAGCTTCCTCATCGAAATCACCGGCGAAGTGCTCGCCCAGAAAGACCCGATGACCGGCGGCGACCTTGTCGATCTGATCCTCGACACCGCCGGCCAGAAAGGCACAGGCAAGTGGACCAGCACCAGCGCGCTCGACATGGGCGTGCCCGCACCCACCGTCGCCGAAGCCGTCTTCGCACGCTGCATTTCCGCGGTAAAGGACGAGCGCGTGGCCGCCAGCAAGATTCTAACCGGACCTGACAGCCGCTACACCGGCGACAAGGGGGAGCTCATCGAGGCGATCCACGCCGCGTTGTATTGTTCGAAAATCTGTTCCTACGCCCAGGGCTTCCAGCTCATGCGCGAGGCGCAGTCCGAATACGATTGGAAGCTCGACTTCGGAAAAATCGCGCAGATTTTCCGCGGCGGCTGCATCATCCGTGCCGTCTTCCTCCAGAAGATCACCGAGGCCTTCGAACGCGACGCCAAGCTGGCAAACCTTCTGCTAGACCCGTATTTCCAAGGCGAGGTGGACAAGCTCCAGGCGCAATGGCGCAAGGTCATCGCCACATCCGCGCTCCAGGGCGTGCCCGCACCCTGCATGGGCAGCGCGCTTTCCTACTACGATGGCTACCGCTCGGAAAAACTCCCCGCGAACCTGCTGCAAGGCCAGCGCGACTACTTCGGCGCCCATACCTATGAGCGCACCGACCAGCCGCGAGGCAGGTTCTTCCACATCGACTGGCCCGAGGCGGACCGCCCGCAGCTTGAGATGTGAATGCACGGGCCATGGGAAATCGAAGCCCGGAGATCCCTCTCTCCGGGCTTCTTGTTTGCGCGAAAGCGATTCAGTGAGCCTGTTCATACTCGTTGCCTGACTGATTCATCAGCGCTGTCCAACATTGGGGTCATGAGTTGGCGCGGATTTTTTTGGGGTTGCCTCACACCCACCGGACGACGAGGCTAACGACAAGAGTATCGTTACTCCTTATTCACCCCTCATGCGCGTTCTTTCCATCGATCCTGCGGTTAGAAACACCGGTTACGCGGTGCTGGAAGGCGATCCGCGCAAGCCGACGGTGCTCGCGTTCGACGTGATCTCCATTCCGAAGGGCATCGCGCAATCCGGCGCGCTCTCGGCGATCCGCACCCATCTGGTGAACGTCATCACCAAGTTCCAGCCCGACGAAGTCGCCGTGGAGGGTATCATCTACGTCCAGTCCCACCAGACCGCCATTTCGATGGGAGCGGCACGCGCCGCCGCGCTCATCGCCGCCGCGGATCACGGGCTGCCGGTTTACGAATACTCGCCCAAGAAGGTGAAAAGCGCCGTAGTCGGCAATGGCAACGCCGACAAATCGCAGGTCGCCTTCATGGTCCGCGCACTGCTCGGTTTATCGGAAACACCGCCGCCGGACGCCGCGGACGCGCTCGCCATCGGCATCGCCCATCTCCAGGCTTCCGATCCCTTGAAAGCCAAGCTGCTCGAACGCCGCCTCATTTGATCATGCTGGAAATCCTCCATCTCGCGAATCATGTCAGCTACGAGGAAGGCCTCCGGCTTCAGAAGTCTTACGTCGATGCCATTCTCGCCGGCACCGGCGGCGAGACGATTCTATTGTTAGAGCACGATCCCGTTTACACCATCGGCCGGCTGCGCGACCAATCCTCCCTGCGCGACGCCACCTCGCTTCCCCATCCTGTTTTTGAAACCAACCGTGGCGGCCAGGCGACCTATCACGGCCCCGGCCAGCTCGTCGGTTATCCGATTCTCGATCTCAACCCGCGCGGACGGGACCTGCACGAGCACCTCCGCAAGCTGGAGGAGGCCCTGATCCGCGCCTGCTCCGCTTTCGGAGTGGTGGCGGCACGCCGTGAGGGACTCACCGGGGTGTGGGTGGAAAACCGCAAGCTCGCCTCCATCGGTGTGGGTGTTAGAAAATGGATCAGCATGCACGGCTTCGCAATCAACATCACCCGGGAAAGCCTGCCGCCGTTTATCGCGATCACTCCCTGCGGGTTGGATGGAGTGAGCATGACCTCGCTCGAATCCGAGGCGGGACGGGAGATCTCCATGAAGGAAGTGGCCGCGCTGGTCGAAAAGGAACTGCGCGCGCTCCTGTGAGAGCCGCTCAATCCTTCTTCGCGTATTGCGCGAGCAGTTCCTCGGCCCGGCCGGCGGCGACTCCCTCGTGGAAATCGTCGTTGACCATGCACACCGGCGCGGTGCCGCAGGATGCTAGGCACTCGGCGAACTCGACCGAGAAGTTTCCGCACGGGGAAACCGCGATCGGATGATGGTGGGAATCCATGGTCGAGCGGTCGATGCCGGTCAACTCGCACAGGCGCTCCATCAACTCATGGGAGCCGCCCATGGCGCAGGACAGGGTGCGGCAGACGCGGATGTGGAACCTGCCGGGGGCGGACTGGCGGAACCCCGGATAGAAGGTGACGACTTCGAGCACCTTGATGGGTTCCAGATCGAGCTTCGCCGCCACCCATTCGATGGCGGCGGCGGAGATATAACCGAACTTGTGCTGCACGATGTGGAGCAGCGGCAGCGTGGCGGAACGCTTGTTGGCCGGGTAGTGCGAGATGCGCGCGTCGGCCTCGGTTTCGAGTTCCGCAGTCACTACAAACAGCGGGAAAAACTTCGTGCCGGGTGTCTCGTGCGAGGCGATGGATTCTTCGAGCGCGGAGGATGACATGGTTAGTTGACGAGTTTGCCGAGGGTGTCGAGATCGCGGCCGTTGGGGCTGACGATATTGCCTTCGAGGTCGCAGACGATGACCGAGGGGATTCCGCGCACACCATGCTGGAACTCCTTTTTGAAGTCGGCGGCTTTTTTGAACTTCAACATGGGCCAGGGCATTTCCTTTTCCGCCGCATAATCCTCCATGGCATCCTCGTCTTGGTCGCTGGTGATCAGGACGATCTCGAAGTTGTCGTTCTTGTTCTTCTGATAGAAATCAACCAGCGACGGCGTGAATTTCTGGCAGGGTCCGCACCAGGAGGCGGTGTAATAAAACACGTAATACTTCGTTGGTTTCTTGAAATTCTTGAGAGGCTTGAGCGACTTGCCGCTGAGTTTCACCAGGTTTCCGTCCAGGATTCCATCGAAGACGCTCGCGGCGGGTGCCGGGGCCGTGGGCTCGGGTTTCCACTCGTCGAGCAATTTCGCGTCCGCCTCGTTGAGGGCGGATCCCTTGAGCGTGACCGTCCTGCCATTGCGCATCTTGAACTCGCCGCTCTTCGTGCCATCGGCGTCGGACACGGATATCAGTTCGAGTTCGGCGGTTTTGCCGTCGGCACGGGTCCAGGTGCGGAACTCGGCGGAGACGGAAGCCGCGAACAGAAGACCCAGCAGGAATTGCAGCAATGTTTTCATGACAATCATGCCCATATCATCACCGGTCGCACTCGCCCATCACGAAATCCAGCGATCCGAGGATGGCGGGGATGTCCGAAATCATGTGGCCGGGAAGCAGGCGCGAGACGATGGAGAGGTTGCAGAACGAGGGGCTGCGGATTTTCAGGCGGTGGGGAACGCCGCCGCCCTTGGAGTGGATGTAGAAACCGAGCTCGCCCTTGGGGTTCTCCGCGGCAAAATAGACTTCGCCGGCCGGGGCGTCAATGCCCTGGGTGGAGACGATGAAGTGGTGGATGAGCTCCTCCATGGACATCATCACGCGCTCCTTGGCCGGCAGCATGCTTTTGGCATCGCACAGGTTGACCGGGCCGGCGGGCATGCTGTCGAGCACCTGGCGGCAGATGCGGATGGACTGGCGCATTTCCTCCATGCGGATCTGATAGCGGGCGTAACAATCCCCTTCCTCCGCGACAGGAACATCGAACTGATAGTTCTCGTAGCCCAGGTAGGGACTATCCTTGCGAAGGTCGCGTTCCACTCCGGAGCCGCGGAGGTTCGGTCCGGTGAGGCCCCAGGCGATGGCGGATTCGCGGCTGATCACGCCCACATCGACCATGCGGTCGAGGAAGATCTTGTTCTTGTCGAGCAGTTTGGAAATCTCGCCGATGGTGACTTCGCACTCGGTGAGGAATTTCCTGACAGCCGCCTCGAAGCCGGGCGGCATGTCGCGGACTTGGCCGCCGACGCGGGTATAGGCGGTGGTGAATCGCGCACCGGTGAGTTGTTCGCAGAGGTTGTGAACCTTCTCGCGCTCGGTCATGGTGTAGAGGAAAACGGTCATCGCGCCGACGTCCATCGCGCACACTCCCACACCGAGAAAGTGCGAGGACAAGCGGGCGAGTTCACAGCACAGGACCCGCAAGGCCTGACCTCGCGGCGGCAGCGTCCAGCCCATGAGTTTTTCCACCGCGCAGGCGTAGGCGACGTTGTTGGCGAGCGGCGCGAGATAGTCCAGACGATCCGTGTAGGGCACGAACTGGTTGTAATGCATGTTCTCGGCGATCTTTTCCGATCCGCGATGCAGGAACCCGACGTCCGGCTCCGCCTTGTGGACGACCTCGCCATCCAATTCGAGCAGAAGGCGCAACACGCCGTGGGTGGCCGGGTGGGAGGGGCCCATGTTGAGCACCATGCGCTCGCCCACCAGATCGTCGGTCTCGGCATGGTAGCTGTCCGCAGCGTGGACCGCGCGGGTGATCGTGTCGGGGGCCTCGATTTCGGTGGTTGAATTGCTCATGCCTTTGCCGCGGGAATAAGCACTCAAAGCCCCCCATCTCGCAAGGGGTTTATCAATTTTTTACAGGCTGCCACGGCCGTATCGTTCACGGAATTGGCGCAGCAAATCATCCACCCGATCGGGGTCCGGAGTCGGTTCCAGCGGTGCCGGGTCACTGGAAACAGGGTGTTCCGGCTGAAACGAGGACGCCTGTATCTCGGATTGCTTCCCCAGCACGGGCGAAATGGGCGGCTCTGGCTGGAGTGGCTGTGGCGTGGCGGGTTCCACATCTGCGAAAGTGGCCGCTTGCAGTACAGGGTCACTGGAAACCGGATACTCCGGCTGAAACGAGGGCTCCTCCATCGTCTGCGCGGACGGGTCCGGCTCGGGTTGCTTTTCGATCAGCGGCGCGGAGGGCTGCTCCGGTAAAACCGCCGCCAGAGCCTGCGTTTCGATCACAGGTAGCGGCGCGGCTGGCTGTGAATCCATGGCGGTGGCCCTGAGCCACGCGACACCGGCGGCACGCACCAGCCCGCGGGCGTGATTTCCCGCAGCGTTGCGATCCACGCGGGAGAGCACACGGGTCCCCAGTCCGGGCACACGCGATTCGAGCAGCGCCACCATTTCCTCCTCGGTGAGGGGCTCGAGCTCGACGACCACCTCGGACAGGCGGTCCGCGAGCCCGCCGCTGAGACGGGGCAGGAATGCGCTTTCCCAAACGTCCTGGTTGAGCGAGAGGATGACGTCGAGTCGCTCCACGGACTGGCGCAGGCTGCCGAGGAAGGCGGCCAGTCTGAGGGCGGCGGATTCATCAGTGGAAAAACCTTCCAACTCGTCGGCGACAAGGACCACGCGCATGAGCAGGGAAAGCATGCCGAGCAGGGCTTCAAGGCGTTCCATCAGCAGACCATCGGCGGGATTGCCGCCATGCACGGTATCCGAGAGGATGCGCAGACGTGCGGGATTCTCCGCCGGGGTGGAGGCGAAACGGAACAAGGCATCCACCCAGAATGCGACTTCGCGCACGGGCAGGCCGCAGCGTTGCGCGAGTTCCACGCTCAAGCGCTGGCCCAGCACCTCGAAATTCTCGCGGGCCCAGTGCGCGGTGACGGCATTGGGATGGTGGAAATCGAAGGTTTCAATCGGGCGGGCCTGCAAGGCGACGAGTGCGGCGTCCCGGTCCTGGCAGGGCACCTCGCCGGAGCCCACCAACGGTTGCAGGGCGGCGGAAAAAAGCCGGCGGGTCACGAGATCCAGCACGCAGAGCCCGCCAGAGGCCGGCAGAGGGCGCAGCAAGCGCCGCAGCGTGTCATCGATCACCGTGGCGGCATCGATCTGGCAGCCGAACGCAGGATGCAGCGGAATGAACTCGTGGCTCGCTCCGAGATGATGCTGAACGCGTGAGAGCAGGTGGGTCTTGCCGTGTCCGGCACGCGGCGCGCGCAACAAAATGCAGCGACCGGGTTTCTCCACCGGCATCGAGAGGATGTCATACAGGATCTCGTAGGCCCGGCGGTTCACCGAATCCGCATGGGCGATGGGAAGACGCCCGAGAGTTTCAAAAAGCATCTGGAAGGGATGTTCACTGGCCATGTTTTTCGTCGTTCGATGTGGACCGAGACTGACCGCCTTTTTTTGCTTCCACAAGAACGGAGGAAAGAAAATCTCGGTGATGGAAACGCGCACCCTGCGGATTCCCTTTGGCATTCCCGCAGGGCTCTGCTTGGATTTCGTCATGCAGTCCTATCTCGTCATGACCGTGCTCGGCAGTGATCGCCCGGGCCTTGTGCGCTCCCTCGCCGATACCGTGGCCAAACACGGCGGCAACTGGCTGGAAAGCCGCATGGCCCGCATGGCAGGACAATTCGCCGGCATCGTCCGCATCGAATGCCCGGGCACCGCTGTGGATGGCCTGCTCGACGAATTGAAAAGCCCGGGCATTCCCGGCCTCACAGTGCAGGCTGTGCGCGAATCCGCCCAGGACGTGCCGAACCGCCACACCCTGGGTGTGGAGGTCGTGGGCAATGACCGCCCCGGCATCGTGCGAGAACTCACCGCCGCCATCGCCGGCGCGGGTGGAAACGTCGAGGAACTCACCACCGGCCTTGAAAGCGCCCCGATGAGCGGCCATCCGATGTTCCGCGCGCGCGGCGTGATCTCCATTCCGGAAAACGCGGAGCCCGCCGTGCTCACCGCCGCCATCGAGAGCCTCGGCGGCGATCTCACCGTGGACATCATGGTTTGAAACGGCCAGATCTCCGGAATCAGGGTGCAGGGCGTGCTTCGGATTCAACATACAAAATCCCCCATGCCGCGTCCCTGGATATCCACCAACCTCGCCATTTCCGCCGACGGGAAAATCTCATCCGTGGACCGTCGCCCGTCCGGTTGGACCTCCCGGGACGATCACGCCCGCCTGCTCGCTCTTCGTGAATCCGCCTGCGCCCTGATCGTCGGCCGCGGCACGCTGGATGCCGACCGGATGACGCTCACCGTGCCCGGAAAAGTTGTGCAACCGCTCCGCTGCATCATTTCGCGGAGCGGGGAAATCTCCGCCGATCATCCGGTTTTTCAGAAACCCGGCGGCCCGATCCATCTGCTGGTCACCGGGGACGCCTCGCCGCCGCCGCTTCCCAAGGTGACGTTCCACGGCGGCTCGCTCGCCGCGTTTCTTGAAACGCTAAGCTCGGATTTCGGCGTGAAACACCTCCATTGCGAGGGCGGCGGCATGTTGATCCGCTCGCTGGCGGAAATCGACGCCATCGATGAATTCCACCTCACGCTCGCCGGACACACGCTGTTCGGCGCATCGCAAGCGCCCACCGCCACGGGCATTCCGGCGGATTTCCTGCCGCGTTCGCTGGATTTCACCCTCAGCCACTTCGACCCGCGGCCGGACTTGGGAGAATGCTTCCTAAGCTACCGGCGCGCTCAATGAGCGGGCTTTTCCGCGTCTTCAGCGTGGCTGTCCGCCTCGCCTTGGGCGGAGTGATGCTCGTGGAGTTGTTTGGTGCCGTCCGGACCTTCGAACTCGTGGCGTTCGCAGGACACGCCCAACACCGCAACGGACACGACAAGCAGGGAGAAAAGTTTCATCGGCGCGCTTTGTAGCCGCTCGCCGCCGAAACGCAACCCTCAAGCTCATCGCGCGCCCACCAGCAAGGAGCGCCGGAACGTGTCCGCCGATTCCCATGAGAAGCCAATGATGTGATGAAGCCGCTTGCCATGGTATCCTCATGGACACGGGCGATCATGCATCGCCCTTCCTTGCCTCAGCTTTTTACAAACAGCTTTCACAGCCATATCACAGGCCGGCTTAGCTTGAGGGAAAAAATGGGCAGGAATTGAATTGAAATCCCTGCCACTTGGTAGGGTGTTATGAACCAAACAAAACCAGCCACGGCCCAATGTGATCGTCCTCAAGCAGATTCTCAACCTCATTCCTCGCGGAATGATCAACCGCCACGCCCTTGCCACAGGCATGGTAGCCAAGGCCCGCTCCTTCCCGGTGCTGAGTCATCTTTCCGCGATGCTCTTCGCCCTGCTCTCCCACGCCATCGGTCTCAACGACGTTTGTGACTGGCAGCGGCTCAAGTCGCGCGTGCTGGCGCGCTTCGGCGTGACGCCCCCCGTCCAAGAACGGCCTCTCCAATGCCAACGCGGACCGCAGCGCGGACTTTGCCGAAAAGTTATTCTGGTCGGTGCTCGGGCATCTCCAGCACGCCAGAGAATGGGGTCGAGAATGGGTCGGAGCACACGGATTGACATTAATGTGAATTGGAGAGCTCTGACCCCATTTACTGACCCCATTTACGCATCGCCCCCACCGGGATTGCGGGCATCAGTGTTTCCACCGGGGCCTTCATCGCGCCGGGTGCCAGCATTGGCACGCTCACCGTCGATCTTTCCGGAACAACCGGCACCGTCGGCATCGCCAGCGGCGCGGGCTTCCAGTTCGAACTCGGGGGCCTTTTGGAAACCTGTTGAGCCCTCCACTGTAACCAAAGGATGACCATTCTGACATGTCGAAGTTGTTCTGAGCATCTAAAATACTTCGTTCTTGTTTTCTCCCGCTCGGCAAATGAACTTTGCGTTCGACATTCTAATTCGACTCACGAATTTTCTGTCACCCAAACCCGATCTGAATAGAATCTCTCATGTTGACATATGACTCCAGTTTTACGATGAGCGCCGGATTGAATAGAGCAATCGAACTACTTGTGTCGCGAAGTGGAGAGATTACCGACCTTCCTCTCGATCTTCCTAATTCCGGGTTGGGCGAGCTGCAAACACTGGAGATGCTCTCGGGTCACGTTCTCGGCCAAGCCGCTCGACTCGGTTCTCCGACTTCACTGGCTCATATGGACCCTCCGACACCGTGGATCACTTGGGCGATGGCATTATGGAACGCCAGCCTCAACCAGAACATGCTTCATGAGATGACTTCGCCGTTCGCCACTGAGGCTGAGGCGCTGGTTTTGAGTTGGCTGGCACCCTACTTTGGAATGCAGGGCGGGCATTTGTGCGCGGGATCAAGTGTCGCAAATCTGACAGGAATCTGGGCAGCGCGTGACGTCGCCGGAGTGAAGACTGTTGTTGCCTCCCAGGCGGCGCACCTGAGCGTCGAGAAGGCTTGTCGCATCCTAGGGCTTGAATTCGTAGTGGTTCCGGTTGACGGGCGGGGACGCCTGAATCGCGAGCAACTCCCCAAACTTGATGACGCGTGCCTTGTGCTGACGGCAGGAACCACGGCCACCGGTTCTATCGACCCGTTGGACCTGGCGGGCGTGGCGAAGTGGACGCATGTTGACGCTGCTTGGTCGGGTCCGCTCAGGCTTAGCCCGGCCCACGCTGCAAGACTCGATGGCGTTGAGGCGGCCGACTCGGTGGCCGTATCCGCCCACAAGTGGCTCTTCCAACCAAAGGACTCCGCACTGGTGATGTTCCGCGACCTCATGGCGGCAAATGCGGCGATTAGTTTCGGCGGCGGCTATCTTGCCAAGCCCAACGTTGGCGTTCAGGGTACTCGGTCGGCTGCGGCCATTCCTCTGTTGGCAACCCTTATCGCCTGGGGTCGCGAGGGCGTGGCACAACGGCTCGATCACCTAATGCGGGTTGCTGACTTGTTGGCTGATGAGATCGAGAAAAGCGACTATCTGGAGCTTTGGGGCAGACCGGAGACTGCGATCAACGTGTTCCGCCCGGTGGGTTCAACGGCTGCTGCATTCGTGCAGGCGGTGCCTGCGGGTATGCTCTCGACTTGTGTGCTGAATGGCGAGATCTGGGCGCGTTCTGTAGCCGCCAACCCTTCGGTGGATGCCAATCTCGTGGTGAATAGTATCCTGGCTGCCAGCCATGAAGACGCCTAACAAAATCACTGGAACGAATGTGGGCGCGTTGGGCTGTCCGCGTCGCTCAGCTCTGTCGCTAGATTTCCAAATTTATATTTGACCAACCAAGAATACGAAATGCGAATTTTGATGCTCGGTGCAGGTGGGATTGGTGGCTATTTCGGAGCAAGAATTCATTGCTCAGGTGGCGATGTCACATTTTTAGTGAGACCGGCGCGGGCAAATTATTTACTGGAAAACGGATTGCATGTGTTCAGTCCCCTGGGAGATATGCACATCACTCCAAAATTTATTACTTCGGCACAAGACAGCGCAACAGGAAAATTCGATGCCGCCGTGTTGTCGTGCAAGGCATACGATCTACATACCGCCATTGATTCCGTAGTGCCCGCCCTTGCCCCTCAAGGTATCGTTATTCCTTTACTCAACGGCTTTGCCCATCTAGCGCTGCTCGATGCGAAATTTGGCCGAGAACGAGTCCTTGGGGGCTTGGCGCATCTCGGCGTTACGTTGACGCCAGAAGGAGAAATCCAGCATCTCAATGAACTTCACGGCTTGGTCATTGGCGGTCGAAGCGAGCCAGCTTCGCCGCTGGTGGACGCCCTGGCTAAAGTGCTGGCAAGATCTGGCATCGACTTCTCCTTGTCTGATAACATCGAAAGTGAAATGTGGGACAAATTCGTTTTCCTCGCCACGCTTGCCGGAGCCACATGCACGTTACGTGCTTCTGTTGGCGAAATTCTTCAAACGCATTCGGGCGAAGAATTCATTCTTGGTCTGCTAGACGAATGCAGTGCCATCGCAAAAAAACACGGCCACATTCCTAGTCAAGAACGGCTTTCGCTCTATCGAACCCAACTTACTATGCAAGGCTCTACGAGCACAGCATCCATGCTCAGGGATATCGAGCGAAAAGGGCCAACGGAGGCTGATCATATTCTTGGCGATATGATTCGCCGGGCACACACCCAAGACGTTGATGTCCCCTTGTTGAAAATCGCCTGTTCCATTTTACAGGCATATGAAATTCGTAGTAATCGCGAACGTTCTAACGATTAGCTATAGTGGACAGCATCCAATCTGCGCTTGTAGGTTCGCTACGGGTTCTGGCGACGGTGGTCGCCCCGGTGATTTTTCAATTCTGAGACCCCGCGGGAAGAACTCGGCGTAGGGGCCGCTGCCTTTGGCGAACTTGTCGCGCACGCGGCCTTCGCGCTGGCGGATGGTGGTGCGGAAGAGTTGCAGGGCCTCGTCCTTGGTGATGGTGCCGCCGGATTGGCTGGCCTGGAGGGTGGTGCGGGCGGAGAGCGCTTCATCGTAGGATCACCCGTCCCCATTGGGCATGCACGTCAAGTTAAAGGGCGGCTTATTCAAAAGGTCCACAAACGGACGGTTCACGGAGCGGCGGAACGTGTCCGCCGACGCCCATGGAAAGCCAATGTCCGGCGCATCCGCTCATCTCATTGCCAGCTCATGGACATCGGCGAACGCGTTTCGCCGCTCCTTGGCCCATCAACTTGACGCGCATGCCCGGA
>JAUYNL010000104.1 GCA_030696085.1 Luteolibacter sp.
GAACAGCGCGGGCGGAGATTCCGACACGGACGGATTGCCCGATGGATGGGAGCTTTTCCACTTCGGCTCATTGATTGCTACTCCCGGCGCTATCGGGTTTCCACTACCTAACGGGGATGGACTCACCAACAAGGAAAAGGCTGATCTGGGTCTGCGGCCTGATGTTGACTATTCCGCCCTCGGTGCTTTGCAACGCGCTAAATACACTTACGACCCAGTAGGTCGACTGACAGGCGTGACCGCCCCTGTGGTTGCAGCAAACTACACGCCAGATGCCGAAGGCAACATCCTGAACGCCAACTAACCCATCCCTATGAAACTTAGATTACTTGCTTTTGCAATCCTGGCGCTCTGGAGTTCCAATACGTTCGCCCAAATTGAGCCAGGTTGGGCAACCATGGATGACAGCGGAACGCGAGCGGCCGAAGCTCTAACTTCGGGGGCACCCGCGAGTTCATTTACCATTCCAGAATTGCGAGGCTTCACGGCATCGGAAACTGCCGAACCTAGCGGTGGAGGGGGATTCGCACCCATGTCGATTGTTACCGGGGCAGCCGACGCCATCACTCCTGAGATCACGGAACTCGCCAGAGGACTGGGGAATGATCCAGTTCGGATCTTCAACCATGTTTTCAACCACATCGACTACGACCATTATTTCGGATCGAAAAAAGGTGCCTCAGGCACGCTGATGGAAGGCAGAGGGAATAGTTTCGACACCGCAGCGCTGATGGTGGCCATGCTTCGGTCTTCGGGCTACACTGCGGAATACAGGTATGGTCCGGCCCAATTCACCTTCAACGAACTATCCAACTGGTGCCATTTCAACCTTACCCCATACAGCCATCTTTCGGAAACACAGTTTCGCACACAATTTGGCCTGACCGGCGTGGCGATCCCTATTTCCGATTTGAAGAAATACGTGTATGTCTTCAATTTCAATGACCAGCGTGGTTACCCCTACACCGACTGCGGGGACCTTGGCTCAGGGGCGAACTATTATCAGATTCCTCATGTTTGGGTTCGGGTCACTGTCAATGGCCAGACTTGGGAAGTGGATCCTTCCTTCAAAACCTACAACCACTACATCAAAGAGGACGTAAAGGCTAGAGCCAGTTTCAATCGAGCCAACTTCCTCACTGATATTGGTGGAGCGACAGGAACCAATTACGCAACCGGCCTTTCGGACTCCACATTGGGCGCGCGCCTCACGACCTACAGCACTAATATCAGAAACTGGATCAGGAACAATAATTCAGGCACTCAGTTGATCGCATTTACTGGAGGTCCAAAAATCATTGAGCGGGAGATCGCAGACTTCGGCGAAGCGTGGAGCGTACTCTACGCCTCGCGAGCGTGGCTATCGGTTACGACATGGCCGACGACGATCCCCGCCGCGATGATGTCGAAGTACGAACTTACCTCCGGCACTTTGGCGACCAATGGCACCTTTACACCGGGAACCATGACTACTAGCATCCAGATGCCGGTTCTCAACGGACAGAAGCTGGCGCTGATCTTCTCCGGAAACATTGCCAAGCTGCAATTGAACGACGTCGATTGGGAAACCTTCACGGTTTCAGGCGCGAGCGTGGATCTGAGGATCAAGGCGACCCACCCAATCTACAATTACCAGTATAATTCCTCAACGGGCGTATTTGATACGGTGAATGTTGGCCGGGCGGATCATCAGGAAATCAAGAACTACAAAAAGAGCAACGCCAACGCCTATGCTTTCGTTTACGGGTTCCAAAACCCAGCGATGCAGCTTCGGAAACGCCAGGAGCAATTGGATAAGTATCGGCGGCTAGGTTACACGGATACCGATTCACGGGTGCAAACCGAAATCCTCAACGTCATGGGTCTGACTTGGCTCATGGAGGTGGAAATGAGCAATTACTTGCTGGCAACCCAGGTGGATGTCGCCCGGGTTTATCAACATCGCTTCGGGCGTGTGGCCCAGGAAACCAATTTCTACATTGATGCGGGCCTAAACCTCGAAAGTATTCAAGCGAAATCTGGCGTTCAACGTGAACACGACATTTATTTGGCAATCGGTTCGATGCTGGCGAGTTCCCTTGAGCACGGCGTTCTTGAGCAGTTGCAAGGCTTGTCAGTGACCGGTGCCTCCGCAGTGAAGATGCTCCATCTCGCGAATTCCACCAACGTGCCAATCTACCGCGCCACCTCTGCCAACTGGTCAGGAGCTGGCGGCGTGAAAGCCCAACTCACCGGTTATCCTGCCGCCATTTTGGCCGAAATCGAGGATTCCGTCTTGAATCGGAGCGGTGCCATCCTGATTCCCAAAAGCGGAAGTCTCACCCTCAACAGCTGGACCGGCTATGGCTACTACCTATCGGAACCTTTGCTGGCGAATTTCAAGATCACCGGTGGATTGAAAGGCGGGTACAGCACCTCCTCTGGAACTGTGGACACCTTCACGTTGGCTAAATGGCTGGCATCGGACCCTTCCTACCTATGGGCCGCCTCCGCACTGTTGAATCTCGGATCGCAGCCAACCACAACGCCGTCGTATTACGGAGCCGATCCAGTAGAAATGGCTTCAGGAGGATTTGTGGTTGATCGGCAAGATATCAGCTTGGGAGACAAAGTCCCCCGCGGCCTTTCTTTCAGCCGCCACTACCATTCAAACAACAATTACAACAAAGCAGCGGCACTGGGATACGGTTGGACGCACAGCTACAATATGTATGTGTCTCAATCCTCCGGCATCAAGGCTGGCCTCGGGCAGACAACGGTCAGCCACATGTCCCCGTATCTCGTTGCCTGCGCTGTTGCGGCGGAGATCTATCGAGGAGGAACGAACACCCCCAAAGAAATGACGGCGATGGCGCTGGTTTCGAAATGGGCAGTAGATCAGTTGCGGAACAATGGAGTCGGGGTTGTGGTAGGGAACCGCACCTACCAGTTCGTGCTGATGCCGGATGGCAGCTATGAGCCACCCGCCGGCACAAAAATGACTTTGGAAAAGGTTGGGAGTGACTTCGTTCTCAAAGAACGCCACGGACCCATCTTTACGTTCGACTCCACCAACAATAATAAGGTGAAGCTCATCACCGATCCATGGGGCAATCAACAAACTTTCACCTATTCCGGGGGTAAATTGAACGTGGTGACAGACTCCTTCAACCGCACGTTGACATTCGGTTACAGCGGAGGGGACAAGATCACCTCCGTGACGGATGGTGCGCGCACGTTCTCCTTTGGATATACGGGAGATACGCTGATCACAGCAACGGATGTAGAAAACAAGGCTTACACCTACACTTACGACGGGGAAAACCGAATCACCGAACTGCGCGACCCCGACACCCGGCTCATCACAATGAACACCTATGACGCGGAAGGGCGCGTGGATACCCAGAAAAGCATGGGAGACAATGCTCGGCTATGGAAATTCTATTACACCGGCTTCTGCAACATCGAGGAAGACCCTGCCGGAGGGCAGAAGAAATATTTATTCGATGATAGAGGAAGATCCACTGGGACAATCGACGCTCTAGGAAACTTCGAAGGTCGAGGCTACGACGGTCAGGACCGAATCGTCGCCGTGGTGACCCCGGAGGCGGAACTAAGCTCCTACACGTTCAATGCGGACCACAACGTTGTGACGGAAACCGATCCTCTCAACAAAGTTACGACCTACACCTACAACGCCGACAAGGAAGTCGAGACCGTCACCGATAAGAGAGGTAAAGTGACCACCTACACCTATTGGCCGGAGCACGTTCCCCACACAGTGACAGATCCGCTCGGAAATCAAACCGTTTACACGTACACCAACAAAGGTCTGTTGCTCACCTCCACAGACGGGGAATCAAAAACCACCACCTACGGATACGACACTTACGGTTCGGTTTCCAAGGTGACCAGCCACGATTCCACCGAAGTCAATTATACAAACAATCCTCAAGGTGATGTGCTAACCGTCACCGATGCGGAAAACCGGACCACCACAAAAACGTGGAACAAGCGTCGGCAGCTTCTTACTTCTACTCTCCAGCCGATCGCCGGAGAACCCACTTCAGTAACGACGAATGTTTACGACAACTGCGGTAATCTCCAGTCTACCACAGACGGCAAGGGGAATACGTCATCCTATGCATGGAACGCTTTGGCTAGAAGGATCACCGCAACCCTGCCCACGCTTCCCGCCGGAAACAACGTGGACACAACCAGCTATGACCTGCGCGACTGGCCCACTGGCCTCGCGGATTCAGCCGGACGGAGCGTCACAACGGAATACGACGATGGTGGTCGAGCGACCGCTGTATTGGACGCTTTGAACCGCCGAAGGGAAACCACCTATGATGCCAACGGCAGAGTGACCGCCACCAAAGACGCATTGAACCGGATTACGAACTATGGCTGGAGTGACCGTGGGGAAAAGTCCCTCACGACCAATCCGATGTTGAAGACCGTCAACGAAGTCTATGACGAAAACGGCAACAGGAAGGAACTCACCAATCGAAATGGAAAGACTTTCACGACCGTCTATGATGATGCCAATCGTCCCACTTCGTTGACTACACCAACGGGCAAGGCGACATTGATGACCTACTGGAACAACGGTCTTGTAAAAACGATCCAGGAGGCGTCTGGCCAGACGGCCACGATGGCCTACAACGGGAAGAATCTTCTCCAAACGAAATCCGATCCGACAGGGAATATCTCATACACCTACGACGATAGTGGTTTGTTGGAAACCGTCACCGAAGGAACCTCCGTCATCACCCGAACCTATGACCAGCGGGGCAGGTTGAAGACCTACAAGCTCACCCAGGCATCGGTGATTCAGTACCTCCTTCAATACGATTACGACGCCAACGGAAACCTTGCCAAAATCACCTACCCTGATGGCAAGGAGGTGAGCTACACCCACAACGAAAGGAATCAGCTTTCGACGGTAACCGATTGGAGAAACAAAACCACGACCTACAATTACGACCGGCTTGGTCGCCTCGTTGGAATCAATCATGCCAATGGCACGATCACGACGATGGACCGGGACAATGCCGACCAACTCAAGGCGGTTCGTTCGAGCTTCGGCGGAAAGCTGTTTTCTTACATCAATCTCGGCTATGACAATGCCGGTCAAATCATCAACAAGTTTCAGGCACCATTAACGAACGCTGCTTGGCAGCATCCCACTTTCACCGGAACCTACGATAACGACAACCGTCTACTCACCGCAAATGGAAGCGCTGTAGTTCACGATGCCGATGGGAACATGACAAGCGGTCCCATCAGCCAATCATCGGGAACCGTCTCGCTTACCTACAACTCGCGGAATCAACTAACGAGCGCAGGTGGGATCACCTACACCTACGATGCCGAAGGTCGCCGCCTGACTTCAACCAGTTCAGGTAACACCACCAACTACGTCGTAGATCCGGGAGGGGCACTGAGCCGCATGCTTGTAAAAAAGGCACCTGACGGGACCCTGATATTCTACGTGTATGGCCTCGGTCTCCTGTATGAGGTTGACGAATCCGACCAAGCGAAAACTTATCATTTCGATCAAACCGGCAGCACTATTGTCCGCACGAATGATTCTGGCAGCGTGATCGGACGGGCTTTCTACTCCGCCTACGGCCTTATTGCCAAAAAAGAGGGCGACATGAACACCTCATTTCTTTATAATGGAGAAGCGGGTGTTAGCACAGAGGAGAACGGATTGCTGCATATGAGGGCGCGTTATTACAGCCCTTACTTGATGCGGTTCCTAAACGCTGATCCGATGGGTTTCACGGGCGGACTAAACTGGTTTGCGTACGCAAACGGCGATCCTATTTCGACGAGTGATCCGTTCGGATTGTGGGGTTGGAAAAACACCTTCGGAGTCCTGAAAGCAGTAGGAGGCGCGTTCGAGGCCGTGGCCGGTGCGGCTCTCGCGACCGCTACGGGCGTCAGTGGAGTGGGTCTAGTCGCCGGCATTGCGGTGGCGGCTCATGGAGTGGACACCTTCCAATCCGGAATCCGGCAAGCTATCTCAGGAGAGGATGTAGATACTTTCACTTCAAAAACCATCCTTCAGGACGGCTTTGGAATGGAACAGAATACGGCAAACCTCGTGGATGCCGGAATCAGCGTTGTTGGTTCGATGGGTGCAGGCTCGATGAGAGCAGCCACTCAGTGGGGCACGGTCGCAATCCCATCGAGTGCTGCCACAATGTCCACGGCTGAGCGAGTTATTGCCTATGAGATTGGGCAAAAGACATTGGATAAAGCTCCTTATATCTGGTATGCGGGCCGCTTTGAGAACCCTATCGAGCGCGGCGCGGCTATGATCGCCGAACAGGGGTGGATTCAGGTAATCACCCCTCAAGCCAGTGGTTGGAGACTTGGATTGGGCGTGACCTTCTCCACCGGCCCAACCCCGGCCGCGTGGTTCGGTGTCGGAGCCTTGGGAGCTGCTGAAAGAGCGGGATCCGAATATTTGAATACGCAATATAACCCAGCCAACTCAAAATAATGGACACACCTGAAGATCTGAAGAGGGTCCACATTTCGTTCCTTCAGTGGTATTGCAATCCCTTGGAACTTGCCCTGCTCCGCACAGTTCTGTTCATGGTGATTCTGCTTTTGTTGGCCGGAACCGTAGCCGCGGCCATGTCCGGAGTGTTAGGTCAGGCAGCCTTGATGGGGGGAATTGCCCTCGTACTCGCTTTGATGGTGCGACGCACTGTGGTTCAGGTTTTCGCAACCATTTCCAAGGGCGGCGCGGACATATACATCAAAGACGGGGCTGACCATTTCGAGATAGGCACGCATCCCAGCCAGATCATGCGAATCGATAAGAACGCTGTAATTCGGAAAAATGGCGTATTCGGCGTGGTCAACATCCAGGTGAGAGACGGACTTTTCAATCTGGTGATTCCCCGGGGAGTCATAACGTGAGGTGTAGTTCATCCACAACGAATATTGGAACCATGGCTAAGAGTGTCGCCAATTCAGATTCATGAAATTCAACACAGACCTGAAATATCCAATGTGGATTCACTTCAAGGGAATCCTGCTTGCCGCAATCGGGATTATCGCCGGACTACTATTGGTGACGCAAACCCCGACTTGGAAAACATTTTTTCTTTACGCGGCGGGCACTTGGGGGTTCTGCCGCTTCTATTACTACCTTTTTCACGTAATGGAACGCTACCTAGGCGGAGGTCGATATACCGGAATACTGGATCAGTTCCGGCACCTGAGTCGGGAGCTGCGCAGCAAACGAGGACGCCAATAACGAAGACCTCTCGTGCTGTGAGTGAAACTCAATTCGGAACAGTTGCGGCCCAAACGACGGGGCTTTGCCGTCCTTGGGTTCAATTGTGGGATTCAATCAAAGATCGACCGCAAGGTTTCTCCACCTTGGTAACCAGATCACTCCGCCTGCTCTATCCACTAGACAAACCGCGCCCACGCATCAAAGGGGAATGATGGTGATCGCACTTATTTTGGTTCCGCTGACGGACGAAAGAACACCAGAATGCAAGCTTGGAAAACGGGCTTGAAAATTCCGGGCAATAAATCCATGTTTCTCCCGCAGTTATGCGCTCTATAGCTTTTTTCAGCTTTCCACTTTTCACTCTCGCCGTTGTGGTGGGGTCGACGCTGGCCCCCAAGGCGGAAGCAACAACGATTTGCATTACATGCGCTGTGAAAGGCTCCAACGACCTTTTCCCCACGACCATCGTTGATGGGATGCTGAGCGAAGAATACTCCGCTGCCCTTGAATACAGTTCCATGCGGGGAGTTGTCGCCTCGTTGACGGAAACGGATCCGACGACCGCTGCAATGTGGCTCCGAAGCATGCCCGCTGACAACGAACGAGGGTTCACAGCTTTTGTCTGGAGTCCCCAAGGAAGCGATTCCGAAAGCATCAGTGAGTTCATCAGAACCATGCCCGATGAGACGGAAAGCAGGAGGGGACGAAACACGACCGATCTTGATCCTGAAGAAACCACGCTGAACTTGATCACCAATGACCGTCGGTTACGAAGGGAATCCGTCTTGGGTGGTTTTCCCAGTAGTGCCATTCCCGAACCGAGCGTAGCCATACTCACGGCAGTTGGCATTTTCGGCCTGTTGCGACACCGCCGTCGTACCGTGAACATTTTACCTGCCTCCGCCAATTCCTGCAAGAGGCCCTCTGCCGAACGTCACGGGCCTGACTGATCGTCCCGCATCTGGAACGGCAATCAAAAGTGGTATAATTGCGCACTCGTTGGTCATAGACCGCCGCTACAATTTTCAAACCATGTTCCGCCTGCTCCTCTTCGTTTCCCTATTTCCCATCGCCATCGCGCTCATCGCCCGCTGGTGGTTTGGCGTGAGGATTTTGGCGATGGAAGGAAAGCGCCCGTGCCGCTGCGATCTCGCGAGTTGGCTGCCCGCTCCCGGAGATGATGCGATCATCCACCGCGCCGAGCAATCGGCTGGCGAGTTCGGCCGACAACTCCGGCTCAAGGCGCTCGCCGCATGGAAAGCCCACGATCCGAAAGCCGCCGCAGCGCGCGAAAACACGCGGCGTTTCGGTCTGGCCGTGCCGCCGCTCACCGGAGTGGTCGCGGTGTTCGCCGTGCTGGTGAAAAAAATCCCGGTGATGGGTGCCGTCGCGGTTCTTCTGGCAGCCACCGCCTTGTCCGCCGCTTTAGGGTTGCTCTCGCTGGCACCCGAACTCGCCGCCATCACCCGTGCCGCCCGCAAGACCCGTGAAACGAAGGGTTTTCCCCGCCAGGAAGACGAGGAGGCCGTCATCCGCTGCGCCATCGCCCATGCGTGGGACGCGGCGCTTCCCCCCATCCTGCGATGGGTGCAAAAGCCATGATTCCCACCAAACAATGCGCGGAATGTGGGAAATCATTCACTTGCGGGAGTTCCTCCGGCTCCTGCTGGTGCGCCGGATTTCCGGCGATCATGCCTGCGGATTTTTCCCGTGATTGTCGTTGTCCGGACTGCCTGGCGCCGGCCATCGGCCGGATGATTGAGAAATGCCTCGCCGCCTTGTCACACGAGGAGGCGTTGCGGCTTGCCGCCACGCAGAATCCTTCCTTCCGCCCCATCGAGCATATCGACTACACCATCGAGCAAGGCAACCTGGTCTTCACCCGATGGTATCTGCTCAAGCAGGGAAAATGCTGCGACAACGGTTGCCGGAGCTGCCCCTATCCAGCCACCGGAACACGCCCTGGCCAATCCTGACACGGATCCAACCTTGATGCCTCCCCATTTCCTGCTACCCGTTCGTCATGGATCACTCGGGTAACGGTGAATGCGCCCGCCGCGACTGGCTCAAATCCGCAGGACTCGGCACGGCCGCCCTGATGGCAGGCGGACAGGCCCGCGCCCAATCACCCGCACCCATTGCGGAAAAAGTCCGGGGCGTGGTTTTCATGGTCTCGGATGGCATGAGCCCCGGCGTGCTCACCCTGGCCCAGTCCTATTCCATGCTCACCCGCAAACGCGGCACGCGGTGGTGGGATTTGATCAATGAGCGCAGCTCCGTGCGCGGTCTGATGGACACGGCATCCGCGAACTCAATGGTCACGGATTCCGCCGCAGCCTCGTCCTCATGGGGCGGCGGACAACGCGTGAACAACGGGGCTATCAACACCTCTCCGGATGGTAGGGAAATCACCCCCATCGCCGCTGTCCTGAAAAAGAACCGCAAGGCGCGCATCGGCCTGGTGACCACCGCCACCGTGACCCATGCCACGCCGGCCGGCTTCGCATCGTCCGTGCCCGCTAGGGCGAATGAAAACGCGATCTCCCCGCAATACCTCGAGCGCGTGGATGTGATCCTGGGCGGTGGCTCCGAGTATTTCGAGGCGAAAACCCGCCCGGACAAACGGGACCTGCGGGCGGATTTCTCGAAAGCCGGCTATCAGATCGTCCATGACCGCGGCCAGATGCTCGCCGCGCGCGGAGGGAAGCTGCTAGGCACCTTCACAGCGGGCCATCTGCCGTTTTCCATCGACCGCGACCACAGCGAAAAACTCGCCGCCCGCGTCCCCACCCTCACGGAAATGGCCGGCGCGGCGCTGTCCCGTTTTCTTGCGGACGACAAGCCCTTCCTGCTCCAGGTCGAGGGCGCTCGCATCGACCACGCCGCGCACCTCAATGACATCGGAGCCCTGTTGGGCGACCAACTCGCCTTCGATGACGCGCTCGCCTCCGTTCTGGGAATGATTGCCGGGCGCGGCGACATCCTGGTGGTCGTCACCAGCGATCACGGCAATTCGAATCCAGGTCTCAACGGCATGGGAAATGGTTATGGTGAGAGCACCCAGCGTTTCGAGCGCATCACCCGTTTCGCCGGCTCGCACGAGCGGATTTTCGCCGAATGGGCCGGCATCAGGAATGGCGATGCCGGGCAGCTATCCTCCCTGGTCAAGCGTCACCTGAACCTCACTTTGAAAGCCGAAGAGATCGAGGCGCTGACCGCCATCCTGGCCAAACGCGATGTCACCGAGTGGAACCACCAGCTTGCAAAACCCGAAGGATTGTTAGGACAATTCCTCGGCAACCACACCGGCATCGGCTGGACCGGCACCACCCATACGGCGGATCCCACGCTGGTCTCCGCCATCGGTCCACAGGCGGAGCGCTTCGCCGGCATGGTGAGAAACTCGGATGTCTTCGGACACCTGTTGGAAATGCTCGGCTAACGGAATGGTATTCCCGGTTGCGGGCCGGCTGGAATGATGGCATTTGAGTCCCATGAGAGTTGTGGAAACGGGCGCGGAATTGCGGGAAGTCTTGTTGGAATATGCCGGGCTGGCGGGCCGGCGGGTGCTGGTGCCCACCATGGGCGCGCTGCACCACGGGCACCTCGAGCTCGTGAGGCTGGCGCGCGAAGCGGCAGGGCCGGGCGGCACGGTGATCGTTTCGATTTTCGTGAACCCGATCCAGTTTGATCGTTCCGCGGATCTGGAGGCTTATCCGCGGCCGCTGGAGAGCGATCTTGAGAAATGCCTGGCCGCCGGAGTGGATGTGGTGTTCCTGCCGGATCGCCAAAGCATGTATTTTCCGGACCGTTCGACCACAGTGACCGAGTCGCTGCTGTCCAGCGGACTCTGCGGGGCCACGCGGCCCGGGCATTTCGACGGCGTCTGCACGGTGGTGCTGAAGTTGTTCCTGCTCAGCGGCTGCCACGCAGCGGTATTCGGAGAAAAGGATTTCCAACAACTCGCCATCATCCGCCGCATGGTCAGGGATCTGGACGTGCCGGTGGAAATCATCGAATGCCCGACGGTGAGGGAATCCGACGGGCTTGCCATGTCATCGCGCAACGTGCGCCTCACCTCCAAGCAACGTGCCGACGCCCCGCGGATCCGCCGCGTCCTCGCCGCAGCCGCCGGGCTGCGCGACGTGGAGGAAATCCTCGCCTCCGCCCGCAGCGGGATCGAGGCCTCGCCGCTCGCGCGCATCGATTACCTCTCTCTGGTGGATGCGGAAACCTTGCAGCCCGTGACCCGCCTCGAGCGACCGGCGGTTCTGGCGGCGGCGGTGTTTTATGACGAGGTGCGTTTGATCGATCATGTGGGCGTCGCGCCGCTGTGACAAGATGCATGCCGGAGCTTCCCCTCCGCCCGGATTTCTGAAATGAGTTCCGCATGCCCCCTTCCTTGAAACCGCTCGTTTTCCCGCTGCTGGCCATGCTGCTGGCGTCTTGCGCCGCTCCCGGAATCCGATCCTCCTCCGGTCGGGACGAATGGGGCCACCGCGCGGGACCCAGAGGTTTCAAAACCGTGATCATCGATGCCGGCCACGGCGGCAGCGACCCGGGAGCCGTCAGCCGCCATACCCGCCAACTCGAGAAAGACCTCACGCTCGACATGGCCAAGCGCATCCGCGCCGAACTCGGCGGCGGCTTCCGCTGCATCCTGATGCGCTCCGATGACACGTTCATCGATCTCGACGAGCGCGTGGCCCGCGCCAAGCGCCACGGTGACGCCATCCTCATCAGCATGCATTTCAACAGCGGCCCGGCCCACGTCCGCGGACCCGAAACCTATTACTGGCGCGTCGATAGCCACGGGCTTGCGGTGCGCCTGCAACGTGCGATGACCGCCGCCAGCCCGGCGGAAAGCTCCAACCGCGGGCTCGTCCGCCGCCGCCTGCGCCTCACCCGCAACCCGGAAATCCCCTGCGTCCTGATAGAGGGCGGCTACCTCAGCCATTCCGCGGAAAGCCAGCTCATCGCCAATCCCGCATATCGGCGGAAACTCGCCTCCGCCATCGCCTCCGCCATCCGCGGCCAATCCGCCGATGGCGATGCCGGCACCGGCCCGCTACCCCGCCCTCTCCACGAACCGCCCAGCCGCCCCAGCGACACGCGGGAGTGATTCGACCGGAAGTTGCCCGCCTTCCGATTTCGCGATGACCACTGCGGTGCAGGAATCGCTGTAAATGTTCACCGCCGCGCCCAGCGGCAGCGTGAAACTGGCCACCCGCTTCGAAACGCCGCCGTGAAGGTGGTCAATCCCAAGGCCGCCGGAATCTGCCAGTGCGCAGCAATGCGTTTCATCCCCGGCAGCCAAGGGAATCCAGCGCCGGAAATCCAGAAACATCGGTGATTTCCCCGCCCATGCCATCAATCTTACGGGCTGCCAAAAATCCGCTGATTTCCCGGTTGACACCCCGAAACCGGCTCCCTAGCTTGCCCCCCCCTTCGCGCACGCAAAGTGCCCGAGGGTATTTTCCCAAGAAACACATGAAGACGTTTTCCGCCAAGCCTCACGAAGTCGAGCGCAAGTGGTATGTGATCGACGCCAAGGGCAAGGTCCTCGGCCAAGTCGCCGTGGAGGCCGCGCGCCTCCTTCGCGGCAAGCACAAACCGACATTCACCACCCATGTGGACACCGGCGATTTCGTCGTGGTCATCAATGCCGACCAGGTGGTGCTCACCGGTGCCAAGGAAAATGCCAAGATTTACACCCGTTTCTCCGGCTACGTCGGTGGGCAGAAGGTGGAAACCCCGCGCATCGTCCGCGAGCGCCGCCCGGTCCTGCTCGTGGAGCGTGCCGTCTATGGCATGCTTCCCCACACCCGCCTCGGCAAAGCCCAATACGGCAAGCTCAAGGTGTATGCCGGCGCCGAGCATCCGCACGAAGCCCAGCAGCCCGTCGCCTACGCCGTCCGCTAATCCACACACTCATTTCCCAACATGACCGCCACCACCACCACTCAAAGCGCCACCGGCCGCCGAAAAACCGCCGTCGCCCGCGTCTGGATGATCGAAGGCACCGGCCAGATCACCATCAATGATCGCCCGTTCGAAGAATACCTTCCCACCATCGAGCTCCAGAACGCCATCCTCGCCCCCTTCCAAGCGGCATCGGTGATGAACAAGTTTGATCTCAAGGTCGTCGTCAAAGGCGGTGGCACCCATGCCCAGGCCATTGCGATCCGCCACGCGATTTCCCGCTCGCTCACGCAGGTGGACCCGGAAAACCGCAAGCTCATCAAGCCGCTCGGCTTCCTGACCCGCGATCCGCGCATGAAGGAACGCAAAAAGTCCGGCCAACCCGGTGCCCGCAAGCGCTTCCAGTTCTCCAAGCGTTGATCTGGATCCGCAGCTTCCCACTTCAAAAAAACCGCACCCTTTCCGGGCTGCGGTTTTTTCATAGGGAGGGGTGGACACTCCTTGTCCACCTGCCCATGGAGCGCGGCGCTGCGGCTCAGATCTCGTGTACCGGCAGGTTCGCCACTTCCTCGCGCACCTTTTCCGCCAGCGAGGTGGAGAGGTAGCGTTCGGTGGAGGAGCACCCGACCGTGACGATGCGCTTGCCCTTGTACTCCGGGCGCTTGGCGATCTGGATCGCAGCCCAGACATTGGCACCGGTGGAGATGCCGGCCGGCAGGCCTTCGAGTTGGGCAAGCATCTGCGCGGTGGCGAAGGCGTTCTCGTTGGTGACTTGGATGACCTCGTCCACGATGGCGACGTTGAGGTTTTTAGGGATGAAGCCGGCGCCGATGCCCTGGATCATGTGTGGCCCTGGCGCACCGCCGGAAATGACCGGGCTGGCGGCTGGCTCCACGGCGAAGATTTTCGCATCGCTGCGAGATTTGAGGACTTCACCCACTCCGGTGATCGTGCCACCCGTGCCGACACCGGCGACAAAGGCGTCCACCTGGCCATCGGTGTCGCGCCAGATTTCCTCGGCGGTGGTGTCGCGGTGGACCTGGGGATTGGCCGGATTTTCAAACTGGCCGGGACCGAATGCGCCGGGAGTTTCATCGAGCAGTTTCTTCGCCATGGCGATGGCACCGTTCATGCCGCGGGCGCGGGGGGTGAGAACGATCTCGGCGCCCAGCAGGCGCAGCAGCACGCGGCGCTCGATGGACATGCTCTCGGGCATGGTCAGGATGCAGCGGTAGCCCTTGGTCCGGGCGATGAAGGCCAGCGCGATGCCGGTGTTGCCGGATGTTGGCTCGATGATGAGTCCTCCGGGTTTGAGCGAACCGTCTTTTTCCGCCGCCTCGATCATTGCCTTGCCGATGCGGTCCTTCACGCTGAAAAGCGGGTTGAAAAACTCCGCCTTCACACAGATCTCGGCATCAAGACCGGTGGTGACGTGGTTCAGGCGGATGAGCGGGGTGTTGCCGACCGTCGCGGCCATGTTTGCTGCGATTTTCATGATGGGTGAAAATGAGTTGATGCGTGGGAATCTGCCGAATCTGGTGTTGGAGTCAAGGCATGAGGGCGCTTAAATCATCAAGGGAGCCAGAGTGGCGCGTTTGATTTCCCGGGAGACCTCCTCCTCCGCCAATATCCGCATGAATCCAAAACATCCAGGGTCTCCCGCATGCGCGGAAGACCCTGGAAGGGAAGGGGATTTGGTGTTTGCTATGAGCGGTGGCGGCGAAGCAGCGCCAGCAGCCCCACAGCACCCATGAGTGCTGCGGACGGTTCCGGAACCGCATTGAAATTGTAGGTGATGCTCACTTCGCCCGAAGCGGTTGCCGGATCGATGGCCACGGCCGCGCCACCGATCGCGGATGTGTTGAATCCCTGGACACCGTTCGCATCGATCAAGTAAGTTCCCAAGCCGGTGTAGCCGCTCCAGGCAATCTCGTTGACGTTCCGGGTTTGTCCCGCCGAGACTTCGCTGAAGGATGTGCCGTCGTAGTCGGCTCCGACGCTTTGCACGCCGGGTCCGTCGCCATCGTCCGCACCTACGTTCGCGAAATAGACCGAAGTCGCGGCGATTCCATTACCGATCGGCTGGAGGGAGGTATCGATCAGGCTCACAGCAGAGCTCGAAAGCGTGATGGTCACGGATTGGTTGATGTTGCCCGACGCAGGCGTTGCGGACTCGTTGTCCACGAAGAGCGAGCCGCCGCTCTTCGTCAGGCTGGTGGTGATGACGATGCTCGTGAGCGTTCCTAGCGAGGAATCAAACTGGTTGAACGTTAGAGGAGCGGTATCCTCGGGAACGAATGTGAACGTCTTGGTTTGAACGATGCTGGCTGCATGGCCGACTCCCGCGAGAGACATGGCCAGCAATATGGGATGAAGCGCTTTCATGGTGATAATAAGATGAGTTGTTGGTAAGGGTGCTGAATAATAGTAGCATATAAAGACTTGTTGAAAGTCAGTAGCAACTTGAGGAGAGCTATTCTGAAACATCCAAATGACAAGATTTTTTTTAAATAAGCAAAATACGGTTAGCCTGAATGAAATAGACAAATCGAAACCCAAATGCTCATGATCTCACGATCCCTGGCAGTCTGGATTTTTAAAATCCACTTAAAATGAGCCCATTAGATTTCAGGCATGATAAAATATGCGGAATATCAGATAGCTTTCCAACTCCGCATATCCTGCCGGAATATCGAATTGATTGCCCCCAGGAAAATTCCGCCTCACAGCAGAGATGTCATTGGATCGAGGACCAATGGTGACGCATCCCGCCGGATTTCCAACCGGAATGTCGAACCGGAGGATCAGTCCGGGGAGGAAGCGTTATTGTCCGCAATCATGTCACGAATTTTTCCGATGTCCGCGCCGAACATGCCGTACTTGAAGCGTGCCTGTTTGAGCATGCGGCTCGCTTTGCCGCTCATCAGGACCATGAGCAACAGTCCTCACCAGGTGTTCGGAACAGATGCTCAGATCTGGAAGTCCGAGCTGCTGGAATCAATGTGCAGGCCGCATTCGTATTTCTGGCCGTTGAAGCGGGTGGACTCCGCTTCACCATTCTCGGCGGGGCGGGTGCTGTGCCAGTCTCCCATGGTGAGGTAGCCCTGCTCGGCGAGCGGATGGCGCGGCAGGTCGTGCTGGCGGAAATAAAGGTCCACCTGGGTGTCCGCCCAATCGAGAATGGGATAGGCCTTGAGGGTTTTCTTCTGGCGCTCGATAAATGGGCGGTCGCTGCGGGTCTTGGACTGCGAGCGGCGCAGGCCGCTGAGCCAGACATCGGCACCGAGTTCGCGCAGGGCGCGGTTCATCGGCTCGATTTTGGTGAACATGGCGTAGCGGTCGAGGTCTTCCTGGCCGCCCTCCCAGAGCTTGCCCCACAGTGCTTCCATGCGCGCGGCGGTGACGACTGGCTGATAGATCCTCATGTTGAGTTTTTCCAACAGACCGGAGAGCTGCTCGATGTAGCGGTAGGTTTCGGGGAACAGGTAGCCGGTATCGATGAAGACGATGGGGATTTTCGGCGCGTGCTCGTGGATGAGGTGGAGCATCACCGCAGCCTGCAGGCCGAAGCTGGTGGTGGCGACGAGGCGGTCACCCAGTCGCTCGTACAACAGGCGGATGCGCTCGCCGGCGCGCAGCGGGGCGACTTCCGTGGAGAGTGCCTGCGGATCGAAATCGGGATCCGCGTGGAATTTGATGGCAGGCAGCGGCATGGTTCAGGCTTTGAGAGCCTCCGGCTTGATGTTCTTGTGGAAATCTCCGCCCTGGATGGTGGCGGCCACGTAGCCGGCGCGGATGCAGAAATCGCCGAAGCGCTCGCCCGCGTCGCGCTCCCTGGCATAGCGGGCGATAATGGGTGCGAGCAGCGGTTTGATGTCCTCGGCCTTCACGCTTTCGCGATAGAGTTTGGAGAGCCGCTGGCCGGCGAAGCCGCCGCCGAGATAGACGTTGTATTTTCCGGGGGCGCGTCCGACGAAGGCGATTTCCGAAATGAAGGGGCGGGCGCAGCCGTTCGGGCAGCCGGTCATGCGGATGGTGATGGCATCGTGACGGAGGCCGTTTTCCTCGATGAGCTCCTCAAGCTCGGTGAGCAGGTCGGGCAGGTAGCGCTCGGCCTCGGCGAGGGCGAGGCCGCAAGTCGGCAGGGCGACGCAGGCCAGCGAGTTGAGGCGCAGCGCACTCTTGAGGTGGCTGTCCCTGATGCCGTATCGCTCTAACAACTTTTCGATTTCCGGGCGTTTCGCGGAGGAAATATTGGCGATGATGAGGTTCTGGTTGGCGGTGAGGCGGAAGTCGCCGTCATGCACCTTGGCGATCTCGCGCAGGCCCGAGAGAAGCGGATAGTCCGGGGTATCGCGCACGCGGCCGCCCTGGATGAAGAGTGTGAGGTGCGAGTTTCCATTGGCATCGTCCACCCAGCCGAAGCGGTCGCCGTTGTCCTCGAAAACGAAGGGACGCGCGGGAGCGAGTTGGTAGCCAAGGTATTGGTTGATTCTGGCGAGGATCCACTCCGGGCCGTGGTCATCGACGGTGTACTTGAAGCGCGAGTGCTTGCGGTCCGTGCGGTCGCCGAAATCGCGCTGCACGAGCACGGTTTTTTCCGCGATGTCCACAACCTGTTGCGGCGTGCAGAAGCCGATGATATCGGCGATGCGGGGATAGGTTTTCTCGTTGCCATGAGAGGAGCCCATGCCGCCGCCGACGGCGACGTTGTAGCCGGCGAGTTTTCCGTCATCGATGATGGCGATGAAGGAAAGGCAGTTGGCGTAGATGTCCACGTCGTTGGACGGCGGGACGGCGATGCTGATTTTGAATTTGCGTGGCAGGTAGGTCTTGCCGTAGATCGGCTCGACAATCTCCTCGCTGGACTCGATTTTTTCGTCATCGAGCCAGATTTCATGGTAGGCGCGGGTCCTGGGCGTGAGATGGTCTGAGATTTCCTGGGCGAGTTTGAGCGTTTCCGCGTGTATTTCGGATAGATAGGGGTTCGGATTGCACATCACGTTGCGGTTCACATCGCCACAGGCGGCGATGGTGTCCATGGAGCAGCGGTTGATCTCCTTGATGGTGCGCTTGAGGTTGCTCTTGATGATGCCGTGGAACTGGAAGGCCTGGCGGGTGGTGAGCTTGATGGTGCCATTGGCGAAAGTGGTGGCGAGGCGGTCGGTTTCGAGCCATTGCGCGGGCGTGGCCACGCCACCGGGCACGCGGATGCGGATCATGAACGAGTAGGCTTTTTCCAGCTTGTGCTTGCGGCGTGCCGCACGCAGGTCGCGGTCGTCCTGCTGGTATGTGCCGTGGAACTTGAGCAACTGCTGGTCATCCTCGGACATCGAGCCGGTGGATTGATCGGCGAGGCCCTCCTCGATGGTGCCGCGGAGGTAGTTGCTGCGGATCTTGATAGATTCGTTGGCGGTGAGTTTCTTTTCTTCAGACATGATGGGTAGGCGGTAGGCGGTAGGCGGTATTTTCGTTTTCCGAATGCCACTTTCCGCATTGAGATCAATAGACGTCGCGGTGGTAGCGTTTGGATTTCTTGAGGTCTTCGACGTAGTCATTGGCGGACTCCGTGGATTTTCCGCCTTGTATTTGGACGATGGAAACAAGGGCTTCGTGAACGTCGGCGGCCATGCGGGTAGCATCTCCGCAGACGAAGAAATGAGCGCCTTCCTCGAGCCAGGCATAGAGTTCCGCCGCTCTGGCGGCCATGCGGTGCTGGACGTAGAATTTTTCCGGCTGATCGCGGGAGAAGGCGGCATCGAGGCGGGTGAGTGCGCCACTCTTGAGGGCATCCTGCCATTCGAGTTGATAGAGGAAGTCGTAGAGGTAGTGCTGGTCACCCGTGAAGAGCCAGTTTCTGCCAGTGGCGCCGAGGGCGGCGCGGTGTTCGATGAAGGCACGGAAGGGAGCGATACCAGTGCCGGGACCGATCATGATGACGGGCAGGGAGGCATCTTCCGGAAGGCGGAAGTTTTTATTGGGCTGCACGAAGACTGGCACCGTGTCTCCGGGTTTCACCAGATCTGCGAGATAAGTCGAACAAACCCCCTTGCGGGCGCGGCCGTGGGACAGGTAGCGCAGCGCCGCCACGGTGAGATGGACTTCATCCGGATGGGCAAGCGGGCTGGAAGCGATCGAATACAGGCGCGGCGGAAGTTTCCGGAAGAGGCCCGCCAGGTCATCCGCGCCAAGGCCGGATGGGGCGAACTCGAGGAGCGCGTCACTGATCTGCCTGCCGGCCAGGAAATCCTTGATCGGCTCCTTCGCTTCCTCGCCGAGCAAGGATTTCAGTCGGGCGGAACCGGTGGATTCTGCGAGTTTGGCGAGCACATTGCGGGACAGCGCGGTGATGTCGAAATCCTCGCGCAGGGCATCTGCGAGGCGCTTGCGGCCGCTGATTTTGGTATCGATCTCCTCATTGCCGCTGAGCTTGGCGGCATCCAGAATGGCCTGGACGGTGTCCGGCGCATTGATCGGAATCACGGCGAGGGCATCGCCGGGATCATAGGAAAAGGCGGAGCCGGCCAGGGAGAATTCGAGGTGCAGCGTTTCCTTGGACGAGCGTTCGCCATTCAGAATCACGGCATCGAGCAACTCGGCTGGAAACGGGTTTTTCTTTCCATATCCGATGGCAGGCGCAGCCGGGGCGGCGACTTCCGTGGCCACCGAGGAGAGCGCGGAATCTGGAGCCAGGGCGACGAGCGAGTGACCGAGCCAGCCAGTGAAGGCATCCTCGAAATCGACATCGCAGTCCTGGCGGTCATGCAGCCGGCTGGCCCCCAGCGCTTCAAGGCGGGCATCAATGTCCTTGCCGGTTTGGCAGAATTTCTCGTAGGAGGTATCGCCCAGTGCGCACACCGAGAAGCGGACGCCCTTGAGGGAAAGCGCCGATTTCATGAATTCCTTGTAAAACGCGGTGGCGGTTTCCGGTGGTTCGCCATCACCCCAGGTGGAAACGATCACCAGCAGGTTGGAAAAGTTGGCAAGCTCCGCGGGCGACAGGTCGCTCATGTTCTTCATTACCGCCTGAAAGCCGCATTTCCTGGCTTCCTTGACCGCGCGGTCTGCGAGGACTTCGGCGTTTCCAGACTCGGTGCCGTAGAGCACGGTGAGCTTTCCTGCGACTACCGGTGTGGTGCGAACGGCGGGTCCGGCAGCAGCCAGAAATCCGCTGAGCCACCCGCGCTGGACAGGATCGAAGCCAGAAAGTAGGGAATTCAGCGTTTGGCGTTGATCGATGGTGAACGGAGAGAGCTCTGGAAGCATAATCCTTAGTTTCTAGCCTTTGATTGTGAGGTTTCGCAAAAAATGTGCAATTAAATTCCCGGCTAGGCAACCATTTTATCTGCTCGATATCGGGAATTTCGCCCAAAGCGGGGGCTGGCCATTCAGCCGTTTGCGCGGCCTATCCTTGTTGGCGGGACGAATCGCAATCTGGATGTGCGCGGCATTCCCGCCGCTGGCTTGCATGGATGATCCGGTTGCCGTCGTTGGCAAGCAGCGGACAGGTCTTCACTTCGGGAAGGGCTCGGCGCGGAAACGTTGCTGCTGGCGCCGCAGCATGGAATCCGCAGGGGCGAAATTGACGGCCTTGACGGACCATTCGAGGGCCTTGGCGCGATTTCCACGGGCGAATTGAATCTCGCCCATGGTATCGAGATAGGCGGCCTGCTCGGGATTGGCGGCGATCGCCTTGCGGAGGTGCTTTTCGGCCGCATCGAGCTGGCGCAGCGCGCGGGCGGCAAACCAAGCCGCGGTGTTGAGGGTATTGTCGGAATCCGGATATCGGCTGATGATTTTGGAGATGCGGTCCCACGATTCCTTGAACCATGTGTCGTGCTCCTGCTGGAGCCCGGCCTTGCGCAAGGCTGGAAAAAAGACATCGGCCAGCGAACCGTCGCTGATGAAGGTGCGGTGGCACTTGGCGAGGGTGGCGATCGCACCGGAACGGTCGGATTTGAGACGGCTCAGTGCGCGGGCCATGTCGGCCTGCATGCGCTGGCGCATGAAGGGCAATTGATTTCCCGCAGGATACGTCGAGAGCGAGTAGCACGCGGCGACCACCTCTGAAATCGCGGCGTTTTCCAGCCATTTTTCCTGCCCCTGAAGCGCCTCGGCATGCAGCTTCATGGCCAGAACGAACTCATCCGAATCCGGGTCCGCTTGGATCGCGGCTCTTGCATACCATTCGGCGGCGCGCGGGTAATCGCGGCCATAGGCATGGCCGTTGCCGATTTTGATGGCGACGGTGGCGTTGCCCAGGTTCAGGCGATCAGCCCAGCGCTCATGGGTGGCGGCCTGCTCCTTGTCGCCCGCCTCGCGAAGGGCGGCGGCGGCGTAGGCATGTTGGTCGGCTTCGGGTTGCTGTTGGGCTTCGGTGATGGCGGAAATTTGTTTGAGAATCACCTTGGCCGCATCATCCCAGCGCTCCACTGCGGAAAAATGGATGATTTGTTTTCCCCAGAAAATCTCCTCGCGTCCCTCGGGTGACATTTGCTCCCATGCCTTCAGGCAGGTGGCGACGTCGCCAGTCTCATCGGCGAGGTCGGCGATGCGCGCCGCCATGATCGTGCGTTCGGAGGGAGCGGCGGCTTCGGCGGATTTCCACAACAGGCCCAGCCACCTGGTGCGCAGCCCCCTGGGATCCGGACCGATCCCAAAGAGCGCGAGCATCGCGTCGAAACGCTCGACACGGTCCGAATCCGGCTTGATCTCCTTGAGCCAGTCCCACCAATCCCCCGTGCGGTCGTCATCGCCGCATGCCGCGACGACGAGATCCTCCCAGCGTCCCTGATCCTCGCCCGCCCAGGAGACGCCGATGTTTCGAGCCAATCGCGGGGCATAACGCACATGATCGGTAGTTTCCGGGATGATGGCGAAAAGCTTGCCTAGAAAGTCCACGAAGGCATTGAGATCCTTCTCCGCCATGGCAGCCAGCGGCCCGGAGAAAACCGCGGAAGCCTGCTCGTGCAGGCCCCTGCGTTCGAGGAATCTGGCCAGATTCAGGATTTCCGCTTCATCGCTGGATGCCTCGTGCTGGTTCTCGATGTCGTCATCCAGCAGCGTGGCGATGCGTTTTTCCACCCAGGGCTTGTAGTCCGGTTTTTTGGGGTCGAGCCCGAGCGCCTGGAGCGCCTCGGGAATCCGTTCCAGAGCCTCAAAATAGAGGAATGCATCGAGCGGCTGGGATTTCACGAGCGCGGTTTCCGCGGCATCCGCCTCGCCCAGTAGGAACAGGGCGCTCATCGCAGAGTCACGCTCGGCGGAATTTCGCGAGGTGAGCGCCCGCATCAGGGGCTCCAGATCCGCCGGGCGGCCTTTTTGTGCCAGCCAGCGTTTCGCGGCGATTGAGGCATAGTGGGCGGCCAAGGGGAAATCCTTTGGCTGCTGTTGGATTTCGCGCAACCAAGGCAGTGGGTCTCCCACCAGCGCGGCCATGGCTGCGGCGATTCTCGGCTCCCCGGCGGCGATTGCGGCCTCGCGGGCGGCGGCGGGATTTCCGGCAGCCCGGTGGAGTGCCAGGCGCCAAGCCGCCGCCTTGCGGCCCTTGTGGGTGTTCGCGAGTTCCAACTCCGCTTCCAGCGTGCCATGGCTGCGGTGGAATTCCGCGAGTGCCAGCAATCCCGCCGCATCGGCCGGAGCCATTTCCAGAAACTCGCGGGCTCCTGCGGCATCGTTCTGAAGCAAGCGCTGGCGGGCCGCTCTCACGGCCACCACATTCATACTTGGGCGGAGTTTTTCACGAAATTCGGCGTCGGTCTCCGCAGCATACAGCTTGAGGATTTGCCTCCACGCGCGTTTTCCGCGCATTTTTCCCAGCAGGGCGGCCTTTTCGCCGGGTGTGGCGCTGCCGTAGCGCTCGACCAGCGAAATCACGGACGGATCGGTGTCCGGCGTGATGTGAAGCTGGATCTTGCGGAGCAAATCCTGGGCCCGGACCGCCTGTTCCGGGTCGGAGGAGGCCGCCGCTTCCTTCAAGGCGGGAAGCGCCTTCTCGCCCAGCTCCCACAGCTCGCGGGTGGCTTTTTCCCGGTTGCGGAAATTTTCATCGGCCAGTCCGCGCACCAGCGCGTCTATCTCCGGCACCGCTTGCGCGAGCACGGGAGCCACCGTTAGTTCCGGAGCCGCCGCCTCGGAGCGGTGGCACGCGACACAAGCCGCGAGGATCGGCAACAGGTGGAGTTTCATGCTTTTTGAAAACGTCGGGACTTTCACCGATTATTCAAGCCGCGAAACTCTCGCCGCATGAGCAAGTGACGACCGCGTTCGGATTGCTCACCTTGAAACCGCCTTGCTGCAAGTCATCTGAAAAATCCAGCTCGCTGCCGCTCACAAACAGGGCGCTCTTGGGATCTATCACCACATTCACCCCGTTGCTGGGCACCAGGATGTCGCGTTCACGAGGGCCATCCACCAGATCCATCTTGTATTGCAGGCCGGAGCATCCGCCGCCCACCACCGCGATGCGCAGCGCCCCGTCCGGGCGGCCCTGGCGGTCCAGCAAGCTCCGCAAGTGCGAGGATGCGCCATCCAGCACGCGCACCAGCTTTTCGTTGCCGATCTTGTAGTTCACCCTTGCAGCCGACATGCGCGGAACCTGCATCCACCCCGGCCTTCCGTCAATCCCCGCTCTGCCGGAGTGTCCCGCACTGCGCCGCCGGCAGTGGTTTTCCGGATTGTGCGGGTGCGGTCTCTCACGTATTCCTCAGGGCATGGATTTTGAAACGCTGTGCAACTGGGCCGAGGAGGAACTCAAGTCATTGATCAAGGTGCTGCCGGAGGACGTGCGCGCCGCCGCAGCCCAAGTGCCGGTTTCCATGGAGAAAAAACCCGGGCAGGATGCGTTCGACGGTGAACTGGATGGCGGCGAGCTCGGGCTCTTCGAAGGCCCGCCCGCGATGGAGGAGGCCGATGCCTCGGACCTGCCGCGCATCCGGCTTTTCCTGCTCAACCTCTGGGAATGGACCGACCGTGACGAGCAGGACTTCCGCGACGAGGTGGGAACCACTTTCCTCCACGAGCTCGGCCATTACCTCGGCTGGGACGAGGATGAAGTGAGCGAACGCGGCCTGGAATGATCCTGTTGCCAGCTCAGATCTTCATCTCGTTGAGCAGCTTCGTGGCTTCATCGAATTGATGAACGAAGCCGCGGAGGGCGATGTAGGTGAGCCAGCAGAAACCCGCGATGAGCACCGTGATCGCCAGTTTCAGGGCCACATGCATTTTCGGGTGCAGCCAGACGGATGGCAGCGCGAAGGGCGGGACGGTGAGGAACATCAGGACGATGAACGATGTTTTGAAATACCATGGCAGCGGCGGCTCGCGCTCCATCGGCAGGGCCGGCGGCGTGCGCTGCGCCGATCCGTCGAGAAATTCCATGCAGTGCTTGCACTTGATCGCCTCGTCCTGGATTTCCTCAGCGCAATAAGGGCATTTCTTCATCAGTACGGATGCTTCATTGGAAGCCGGGGAAACCAATCCTTTAAAAAAATCAGTGCTTACAAGGCGGCGCTCCGCCCGGATAGACCACGCCGCTGGCGATGCGCACCTTTTCCTTCGTTTCCAGAAAGTGGAGCAGGCCGTCGAGATCCATTCCCATGGACGAGCAGGTGTGGAATGTGGTTGAGCGGCCATAGCGCTCGCTGACAATCTGCATCAACTGACTCAGGCGGATGCCATCCGGATAGGTGGCAACAAGGTCGATGATGTCGTGGCCGTGGATGGCGGTGGGAGAAGTCATGGATGAAGGATGGGGGATGCGCGGAGGAGCGGCATTCTTGAAGGATTGCCCGTAAAAGCAAGCCCTTGTCTTGGTGAGTGCCGTTTCCGGATTTTGTGGAATGCCGCGAAAGCGTGTGCGGAATCGCGGGGAGGGGCCATGGAAGGATTTCGCCAAATGGCTGCCTCATCCGCCCCGGATCGTTCTCCACTAGACAAATCCGCTCCCGGTGAACACAAGCGGGCGACATGAAAAAGACATTTCCGCTCAACCTGCCGGGCCACCAGCCGCCCAGGGTGGTCGCATCGATCAAGAATGACGTGCGGAAATACCTCAAGCGAGAGCGCCGCAAACCCCTCACGGAAGGCGTCGATTTCTGGGACTTCAACTGCAAGGTCGGCCAGGGCGAGACCGAACCGGAGGTGAAACATGTCGAGGAAATCATCGCCGCCATCGATCAGGCTGCGGCCAGCCAATGCACCTCGGTCTATATCGAGATCCTCGCCACCCCCGGCCACCGCACGAGCAAGGGAGAGACTTGACTGGATCAGGCGTCAATCTCCCTACCGAAGGGAATTCCGCCATGGAACATCAGCGGCACGAATCCCACACATCCACCGCCGTCACATTTCAGAATCTGGAAAATCCACTTGCAACGCGGTCGAAAATCACGGTTGCTT
The DNA here is from genome assembly GCA_030696085.1 of Luteolibacter sp. Taxonomy (GTDB): domain Bacteria; phylum Verrucomicrobiota; class Verrucomicrobiia; order Verrucomicrobiales; family Akkermansiaceae; genus Luteolibacter. The sequence continues at coordinate 25,565 of JAUYNL010000104.1, forward strand.
TCGCCGACCCGGAATCAACCGGGAGACGCCAGCGATGTCGGGGCGTAGCGCAGTCTGGTAGCGCGCCTCGTTCGGGACGAGGAGGCCGTGGGTTCGAATCCCGCCGCCCCGACCATTGTTAAGGGCGCTTTCACAAGTGCTTCATTTTCAAAGTATTTAGGCGATCGGGCTAGGCCCGCGACAGAAATTCCACACAGAATTCCACACAACTTGACACGGCATACGCGGCCGATGACCCGGAAACGCGAACGCCGCAGCAGTGTCGTGGAGATCGGAACCTAACCGGCCGCGCAGCTACCCGAATGAGGTAACTGCTTACGGTTGGCGGATGCGGTAGAACGCCTTGCCTGGCGGCGGCGAGGGGTCGGTGAAGGAGACGGTGCCGTCCGGGGCGGCGGTGGGAGCGGCGATCACGCTCCAGCTTGTCAGATCGACGGAGCGCTGGATTTCGTAGGTTTGATCGGGATCTCCGGTGAAATCAAGCCGTGCTTCGCCGTTGCCGGGCAGCAGGGTGATGGTCGGCGGATTGAGGATGGTTGCGCCAGGGATGGCTCCCACGGTGAAGGTGACGGTTGCCTGGACCGTGGCGCCGCGGGCGTCGGTGATGGTGATGCTGATGGTGTCATTGCCGGAGAAACCTGCGGGCGGGCTGTAGCGGATGGAGTCGGACAGGAGGCCGGAGCTGCCGCCGTGGGCGGAGGCAGGGCTGGCGGCGGTGATGGCGAGCGCATCGCCATCCAGATCGCCTGAGGCCGCTAACAAGGTGCCGAAGGAGATGGTGGCCGCGGTTTCAAAGGGCGTGGTGGCGGAGTGGCCGGCGAAGGTGGGGGCGTTGTTGGAGCCGGCGCTAACAGGAGTGGTGTCGCCGCTCTGCCAGATCTCGCCGCCGGCGCCCACGGTGATGAAAGTGTGTTTGAAGAACACGGCGCCATTGCGGTTGGCGGTGGTGGGCGCGGTGAAGGATGACCAGGTGACGCCATTGAGCGATAGCACGTCCACGTCGGCGTATGCGGCGTCGAGTTGCTCGCCGGCGGTGAAGTAGATGCCGTCCCCATAGGCCATGGCGGGGTTGTGTTCGTTGACCGTGCGGGTGGTGGTGAAGGTCTGCGCGTCATCGGTGGAAACCCGGAGTTTGGAATACCGGCCGCTGCTGACGAAGCGGTCGTTGAGCCAGGCGACCTTGCGGAGGTCCTGCAAGCCGGGGTCGATGCCCACGCCGGCGGTGACGTCCATCCAGTCGCTGCGGTTGGAGGAGGTGAAGACGGTGGCGCCGCCGTTGTTCCCGGCGTAGCCCGCGATGACATAAGTGCTGCCGTTCCATGCCGCGCCGCGCAGATTGGCCGCGACTCCCGCGATGACGACTGGGCTCCATGTGAGGCCGTCGGCGGAGGTGAGGACGGTGCCGGAATTTCCCACGGCCACTGCCCCGGTGCCATCCGAGGCGACGGCTTGGAGATCGTCGTTTCGATTGGTGCTGCCGTAGCGGCGCGTCCATGTGATGCCGTCGGGCGAAGTATAAATGGCACCCTGCCATCCGGCGGGCGCGGTGAGGTTGTAGTCCGTGCCGACGATGATGAACTTCGCGCCGTCCCACACCGCACCGCGGAAGGTCAGGTTTCCCCCGAATTCCGGCACGCTGCGCGTCGTCCAGGTGACGCCGTCCGTCGAGGTGCGGATCACTCCGCCGGTGCCACCGACGGCGACGGCGACCGTGTCGTTGGCGGCGACCGCGAGGAGGCTGTTAGTGGTGCCGCTGGTGCGCTGGGTGAAGACGCGGGAGGAATCGGTGACGGTGAGGTTGTGGGTGAGCACCGTGAGTCCGCCATGGCCGTCGCTCACGCGCAGGGTGGCGGTGTAATCGCCGCCGAAGTCGAAGCTGCGCAGCGTGCTGTTTCCATCGACGATGGGTTTGTCCGCGCCGAAATCCCAGGCATAGACGAGGGAGTCGCCATCGGCATCGCCAGCGGCGGATGCGAAAAGCCGGCCTTGGCGGGCGGGGACGGTGGAGGGATTGGCGGTGAACGCGGCGGTGGGGGCGGAGTTCGCCGGATAGAACGAGCCGGAGCTGCGGGTGATGCCGCCGTTTTCCACGGTGAGGAAACAGCCGGCTCCGAAGGCGAGGTCATTGCCGTTGGCGACGGCGGTGTTTCCGCCATTGGCGGTGCTGCGGGACCAGTGGATGCCATCGCTGGAAACGAGCAGGGCATCCGGCGCGCCGCTCTCATCCATCGCGGTGCCGAGTGCGAGCAGCGTGCCGTCTTCCGCCATCTTGATCCGCGTGGTGCTCCAGCGGGTGGTGCCGGGCGTGGCGGCATTCAGCCACGTCAGGCCGTGGTCGGTGGAATACTTGATGCCGGCATACCAGCCGAGGGCGTAGAGCACGCCGCCGTATCCATTCACGGCGGCGATGCTGGAGCCGAGTTCGGAGTGCTGGCTCCAAGCCGCGCCATCGAGCGATGTCCAGACGACGCGCGCTTGTGAGGAGGCATTGAGCGCGATGGCCAGCCAGGTGTTGCCGTCCCATGCGACGTGGCGGAAATCCGGAGCTTCCGGCACGGTGGCGAGTGTCCAGTTGATGCCGTCCGTGGAGGACAGCACCTTGCCGGCATCGGCGACGGCGAGGAACTTTCCGCCGCCGTAGGTGATGCCGCGCACCTGCGGCACGCCGGCGGGAAAGCCGGCCTCGGACCAAACGCGGCCGTCCGCGGAATAACAGATCTGCGCGGCGGAAACGCCGTCCTTCTTGCCTGCGATCACGAACTTGTCAGCGCCGAACGCGAGCAGCGGCTGGCTGTCGAACGCGGGAGGATCGCCCACGTTGCTCCATGTGACGCCGTCCCAACTCTGATAGATGGTTCCCCAGTATTCCGCGGCGATAAAGCGGCCTTTGCCCCACACGACGCTCTTCAAATCCTCGGTGGTGCCGACGCTGTGTTGCGTCCAGCTATCGATGGGATCGGTGACGGTGACGGATTTGGTGAGGGTTTCCACGCCGCCTTTCATGTCCGAAACGGTGACGCCGAGGGTATAGCCGCCGCCGACGGTCCACGAGTTCGCGAGGCTTGCGGAGTTTTCATGGACGGCTCCGTTCTGGGTATCCCACCAATAAGCGAGGGCGTCGCCGTTAGAGTCCGTGGCGCTGGCGGTGTAGGTGGCGGAGCCGCGCGCGGCGACGGTGGACGGGCCGGCAATGGCGGTGGCGTCCGGGGCGGTGTTGGACGGGAACGGGCCGAAGTTCACGGCCACATCCAGATAACGGTTGGCGCCGGTGCCGCCGGTGGCCGTGGGAGTGATGTGGATGTTGGCCGCGGTGTCGGAATAGGTGCGGCCGAGATCGATGGCACCGTCTTTTTTGCCATCGGCAGTGCCGGGCGTGGTATCCAGCACCCAGCATTTGGTTTGACCGGGGCGCTGCCAGTTCAGATAGGCGCCTTTCTGCAAATGATCGTTGCTGGCGAAGGCGGGACGGTAGGCGAGCCAGTAGTATTCCTCGCTGCCGGGCGTGGCCGCCTTGGTCACACGCACGCCGCGCGAGTGGCTGGAGCTGGTGTCCGGATCGTCGATGCGATGGATCCGATAAACGTTGGCTCCGCCGGCGGTCGCGTCCGTCCATTGCGAGGTGGTGAGCCAGTTTAGCCTGGACTTGCCTTGCGGATGGAAGTGGCCCTCGGGGTCCGGTCCGCCGCCCATGATGTCGAAAATATCGCCGTATTCGGTGGATGCGCCGGTGCCGACCACCGAGCCGTCCGTGGTGTCCCATGAGCTGGCGTGGCTGAGGCCGTAGTTGTGACCCCATTCGTGAATGTAGAGACTCGGATAGTTCGCGTCCTGCACCCAAAGGCGGTTGCCGCCGGCAAGACCGGCGTAATAGACTCCGTTGCTGCTGACCATGCCGACGTCGCCGAAGAAAACCCCGACGATGTCATAGTCGCCGGTGCCGCCGCTGTCGCCGGTGCCTGTATTGCTAACGGGCCCGATATTGATCGCCGCATCCGCGCCGCTCTTGTTCGTGCGGAAGGTGTTCCGTCCGTCACGGATGAGCTCGTCATTGAGCCCGCTGCCTCCATTGACGTAATAGGTGGAGTTTTGGGGCATGGTGTAAACATTGGCGCTCACTCCGCATTCCATCCAGGTCTTGCCATAGGACATGGCGCGGATTCCATCGCTGGCGGGTCCGTTCATGACCGAATCCGCGGCGGCCTGGGTGACGGGTTCGGCCAATTGGTCCGGGAAATTGATGCGGATGAGGTAACAGGTCTTCTTCGTTTCCGTCCATGCGGATGCTTCGTTGGCGGACGAGGTTTCCACTGCGGTCCAATCGAATCCGCCGCTCTCGGTGCCGGGCATGGGCGCGGCGAGCACGGAAGAGGCGGCCGCCGGGCCTGGCAGGGCGTCGAGTTTCGCCAGGCGCTTGTCAAAGGACTCCAGTTCGGCGGTGTTGGAGAATACGAACAACCTGCCGCCGGCGAGGGCCTGCACGGCCTCCGCGCCGGCGGGCACGCCAGTGGCGAAACTGCGCGACATGTCGGCGCTGGCTGGGAACAGCGCGCGCACGGTATTCAACTCGCCGGCGGGGATTCTCTGGAATACTCCGTCCCGGATGGCGGCAAGTCCATTGAGGGAGACTCCCTGGAGCGGCATGCGGAGCTTGCTCATGAGCTCGCTCCGTCGGCCATAGACGAACGCTTCCAGCTTCGTGCCGTCATCCATCGTGATGTTTGCGAAATAATCCGGAGTTCCTGCGGGCCGCGCGGTTCCGGGAGCGGTGCAGACCGGATAGAAGTTATAGTTCGCCACGAGGCTGAATGGTTTTTCAACGAGCGCCTGGACTTCCGGCGGCAGGGCCGACCATTCGGCGAAAGTGAGCGACTCGGAAATCGCCTGCTCCGGATTCTCACGGATCAAGCGCTCCATGTGAGCCCGGCGGGTCCGTGCCAGCGCCACGCCGGCGGCGATGCGTTCCGCGCGCGGTGCGGGCGATTTTTCAGCCGCGCCGATCCATTGCCGGAATCCTGCCTGTGCATTGGAGTCCTCGGTGGAGGCGGTGGCCGGCCTGTCGGCGGCGCGGGATTTTTCGACCGACACCGGTCTGGCTGGGGAATCCGCAGGTCCGGCATCCCGCGTCTCCTGGTGGAAGACAAGAATGCCGACGCTGGCGGCAAGCAGCAGCAGCGGAACAAGAATGACCAAATGGCGGACGGTGGATCGGAAGCTTCGATATGCAGACATAAGAGACGGGTGGTTGAATCCGCGCGAATTCAAGATCCCGATGGCCTGCAAGACGAGTCTGAAATCCTGTCCCTTTGTCGTCACGACAAAGGGTGCATGACAAAGAAGCCAAAGCTGTTATGTGTCTCATTTTTTTTGCTTGAAAGGTGCTTTGTGCATAGGCAACCAAGCCAAAGCCAGCCGCCCCGACCATGGTTCAGGAGCTCTCTCCCAAGGGACTCCGCATCAAGCGGCTTTCGGAGATCCCGGAGGGAAACGCCATGGACTCCGCGGGCATCCGCGTGCATCCTCCGGCATGGCGAACATTGGCGAACGCGCATCCTTGAAAATCCTCCGCGAGAAATCCTTCGGACTCTACCTTGATGGCGGCCAGCTGGGCGAGGTCCTGCTGCCCCACCGGGAAGTCCCGAAGGACAACGTGCTCGGCGGATTTCTCGATGTGTTCCTCTACACCGATTCCGAGGACCGCCCGGTCGCCACGCTGCTGACGCCCAAGGCGATGCCCGGAGATTTCGCCAAACTCAAATGCGTGGATGTCACCGGCGTGGGCGCGTTTCTCGATTGGGGCTTGGCCAAGGAATTGCTCGTTCCATTCCGCGAACAAACCACGCGGATGGAGCCTGGAAAGAACTATTTGGTGCATGTCCATGTCGATCCGGTTTCCGGACGGATCATCGCCTCGGCGCGCTTGCCGCGTCATCTCGATCTCACGCCGCACACGTTCCGGGCCGGTGATGAGGTGGATCTCATCATTTTCGGAAAGACGGATCTCGGCTACAAGGCGATCATCAACGGCAGCCACAGCGGCTTGTTGTTTTCCGAGGGCGTTTTCCAGCCGCTCCAGCCCGGTGAGAAGACCAGGGGATACATCTCCGGCATCCGGGAGGATGGAAAGATCGACCTCACCCTGCACGCGCCAGGCCGCGCCCGGGTGACGGATCTTGAAGAGCGCATCCTCGCCGAACTTGGCGCGCGCGGCGGCTTCTGGTCCATCGGCGATCACAGCTCCGCCGCGGAGATCCATGAGGAACTCGGCGTCAGCAAGCGCACGTTCAAACAAACCATCGGCGCCTTGTTGAAGAAGCGCCTGCTCCAAATCGAAGACCGCGGCATCCGCCTGGCGAAGTGAACAAACCGGATTTCAAAGCCAAACTCCGCGAGGTGCCCCACCAACCCGGGGTCTATCTGATGAAGGATCGTCTGGGATCGATCATCTACGTGGGCAAGGCGCGCGATCTCAAGCGCCGGGTGTCCTCGTATTTCATGGCCTCGCAGCAGATGCGGGCGAGCCTGAAGACGCGCGCGCTGATCGATTCGATCCACGATTTCGAGATCCACACGGTGCGCAACGAGGAGGAGTCATTATTGTTAGAGGGCAAGCTCATCAAGGACTACCGGCCGCGTTACAACGTCGCCCTCCGCGATGACAAGCGTTTCCTGCTGGTGAAAATCCGGCTCGCCGACCCATGGCCGCGATTCAGCGCCATCCGCGTGAAAAAAGATGACGGCTCGCGATACTTCGGCCCCTTTCCGCATTCCAGCGCGCTCCACCACACGCTCGAATGGCTCAACCGCAGCCTTGGCCTGCGGGTTTGCCGTCCGCTCAATCCCGATGAGGGCGACTACCGCCATTGCAACGCGGACATCATCCGCAATTGCTCGGCCCCGTGCATCGGACGCATCACCCGCGAGGCCTATCTCGAACGCGTGGAGGAAGCCTGCCGCATCCTCGAAGGCAAGGGCCGCCGCGATTTGCTGGATCAACTCCGCGCCGGGATGGAAACGGCCGCGGAAAAGCTCGACTTCGAAAAGGCGGCCACCCTTCGCGACGTGTGGCGGAACCTGGAGAAAACCCTCACGCCCACGCGCCAGTTCAGCCGCGGCCGCGGCCTGCCGAGCACCGTGAAGCCCACCGAGGATCTCGCGGAACTCGGCGAGCATCTGCATCTGGCCGGCCCGCCGCGCGTGATGGAGTGTTTTGATATCTCCAATGTTTCCTCCAATCACATCGTCGCCTCGATGGTGCGCTTCACCGACGGCCGGCCGGACAACCGGAACTACCGCCGCTATCGGATCCGGACGGTGGAGGGCCAGGACGATTTCGCCTCGATGGCGGAAGTCATCCGCAGGCGCTATTCCAGGATATTGCTGGAAAACTCCGCGGCCAATCCGGATGCCGCGATCTCCCAGGAAAGCGCGCTGGACATCCAGCGCCGCCTCGCCCGCGAGGGACGCGCGAAAATCGTGCTGCCGGACCTCGTTATCGTCGATGGCGGGAAAGGCCAGCTCGGCATGGCGGTCCGGGAGTTGAACGCGCTGGGTCTTCACGACCTGCCGGTCATCGGCCTGGCCAAACAGCGCGAGGAGATTTTCGTCCCCGGCAGGAGCGAGCCGCTCCTCATTCCGCATGATCGCGGAGCGCTCAAGCTGCTCCAGCGCATCCGGGACGAGGCCCACCGCTTCGCCAACGGCTACAACGCGCTGCTTTACCGCCGCCGCATGCGCGAGAGCATGTTGGACGAATGCCCCGGCATGTCGCCCGCGAAAAAACAACGCCTGCTCCAGAAGTTCGGCAGCGTCGCGCGCATCAAGGCCGCCAGCGTGGAGGACATCGCCAGCCTGCCGGGCATCTCGAAAAAATCGGCGCAGGACCTGCTGGATTTCCTGCTGCGCGAATGACCGCCACCTGCCGGAAATGGATTCGCATGGCGGGCACGAATGGTTTTCAATCGCCGCGTGACCCCGTCCACCCTCAAGTCCTGCGTGCTCGCCGCGCGTCCCAAGACCCTGCCAGCGGCCGTCGTGCCGGTGTGGGTGGGCTGCGTGCTGGCATGGAAACTCAGCGGTGACTTCGATCCCCGGCTGGCCGCGTGCACCCTGTTCGGCGCGCTGGCCATCCAGATCGCGACGAATTTTTTCAACGATGCCATCGACGCGCGGAAAGGCGCGGACACCGCAGGCCGGCTAGGACCGGTGAGGGTGACGGCCTCCGGTTTGTTGTCCCCGCGCACGGTGATGAGGCTGGCTGTCGGGTTTCTCGGCATGGCGCTGGCCTGCGGGGTGGTTCTCTATCAGGCGCGTGGCTGGCCGATCGCGCTCATCGGCGTTCCCTCGTTGTTTCTCGCTTATGGTTATACCGGAGGTCCGTTTCCGCTGGCATACCGCGGGATGGGCGAGTTGTTCGTGATTCTTTTCTTCGGGCTGGTGGCGGTGGGCGGCACTGTTTTCATCCAGACCGGCGGCTGGCCGCGCGAGGCGCTTTTGTTAGGATTGCAGGTCGGCCTGCTCTCGGCGGTGCTGATTTCGATCAACAATTTCCGCGACCGCGAGGAGGACTCCGGCACAGGAAAACGCACGCTGGCCGTGCGCTGCGGGCCGAAGGTGGCGGCCTCGGTGATCTGGCTGGAAATCAAGCTCGCCGCCTTCGCGGGGCTGGCCTGGCTGGCGCTGGACCAGCCGCGTTTCATCTTCGCGAGCATCCCGGTGCTGCTGATCGGCCTGCGCATCATCTGGGGAGTCTTCACGCTCCCGCCGGGTCCGGGTTTCAACCGGCTGTTAGCGCTCGGCGGCGTGCAGCTCGTGCTCTTCGCGGCGGTCTATCATGTGGCTGCGGCGGTCGCTTGAATTCAGGATCCCATCCAGGTGTTGAGGATTTCGATGGCGGCGGCCTGGTCGATGACGGCCTTTTGATGGCGGCTCGACCGTCCGGCTTCGCGGAGTTTTGCGGCGGCGCTGGAGGTGCTGAGCGATTCATCGACGAACACCAGCGGGATTTCCGGGATGCGCTGGCGGAGTTGATCGGCAAAGGCGCGGACCTTGGCGGCGGATTCGCCCTCGCTGCCATCCATCCGGAACGGCAGGCCCACGACCAGGGTGCGGATCTTGCGGATATCGGCGAGCCGGGCGATGCGTTCGATCGGATCCATCCGGCTGCGGTCGATGGTTTCCACCGGGTGGGCGAGGATCCCGAAATCATCGGTCGCGGCAATGCCGATGCGGGCGTCGCCGTGATCGATGCCCAGTGCCGGGTGCGGGGTGTCGGGGTGGCTTTTCAAGGAGGGAACCATGGATTTCCGCAAAGGATCCCGCGGGGAAGGGGAGCAGGCTGTGGCCTGCGCGTCTGCGAGACGTCGGTGGCGTGCGAGCACGGCGATTTCTCCGGGGTCCGCGCCGCAGGACATGGCGCGCTGGAGTTCATCGGGCTGGGCGTGGCAGGCTGCGGCCAGCGCTTCGAGCAGCAGCAGGGGATCAATGCCGAGGCGGAGATCGCCGTTGAGGAGTTTGAGAAGGGTCTCGCTATCCGCCGGGTGCAGGGTGGCGAGGCGTTTGGCCAGGCGGTGAACGCGCTCCATGGAGGCGGCGCTGTGGTGGAATTCCCCGATGAAGGCGGCGGTTTCCGTGAGATCGAGCGGGGCGGGCTGGAGGTGGAGTTCCTGAAGGAAGAGGCGGGCGCTGCGGGTGCGATCACCGGATGCGAGATGGATGTTGCGGTAGCGTTCGGCACGGGCACCTGGAATGGCGGCGAGCGCGTGGCGGAGGGTGGAGGCGTCCATGGGTGGCTGGCGCTTGCCGGTGCTCTGCGGCGGGAAATCACCGGCGAGCCAGCGCACGGCGATGCGCAGGTCCTTGTCGTTTTCCAAGCCGCCGAGGTAGGATTTGAGAAACTCGGTTTTGGCGACACGGCTGCCGGTTTCCGCCACCAGGCGGCAGAGATCGCTGAAGTCCGCCAAGGGGCAGGCGATGCGTTGGTGCGAGGAGCCGCGTGCGGCGGGTTGGCGGTGGGCCGGGCGATGGATGGAAAACTCCAATTGGTCGCCTCCGGCGGCGCACCAGGCATCCATGCCGCTGGCGCGGAGTTCCGCTGCGAATTCCCGGGTGAAGCCGTGGACGGTGAGAATCCGGCGCGGGTGGACGCGCTGGATGCATTCCATGAGGCCCGGATGGTCGGCATGGTCGGAGAGCGGGATCATCGCATCCACGCGGTAGCGGTATTTCGCGCCTGCTTGCAGCGCCCAACCGCTGAGCATGGCGCTGCGTTTTGTTTTCAGCCCGCGGAGCAGCTTGGTGCGCATGGCGTGGGGTGGGGCGATGACCACATGGCCGGGCGGCGCGTGGCCGTTGAATTCGGCGGGTTCCGGCAATCCGGGGACACCGGCCTCGCGGCAGGCGCGCGTCATCTCGGCGGCCGCCGGGTGGAGCAGCGCGGGAATTCCGTGTTCCTCGAGCAGGGCCAGGGCCTCCTGGGCCTTTCCCAATGAATAAGCGAGCAGGATGGGCGTCGCGCCATCGGAGAAGCTGTCATGCACGAAACGCAGGATTTCCGCCTCGATTTCCATCGGGTTGGGAAATTCGTAGCCGGGCAGTCCGAAGGTGGTTTCGAGAACCAGGGTATCGGCTGATAGAAAATTGGCGGTTTCGGCGGTGCGGCTGCGGCGGGTTTTGAAATCGCCGGTGTAGAGCAGGGTGGCGTTGTCGGAAATACGGGTCACATGCAGCATCGCGGAGCCCGGAATGTGTCCGGCCGGCAGCAGGCGCAGGCGGAATCCATTGCGAACCAGCGGGACATGGAATGAGGTGGCATCCAGGCGGTTCGTGGCGAGGCGGAAGCGCTGGTGCAGCAGCAGGCCGGTGGTTTCCGAACAAATCACCGATTCGTGGCGTGCGAAGTGATCGGCGTGGGCGTGGGAGACGAAGGCGCACGGTTTGGGATCCGATGGATCGAGCCAAAGGTCCGGCTCCGGCAGGTAAAGGCCGCGTTGGAATCGCACTTCGATCACACGCTGCGGATCATGCACAAGTCCGGCGGGCCGCGCCAAGGGAAACCGTGCGCCCGCGATGAGGAAAATGCGGGATGGCGGTCTTTCGATTGGTAGAGTCAAAAAAAAACGGAACCGCGGCCGGGCAGTTCCGTTAGGAGTCAGGAAGTGATGGGAAGCGGAGGATCAGAACGGAATGTCGTCCTCTTCCTGGAATTCGTCCGGCGGTGCGGCGGATGCGCCTTGTGGTGGGCCGGAACGTTGCTGCGGGGAGCTGGCGCGCTGCTGTGGAGGGGCTCCGCCGCCGCCGTTTCCGCCGGCCGGGGTGGCTCCGCCGCGGCCATCGGGAAGGAATTGGAGGCTGTCGCCCACGACCTTGAGTTTGCTGCGTTTCTTGCCGGTTTCCTTATCGTCCCAGGTATCCATTTGGAGGCGGCCTTCGATGTAAGCGCCGCGGCCTTTGGTGAGATATTGTTGGGCGAGTTCGGCCTGGCGGCCCCAGAGGGTGACATCCACGAAGGTGGTGTCCTCCTGCTTTTGTCCCGCGTCATTGACCCAGACGCGGTTGATGGCGAGGGAAATGTCCGCAACAGCTTTGCCGCTGGGGGTGTAGCGCAATTCGGGATCCCGGGTCAGGTTCCCGATGAGCATGACTTTATTGAGATTGGCCATAGCGGTGGAAAAAGTGGGGGAAAGGAGAACGGAAAGCAAGACGAAATGCTGTTCTTTCGAACAAACAGCAATCAGGCGATGCGCAGAAAATGCTGGAGGTGGACGTGGCCGTTGAGGCGAAGTCGCTCCTGGATTTTGGTGATGATGTCGGGTGCGCCCTGGAACACGTAGTTCACATAGTGACCGGCCTCAAGGTGGCGGGAGTTGTAGGCGAACTGGCGGCGGCCAAGCTGGGTGATTTTCTCAAGTTTGGCGCCTTCGGCTTCGATTTCCTTTGAAACGGCGGTGACGAGGTCATCAACGCTGCCTTCGTGGGATTTGGTATTAAGGACAATCAGGCCCTGGTATTTGCGGCTCATCGGTGTGCGGTGGAGTGGATTGAATGCGAGTGTGATAGCGGTTCGCCGCGGCGGCGATCCCTTGGGAACGCGCAAGCTGCACGGCTTCCAAAGCCGTGGCAAGCGTGTTTTCGACAAGCGGTCGTTCGTCGGGTGAAAATTTCCCCAGAACATGGCCGGTCAGGTTGCCCGGTTGGCTGGCGCCGATACCGATCTTGAGGCGCGGGAAAGCGTCGCTGGCAAGGTGTTCGAGGATCGACTTGATGCCGTTGTGGCCGCCGGCCGAGCCTTTTTCCCGGAAGCGCAGCGCGCCGAGCGGAAGGGCGGTGTCGTCGTAGATGACGAGCATGGATTCGGGCGGCCACTTGTGGAAGGCGAGCACCTGACGGATGGCGCGACCGCTCAGATTCATGAAGGTTTGCGGCTTGAGCAGCAGGGTGCCGCTGCCGGGCAGCTTCGCAAGATGGCACTGCCACTTGGGCACGGATTGGAAGTTCACGCCGGATGAGGCGGCCAGGCGGTCGAGCACCATGAACCCGATGTTGTGGCGGGTGTCTTCATACTGCCGCCCCGGATTTCCGAGGCCGACGATGAGGGAGAAGGACATGGTTGGGAGGATGATCCGAAACTTTTACTGTGGGATTTGAAATTGCAAAAACGCCCGGGGCGCGATGGCGGCCCGGGCGTTGTTGGCAAGGCGGTGGGGCGCTTCGCGATCAGGCGGCGGGCGTTTCCGCGGAGGCGGCTTCGAGATCGGCGCCGGAGCCGGCGCGGCCGATATGCACGATCACGACATCCTCGGCATGCGTGGGCCGGACACCCTTGGGGTATTTGATTTCACCGACGTGTAGCGAATCTCCGAGCTGGAGGCCGGAAATGTCGAGATTGATGGTTTCGGGCAGGTCGTCGGGCAGGCAGACGATTTCGAGTGCGTGGATATATTGCTCGATGACACCACCGCTCTTGACGCCCGGGGCCTCCCCCACCAGGTGGGCGGGAATGTGGGCGGTGATTTCGGTTTTGTCGTCGATGGAAAGGAAGTCGGCATGCACGGCGATACCTGAAAGCGGGTCGTGCTGGATGGCCTGGAGGAATGCGAGGCGGGTGCCTTCGCCGTCGATTTCCAGGTTGACGATGATGTTTTCCGAGCTGCTATGGGCGATGAGATCGAAGAAGGACTTGGCATCCACCTTGAGGTTCTTGTTTTCGGTGCCACGTCCGTAGATCACGGAGGGGAGCCAGCCTTCGCGGCGCATTTGATTGAGGCGGCCGGACCCGGTGCGGGCGCGGTTTGCTGCTTTAAGTGAGGTCTTCTTGGCCATGACGGAGAGGGCGTTGTTGTTGGAATGGAGCTCTGGAATGTTCGGAAATCCAGTGCGGGGCGGGCTGTGTAGCGGCCCGATGGGCACTTGTCAAAAAATTGTTCGCCTCGTTGGGTTTTATCGCAGGGGGATCACTCACAATGAGAACAGCGTGGTGATCGACTGGCCGCCGTGAATCCGACGAATAGCCTCGCCAAGCAGCGGGGCAATGCCGACGACCTGGACTTTCGGGCCGGCCGCCTGGGGAACGGAATCGGTGGTGATGATTTCCTCGATATCCGAATCGCGGATCCGCTGGTGGGCGAGTTCGCCGAGAATGGCATGGGAAACACCGGCATAGATGCGTTTCGCGCCGTGCTTGCGCAGGATATCCGCGGCGGCCATCAAGGTGCCGGCGGTTTCAGTCATATCATCCACGAGCAGCACATCGCGGCCTTCGACCTCGCCGATCACATTCATGGCCTCGACCCGGGTGGCGTTGACGCGGTGCTTGGCGACGATGGCGAGCTCGGCGCCAAGTGCCTCGGCATAGGCGCGGGCCATTTTGACGCCGCCGACATCCGGCGAGACTACGGTGAGATTGGAGGTGTCCGGGTGGCGCTCGCGGAGGTAGTTGATGAGCACCGGTTTCGCATACAGATGATCGACGGGAATATCGAAGAAACCCTGGATCTGCGGGGCATGGAGGTCCATGGTCAGGACCCGGTTCACTCCGGCGGAGGTCAGCAGGTTGGCGACGAGTTTGGCGGTGATGGGCACGCGCGGCTGATCCTTGCGGTCCTGGCGGGCGTAGCCGAAAAACGGGATCACCGCAGTGATCCGCTCGGCGCTGGCACGGCGGGCGGCGTCCACCATGATCAGCAACTCCATGATGTTGTGATTGGTCGGCGGACAACTCGGCTGGATGATAAAAATATCCTCTCCGCGGATGTTTTCGTCGATTTTGACAAACGTTTCACCGTCGGGGAAGGCGGTGACCTGAACATCGGCGAGGGCTTGGCCTAGGTTTTCGGCGATGCGCTCGGCGAGAGCGCGGTGGGCGGTTCCACTGATGATTTTCATGGGAGATGATGAGCGGGGTGCTGCAGTGCGGAGGGATTGTTGACGGCGGAGTGCGGGTCGGCAATACTTTGATCGCAAATCGTTGCGAATCCCATCCCGGACGCCATTCCATCCATCCGGAAATCACCCTTCCGGGGGCTTTTTCAAAGGGCGGAGGGTGGCTGGAACCCTTGATTTTCCAAGGATTTGAGGAAATCTTCTTTTCAACGAGATTTTTTTTGACAGAGTGACCGGCTTTGCTAAGGTCCGCCCGCTCTTCCCCACAACCTGTCAGGGGTGCCGCGTCTGGTCTCGCATTGATGAGACAAGTCGCGGTGTTTTTGTCGGGTCGAAGGCAGGGTGATTCATCAACATCGCTCGCGTAGCTCAGGGGTAGAGCGCATCCTTGGTAAGGATGAGGTCGTCGGTTCAATTCCGACCGCGAGCTCCAGGGCGATCACGAAAAAATCTCAAACCGTCTCAAGCAGAACAACAACCACCATGGCTAAAGAAGCATTCCAGCGCAACAAACCGCACGTCAATATCGGCACCATCGGCCACGTTGACCACGGCAAAACCACCCTGACCGCAGCGATCACCAACACCCTCGCGGAAAAGGGTCTCGCCCAAAAGAAAAGCTACGCGGACATCGACGCCGCTCCCGAAGAGCGCGAGCGCGGCATCACCATCAATACCGCCCACGTCGAATACGAAACCGCAAAGCGCCACTATGCGCACGTGGACTGTCCGGGCCACGCCGACTATGTGAAGAACATGATCACCGGTGCCGCCCAGATGGACGGTGCGATCCTCGTGGTTTCCGCGGCCGACGGCCCGATGCCACAAACCCGCGAGCACATCCTGCTTGCCCGCCAGGTCGGCGTGCCCGCCCTCGTGGTGTTCATGAACAAGGTTGACCTTGTGGACGATGCGGAACTTCTCGAACTCGTCGAAATGGAAGTTCGCGACCTGCTTTCCGTCTATGAATTCCCGGGTGACGAAATCCCGATCGTGATGGGCTCCGCCAAGGCCGCCCTCGAAGGCGACGCCGCCCAAATGGAAAACGTGATGAAACTCATGGATGCCGTGGATTCCTACATCCCCGAGCCTGAGCGTCCGATCGACAAGACCTTCCTCATGCCCGTTGAAGACGTGTTCTCCATCGAAGGTCGCGGCACGGTCTGCACCGGTCGTGTCGAGCGCGGCATCATCAAGAAGATGGAGGAAGTCGAAATCGTCGGCATCCGTGACACCCAGAAGACCACCGTCACGGACATCGAAATGTTCCGCAAACTGCTCGACGAAGGTCGTGCCGGTGACAACTGCGGCCTACTGCTCCGCGGCCTCAAGAAGACCGACATCGAGCGCGGCCAGGTCATCGCCAAGCCGGGCACCGTCAAGGGCCACACGATTTTCAAGTCTGAGATCTACGTTCTTTCCAAGGAAGAAGGCGGCCGCCACACCCCATTCTTCTCGAACTATCGTCCGCAGTTCTACTTCCGCACCACCGACGTGACCGGCAGCATCAAGCTTCCGGAAGGCGTGGAAATGGTGATGCCGGGTGACAACATCAATCTTGAAGTGGAGCTCATCACCCCGATCGCCATGGAGCAGACCATGCGCTTCGCCATCCGCGAAGGTGGTCGCACCGTTGGTGCCGGCCGCGTGGGTGAAATCATCAAGTAATCATTCGCGAAGAGGCTTCGAATCCGGTCTCCGGGTTGGGTTCGGGCGCAAGATTTCGGGGCACTCCTGTCAAACGGAGTGCCCCTGAGTCGCCTCAAAACGGCAGTAGTTCAATTGGTAGAGCATCGGTCTCCAAAACCGAGTGTTGGGGGTTCGAGTCCCTCCTGCCGTGCCAGTTTTTAAAATTCGTCCCATAGTCAGCGCACATCATGTTTTCAAAAATCTCCGGTTTTCTGGGTGAGGTCAAAGGCGAGCTCCGCAAGGCGAGCTGGCCTTGGGAGTCCGATCCGAAAATCAAGGGATTGAAGAAATACAAGGAGCTGGTGGATTCCACCGTCGTCGTTTTGATCGCAATGATCCTGCTCGCCGGCTTTGTCCAGTTCTGGGACTTCTTCCACGTTTTGATCGTGGGTTTCTTCACCAACATCGGTCGCTGATCCACCTTCAGCATCCGCCCATTCATTTTTTCTTCGAACCATCATGTCCGAAACCAAGTCATTCCGCGACCAGTGGTATGTAGTGCAAGTTCTCTCCGGCCAGGAAGGCAAGGTTCGTGACCGGATCATGCGCAATGCGGAAGCCGAGGGCATGACCGAATACATCCGGGAGGTGCTGGTGCCGACGGAAATGGTTTCCGAAATCCGTCGTGGCAAAAAAACCGAAACGAAAAAGAAATTTTTCCCCGGTTATATCATCGTCAACATGTACCTCAGCACCGAGGACGGCCAGCTTGTCGAAAAAACCTGGTTTTTCATCAAGGAGATGGACGGTGTGATCGGCTTCGCCGGAACCAAGGACCGCCCCGCACCGATGCGCCAGCGCGAGGTGGATGCGATGCTTTCACAAATCAAGGAACGCGAGGAAAGCGTCCGTCCAGCCATTAGCTTCGAGGTCGGAGACACCGTGAAGGTTGCCGATGGTCCGTTCCAAAGCCAGAACGGCATCGTCGAGGAAATCGACCCCGAACGCGGCAAACTCCGGGTTTCCGTCACCATCTTCGGCCGCAGCACGCCGGTTGAACTCGAATACTGGCAGGTCGAACGTGCCTGATTTGTCTGGACCTGCACCGCTGAATTTCCAATCACCCCTCTCCCGAACGTAAACACGCATTCATCATGGCCAAGGAAGTCGTCAAAATCATCAAGCTCCAGATCAACGCCGGAGCAGCCAACCCGTCACCGCCCGTGGGTCCCGCCCTCGGTCAGGCAGGCGTCAACATCATGGGATTCTGCAAGGAATTCAACGCCGCCACACAAAGCCAGACTGGCGACGTGCTGCCGGTCGTGATCTCGGTGTACAAGGACAAGTCCTTTTCGTTCATCACCAAGAAACCCCCGGCGGGCAATCTGCTCAAGAAGGCCGCCGGTCTCGCCTCCGGCTCCAAGGAAGCGAACAAGATCAAGGTCGGCAAGATCACCAAGGCGCAATTGATGGACGTCGTCAAAATCAAGATGCCGGACCTCAACACCAAGGATCCCGAGGCAGCCTGCCGCATCCTCGCCGGAACCGCCCGTCAAATGGGCCTCGAAATCGAAGGCATGTAAGATTCTCAGCCGGATGCCTCACTGAGGTTTCCGGCACCCGCAGGAGGGAGACGCAACCCGCGTTTTCCGACCGAACTGCAAACCAAACACCACAATGGCCAAACAACGCAGCAAACGCTACAAACAGGCGGCGGCTCTCCTCCAATCCGGAAAGAGCTACTCCCTCCCAGATGCAATCAGCACCGTGAAGCAATTCCCGGCACCGAAGTTCACTCCCACTGTCACGCTCTCCTTCCACCTCGGTGTGGACCCGCGGAAGAGCGATCAAATGGTCCGGGGTTCGGTTTCCCTGCCGCACGGCACCGGCCGAAATGTCCGGGTCGCCGTGTTCGCCCAGGGTGCCGCCGCTGAGGCGGCCATCGCCGCCGGTGCTGAACACGTCGGCTATGAGGACCTCATCAAGAAAGTCCAGGAAGGCTTCACGGATTTCGATTCCGCCATCGCCACTCCGGACGCCATGACTGAAGTCCGGAAAATCGCGCGGGTTCTCGGTCCCCGTGGATTGATGCCCAACCCGAAAACAGGCACCGTCACCGACGACACCGCCAAGGCTGTGCGTGAAGTGAAAGCCGGTCGCGTCGATTTCAAACTCGACAAGAACGGCAATGTTTCCGGATCCATCGGCAAGGCTTCCTTTGAATCCGCGCAACTTGAGGAAAACGCCCGCGCTTTCGTCGATAGCGTCGTTCGCGCCAAACCCGCTTCCGCCAAGGGCAACTACATCCAGGCTGTGACACTCGCCGCCTCGATGCTCCCCGGCATTCCGCTGGAAGCCGCCACCTACACCAAAGCTTCCGCCTAACCCAGCACGCCAACGACCATGAATCCCGATAAGAAAATCATCATCAACGGTCTGCTCGATCGCGTCAACGCGTCCCCTTATCTGATCGTCATCGATTACACCGGACTCACCGTGAAGCAATTCACCGAGCTCCGCAATCGTCTCGATGCCGGTGGTGCCCGCTGCACCGTCGCCAAAAACAGCTACATGCGCAAGGTGCTCACCGAAGCCGGTCTGCCGGACATTGGTGAAGGCCTCGTCGGCCAGACGGCCTTCGTCATGGGTGACAGCGAGGTGTTCGCCGCCGCCAAGGTCATCAAGAATTTCGAAAAGGAATTCAAGAAACCGGAAATGAAGATCGGCCTGCTCGGCAATGCCGTGCTCGACGGAGCAAAGCTCAAGGCCATCGCCGACATCCCGTCGCGCGAAGCGGTTCTTTCCCAACTTCTCGGAACGATTCTCGAACCTGCTTCGATGATCGCCCGCGTGATCAAAAACAAGTTCGATCCGGAAGGCGAATCCAGCCCGAAGGAAGAAGAAGCAAGCGCCCCGGCCGCCGAAGCCGCTCCAGTTGCACAAGAAGCAGCAGCAGCCCCGGCCGAAGCCGCCGCCGAATAAACAAACAATCTGAATGGATGGCGGCGGCGTCTCCCGCTTCCGCCTGAACACATAATGGTTCCTCGTCGGGGCGGCGGCTGCCGCACTGAAATCTCCGGAGGCTCCGGAGGCGACGATACCGCAACAGGAAAACAACATGTCTAACATCGCACAACTCGCAGAAGAACTCGGCAAGCTCACCGTCCTGGAAGCAGTCGAACTCGTCAAACAACTCGAAGAAACCTGGGGCGTCTCCGCCGCAGCTCCCGTGGCCATGGTCGCCGGTCCTGCCGCCGCCGCCGAAGCCGTTGAAGAAAAAACCGAATTCGATGTCGTCATCATCGATTGCGGCGCCAACAAGATCGCCGTCATCAAGGCGGTGCGCGAAGTGGCTCCCGGTCTCGGTCTTGCGGACGCCAAGAAGCTCGTCGAAAGCGCGCCTGCCAAGGTGCTCGAAGGCGTGGCCAAAGACGCGGCCGAAGGTGCCAAGAAGAAACTCGAAGAGGCTGGTGCCAAAATCGAGCTCAAGTAATCACCACCGGATTTCTCCCGGGGCGGATCGTTCCGCCCCGGGAACTTCCGTCGAAACCGGAGCGAGATTCCCGTTTTTATCAGACAAACCGAGGCTTTCGCTCCGATTCCGACACATCCCTACACCGCTTGAGAACCAACCTGCCTGAGACCGTTCGCGGCTCGGGCTCAATTTGTCATTAGAATACCACACAACGCCATGGCTGAACGTCTCTATTTCGGGAAATTCGAAGAAGTCATCGAACCGCCCAACCTCATCGAGGTGCAAAGCCGGTCATACGATGAGTTCCTTCAAAAGGAAGTCCCCCCTTCCGAACGCACTGACACCGGCTTGCAAGCGGTCTTCCGCGAAGTCTTTCCGATCAAGAGTTATGATGAAGCCATTGAACTCGATTTTGTGACCTATGACATCGAGGATCCGAAAATCACTTCGCTCGACTCATTGCGCAACAGCGAGAGCTTCAGCGCCGCGCTCTACGTGACCTTCAAGCTCAAGGACGAGACCGGCAACAAGAAGGAACGCGTTTATATGGGCGAACTGCCCATGATGACTCGCCGCGGCACCTTCATCATCAATGGCGCCGAGCGCGTCATCGTCTCCCAGCTCCACCGCTCGCCGGGGATCTGTTTCGAGACCTCCCAACATTTGAACGGCAAGCTGCTCCATTCGTTCCGCATCATCCCGGACCGCGGTTCTTGGCTGGAAGTGCAGTTCGACACCAACGATCTGCTCTACGTCTATCTCGACCGCCGCCGCCGCCGCCGCAAGTTCCTGGCAACGACGTTTTTGCGCGTGCTCGGCTATCCGACGGACCGCGACATCGTCAGCCACTTCTATTCGCCGGAAGCACTCGCGCTCAGCGAATCAATGGACGAGGGCGAACTCGGTCACAAGGTTCCCTTCGAGGATATCCAGGACGGTGAAATGGTCGTCGCCAAGGCATACGAGCCGCTCACCATCGGCATCGTCCGCCAGCTTCTCGCGCTCGGTCACAAGTCCGTGGAGGTGATCGACGGCCGCGAGGATGAAATCCTCCTCAAATCACTCCGCAAGGATCCGGCGAAGGATGAGGAATCCGCGCTCAAGGATATCTATCGGAAACTCCGCCCCGGAGATCCACCGACCGCGGCGAACTCCCGCGCGCTGCTCAAGCGACTGTTCTTCGATGCGAAGAAATACGACCTCACCCGCGTCGGCCGCTACAAGATCAACCAGAAACTCGGCATCCAGGTGGACTCCGACCAGCGCATCATGGTGCCCGAGGATTTCCTCGCCGCCGTGCGCTACATCCTGAAGTTGAAAAAGGGCGACGGTGTCATCGATGACATCGACCACCTTGGTTCCCGCCGCGTCCGTGCGGTGGGCGAACTTCTGGCCAACCAGTGCCGCGTGGGCCTCGCCCGCACCGAGCGCCTGGTCAAGGAGCGCATGACTCTTTTCGACGTGAATATCGAAGGCATGACGCCACAGAAACTCATCAACCCGAAGGCGCTCTCCGCCGTCGTGCGTGATTTCTTCGGTCGTTCCCAGCTCTCGCAGTTCATGGACCAGACCAACCCGCTCGCCGAGCTCACCCACAAGCGCCGTCTATCGGCCCTTGGGCCTGGTGGTCTCAACCGCGACCGCGCCGGCTTCGAAGTCCGTGACGTGCATCCGTCCCACTACGGCCGGATCTGCCCGATCGAGACTCCGGAAGGTCCGAACATCGGTCTCATCAACTCGATGTGTACTTATGCGCGCATCAACGAGTTTGGTTTCATCGAAACGCCCTATCGCCGCGTCAAGGATGGCAGAGTCACCAACGAGATCGAGTATCTCACGGCCGACCAGGAGGAAAATTTCCTAATCGCCCAGGCGAACAACCCGATCGACAAGAAGGGTGTTTTCCAAACCGAGCGCATCACCGCCCGTGAAAAAGGCGGGGAGTTTATTGAAGCCCTGCCCAGCGAGTGCCACTACATGGACGTTTCGCCCAAGCAGCTCGTCTCCGTGGCCGCCGGACTGATTCCCTTCCTCGAACACGACGACGCCAACCGCGCGCTGATGGGCTCCAACATGCAGCGCCAGGGCGTGCCGCTCCTTGTTTCCGAAGCACCGCTCGTCGGCACCGGCCTCGAAGCCAAGGCCGCCCGCGATTCCCGTGCGGTGGTCGTTTCCGAAGCGGATGGCATTGTAGCCGCCGCCACAGCGGAAATCATTGTCACCAGCCCGGATGGCACGCTGCCCGTTTCCGATGAGAAGTTCCTCTCCGATCCCGAGTCGGTAAAGAGCAATCTGGACAAGGGCATCATGGCCTATCCGCTGCGCAAGTTCATGCGCTCCAACGCCGGCACCTGCATCAATCAGAGGCCCATCGTCAAGAAGGGCCAGAAGATCAAGAAGGGCCAGGTGCTCGCAGACGGTCCTAACACCGAGAACGGCGAGCTCGCCATCGGGCGCAACGTGCTCGTCGCGTTCATGCCTTGGAATGGATATAACTTCGAGGATGCCATCGTCATCTCCGAACGCGTGGTGAAAGACGATGTTTATACTTCCATTCACATCTCGGAGTTCGATGTCGCCGCGCGCGACACCAAACTCGGGCCAGAGGAAATCACCCGTGATATTCCGAACGTCGGCGAGGACGCCCTGCGCAACCTCGACCACGACGGCATCATCCGCATCGGCGCGGAAGTCAAACCCGGCGACATCCTTGTCGGCAAGATCACTCCGAAATCCGAAACCGAACTCGCCCCGGAAGAGCGTCTGCTGCGCGCCATCTTCGGTGAGAAGGCGGCGGACGTGAAGGACACCTCGCTGCGCGTGCCATCCGGTTGCGTCGGCATCGTCCAGGATGTCCGCGTTTCGCAAAGCGGCTTTGCCAAGAAACGCGCCGAGAAAGTAGATCCCGCCGAACTCAAGAAAACGCTCAAGAAAATCAATGACGAGCACAAGAAGAAGGCGGACAAGCTCACCGACGACCTCACGGAGCGCCTGTCCGATATTCTGCTAGGCGAAAAGATCCCGCTTGACGTGGTCAACGCGCAAACCGGCGAGATCATCATCCCGGCCAACCGCAAGATCACCAAGACGCTGCTCCGCAAACTCGCTTCGGTTCACGATCACATCGAGATTGATCCATCTCCGATCCGTAACAAGATCCTGGAAATCATCAGCTCGTTTGAAACCCGCTTCCAGGAACTCGATACCGAGCGCGAGCGCAAACTCGACTCGCTGGAGTCCGGCGATGAGGTCGATCCCGGCGTCATCAAGGAAGTGAAGGTTTTCATCGCCGCCAAACGCAAGCTTTCGGTCGGTGACAAGATGGCCGGCCGCCACGGTAACAAGGGCGTTGTCGCCACCATCGTTCCCGAAGAAGACATGCCATTCCTTCATGACGGAACGCCCGTCGATATCTGCCTCAACCCGCTTGGCGTGCCGTCGCGGATGAACGTCGGACAGGTGCTTGAAACCCACCTTGGCGTCGCCGCCAAGGCTCTTGGCTTCACGGTCGCCACCCCGATTTTCGACGGCATCAAGGAAGAAGTGATCTGGGATTTCATGTCCGAAGCCAAGAAGGTGGACGGCGTGACCATGGTCGGTGGCGGCGAAAACGGTACGGCCCGCCTCCGCAAGCCCGGCGAGCCCGAAAGCCGCGGCTACACCTGGATCGGCGACGGCAAGGACGGCACCACTGGTGGCAAATCGACTCTCTATGATGGTCGCACCGGCGAGGCCTTCCACAACCCGGTCGTCGTTGGAATGATCTATATCTTGAAACTCGGCCACTTGGTCGCCGACAAGATCCACGCCCGTGCCGTCGGCCCTTATTCGCTCGTCACCCAGCAACCGCTCGGCGGCAAGGCCCAATACGGCGGCCAGCGTTTCGGGGAAATGGAAGTCTGGGCGCTCGAAGCCTACGGCGCCGCCTACACCCTGCAGGAACTTCTAACCGTGAAGTCCGACGACGTGCAGGGCCGCACCCGGATCTACGAAGCGATCGTCAAGGGCGATAACAATCTCGAAGCCGGCACCCCGGAATCGTTCAACGTGTTGATCAAGGAAATGCAGTCCCTCGGACTTGATGTCCGGCCGGGCCGCAGAGGGTCCACCCATGGCTCCGGCATGACCGGCGGTCTGGACGATTACTCCCTCGATGACCTCACCCTGTAATTTCCAACCGCGAACCCCAACCTGACCTAAAACGTTCCTAATAACATGAGTGTCGATCACAACCTTCGCGAACTATTCGGCGTGGACGAGCGCCCCGAGGCCTTTGACCAGGTCTCCATCACCGTCGCTTCTCCCGAAATCATCCGCTCCTGGTCCAAGGGCGAGGTGAAAAACCCGGAAACCATCAACTACCGGACTTTCAAGCCCGAAAAAGGCGGTCTCTTCTGCGAGCGGATCTTCGGACCCACCCGCGACTGGGAATGCGCCTGCGGCAAGTACAAGCGCATCAAGCACAAGGGTGTCGTCTGCGACCGTTGCGGCGTGGAAGTCACCCTCAGCCGCGTGCGCCGCGAGCGCATGGGCCACATCGAGCTGGCCGTGCCGGTTTCCCATATCTGGTTCTACAAGTGCATGCCGTCCCGCATCGGTTTGATGCTCGACATGAGCGCGCGGCAGTTGGAGCGCGTGATTTATTATGAGGATTACGTCGTCACCGAACAGGGCAACACTGCTCTTGAGTGCGGCCAATTGCTGACAGAAAACGAACTGCGTGAAGCCGAGGACACCTATGGCGATGGCTCGTTCAAGGCCGGCATGGGCGCGGAAGCCATCATGGAACTGCTCAGGCAGATCGATCTCGCCTCTCTTCAGGTCAAACTCGAAGAGGAACTCGGCACCACCCGTTCCAAGCAGAACAAGAAGAAGCTCAGCAAGCGACTCAAGATCACCCAGGGCTTCGCGCAATCCAAGTCGCGCCCCGAGTGGATGATCCAGACCGTGCTGCCCGTGATCCCGCCGGACCTTCGTCCGCTGGTTCCGTTAGAAGGCGGGCGTTTCGCCACTTCCGACCTGAACGACCTGTATCGCCGCGTCATCAACCGCAACAACCGCCTCAAGAACCTCCTGCTCCTCAAGACGCCGGAAGTCATCATCCGCAACGAAAAGCGGATGCTCCAAGAGGCTGTGGACGCGCTCTTCGACAACGGCCGCCATGGCCGCGCCGTCACCGGCGCCGGCAACCGTCCGCTCAAATCCCTCAGCGACATGCTCAAGGGCAAGGGCGGTCGTTTCCGTCAGAACCTTCTCGGAAAACGCGTCGATTATTCCGGTCGTTCCGTCATCGTCGTTGGGCCGGATCTCAAGCTCGGCCAGTGCGGTCTTCCCAAGAAGATGGCGCTCACCTTGTTCGAACCGTTCATCATCCGCCGCCTCAAGGAGCTTGGCTACTGCCACACCGTGCGCTCGGCCAAAAAGATGATCGACCGCAAGACGACCGAAGTTTGGGACATCCTCGCGGAGGTCACCAAGGGTCACCCGATCCTGCTCAACCGCGCTCCCACGCTTCACCGTCTGTCGATCCAGGCCTTCGAACCGAAACTCATCGAAGGTGAGGCGATCCGCGTCCATCCGCTCGTTTGTACTGCTTACAACGCGGACTTCGACGGCGACCAGATGGCCGTTCACGTTCCGCTTTCGGTGGAAGCCCAGATGGAGTGCCGCCAGTTGATGCTGGCTCCTAATAACATCTTCTCGCCCGCGTCAGGCCGGCCGATTACGGTGCCTTCGCAGGACATTATTCTTGGAACCTACTATCTTACGTGGGCTCCGGTGCGCACCGCCAAGGACCGCGAGAAAATCGAACATCTCCCGTTGTTCGAAAGCGCTTCGGAAGTCGAGTTCGCCATCGCCTCGCGCAAGATCGAATACCATTCCTGGATCCGCATCCGCAATCCGGACCATGGCAAGAACACCGTCTTCGGCTACAAGGGCGAGGAGCTTACCGACAAGGACCGCAAGGACCTAACCCCGCTGGAAGCCGCGCTGCGCAAGGGCAAGATCATCGAAACCACTCCCGGTCGCGTGCGTTTCAACGAAATCTGGCCCGCAGGCGTCGGATTTATCAACAACAACGTCGGTAAGAAGCAGATCGGAGACATCATCTGGCGCTGCTATCAGACTGTCGGCAAGCCGGAAACCGTCAAGGTGCTCGACGAGCTCAAGACCCTCGGATTCAAGGAAGCCACCCGTTCCGGCACCTCCATCGGTATCGTGGACATGGTCATCCCCGAGGAGAAGAAGGAAGTCATCGCCAAGGCCTACGAGGAAGTCGAAAAGGTCACCAAGCAATACCGCAACGGCGTCATCACCGACGGCGAGCGCTATCAGAAAGTCGTGGACGTCTGGACCGGTGCCACCGACACCATCGCCAACGCGCTCTATCGCAAGATCGAGCACAACGACGGCAAGGCCAAGGCCTCACCGCTCTTCATGATGGTCGATTCCGGTGCCCGGGGCAACAAATCCCAGATCAAGCAGCTCGGCGGAATGCGCGGTCTGATGGCCAAGCCTTCCGGTGAAATCATCGAGCGCCCGATCATTTCGAATTTCCGTGAAGGTCTCTCGGTGCTCGAATACTTCATCTCCACTCACGGCGCGCGCAAGGGTCTCTCCGACACCGCGCTCAAGACCGCGGACTCCGGCTACATGACCCGCAAGCTCGTGGATGTGGCCCAGGATGTGATCATCACCGGTCAGGACTGCGGCACCGCCAACGGCATCACCGTAGCCGCCATTTTCGACGGTGACGAGGAATCCGCTTCACTTGAAAGTCGCATTTACGGTCGGGTTTCCTGCGAACAAATCAAGGATCCGGTTACTGGCGAGATCCTTGTCGAAGTGGACGACGTCATCAACGAGATCCAGGCCAAGGGCGTCGAACGCATCGGCGTGCTTTCGCTCAAGATCCGCTCGGTGCTCACCTGCGAATCCGACCGCGGCTGCTGCGCGAACTGTTACGGCCTCAACCTCGCCACCGGCCTGCCGGTGAAAATCGGCGAAGCGGTCGGCATCATTGCCGCCCAGTCGATCGGCGAGCCCGGCACGCAGCTCACCATGCGGACCTTCCACGTTGGTGGGGTTGCCGCAGCCACGTTCAAGCAGCCGATCATCAAGACCAAGAATGGCGGACGCCTCGTTTACAAGGATCTGCGCACCGTCCAGGCCGCCGATGGCACCTGGGTCGTGCTCAACAAGAACGGTTCCGTGTCCATCCGCGACAAGGCCGGCCTCGAGCTGGAAAGCCATAACATCGTCATTGGTTCCATCATTTCCGTGAAAGACGGCGAGGATGTGAAGAAGGGCGATATCGTGGTCACATGGGATCCCTACAACGTCCCAATCCTCACGGAAAAGGGCGGTAAGATCGAGTTCCGCGACATGATCTCCGGCATCACCGTGACCAACGAGACCGACAAGGAAACCGGCAAGAAGGGCACGGTCGTCACCGAGCACAAGGAAGACCTCCACCCGCAGGTTGTCATCATTGATGAGAAGACCAAGGAAGTGAAAGCCAGCTACTCGATCCCCGTCGGTGCTCACCTTTCCGTCAAGGAAGGCCAGATCGTCACCGGCGGTATCCAGCTTGCCAAGACTCCGCGGAAAGTGGCCCGCACCAAGGACATCACCGGTGGTCTTCCACGGGTGGCGGAGTTGTTTGAAGCCCGCAAGCCGAAAGACTCCTGCGTCATCGCCAAAATCGAGGGCGACGTTTCCTTCGGCACCAACGTGCGCGGCAAGAAGCGTGTCGTCGTCACCCACGCCGAATCCGGCGAGCAACAGGACCACCTGGTCCCCATGGGCAAGCACATCATCGTCACCGATGGCGACAAGGTGAAACGCGGCGACCAGATCACCGAAGGCCCCGTGTCTCCGGAAGACTTGCTGGAAGCGTGCGGTGCCCAGGAGCTCCAGGAGCACTTGGTCAACGAAGTGCAGTCCGTTTACCGCGTCCAAGGCGTGGAAATCAATGACAAGCACATCGAAGTCATCATCCGCCAGATGCTGCGCAAAGTGAAGATCACCGACCCCGGCGATGCCGACCAATGGCTCTGGGGCGATCAGATCGACCGCACCAACTTCAAGCGCGTCAACGCCGAGATCATCGCCAACGGCGGCAAGCCCGCCGAAGCGGAGCCTGTTCTGCTAGGCATCACCAAGGCCTCGTTGGAAACCGACTCGTTCATCTCCGCCGCATCGTTCCAGGACACCACCCGCGTCCTCACCGAAGCCGCCACGCTGGGCAAGGTCGATTACCTCACCGGCTTCAAGGAAAACGTCATCATGGGTCACCTGATCCCGGCCGGCACCGGCTTCCCGTGCCACCGCGATTCGGAATTCGAATTCACCGTCGAGGAACCCGAACCCATCGTTCCGGTCCGCGAAACGATCGAGGAGGAAGAGGATTCCGCCACCGCGTAAGGTCATTGATATTCATTGATTCCAATCACGTCCCGGAAGGCTCAATGCTCTCCGGGACGTTTTTTTGGGGGGGTGTTTTTGTGGAGAAACATGAGTTGTCTTTTTGCCGGGAAACGGGAGATTTCCGTCCATGCGTCTTTCATACCCCCTTCTGCTGTGCCTCGCTGGATTCGCTTCCGCCCAAAAAGTGAAGGTTGAGGAACTGTATGCCAGATACTGTACCGGCTGCCACGGCGCGAATTTCGAGGGTGGCCAGGGCGGCTCGCTGGTGGATGGAAACTGGAAACACGGAAGTTCCGATGACGAGATTTTCACGTCCATCGCCAAGGGCAATCTGCAGATGGGCATGACTCCGTGGGAGGGGGTTCTCAGCATCGATCAAATCCGCAGTCTGGTGATTTTCCTGCGGGAAAAGGAGAAGCAGACACTCGCCGCCGGGATGGATTTTCCGGTTCCCTCGCCCGACAAGGTGACGAAAACCGAACTTCATGATTACCGAATCGAGACCGTGGTGGAGAAGGGTCTGGCGAAACCCTGGGCCATCGCCTTTCTGCCGGACGGCCGCAGGCTGGTGACCGAGAAAGCGGGCGGACTCAGATTCATCGGAGCGGACGGCAAGATCGACCCGGAAGCCATCGAGGGCACTCCGCCGGTGATCGATCACGGCCAGGGCGGCTTGATGGAGGTGGCCCTGCATCCCGATCATCGCAAGAACGGTTGGATCTATCTGGGATTCTCGGACGGAACGCGTGAGAAGAAAGCGGACGGCAAGGAGGATGTCCGCTGCATCACTGCCGTGGCGCGCGGCCGCATCAAGGACCACCGCTGGACGGACCAGCAATGGATCTATCGGCCCGAACCGGAGTTCCGCTCCGGAGCGGGCGTGCATTTCGGCACCCGCTTCGTGTTCGACAAGGGTTATGTCTATTTTGTTATCGGCGAACGCGGAGGCATGATGGAGGCGCAGGATCTCAAACGGCCTAACGGGAAAATCTTCAGGCTCCACGACGACGGTCGGATCCCCGCGGACAATCCCTTCGTCAACAGCCCCGGCGCTATTCCGGGGATCTGGTCATACGGCCACCGTAATCCGCAGGGCCTCACGATGGATCCGCGCGATGGATTGCTCTACAGCACCGAGCACGGCCCGCGCGGCGGCGACGAGCTGAACCTGATCCTGCCCGGGCGCAACTATGGCTGGCCGGTGATCACCTATGGCATGAATTACGACGGAACGCCGATGGTTGGCATCACCGCCAAGGAGGGAATGGAACAACCGCTCGTATATTGGGTGCCGTCCATCGCCGCCTGCGGGCTGGATTTTCTAAGCGGCACGCGTTTTCCCAAGTGGAGGAACGATCTCTTCGCCGGTGGCCTGGCCCAACAGGAGGTGCGGCGCATCCGCATCGTGGACCGCAAGGTCGTTTCCCAGGAAATCGTCCTCAAGAACATCGGCCGCGTGCGCGACGTGGCGTGCGGCCCCGACGGACTGCTCTATGTGATTCTCAACGATCCCGACCGTATCGTCAGGCTGGTGCCTGCCGGCGGATGATTGCCTCGCTTTGAGAAAAATCAGACATTCCTGCTGGAACGCGGCCGGACTCCGTGCTCAGTTCGGGGCGTATGAAGATCCGAATGATATTATTGGGCTGTGCCGTGTGCCTGCTGGGTTCTGTTGTCGCCGCTGAAGACCAGGCGGACTCGCCGCTGGCGAAGCAGATGGAGACGTTCAACGACGCCTACAAGGCCTTCCGCAAGGAGACCGATCCCGCGAAAGGCGCGGCTCTGTCCCGCGAGGCGCAGCAGGCCGTGCTCAAGGGCATCCTGGAAACCCCGGAAATGTTGGCGAAAATGCCTGAGGGTCCCGCCAAGGCGAAGGCCGCCGCCGAATTCCGCAAGATGATGGGCCGGGCTTTCGTGACGCTATGCGAAGTCGAGGAGGCATTCCTGGCGGGAAACATCGCCGAAGTCGCAAAACTGGTAGAAGCCCTCAAGGAGATGAAAAAGGCCGGTCACGACAAGTTCATGGAGGAGAAGGAGTGAGGCTGTCGGCGGCGCAGGCACCGCCATCACTCGACCACCACTCGCGTTCCCGGCTTCACCTTTGAATAAACCGTGGGAATCGTTCCGCTAGGGCCGCGAATGCAGGCATGCGATGCCGGGTAACGGCGGATCGGTCCGATGTGGTGGCCCACTCCGTCGTTGGTCAGGCGCATCCAGTAGCGCATCGGTGCGCCGACGAATTTCCCGCCTTCGGGGATGGGATCTGCGAAGGCGTCGGCGTCGCCGTTGACGACATTGCCTTCGGCATCGAGGATTTTGCCGTATCGGTTGGAATTTTTATCGACGACTTTTTCCAGGATGTAAAAGGTGCCCGTGGGGGTGGGGCGGCTTTTGATGCCGGAGCAGATCGGGTAGTCGATGACGATTTCCTCGCCGTTCATCAGGAAACCGCGCTGGGTGGCGAGATCGATCTTGATGTGGGAGTTCGAATCGTTGGTTCGCGAGAGCAGCTCCTCGTTTTTCCAAACCGAATGGGTTTTCGGATAGGTCGGCTCGGCCTTGAAGTGCTCGTAGGTGCCCGCAGGATAGGGATTGATGGGTTTTCCATCCTTGTCGAATTTTGCGATTGGCTTCTGATTGGCGCAATTTGCGAGCAGCAGCACGGCGGCGGCCCCGGCGCATCGGACAAAATTTCGAACGGTAATCATGATCGTGGATGATTGGCGGGGAGGGGATTAGAACGGATTCCGGGGAAATGCAACCCTCCTTGTGCGTCAGGGTGCGAGGCACGCTTCACCTTGCAGGCGGGAAAAGGACTCGTCGTCCAGCACCGGTCTTGCGGATTCGCGCCAGGCCGCGGGCGCTTCCGGAAGCGTGATCCAGGATCGGCAACCGCCGAAAGCTGGCTGGTAGGTGAGTTCCCATGGCTGTGCGAGTTCACGCACCCGCACTAGGGCGACGTGGATGCTGCCGGCGGCCATGCCCTTGCCTTCCCAGTCGAAACGATCACGAACGGTTTCCTCCGAATAGATATGAAAAGGCTCCAGAGCTGCGACTTTCGCCCATTCAGTGAGGGTGACGGCGCAGAAGGCTTCGGCGTGATGCGTGATGCGCAGAGTGTCGCCGGGCTGCCATTCGGGCATGACCTCTACCTTGCCCTCGCGGACTTGGTTGCTCTGCGTGTGGAAACGGGTGGGAAAGAGGAAAAACGCTTCGTGGGCGAAGGAGAATCCCTGGCGCCCTTCGTGGATGCCGCCCTTGCGCAGGAGAATCGATTGGCGGCCGCTGGCCAGAGCGTCGCAAACAACCTGCCACTCTTTGAAACCGATGGATTCTGCCATGTGAGGTTTGGAATTCGGAATGATTCTCAGGCGAGGTCGTCCGCGGTGACCGTGGTTTGCTCGCGGGCTCCAAGAATGCGGGCCTGGAGGATCACTCGTGCCGGAGCGGCGTCGAAACGGTAACTGTGGCAGTTCGGGCAGAGGGCCGCACCGCTGCCGACTATCGAGTCGCAACCTTCGCAAACTTTATAGCCTGTGGGGTTGGCGGCGATTTTGGCGGCGGTGGCCGCGCGGTTTGGTGGTGGTGAATCGGACATGGAACTATGAAAAAAGCGGCACCGGTAATCCGGTCCGCTTGTTTTCTGGACGCCGGGAAATTTCCGTGGATGCGCAACTCAAGCGATTGCGGCGATCGCCTTCGCGGTCTTGCTCTTGAGGTTCGCGGCTTTGTTCGAGTGAATCACGTTGCGCTTGGCCGCCTTGTCCACGGCGGAGGAGAATTCGGAACCCGCCTTGGTGGCGGCATCCTTGTCACCGGCGGCAATGGCGCTGAGAGTCTTCTTGCGCAGCGTCTTCATGCGGCTTTTTTCGGCGCGGTTGCGCTCGGTGCGGACGATGGTTTGGCGTGCGCGTTTGATCGAGGATTTGTGGTTGGCCATGATGTTTCTGGAAAAGGTCGTTTGCCGCGTGGCAGGGGGGCGGAAAGTAGGGAATCGGGCGGAGGTGTCAAGCTCGTGTTTCAGAGATTCTCAACTGCGATTCCGGCCACCGTTGCGGACCGTGGAGACGGTGGACTGTCCGTTCCTGCGTCCTTTGTGGATGGAGCCGCGGATGATGAAGACATCCGCCCCGTATCCCACGCGTTTGTAGAGGTCCGCAATGTCGCGGCTGGCCATGCGGATGCAGCCATAGGACGCGGGCTGGCCGAGTCGTTTCTCCTCCGGGGTGCCGTGGATGTAGATCGTCCTCTTGAAGGCGTTCTTGTTGCGCTCTTCGAGACCCTTGAGCCAGAGGATGCGGGTGACCACGGGGTCGCGGCCGGGCGCGTTGGGCTTGAGGATCTCCCCGGTCGGCCGGCGGCTTTTGAATACGGCGCCATGCGGCGCGCTGGAGCCCAATTTATTCGCCACCCGCAGATGGCCGAGCGGCGTGCGGTTGCTGCCGGGTTTGTCTCCGATGCCGAATTTGGAAGTCGAGATCTTATAGGTTTTGACCGGGGTTCCGTCTCGAACCAGCAGCATCCTCTGATCGCTCACGCTCACGATCATCTTGTTGCGCGTGTCGCGCCCGAAGTAGGGCGTGCTGCCGCAGCCGCTGAAAACAAATGCGACGAACAGGCTGAGAAAGGCTGGTAGAAGGCAACGCGGCGTCGGAAGTCCGGTCATGGTTCTGTCACGGAATGTTTCGGTTCACGATCTTCGGTCCGGTGCCGGATGGCAGCATGCGGGAGAGCGAGGACAACGAAGTGTAGAAAAAGCCGACAGGGAAAGGCAGTAAGAGGATCGCCGAGGACCAGGAGCCACGCATGGCGGCATCCACGACGACGAACAGGAAGAAGAAACCGAAAAGTAGTTCCACGAAAGGCGTAAGCGTCTTGATGGCCTTATAGCTGCTTTTCTTCCAGTCTGCGCGCTTGGATTGGCCGATGCCGTATTTCGGCGTGCGCACAAAGGCGGACTGATGGTTGCAAAGCGCCTCGATGACGGCCTTCGCATTGCTGATGGACATTCCGATGCCGAGCGCGAGCAGCAGCGGCAGGTAGGGAATTTCCCGCCACCACGAGCCCGGGCGGAGCGCCTTCTGGGAAACCATGTAGAAGACGATCACCGAGACCGACGAGAAGAAGAAGATCGGGACGTTGATGATGTAGTAGGTGAATTTTCCGAAATCCGGCTGCCACTGCTGGTTCGGGTAAATCAGGAAGCAGAGCACTATGAGGAGCAGGTAGGCGAAATTCGACGTGAGGTGGGCGGTGGCCTCCAGCTTGATGAAGAGCGGCACGTCGGCACGCCAGATGGCGGGCAGCACTTTCTTGCAGACCTGGATGGAGCCCTTGGTCCAGCGGTGTTGCTGGCTCTTGAAGCCGTCCATGTCCACGGGTAGCTCGGCCGGGGTTTCCACGTCGTTGAGGAAAATGAAGCGCCAGCCATTGAGTTGGGCGCGGTAACTGAGGTCCATGTCCTCGGTGAGGGTGTCATGCTCCCAGCCGCCGGCGTCCGCGATGCAGGATTTCCGCCAGATGCCACCGGTGCCATTGAAGGTGAAAAAGCGTCCCGAGCGGTTGCGGGCGGTTTGTTCGAGTTCGAGGTGGCCGTCCAGGAACATCGCCTGGATACGGGTGAGCACGTTGAATGTGCGGTTCAGGTGCCCCCAGCGGGTCTGGATCATGCCGATCTTGTCATCGGAGAAATAGTGGATGGTTTTCTGCAGCAGGTCCGGGTTCGGCACGAAGTCGGCATCCAGGATCAAAAGGAATTCGCCCTTGGCGAAACGGGTGCCGTTTTCCAGCGCCCCGGCCTTGTATCCGGTGCGGTCGCTGCGG
The DNA here is from genome assembly GCA_030696085.1 of Luteolibacter sp. Taxonomy (GTDB): domain Bacteria; phylum Verrucomicrobiota; class Verrucomicrobiia; order Verrucomicrobiales; family Akkermansiaceae; genus Luteolibacter. The sequence goes on from JAUYNL010000104.1 coordinate 59,298, forward strand.
TGGATGTGTTCGGCGTCGAAGCCGCGGGCCTTCAGTCTCTCAATGCCCGCCCGGCAGATGCCCACGGTCTCATCGGTGGAGTCGTCCAGCAATTGGATCTGCAGCTTGTCCTGCGGGTAGTCCATGGCCGAAACCGCGTCCAGCAGGCGGTCCACCACGTGCATTTCATTGAAAACCGGCAACTGCACGGTCACCATCGGCAGATCGGCGAACAACTCCTTCGGTTGCGGACGGTTGCGTGCGTGCTTGAGGTAGAGAAAAATGATCGTCAGGCGGTGCGAGCCATAGCCGGCGAGTCCAAGAAGCACGAGAACATAAGAGGCATACCAAAGGGGTGAGGACCAGTCCATGAAGGTGGGGAAATTGAGTGGATGAAGTTGAAAGCCAGGGTGCATCCCCAGGAGGTAGGTGCGAAGAGGCGGCAGCGAGGGCCGGGCCCAAATGATTGCAAATCAATCGCCAGAGGCCGCAGGCAAGCAGGACGCATCCCGCATGTCAAGCCTCAAGCCGGGTTCCGCGACGGTGCCGGAGAAAAGCGCCCGGTTCGTCCTTTGATGCGCTTGCTGCTTGCCGGAGCGGGGCGCGCGCCACCAGAATCCCGCCCGTGAAATCAGGGCCACTGGGGATTTTCGACTCGGGTGTCGGCGGCTTGACCGTCGTGCGGGCGGTGCAGGACTTGCTGCCGGCGGAGGATATCCTATATCTCGGCGACACGGCGCGCATGCCCTATGGCTCGAAAAGCCCGGAAACCATCCGCCAATTCGCCGATGAGGACGCGCGTTTTCTTCTGGCTCACGGAGTGAAGGGGATCGTGGTGGCTTGCAACACGGCGACCGCCCACGCCCTGCCGAGTTTGCGGGAAAAATTCCAATTGCCCATTCTCGGGGTGATCGAGGCCGGAGTGGATGCCGCGCTCGCCAATCCGCAGGCCCAGCGGATCGGCATCATCGCCACCCGCGGGACGATTCGCTCCCACGCCTATCAGCACGCCCTGGCCCTGCGGCGGACCGGTTTGCTCATTCACGCCCAGGCGGCCCCTTTGCTGGCACCGCTGGTGGAGGAGGATTGGATCGACCACCCCGCCACCGAACTGATTCTTAAAGCGTATCTCGATCCGTTGATCGAAAAAGGCATCGATACCCTGATGCTCGCCTGCACGCATTACCCCTTGTTGATTTCCGTGCTGCGGAAACTGCTGCCTGAGGATGTGTTCCTGGTCGATTCCGCGACGACCTGTGCGGAGCATTTGCAGCGGGAGCTGACGCGCCTTGATTTGCTGGCTCCGGACAGTCACGAGGGAAAGCTGGAGGTGCATTTGACGGACCTTTCCGAGGAATTCGAGGTCTTGGCCCGGCGTTTCCTGAGAAAAGCCCCGGGACGAATCCAGCGGGCGGTGCTCGGCGGCGCTTGAAATACGGCTTGATCGCGTGCCCGATTCGGCCCATAAGGCTCGTTTTCCACCCAGTAGCTGTTGAACGCACCATGAAACTATTCGGAACCGATGGCATCCGCGGTCGTGTGAATGAATTCCCGATCACCGCGGAGGTCGCGCTGCAAATGGGCAAGGCCGTCGCGAGTGTGTTGCGCTCCTCCGGCCCGAACCGCAACCGCGTGCTGGTGGGCAAGGATACCCGGATTTCCGGCTACATGCTGGAGACAGCCCTCACCAGCGGCTTGGTGTCGATGGGGATGGATGTGTTCATGGTGGGTCCGCTGCCCACGCCGGCGGTTGCCCACTTGACCAAGTCGATGGGTGCCGCCGCAGGCATCATGATCACCGCCTCTCACAATCCGTACGAGGATAACGGGATGAAAATCTTCGGCCCGGATGGCTACAAGCTCTCCGACGAGTTGGAGGAGTTGATCGAGAGCCACATTCACGGCAAGGAAGCGGACGCCGCGCCCTTACCGCCCCAACAAATCGGCAAGGCCCACCGGATCGATGACGCGCGCGGCCGCTACATCGAGTTTGCCAAGCACACCGTGGACAACATATCGCTGCATGGGCTCAAGGTGGTGGTGGATTGCGGCCATGGAGCCGCCTATTTCATCGCGCCGCTGATTTTCAAAGAGCTCGGAGCCGAAGTCATCACCACCGGCATCCAGCCGGACGGCCTCAACATCAACCACGGCTGCGGTGCGCTCCATCCGGAACATGCGGGCGAATTGGTGCGGCGCTGCAACGCCGATCTTGGAATCTCCTTCGACGGCGATGCCGACCGTGTGATTTTCACCGACGCGGACGGTCAGGTGGTCAGCGGCGATCGGATTCTTGCGCTGTGTGCCATCAGTCTCAAGGAGCAGGGAAAACTCCGCCGCGATACCTTGGTGGCCACGGTGATGAGCAACCTCGGTCTCAGGGAGGCGATGAAACAACATGGCATCCATCTGGAAACCACCGCGGTGGGGGACCGCAATGTCATCGAGTGCATCCGCAAGAACGGTTATTCATTCGGTGGGGAAAACTCCGGACACCTGATTTTCGCGGATCACGCCACCACCGGTGACGGCATTCTCAGCGCACTTCAGGTGTTGCGCATGATGCGGGATCACAAGGCCACCCTGGCCCAGCTTGCCACCGTGATGAACGAGTATCCCTCACAGCTCGCCAACATGCCGGTGGCCTCCAAGCCACCGCTGGATTCCCTGCCGAACCTCACCCTGCTGATGAAGGAAGCCACCGCGGACTTCGGCGACAAGGGGCGGCATCTGATCCGCTACTCCGGCACCGAGAACAAGATCCGCGTCCTTGTCGAACACCGCGAAGCCGGGGAATGCCAGGCATGGGTGAGCAAATTCGCCGCCGTCATTCGCCAGGAAATCGGCTGATTCCCACCCTCATGCCCGACGAAACGCCTGACTTCCGGCCACTCTCCCTGACGCGGAGAATCGAGGACTTTCCGATAGGAAATTTGCCACTTGCCGGGCACCAGCGCCGTGCCATCGCGGCGTCGAAGCTCACCGCGCATCCGCATGCATGGCTGTGTGGCGATGATCTGGCGGGCTTTCTGGCCGCCGGCGCAGCCACCATGGCGGGCCCGGATCAAGTCCCGCTGGCATGGCACGGAGCGGCGCCGGATCCTGCGGACGTGTTCGCGGTGAAGTCATCGTTTCTCATCCGATATCCATGGGATCTGCTGCGGGCCAACGAACACTACGTTTCGCATCTGGCTGGAAACCTCATCGCGGGCGATATCCATCCATCGGCGGTGGTCGAAGGCGTGATTCATCTTGGCGAGGGCTCGCGCATCCTGCCGGGCGTGTTCATCGAGGGCAACGTGGTGATCGGGTCCGGCTGCAAGATCGGACCGAATTGTTATCTCCGCGGCAGCACCAGCATCGGCGACTCCTGCCACATCGGCCAATCCGTCGAGATCAAGAACTGCCTCATTCTATCAAAAACCAACGTCGGGCACCTCTCATACGTCGGTGATTCGGTTCTCGGTGAAAACGTCAACTTCGGAGCGGGAACTACGGTTTCGAACCTCCGCCATGACGGGAAAAACCACCGCTCCGAGGTGGATGGCGCATTGATCGATACCGGTCGCCGCAAGTTCGGCGTGATCGTCGGCGACGGCGTCCACACCGGCATCAACACCTCGATCTATCCTGGCCGCAAACTATGGCCCGGCACTTCAACGCGTCCGGGCGAAATTGTCAGCCGGGATCTGAAATCTGAAATCTGAAATTCATATGTGCGGAATCGTCGGATACATAGGCAAGGCGGATGCGCCCGCCGTTCTCATCAACGGCCTGCGCCGGCTCGAATACCGGGGCTACGACTCGGCCGGAATTGCCATTCTTGATGATGGCGGGATCGTCGTTTCCAAATCCCCTGGCAAGGTTTCCTCGCTCAGCGAGCGGGCCCATGCGGACTGGCCGGCGGAGCGGTTTTCACGCTGCACCATGGGCATCGCCCATACCCGCTGGGCGACCCACGGGCCGCCCACGGAAGTCAACGCGCACCCGCACCTCGACCAATCCGGTGACATCGCGCTGGTCCACAATGGCATCATCGAAAACTACCGGTCCTTGCGCGCCCGGTTGGAGGGCAAGGGGCACCATTTCTATTCGGAGACAGATACCGAAGTGCTCGCCCATCTGATCGGCGACAGCGACAAGGGGGATCTGTTCCAAGCGGTGTGCGACGCGCTCCACCAGGTGGAGGGCACCTTCGGCATCGCCGTGCTCTCGGCGCGCGAGCCGGAGAAAATCATCACCGCCCGCCGTGGCAGCCCGATCGTCATCGGTGTGGGTGAAGGCGAGACGATCATCGCCTCCGATGCCTCGGCCATTCTCGCTCACACCCAGCGGGTGATCTATCTGGATGATGATGATATCGCCATTGTCACCGCGGATTCGATCGATATCCGGGATCTCCATAATATTCCGGTCACGCGCGAAATCGCCGAGCTGGGTCTTGATGCGGCCGCCGCGGAGAAGGGCGGCTTCGAGCATTTCATGCTCAAGGAAATTCACGAGCAGCCCGATTCGCTTGCCAACGCCATTCGCGGCCGGCTTGATTTCAACCTCGGCTCCGCCGTGCTTTCCGGCATGGGCACCTCGCCGCGTGAACTCGCCGAGCTCGACCGCGTGGTGCTCCTCGGTTGCGGCACCTCGCTGCATGCCGGTCTCGTTGGTGAATATGCCTTCGAGGATCTCGCGGACATTCATGCGGAGGTCCAACAAGCCGCCGAGTTCCGCTACCGGAATCCGATTCTCGGCAGCCGGGATCTGGTCGTCGCCATATCCCAATCGGGAGAAACCGCCGACACGCTGGCGGCCGTTCGCGAGGCGCAGCAAAAGGGAGCCTTCGTGATGAGCCTGTGCAACGTGGTGGGTTCCACCATCGCCCGCCAGACAGGCCGTGGCGTGTATCTTCACGCGGGCCCGGAAATCTCGGTGGCATCCACCAAGGCCTTCACCTGCCAGGTGGCGGTGCTGTTGATGATGGCGCTCAAACTCGGTCGCGGCAGGAGGTTTTCCCGCGAGGATGGCATCAGGCTCGCACGGGAGATCGAACAAATCCCCGCCTTGGTGGGGGAAGTCATCCGGCAGAACGACCGCATCGCGGAAATCGCCGCCACCTATGCGGAAAACGAGCATGCCTTCTTCATCGGACGCGGACCGATGTATCCCGTCGCGCTGGAGGGGGCGCTCAAGCTCAAGGAAATTTCCTACATCCATGCCGAGGGCTATCACGCCGCGGAATTGAAACACGGGCCGATCGCGCTGCTGGTGAAGGACACGCCGGTCATCGCCATCGCCTGTGATGTGCCTGGCAAGGACAAGACGCTTGGCAACATCGAGGAGTGCCGCGCCCGTGGCGCCCGCATCCTGGGCCTCGTGACCGAAGGCGACCACGAAGCCGCCGGGTGCATGGATGATTTCATCCCCATTCCGCGCTGCCACCCGCTGGTGGCGACGATTCCCGCCGCGGTGGCCCTTCAGCTCTTCTCCTATCATGTCGCCAGACTCCGCGGCTGCGAAATCGACCAGCCCAGGAATCTTGCCAAGAGCGTGACCGTGGAGTGAGTTGGCGCATTTCCCGGATTCCTGAAAAATCGGATCGACCTCGCGTCCCGGATTTCAAGAATCCAGCCATGGCCGAACGCGAGGATCTCAAGAACCTTTCCCTGCTGGGAAAACCCGACAGCCGCCTGCCGTCATGTCCCGAAGAGGCGAAACTGGAGGTTTTTCCGAACCAACGCCCGGGGCGCAAATACTGGATCACGCTCAACGCCCCGGAATTCTCCTCGCTCTGCCCGGTCACCGGCCAGCCGGACAGCGCCCGCATCGTGATCCGCTACGTGCCGGGTGAGACCTGCGTGGAAACCAAAAGCCTCAAGTTCTACCTCGCCTCCTATCGCAACCAACCCGCCTTCAACGAGGAAATCGTCAACCGCATCCTCGACGACCTCGTTCGCATCATGAAGCCGCAGGAACTCATCGTGCGCGGCGAATTCGCCCCGCGCGGCGGCATCCAGCTCACCACCGAGGCCACCTATCCGGAGCCGTCATGAAAGTCTGCGTGCTCCTCAGCGGCGGGATGGATTCGGTGACGGTGCTTTACGAAGCGCTCCGCACGCATGAGGTGGCGGCTTGCCTGTCCTTCCACTACGGTGCGAAACACAACGTCCGCGAGATTCTCTTCGCGAAACTCCATGCGGAGCGAAACGGCATCGTCCACCACACCGTCACGCTGGATTTCATGGACCGCCTGTTCAAATCCGATCTCCTCCGCTCCGGCGGCGCGATCCCGGACGGCCACTACGCCGAGGAATCGATGAAACAAACCGTCGTTCCGTTCCGCAATGGAATCATGCTCGCCATCGCGGCCGGCTACGCCGAGAGCATCCATGCCGAGGGAGTCGTCATTGCCGCGCATTCCGGCGATCACGCGATCTATCCCGATTGTCGCGAGCTCTTCATGCAAGCCATGGGCGAGGCGATGGGGCAGGGGACTTACGCCAGGATCCAGCTCCTCCGTCCGTTCATCGCCATGGACAAAACCGCCATCGCCCGCCGCGGTGCCGAACTCGGCATCGACTTCGCGGAAACCTGGTCCTGCTACAAAGGTGGCGAAATCCATTGCGGCACCTGCGGCACCTGCGTCGAACGCCGCGAAGCGTTCCTGCTCGCCGGCTTGCCCGATCCCACCGCCTATGAGCAGACTCCCGCGCTGCCGAGGATGAGTTGAGAGTGGATGGTTAGTCCCGACTAACAAAAATGGGCACGTATGGCAGACTCTTCGAGCCGCGAGTGCAATGAGTGAGGCAAGGCCATGGGAAGAAGGACGATGTCATGACCAAGTTTTGCAGCGTCATTCACCCGCGGCGAGTGCGACCTGTTCCACCAGTGCGGGCGAGACATAAAGACCGGCGGCCAGCATCTTGTCGAAGACCGGTCGGCAGGCAGTGATGAGTCCACGCCTTTTGGCAAGCGCCACGATGCTGAGGGAACCGCGCATGGGGATGCCGAAAACCATCGCGCAACGACGAGCGGCGGCATCATCCAACACCGCTTCATGTCCGGGATTGGCCCGGGCCATGGCAATCACTGCGGTTTCGCCCGCGCCCAAATCCCACGCCAGCAAGTCGCTCGTGAAGACAAGATCTCGCACGATGCAAGCCGCTCCTTCTGCCGCTTCGAGCCACTGACGCGCGGGGTCCGCAGGCGAACCGGCCACCACTTCGGCGGCCACGGATTCGGGGACAACGATGCGTCCCATTTGCGGCAACCAGCCAAGTTGCCCGGCTTTTCCGAGCAGGATCAGCGGTGAGGCATCGATGATCCAGTTTTCAGTCACGGGTAAGTTCTTCGGCGAGTTCTTCGGCAGTGGTCTGCACGGCGGAGACCTGAAACCTGCCGCAGCCCACTAGAAACTCCTCGCGCGAGACCCCCGCAAGGGTCGCGGCTTTGGATTGGGATATCATGCCTGCTTCATACCATTTCAAAGCCGCAGCAAGCCGTAGCTCACGCGCGAACTGAGGAGGCGACAGGCGCAACGCACTGAAGGCGGTCTCAGGGATGTCCATTTCGATGTGCATAGTGGGACGCTAGCTCGGACTGGGCCGGATGTCACCGGCATTCTGGGATGATAGCGGCAGGGTGGAGAAATAGGATGCGAGTTGCTTTATGTGGCGACCGGTGATCGCCGCCACGGCTCACCCGGCTTCCACCATCGCGATTTCCTCGGGGGTGAGGTGGTAGAGTTGGTAGATTAGGGCGTTAAGTTCGGCTTCTTTGGTGGCGAGGGTTTGATCGAGGGTGGTGATTTCCTGGTCCAGGGCGAGGATGCGGTCGCGGAGCGTGTCCTCGGTGGTGGTGCGGAGGGTGAGGAGGAGTTTGAGGAGCCGGGTGGCGTTGAAGGCTTCGGTGACGTTGATGCCGCGGAGGGCGTGACGCCATTGGGCGGCGGTGAAGGGCAGATGGAGGCGGTCGTAGTGACGGAGGACTTCGCGGCCGCCGATGTGGAGGGCGAGTTCGTCGTCGGTGTTGGTGACGGTGATGGCAACGCCGGGTTGGAGCAGGGCGTCGAGGGTGTCGAGCCGTTGCTGGAGGGCTTTGGCGTGGCGTTCCTTGGCCCAGGCGGTGAGGGCTCGGCCTTGGAGACCGGCGGGAACTTCCGGCGATTTCTTCCAAGTGGCGGGGGTGCCGATATCCGACCAGAGGCGATCGGCTTGGAGGGTGATCGGAGTGGTCTGGGCGCTGTGGAGGCGCTGATCGAGCTTGGCGATGGTGTCGCGGCGGAGAGTGTGAAGTTCCTGTAACTCGCGGGCACGTGCGCCGACTTCCGCGCGCTGCTCGGGGGACGCGTCGGGGATGGGGAGCGGGGCGATGAATTGTTTGTTGGCTTCGTAGTAACCGCCCTCTTTTGGGCGTGCGATGCGCTTGAAAACCCAGTTGGGAACTGTGCTGTTGATGACTCCCAGCAAAAACCAACCTGTCATCTCATCCGGCACAAGAATCCCACCTACGCGGACGTTGTTGAAACAGAACTCTCCACCGCTATCAAAAAAACCATTTAAGTTCTGGACGGTTTGCGGGATGCCAATTTTGGGCTTCTCCTGAAGATGGAGATTCATCGGCCGCGTGTATGCATACCATCCGAAATCCAGATTCATCGCACCGGTGTCGCGCTGTCTCAGGTTCTGTTCATGCGTCTCAAACCATTTCCAGCAGAGCGGGAAGTTCGACCGAATCTCGGATTCGGATAACAGAGCTGCGGCTTTCCCGTCGGTTCGATAAGGAAAGATCGTATGCCTGACGGGATTCGGTTGCGTGTAGCGCTTCGCATCTTCTGAGGAAACGAGCATCCGCATGACGACATCATCAAGTTCGGCTTCGACACCTCGCATGTCCATTCTCGCACCGTTTTTGGCACCGACATACCGGTTGGGAGCGTTCCTATCAAAATGATAGAACTCGTCCGCGCCTGACTCGATGCCACGAAATCCGACCGCGTTCTCAGCAGCAAAGGATGACAGGGGCGGATGGCTTGCTAACAATTTGCCGAGCATTTCTTTTTCCCGCAGTGGAGCAAGAATCCATGGATCATCCTCCGGCAGCTCCTCATACGGGATTTGATCCGCGTTTTCCCAATGGATGGCGGCGGCGTTGCCGTCGGGGGCGAAGGCGCAGGTGAGTGCGGGGACGGCGGAGCTGCGGAAGAATTGGAGGGCGGTGTAGGTGATGGCCTCGTCGAAGATCTGGTGGCTTTTGAAGTCGAGCCAGCGGTCGAGGGTGCGGGTGCGGCGGATGAGCTGGCGGAGGGGTTTGCCGTATTCGTTGACCATCCAGACGTTGGGGGCGATGTAGCCCATGCGGCCTTCGGGTTTGAGGATGCGGATGCCCTTTTCGATGAAGGGCAGATACATGTCGAAGTTGCCACTCTGGGTGCTGGCGTAGAGCGGAGTGCCGTCGGGGTTTTTGGCATCGACGAGGTAGGCGGCGGTGTCGTCCTGGGCGCGGCGGAAGTGCTGGAGCTTGATGTAGGGCGGATTGCCAATGACGCAGTCGAAGCCGCCGTGGGCGAAGACTTCGGGGAAGGCGGCGTGCCAGTCGAAGGCGTTGATGCGCTCGCGTTCGTTGGGATCGGCGGCGGCGAAGAGGGTGCTGTGGCGCTGGTTGTAGAAGGCGTCGAAGTCGGGGCCGACGAGGCTGTTGCCGCAGCGGATATTGTGATCAAGCGAGCAGAGCGGCTGGCCGGGGGCGGCGGTGTGGAGCCAGAGGGCGAGCTTGGTGATTTCCACGGACTCTTGGTTGATGTCCACGCCGTAGATGTTGTGGGAGAGGATGGAGCGGATGATGGAATCTTGATCGAACAGCCTGCGCTCGCCGGTGATGCGCTCTTCTTCGGCGACGACCCAGCGGTATTCTTCAACGAGGCGGTTGAGTGCCTGGATGAGGAATGCACCGGAGCCGCAGGCGGGATCGATGATGCGAAGCTGGCCGAGGCGGGTGCGGTATTTGTCGAAGAAGGCCATCCATTTCCCGGCGGCGGAAGCGGTGCGGCGTTTGTCTTTCAGGTAGGCGCGGTATTCGGCGATGGCGGCATCGTCGAGCGGCGGCAGGGTGTCGAAACCGAGTTCGGATTTGATGGCCTCGAGGCGTGCGCCGACGGTTTGCTCGACGATGGTGCTGACGGTCCACTCGGGCGTGTAATAGACGCCGTCGGTTTTGCGTTTGCTGAGTTTGTTGATGGAGACGCGGCCATCCGCCTCGGCCTCCATGATTTCCAGCTCGGTGATGGATTGCTCGAAGATGCGGCCGAGCGTGTAAAGCGAGATGGCGCGTTCGCCAGCGGCGGAGCTGAGGCCGAAGTTGTAGGCGGCGGAAAAGTAGAGCAGCGTGCGCGGGTGGGAAAGCAGGTCGGTGGCCTGGCCGTGGGCGCAGAAGACCTTGGCGGGGATGTGGAGGGCGTCGAATTCCGGGTCTTGCTCGAACAGGCCGCCGTTGAAGCGGTCGATGGAGTGCGAGCCGAAGTTTCCGCCGTCGCGCATGGCACGGAAAAGGGCGCGCATTTCGTCCCACGGGCCGGAGCCTTCGGGATCGTAGAAGCTGCTTTGGCTTTTCTCGATGAGTATGTCGCGAAGCAGGGCGGGCGGGTAGCGGAGGACGCGGCCCATGTCTTCGCAGAAGAGGATGAAAATGCAACGGTCGAGGAAGCGCTGGGTGAGACGCACGAGCTGGCCGCGCGTGCCGGTGAAGTTCGGGTTCGCCTCGACGAGGGTGTGATAGACGAACTCACGGTATTCCCGGTATTCGCGATAGAAATCCTTCTCGATGGTTTTTTCGCGGACGACTTGGTCGCGCAGAAGGCGGTCGAGAGGGGGAGCACCGCGGTCGGCCAGCAGCATGTCGGGTTGGAATAGTCGCCAGAAGACGAAGCGGCGGAACGCGCCGGCCGGGGTTTCTGAAAGCAGGGTGGGCTCGGTGGGGGTGTCGGGACCGGAGAGGATGAAGCGTTGGTATTGGCCGCGCCCGAGGCGACGGGCGTAGAGGCGAAATTCATTCATGTCCGTGACGAGCGCGAAAAAAGGCTCGGTGAGGCAGTCGCGGTCGCGCGATTGCCAAGCGGACTGGAGATAGTCGAAGCATTGCTCGACGGGCGAGCGGTTGTTGCCTTTGCGCGCCTGTTTGGCGTCGAGGCCGGAGCGGATGTCCTTGAACTCGCAGAGGATCTGCGGGACGGAGTCGCCGCCGAAATGGCCGAGGGCGAGGTCGGCGTAGCCGGTGCCGCCGGATTGACCCGCTCCTGTGAGTTCATATTGCGGCCGGCAGGTGTAGGCCGGGGTTTCGTGGCCTTGGAGGTGGTAGCCCCAGGTTTCAGAAAAAAAGCGCTGGATAAAGGCGGTTTCGGAGGCGCGTTCGTTGAGCCGATCGCGGCTAGCCCACGCTCGGAGGCGCGCAAATAGTTCGGCGGATGCCGGGCTGGCTTGGAAGGTGTCGAATTCGGCGGCCCACTGGGCACGGAGAAAGGTGTCGTCGAGCAGAGGTTGGGTAGGCATGGAGGAGGATCTTCAGGAAGTGTTGGATTCACGTTTTTTCTTCCCATCCCATGCCAGACGCAGGGGAGGCCTACCGAAGTGAATCAGACTTTCGGAGTTTGGTAGGATTCACCCACGGCGTGAAGGAAAAAGGCTGCGAGGTGCCCCTACTTGTGGGACTGAAGGGCGCTGCCGACGACGAGCCGACGTTTGGTTGGCACCATTGGGGTCAGAGCAAACATGTTCACAAACCCTCCCGTCACGGCACGCGTTTTTTACGGGGGCGGCCGGGGTGGCGTTTGCTGGCCGGGACATAGCCGAGGGCGGTGTAGAACGCGGAGTCGCCGCCGTGAGCGGGATCACCCTGCACGGCGTAACCGAGCTTGACCAACAGGCGGGCGAGTTCGCGCTCCGCCTTCCTGCGTTCGAGGCGGAGAGCCGACAGCCTGACCTCTGCGGCGCGGACTTTTTCGCGGGCCTTTGCGGCGGTGTCCAGTTGCGCCTCCAACGTGGCCATCTTCCAGCCGGAGAGGTCCGTGCCCGAGGCGAGGAGTTTCCAGCAGCTGAGGAACTCGCGGGCGCGGTCGATGATTGAGGATGAAAACGTCCCATTTGAGAGTTCTATTTTTGGAATTCGCAATCCCGCGCTTGAAAAGAAGCCTTTCGTCGCCTCGACTCCTGACCTCCCTCATGCCCTACCGAATTTGCAAATCCCTCGAAGTGGAGAACGGCCACATGCTCACCAGGCATCCGGACAAGTGCAGGTTTCCGCACGGGCACACGCGTAAGATCGAGTTCGTCATCGAAGCCGCCGGGCTCGATGAAAACCAGATGGTCTGCGATTTCAAAATCATCAAGGAAGCCGTTGGCGATTGGCTCGACACCTTCGATCACGCGCTTTGCATGAACACCGCGGATCCCGCCTATCAGGAATTCAAGGCCCGCTATGGTGAGCGTGTGATCGGCTTCGAAAACCAGGATCCCACCACCGAACTCATGGCGCGCACCATCTTTGATCACGCGTCCGACGCCCTGGCATCCTACGCCGCCCGCACGGACACCCGCTATCGGCTCGCCGCCGACGTGCGCCTCGTCCGCGTGCGGGTTTGGGAAACCACCTCGTCCTGGGCGGAATACGAATCCACAATCTGACTCATGCCTCACAAAACACTGCCAGATATCCAGGCCACTCCGGACACCCGTGGCATCGCCATCGATCAGGTCGGCGTTTCGGATCTCCGCTATCCGATCCAGGTGACCGACCACCTCGGAAATCCATTTCCCACCGTCGCCAAGATTTCGATGTCGGTGCATCTGCCGCATCAGTTCAAGGGCACGCACATGAGCCGCTTTCTCGAAGTGCTCAGCAAACACGAGGGCGAGGTCACCTCACGCACGCTGCCGAACATTCTCCGCGATCTGAAAACGCAGCTTCATGCCGAGGAGGCGCACATCGAGGTGGCATTCACCTATTTTGTCACCAAGATGGCCCCGGTTTCGGGGGCTGCGGCGAAGGTCGGCTGCGATTGTGTGTTCATGGGCACCTCCAATGGCACGCATGATGACCTGGTGCTGCGCGTCACCGTGCCCGTGACCACGCTCTGCCCGTGCAGCAAGGAGATCAGCGATTACGGCGCACACAACCAGCGCGGCCACGTCACCCTCGAAGTCCGCCCGAAAAAGAAAGGCAACGGCTGCGAGCTCATCCTCATCGAGGACTTGATAGAGATCGCCGAAAAATCCGGCTCCGCGCCGGTTTACGCGCTGCTCAAGCGTACCGACGAGCGCCACGTCACGATGCAGGCCTATGACAACCCGGTGTTTGTCGAGGATGTGGTGCGCAACGCCGCCGCACTTTTGTTAGCCGACAAGCGGGTCGCTTCGTTCACCGTCAAGGCAGTGAATCAGGAAAGCATCCACGACCACAATGCCTTCGCCGTGATTTCCGGAAAAGCCGATGTGGCCTGAAGAGTTTTCCCCATCATGTCCATCCCGCCGGAAGTCCTGCTAGATGCCTATGCGAAAGGCGTCTTTCCCATGGCGCACGGCGGGGAGATCCGTTGGTTCTCCCCCGAGATGCGCGGGCTCGTCCCGCTCGATGATCGTTTCCACATTCCCCACGGCCTCTGCCGCGCACTGAAACGCCGGCCTTTCGAGATCCGCTGGGACGGGGCATTCCGCGAGGTCATGCTGGCCTGCTCCGAACGCGAGGAAACCTGGATCGATGAGGTGATCCTGGAAAGTTACTGCCAGCTCCACGCGCTTGGATTCGCCCGCTCAGTGGAGTGTTGGGATGACGAAGGTCTCCAAGGCGGACTCTACGGCGTGGAACTTCCCGGCGTGTTTTTCGGTGAAAGCATGTTTTCCCGCAAAACCGACGCCTCGAAGATCGCCCTCGTCGCCCTGGTGGAGAACCTGCGCGAGCGGGGTTTCAAGTTGCTCGACAGCCAGTGGATGACGCCGCACCTGCGGCAGTTCGGCGGCTATGAACTCAGCCGGCGGGATTACCACTTCGCGCTGCGCGACGCCTTGAGAGAGAGTGAATGAGGTCCGGCGTCGGGAAATCATGGCCTTGTGACATGTTGGAAATCCCGGATTCCGGATTTGTTCGCTCGACAAGAGCCCGAAAAAGAAGAGCTTCCCGCAGCCCCGGCGGAATGCATTGAAAGCGGCTTCCGGGATTTCCTTATCATGAACAATTTTCCTCTTTGGCTCGGCATTGGTTTTCTCGGCAATGTCGTATTCGCGTCCTTTTTCGAGTGGTTGCTGCACAAGTATGTGATGCACCGCCCGCTGGGTTCCTTCCGCTACGCCTTCCAGGCCCACGCGGTGGTCCACCACAAGACCTTCAAGGCGGATCACACCTACCACCTGGTCCACGATCACGACAAGGAAACCATTCCGATGGCCTGGTGGAACGGGCCGGTACTTATCCTGATCTTCTCCATTCCCTGTGCGCTCATCAGTTGGGCCACCGGTCATTGGGGCATCCATTTGGGGGCGATCACGGCGTTCAGCGCATATTATGGGTTCTATGAATACATTCATTGGTGCATGCACCTGCCCAAGGAGCGCAGGATCGAGAAACCATGGTGGTTCCGTCGTTTGAACGGCCACCACCTGCTTCACCACCGCTACATGCACAAGAATTTCAACGTGGTGCTGCCACTTGCGGATTTCTGTCTCGGCACCTTGATGATCCGCTCCAAAACGCGCTTCGCGCAGGCCATCGGCCCTTCAGTGCCGGATGTGCAGCCTCGGTGATGGGACTTTGAAGGGGGCAGCGGCATGAATGCCCGGAATGGAGGAAATCGCCGCACCGAGGGCGTGGATGGCGCAGTCGAGCTCCCCGGAATCGATGCAGAGCGGCGGCATCAGGACGATGGTGTCGAGGATCGGCCGGGTGAGCAGGCCATGGGCGCGGGCGGCCTGGCAGACTTTCTCGCCGACGCGGCTGGCGGGCGGAAATTTCCCGCCGTCGGGCTGGCGGAGTTCGATGCCGGCGATGAAACCGCATTGGCGAATCTCGTGGATGATGGGATGGGCTGCCATGAGCGCGGCTAGGCCGATGCGGAGCTGCCCGATCTTCGCGGAAAGGTTTTCGAGAGTTTTTTCCTCCTCAAAAACTTCAAGACTCGCAAGGGCGGCGGCACAGCCGAGGGGATTGGCGGTGTAGCTGTGGCCGTAGTAGAAGGCGTTTTCGGGCGCTCCGAGGAAGGCCTTGTAGATGGCTCCCGTGGTAAGGGTGGCGGCCATGGGCAGGGTGCCGCCGGTGATGCCCTTGGCGAGGCAGAGAAAATCCGGAATCACGTTTTCATGCTGGCAGGCGAACATTTTCCCGGTGCGACCGAAGCCGGTCATGACCTCGTCGAGAATGAGGTGGACGCCGGTTTGGTCGCACCAGGAGCGGAGTTCCGCGAGCATGCCGGCTTGCCAGGGGCGCATTTCGTTGACGCCTTGGATGAGCGGTTCGATGACTACGCCCGCGATTTCCTTCACGTCGAGGTGGCGGAGTTCGTCCAGAGAGCGCACATGGGTGACCGGATAGCCGTGCTTGAAGCGTTCGAAAAATCTTCCCACGCCGCCAAGCGAGGCCGCACCAAGGGTGTCGCCGTGGTAGCCATCGGCGAAGGCGACGAAAGCGCCGCGTTGCGGTTCGCCGGATTGCTGGCGGTATTGCACGGCCATTTTCAACGCGCACTCGACGGCGGTGGAGCCGTCATCGGAGAAGAAGACGCGTTCGAGTGTGTGCTTCGGGAAAAATCCGCAGAGTTTTTCCGCGAGTTCGGCGGCGAGCGGGTGGGTGAAGCCGAGAAACGAAATGTGCGCCGTTTTTTCGAGCTGGGCGCGGACGGCTGCGGAGATCAATGGATGGGCGTGGCCGTGGATGTTGGTCCAGATCGAGGAATTTCCATCCAGGTAGCGGCGGCCCTCGGAATCCCATAGCCACACGCCTTTGCCGTGGGTGAGGACCAGGGGATCGTGATCCGGGGCGCACCATTCGCCCTGGCGGGTGAAGGGGTGCCAGCAATGGGCTTGATCGGCGAGGATCCAGCGGCGGGTATCGTCACGCATCGGCGCGAGTGTGAGGGGAAAGCCGGTGGGCGTGAAGCGTTGAATACACGATCACGTTATGGGACCTTGGCCGGAAATGGGGTATCTCCTGGGAGTCATCGCGACCGTTTCCCCCCAAACAACGCGGAGACCGAGACAATCCCCCCAAAACATGGTCGGCGGATGTGGGAGGTTCCCCCCTTCAACATCCGCCGATTCATTTTAAATTTTACGTGATCGCGGACTTGCTTGTGGCCGGAAATGGGATATCCCTCGTGTGTCGCCGCGACCGTTTCGCCCCCCCCGAACGTAGTGGAGCCCGACATCCCCCCGAGAAACAATCCCCCCCGAAAAATCAGTCGGCGGAAGCTGGAGGCCCCCCCCTTCTTCAGCCTCCGCCGATTCGCATTCCGGGCCGTGGAGTCATCCGGGCTTGATCGGCAGTGCCCCGGCGTTTACCCCCTGCGGGCCGATTTCATGTCCGTTTCCACCTACGCCATTCCCTCGCCCGCGCTCCAGCGTGAGGTGAGCCGCCGCCGTTCCTTCGCGATCATCTCCCACCCGGACGCCGGCAAGACCACGCTCACCGAGAAATTCCTGCTCTACGGCGGAGCGCTCAACCTGGCCGGCAGCGTGACCGCCCGGAAAAACCAGCGGGCCACCACGTCCGACTGGATGGAGCTGGAAAAACAACGCGGCATTTCCGTTAGCTCCACCGTCCTGCAGTTCGAATACAAGGATTGCGTGGTCAACATCCTCGATACGCCCGGACACAAGGATTTCTCGGAGGACACCTACCGCGTCCTCACCGCCGTGGACGCCGCCGTGATGGTGGTGGACGCCGGCAAGGGCATCGAAAGCCAGACCCGGAAACTCTTCGAAGTCTGCCGCCGCCGCGGCGTGCCGATCTTCACCTTCATGAACAAGATGGACCGCCCGGCGCGGCCGTCCATGGATCTGCTCGACGAGCTGGAAAGCGTGCTGGGCATCCACGCCTATCCGGTGAACTGGCCGCTGGGCGACGGCCCGCGTTTCAAGGGCGTGTATGACCGCGAGCAGAAACAGGTGCATCTTTTCCAACGCACCGTGCATGGCGCATACCGCGCGCCGGTGGCGGTGACGGGCATCGAGGACGAGAGCGTGCGGGAAGCCGTGGAGGAGGGGACCTACCGGCAGGTTTGCGACGAGCTGGAGCTGCTGGAAGGCGCGGGCGCGGACTTCGATCTGGAGAAGGTCCTGGCGGGTGAGCTGACGCCCGTCTTCTTCGGCAGCGCGGCGAACAACTTCGGCGTGCAGCTTTTACTGGATAGGTTTTTGGAACTCTCGCCATCGCCGCTGCCGCGTGCGAGCGCTGACATCATGATCGATCCGGCGTCCGAGGAATTCTCCGCCTTCGTCTTCAAGATCCAGGCGAACATGAATCCGAAGCACCGCGACCGCGTGGCCTTCGTGCGCATCGTTTCCGGAAAATTCGAGCGCGACATGAATGTGCTCAACACCCGCAGTGGCGACCGCATGCGTCTCGGCAACTCGCAGCGGCTCTTCGCCCGCGAGCGGGAAACCGTGGACGCCGCCTACGCCGGCGATGTCGTGGGATTGGTCGGAAACTACGACCTGCTGATCGGCGACACGCTCGCCTCCATGCCCGGCGTGACCTTCCACGAGATCCCGCGTTTCGCGCCGGAATGTTTCTCCTACCTCCACAACAAGAGCACGGCGAAATACAAACGTTTCCGCGACGGCCTCCAGCAGCTTCTCAAGGAAGGCGTGGCCAGCGAGTTCCAACTGCTCGATACCGATGGGCCTCAGATTCCGCTGTTAGGTGCGGTCGGCCCGCTGCAGTTCGAGGTGCTGCAATACCGTCTCGAAGGCGAATACGCCGCGGAAACACGGATCGAACAGGCAAGCTGGAGCATCGCCCGCTGGCTCAAGCCGAAGGCGGGCGATCCGCTCGCGCCGGAAGCCCGGCCCTCGCTATCGCTGGGCGCGGCGCTGGCCCGCGATTCCAACGGCTGGCTGGTGGTGCTGCTGCCCAGCGAATGGGCCTTGAAAACCTTCACCGACAAGAACGAGGACTGGATCGTATCCGACCAGCCCTTCCCGCCGCCGATGGTGGAGAAGTGAGGTGTCCGTATCCTCGCAGCCATCACCGCGCTGGTCCAACCCGGCGAGGATGCTCTTGCCGTTCAGGGAGAGGCTGTGCGCCAGGAAAATGCTCTTCATCAAGCATTTGATGGGCGATTTCCCAGTCCGCCGAAGTGCTGGCGCTACGGATTTCAAGCGACCCGTGGAGCAAGCGAGTGTTTGGCTCAAGAGCCCGACCCGGTTTTTTTGTGCCCTTTTGTTTAGCCCTATTTGAAACGCAGCGAGATCATGGTTTGGCGCGGATCAAACCTCCACAAGCGCCCTGATGCAAAATCATAGATCTTGAATTTCTTCTTGCCTCCCGCGTCCGGATTTCGCATCGGGGAGCATTGATTTAATAGAAACCATGAACTCGTGGCCCGTCCGCCTCTTCCACGCCATGGTCTTAGGTCTCGTTCTCGGAACCTTGTTATCAATGGGCACCCTTCAGATCATGCCGAGTCTCGCCGCCTCACCCGCACCGGGCGGCGGCTCCGGCGGCGGAGAAACTCCCCCTCCGCCAGACTCCGGCCCCGCCAATAACTCACCACCGGTGGACCCGAATGACCGGGATGGGGATGAAATCCCTAACATCTGGGAAGCTCGGTTCCATCACGATCCCGATGCCGCCGCCGACGCGGGATCGGATTTTGACAACGACGGCCTCACCGCCCTTCAGGAATATCGGCTTTCCCTGCAGAGCAATGGCTCTGCAGGCAATCCTCTCGGAATTTGGAGTTCTGAAGCGTTTCCGACACCACCCGAGTATGCCGGGGGAACTTTCTATCCGGTGGATATCAATGATAACGGGGATGTCCTCGTCAATGGATCGGTTGACCAGGGAGGAACTTCACACACGCTGGCGTT
>JAUYNL010000005.1 GCA_030696085.1 Luteolibacter sp.
TCCTTGCTGCCGATCACGGCTCCGTCGCTGAAATAGCGCACTCGGCAACGCAGCATCTTCGCCATTCCGATATCTTTTAAAACGGTTTCGTTGTCCCTGCTATCTAACATCTCGGCGGTGTTCTTGGTCGTTTGCCCTCGATGGTTTCCGGCCCTGCTCACTACCGCTCGTCCTGGTTTCCGACCTAAGGCCAGTCCCATCATGCGCCGATACAACCGTGAAACCTCGCGCCATTTCTCTGCCTCGAAGCCGACTCCCTGATCGCAAAAATACGCTCGTACCAAGCCTTCCCGCGCTTTTTTTCCATTCCCTTTCGCTCCGCCTCCCACAGCTTCCCCATAACTGCTCCAGCGATACTCCGCCGGATCCTTCACCATCCCGGCACGCACCGGATTGAGATCGATGTAGGCCGCCATCGTCCTCGCCGCCACGCCGTCCTCCACGATCACGCTCTTGAACCGATCCTCCCACAACGTCCCGGAACGCGAATGCGCTCGATTGAACCATTGGGAAAACCGCTGTAGCAGTCCCTTCATGAACTCCGCCAGATCCTGCATGCGGTAGGTGAAGCGCTTGTGAATCGAGGCAACCGCTTCGTCCATTCCGCTTTCGCTCGTGTAAATCGCCGCCCTGGCTTCCGCCAATTCCTGAGCCACGCCAGCAACGAATGCCTCGCCGTAAATCGCCGACAAGCGCCTCAGCAGTTCCTCATCCAAAATTCCGCCTTCCGCCATCGGCGGGATCTCCAGCAGAAGATGAAAGTGATTGTCCATCAGGCAGTAGGAAAGCACCCGGCACCCCGTGAAGTTTTCCTGCATGTGCATCAAGGTCCGGAATTTCTCCTTTTCCTCCGTCTCAAGCACGAACCGCCGGTCCACCACGCGCGATAGCACATGGTAAAGCACCGGTTTCCCAGCGGATTTCCGCCACTCTGCCAACCAACGCGCTTTTCTCATGCGGAAGAACTACCTGGCCGGAAAGGGATTGTCACGCAGAATTCTGATTAAAGGCCCGTCCCTTTGTAATTATTGTCGGAACCACCTCCAAGACCAATCTCCCTCCGGCCGTCGCACTGGCGTTCGTGATCATCGCCCTGCTCGGCGTGCTCATCGTGATGGTGCTCAAAAACAGTTCCTTCCTGAAATCCACCTCCACCGCCGATCTCTCGGCGCTGCAGGCGGAAGCCAACGCCCTGCGCAATGAATACAACAACCAGCGCATCGCCATGGGCCTGCGCCCCATCGAAGGCACTTCAGAGCCCATCGAGGAAATCGCCGGGCGCATGAAAAAGGACGCCGATTCACTGGTCGCCCTGGCCGGCAGCTATCAGAAACTGCTTTCGGAGAAGGACAACGAGCTCACCGCCCGGAACGCCGAAATCCTGCGCTCCGAAAAACTCCGCGCCGCGCTCACCGCCGACAACACGCGGCTGCAGACCGATCTGCAGCGCGCCCTCGTCGGTGCGTCCGACATGGACCTGCTCCGCCGCGACCTGATCGATGTGAAGTCCCAGCGCGACGCGCTTTCCGCCGAGCTCAAGGAACTCCGTGAGAAAATGCGCACCATGAGTGCCGGCGTTTCGCCAGACGATTATGCCGACCTCAAGCGCCGCTTCGAGGAAACGCTGCGCGCCAAGGAGTTTTTCGAAGCCCGCGTCAGGGATCTGGAAGGGGATCTGAAACAGGCGAAATTGTTCGCCAGGTCGGAAGACGAGCTTCTCCCCGCAGCCGTGGAATTGTTCCGCAGCTTGCGCCAGCTTGAGGGCAAATCGGACTCGGAGATTTCCACCGCCTACAGCAGCCTCGGAGTGAAACTCGGCGCGAACGTCCTCCATACCTTGAATTTTGCGACCGGGTCCAGCGAGTTGCCTCCGCTCGATGATCAGAAAGTCCGGGACTTTGTCGCCGCGATTCCGGACGGGGACCTGCTTCTCGCGATCGGTTACGCCTCCACCACCGGCAACGTGAACAGCAACCAGACACTTTCTTCCGACCGCGCGACTGCGGCGGCGCAGGCGATCACCGAAGTCAAACGACCCGAGCAATTCACCCAGGCCGTCTATCTCGGCCAGACCAACCGCTTCAGCAGCCGCATCCCGGAACGCAACCAGATCGTCGAGATCTGGCACATCCGGGCCAAGAAGTGATTCACCGCCAGAGCTCGCAGGCATGCGCGGCGAAGCCCGCGCTAACACATTGTTTTTCAGGCAGTCCCATTGGTCGGGATACCTGAAAATCGGAAATTCATTTCCGAACCTCCATCTGCCCGTCTCGTGCTGCCAGTCGTATCTTCTGGCCGGCAGCGATGTTCCCAGTCAGCAACGCCTCCGCGATCAGTGTGCCTAACATCCGATCCATGACACGTTCCAGATTCCGCGCTCCGAACTCCACGCTGAACCCTTCTCGCAGGATCAGCTCTTTCGCGCTCTCGTCCAATTCCACCGTCACCCCGCGGCCGGCCAGCCGCTCATTGAAGTCGTCGAACAGCTTCCCAAGAATCTCCCGCACTGTATCAAATCCCAGCGGTTGAAAATGCACGATCTTCGTCAGCCGGTTTACCAGCTCCGGCCGCAGGTGTTTGCGGATCGCCTCTTCCACAGGGGCACAGGCATCTTGCCTGCGTTCTTCCTCTTCCGCCCCAAACCCCATCCTCCTCTTCACCAATCCACCACTTCCCAGATTACTCGTCAAAATAATCACCGACTCACGGAAGTCGCACTTCCTCCCCTGTGCATCGGTTAGCGTGCCTTCATCGAAAATCTGGAGAAACAAATCAAGCACCTTGGGATGGGCTTTTTCGATCTCGTCGAACAGCACCACACTGTAGGGATGCGTGCGGATTGCGTCTGTTAGCTGGCCGCCCTCGTCATGGCCGACATATCCCGGCGGCGAGCCGATCAACTTCGCCACGCTGTGTTCTTCCATGAACTCGGACATGTCGAAGCGGATCAAGCGCCGCTCGTCGTGAAACAAACTCTCCGCCAGCGCCTTGGCCAGCTCGGTCTTGCCGGTGCCGCTCGGGCCGACGAATAAAAACACGCCCACCGGTCGCCCGGGTTTCTTCAATCCGGCCCGCGCCAACCGCACCGCCTCCGCCACGGCGGAAATCGCTTCCGGCTGGCCTTTCACCCGCCGTCCAAGATCGCCTTCCAGCTCCATCAACCGCGCCCCCTCATCCGCCGTCAGCGTCCCCACCGGAATCCCACACCGCGCCGCCACCGCCGCCGCAATCTCCTCTCTTCCCACAACGTGGCTGCTGCGTCTCGCAGCAGGCCGTGGTTGTGGCGTCTCGCCGCAACTCTTCTCTTCAACCGATACCTCCGGCGTCAAAGTCCGAAACCTAACCGCCGCACACGCCTGATCCACCAGATCCAGCGCCTTGTCCGGCAACCTGAAATCCGGCAGATACCGGATCGACCATTCCACCGCCGCCCGCAGCGCCGCTTCGTCCAGCGCCACTCCGTGATGCGCTTCCAACCTCGGCCGGAGCGCCAGCAGGATCGCCACCGCTTCATCCGCGCTCGGTTCCTCGATCCTCACTGCCTGGAACCGCCGTTCCAACGCGCCGTCCTTCTCGATGGTCTGGCGGTATTCCCGGATGGTCGTCGCGCCGATCACCCGGATCGCGCCACGGGCCAGCGCGGGTTTGAGGATGTTCGCCGCGTCCATGCTGCCGCTGGCCGATCCGGCACCTAGCAGCAAGTGAATTTCATCGATGAAAAGAATCGGCTTCGGTTCACAGGACGCCTCGCGCACCACCGCTTCCAGCCGTTCCTCGAATTCTCCCCGGTATTTCGTCCCCGCCACCAGTGAGGTCAGGGAAATCTCGATCACCGTCGGCCGACCCAAGGCATCCGGCAATTTCCCCTCCGCCAGCAACTGCGCGAAACCCTCGACAATCCCGGTCTTTCCCACGCCCGGCTCGCCCACCAGAATCAGATTGTTCTTCCGACTTTGCAGCAGGATCTGGGTGATTTTCAACATCTCCGCCCGGCGACCGATCAAAGGCGGCAAGGCTCCCTTCGCCGCCAACTCCGTCAAATCCCGGCCAAAGCGCCGCAAGGCGGAATCCTTCTTCTCCTCTTTCTTATCTTGTGTCTTGCGTCTCGGAGTCTTCTGTCTCTCTCCAAATCCTTCGATCAAACGAGCACTCAAGCCGCGCAACACGTACTCCGGATCTTTCCCAAGCTTCGTCACCGCTGAGGAAATTACTGGCTCCCACCGCTCGATCAAGGCCACCAGCAAATGCGCGGGCCGCAAACGTCCGCCATCCACCGATGCCAAAGAAGCACCCTGTTTGAAAACCTCCCGCAAGGCCGGACTCCGGTGCAAGGGTCGGGCAAACTTCCCCGATCGCTTTCCAAGCTCCGCCCGGATCGCCCGCCGCAGCAGCTTGGGCGAAAGTCCCGCCCCGGCAAACGCCTCCCGCACTTCCAGAAAATCCGCCTCCACCTGCCCTTCCATCGCCTGCAGCTCGGGGCTGCCCGCTTTCAGCAACTCGGAAGCCGACACTTCCGCCGCTTTGCAAACGCCCACCCAAAAGTGTGCGAGCCCGATCTCGGAAAACCCCGCATGCGCGGCTTCCGCCTCGGCGAGGCTCCAGGTGATGTCAATGGAGGGTGATGTCATCGTCACTCGTTCTTACTGTTTCGCCTTCGATTCCACCTTTCAGCTCGAACTCAGTCTCAGGGGTGCCGCCACTTGCGCACAACTCATCAACCAACCGGGAAACCTCTGTTTCTAAGCGCTGTTTAAGATCTATACAACAGTCATGAATATTCATGATGGCATCAGGTGGGAACTCATAGGTTTCAAAAAACCATGATGATCGAGGGGCCGTTCGTCCAGCGCCGCGCATCATAGCGCCTGCAGGAACAATAAATAGACGAGCGATTTTACTATCACTGTGTGCGTAAACTTCGTGACGTGCTTTCATGATGAGGTCATGGGTCTCTTGCAAACGTCGATCGGTGAATTTTCGCCAATGTTTCTGAAGAACTCCTGTGCTTTTATTATCCACAAACGGACGGGCATAGCACGTTGTGATCGCAGTCATAAAAGCGTAGTTTACCTCATGCGAAATTTTTTCATCTGACGCTAAAATTGCGATTTTAAATCCTTTACAGGTTAATTCAGCCGAAGAGATGTCTTTCAATGCAAGAGCAAGCTTGTAAATCGTTCTGCGGATATTGCATTTATATGTTTTGCTCATTTCTTAATGTTGAGTTCGAGCGGAAAAGCGGTCATTTGACTTCGTCTAGATTCTCAAAGTATCGCTCGCAGAGGAGCTTTCCATAGTGCTGATAAATTCGCTCAACCAAACTCTGCGCATCTTTTTCAATTTGCATGAGCCGAGGCTTCAAATCAATTGCTGTAAGTTCTGAATAGTCACCGCCATAGTCGTAGCAATGTGTGATTGCTGTATGGCTGAGAAAATTTCTCTCACCCGTGAATCGCTTCAAATCCTTTACCAATTCAAGATCGTCGGAAAATTTATGAAATATATGGATCAGGCGTCCCAAAGGCAAATCCTCTACATCTTCTCCTGAAAAGTGGAATGCCATTCGCCCATTGATGCACTCCTTTGCAAAAGCATAAGCTTCATTGATGAACAGCTTGAGATGTTGCTCAACGCGCTGGCAACCAGCCATGCCAAGTGCGACTTTTTGAAAGAATTCGTTTTCAGTTTTCATTGTGATTTTGATGATTTCGATAACAACACCCGGCGTCGCGGATGACGAGCGAAGCCCTTAATGTCTCCGCTCATCAAAAGGTAGCGATCCGCGTCGTCATAGCGTCGATCTTCAAGCGCGGCTTCGGTCTTGGCCATCAAACGACCAAACCGCTCCGCGTCGAGTGCCAAATCTTCACCGGAAATCGGCGGCGATAGAATTAAATTCAATTTCCGTTCCCGGCTGAAATTCCATAGCCGTTCCATGTCGTTTATCTCGTGAACACCGCAAAGTTGAATTGCCTGGTTCAAAGCCTGATTGGCCAAATCCGATTCTCCTTGGAGATTCAGCAAGCAGGCCCTGTAGAGATGCGGGCGATATTCCCCATGATCGTAGCGTGTCACCAAATCAAGATTTCTGAGTGCGGATTCAGAGATCGCGCCGGAACCAAGAAACGCGAGCCATGCGAGATTGAAATTGGCTTCAGGGTGAAGTGCATCAATCGCGAGGGCTTCAGCGAGCAGGCGATGAACATCAGAAGTCAGATTGAGATCATGTTTTGAAACGGCGCGGTTGTTGAGCGAGTCAGTCGAAGTCAATTCCAGGTCGGGCTTTCCTGCCGGGCATGCCTCACCATAGAGTTGCTCGTGGATTTCACAGATAGCCATAGCGACCTCATTGAGGTTTTGTGATCGCTCTATTGGTGAATACCGCAAGCACTTCTGCAACAGAGACGCGAATTTTCCGGGCATTGCAGGTATGCGGTAGGCCTTGGCTCCTTTCTCAATAAATTCAGTCAAGACTGCGCCACAGGCAGTTCCAGATTCCCAATGAATTTCTCCGACAAACATCGCAAGCATGGATGCGGCCCAACTCCAGACATCAGCAGCAGGCGTCAGGCGTTCACCCTTGATTTGCTCAGGCGACGCAAACACGGGCGTTAAACCAGCGGCTTTCGCACCAGCGCCGGAAGGATCAAAAGCGGCGGCGAGTCCAAAATCGGCAATCTTTCCGATGCCGTATGAAGTCAGGAGCATGTTGCCAGGCTTCACGTCGCAATGAATCAAATTGGATTCGTGCGCTCTTGCCAGTCCCCACGCGGTGGAAGCAGCGATGGTGAGCAATCGAGCTAAACAAGCTTCCTCGTCACCCTTATAGAGGCTTCTGTTTCGGATTGCGTCTTGAAGGCTTCCGTCCGGGACATATTCAGCCACGACACACGGTAAGTTTTCGATTTCGCGTGTGTAGTAGCACGTCGCTACATACGGATGAAGGCCGATTTCAGCCCACGTTTCGCATTCAGATTGAAAAGATTCGACCTGCTCGCGATGAAGTAGAAATTCTGGACGGGGGTGCTTGACCGCCACCTCGATATTCCAGAGCCTATGTCTTGCGCGATGGACAAGCCCCATCCCTCCTCCGCCGAAGGTCTCAATAATTTCGTATAGTTCGTCTGAATTCACGGCGCAATTTTTGATCTTTCTGATTGGTCTATTTTGGGGATGCCTTCAAGCGTGCTTCCGTCAGAATTCGTTCGGCACGGGCATGATTGACGTCTAATTTTCGAATGTTGAGGGCATCATTAATGGCATCCTGATACCTTCCGGAAAGCATTGCTGCTTCGGCACGCATCTCGAAACCGAAAATTGCTGTTTCGGATCTACTTGCCAGCACATCGGCGTCTTCTTTCAAACCTTCGTGATCTCCCGTAGCAAGACGGCAATATGCCCGCCATGAGCGGGCGTCTTTGGATTCGCTGTTGATTTCCAGCCCCAGACTCCCATCCACTTCACCATCGGTGTAATTTTCCAAGTTGTAATTGCAGCAACATCTCAATGCAAAGTCACTGGCCTTCTTCTTGCCACTTAGGTCGATTGCGTTGCTGATTTCCGATAATGCCCGTTTCCATTCTGATTTCGCAGCGCTTTCATAAGCCCGGATTCGATAGGCTTCAGCGGCCTCCGCCGCATCTGGTGTTCGGATCTTCCGGATCTTATCCGGTGAAATGTTCATTGCGCGTTTTGAATCACCTGCTGCCTCTCCTCTTCGATTTGCGATTTCAGAAACGCCCAATATCCTCTTGAACAAACTTGCTCCAGCTACTTTTGGAACATTCTCGTCATAAAACGAAAACCATGGGATTCCACTGTTTTCATATTCGACTTTCGTGATTGGTGAAAGTGGAGGATTCTTGCCTGTAATATTTTTGTATGAGAGGCTGTTTACCAAGTGAATCGTTAAGGCTTGTGTGCGGTTTTTATCCCACGAATCGATGCCATAAGAATCAGCAATAATCATCTGTTCAATATTTCCTCCGGCAGCAATTCCCATCGGCTCATCTTCTGCCATCTGAAAGAGGACACTCGGTCCCCCAGGGCTCGTTTCTACTTCCTTGCCAAAAAGTGAACAATAGAGCTCTTCTTCTTCATAGTTTAAAAAATGATCGTCATGCAAAGATAGCGACCTGGCTTTTTTGAGTTTTTCGATAAGTTTATCAATGGCTGGATCCCTGTCCGGAAATCGACCGACAGCGGCATCAAAGATCAACAACTGGAAACCTCCGTGAATTTCTTCGTCGGAAATCTGAGCTTCGATTGTGTACCCTTTTCCAAGAGGCATCGCAACAAACTGACGAACAACACCATTTCCAGAATTGATTCCATCCAGCCAATGTTGATCGGGAATCACTACATAGTCCTGCTTGTGACTTGAAAGTTTTTCAGAATATAATTCACCTGATATTGCATTGACTCTTCCGACGCAGACTTTGGCGATTGAGGGATGCCATTTGGGTCCATTCAACTCTAAGAATAGAGCCTCGCTCTGATAGAGTGGGATAAAATAGCCGCCTTCCTTGAGCCAAGGCTCGGGAACTTTGTCGGCATAATCCTCGACGCGGTGGATCGGCAGGCGTCCCATTCCCGCAGGAAGCGGATAGGTTTTCCCATCCTCTGGAATTCTCAATGTGCGATTGAAAGATATCTTAGCGTGCCTTCCGACGATGATCTCATCAAAGGAATTACCTTCCGTCGAGGAATCGCTTCGGCTGATGCACAATCCAAGATCGGATTCGACAGGCATTTTTTGAGGTGCGGTATTCATAGTCAGTGTCGGATGTTTTGAAGTGTTTTGGTGAGAGGCGGGAAGCGTGAGATCCGATGAGCTTTATTTGAGGCGTTTGACGCTGCTGGCGGAGAGCAGGGCTCGCATTTGGGTGATGGCGATGTCGTTGAGGGTGGCGAGGCGTTCGGGCTGTGGCAGGCCTTGGCGGATGAGCACGGAGTTCAGGCTTTCGAGGTTGGTGAGGACGACGAGTTGCTCCAGCGGGGCGTGGTCGCGGACGTTGCCCTCGGCACCGGGATGGGCGTCGCGCCATTGTTTGGCGGTTTGGCCGAAGAGGGCAACGTTGAGCAGATCCGCCTCGCTGGCATAGACGGCGGAGGCCTGGGCCTTGGTGATGGAGGGCGGGATGAGGGTGTCCTTGATGGCGTCGGTGTGGATGCGGTAGTTGATCTTGGCGAGGGTGCGCTGGAGGTTCCAATCGAGCTTCAGGCGGTCATTTTCGTCGTCCTTGAGGCGCTGGAATTCCTTGATGAGGTAGAGTTTGAATTCCGGGCTGAGCCAGGAGCCGAACTCGAAGGCGATGTCCTTGTGGGCGTAGGTACCGCCACCGTAGCGACCGGCCTTGGATTGGAATCCGATGGCTCCCGTGGCCTCAATCCACTTTCTCGGTGTGAGCGAAAACCGGTTCAAGCCGGCCTGATTTCTAAAGGTTTCGAATTCGAGACCTTTAAACGCCGGATTGTGAATCTGTTCCCAGATTCCGATGAATTCGAGGGTGTTGCGGTTGCGCATCCAGTTGTAGATCAGGACATCGTCGCCGAATTTTTTCGCCATGTCGGTCAGCGAAATGAAATCGCCCGTGTCATTTGAAACCACGGCAATGGCGGCCCCTTGGACATCGATGCTGTTTTTCTTGGATTTGCTCATGGGATTTCTGGTGGTGGAGACATCTGCTTTTTAATTCCATCGAATTCGATGGGATTAAAATCCGGGTTTCTGCCGAGTGGATTGCGAATCATGGTTTGAGCTTGAGGAGTGAGGCTTGCAGTTTCCCGGCGTCGGGGAAGCGGTCTTTGGGATTGCGGACGAGGGCTTTGTCGATGACGGCGGCGAGGTTTTTCTCCAGCCCCGGCATACGGTCGGGGATGGGGACGGGGTTTTCGTTGAGGATGATGTCGATGGGGTCGCGCTTGGGATCGAAGCGATAGGGGAATTTTCCGGTGAGGAGTTGATAGACGGAGGCGGCGAAGCTCCAGACATCGGAGACGGGTTTGACGTATTTGAAGTTGGTGATTTGTTCCGGCGGCATGAACACTGGGGTGCCGGCGTATTTTCCCGTCACGCTCATGCCGCTGAGGCCGGCTTTCTGGAAGTTCTTGGCGAGGCCGAAGTCGGAGATCTTGGCGCGGTTGCGGTGGAGCAGGATGTTGTGCGGTTTGATGTCGCGGTGGACGAAGCCTTCCTTGTGGGCGGCGGCGAGGCCTTCGAGCGCCTGGAGCGCCCACGGCATGAGCGCGTCGGGCGGGAGGGTGCCGCCACGGGACTGGGCGACATCGGCCAGCGAGCCGCCGTCGCAGTATTCCATGACGAAGAAGAAGGTGCCTTGGTCCGAGCCGCTATCGAGGAAGCGGACGATGTTGGGGTGCTTGAGTCCGGCAATGACCTTCATTTCGCGTTTGAAGTGGTCGATGGCGCGGGCGTCGGCCTGGGCGCGGGAGAGCATGAGTTTCACCGCCACCGGATCGCCGCCGGATTCACGGGTGGCGAGATAGACAGCCCCGCAGCCGCCCCGACCAAGTTCGCGCTGGATGCGGTAGCCGGGCAGGGTGAAGAGTTCCTTTTCAGGGCTGCCGAAAATCAGTCGGTGCATCGCCTCGGGCGAGAGGCCCGAGATGTCGCCTTCCGGCAGGGCAGCGGGGACCAGCGCAGCGTCGGACGCTGTTTCCACCTGCACCTCAATCGTGGATTGGCCGACGATGATGCGGTCGCCGTCCTTGAGGTCGATGCTGGGGTATTGGCGAAGCGCTCCTTGTTCTGGCGTTTCGCCTTTTTCGCGTCCGCCGCATTTTTTTCCGTTCACATGGGTGCCATTGAGGCTGCCGAGGTCACGGAGTGATGCCAGTGGCGGGCAGGCTTCGAGCAGGAAGTGATGGCGAGAAACCTGGGGATCACCGGGAACGCAGAGGTGGCAATCTGCCATCCGCCCGAGCAGGAAGGTGTCGTGCTCGGTGAGGGAGAAGGATTTGGAGATGCCATCGGAGCTGTGGACGTGTAGGTGGACGGAGGCGGACATGAGGGCGTTCTAATGAGGGATTACGGTTGAGGGGGAAAATCGTCAACCTGAGGGGGGACGACTCGGCTTTCTTTGGCGCAGGACTTGAGAAAGCCTAAAGTATCAACGCCTTGGAAACCCATGGCTTCGAGACGATCCCTGAGTCCGGCAACGGCCGCGCCAGCGAGTTTGTGGGCGGCTTGTTTGGAAACGCCCAGCATGGAGCCGATTTCGCTGTAGCTCTTGCCGTCACGGATGCCTTCGGCCACAAGACGGAGGCGGGGCGAGAGGGACTCCATCGCCAATTCGAGGCGTTTTCCGGACTCAAGGGCAGCGGCGGCGCGGTCGGCCAGGGGAAAGTCGGGAGCCTCAACCTGCTGGACCCTTGCCTCTGGGGTGGTGGCCGACTCGGTGATTGGGAGGTCGAGATCGTAAATGTGGTGCCGATGGTGGCGGACCTGCCGTTCGTAGAGATCACGTAGGGCATTGCGCATGGCGCGGGCGGCGTAGGCAGTGAAATCGCCTTTGGCTGGATCGAAATGCCGCGCGGCGTTGGCAAGAGCTTCTTGGGCGGCCAGATCGATTTCGGCGTGCGGGAGGCCGGGGATGTTGGAGAACTCGCGTGCGATTTTGGCAGCGAGGGGAAGAAGTTCGTTTAC
The DNA here is from genome assembly GCA_030696085.1 of Luteolibacter sp. Taxonomy (GTDB): domain Bacteria; phylum Verrucomicrobiota; class Verrucomicrobiia; order Verrucomicrobiales; family Akkermansiaceae; genus Luteolibacter. Next base: position 11,666 of record JAUYNL010000005.1, read on the forward strand.
CCGTTCTTCCATGACGGTGAAAAGCTAACCGCCACACGGCCTGCAATGCAAGCGTTTGGGAACCGCAACGTAAGCGCTCAACGGCCAGCGCGCAAGACGATGGATTGGCTGATCGGGTCAGCGTGACAGGGCGTCGGATTGTTTGACGAAATCATCGCCATCCCACTCGGCATCGCTCCTGACCATCTTTGCTGCGGCTTCCTCGGCCTTGCGGGCGGTCTGCATGCGCACCAGCTCGGCATGGGTGGTGAAATAGGGCAGGCTGTGACCGCGGAAATCATCGAGGGTTTTGAAGCCTTTTGATACCATGAATCCTAACAAACCATCACTGAGGTCCCGCACCATGCCGTAGCCGAATTTCATCACGCCGGTGCAGACCTGCACGGTGTGCGCTCCCAGCAGGATGAACTGAGCGGCATCGCTGCCGGTCTCGATTCCGCCGATGCCGGAGACCGTGCGGTCCGGAAACTCCTTGTTCACTAGCTGGGCGATTTCCATGACCATGCGCAGGGCGATCGGCTTGATTGCCTTGGACGAATAGCCGCCGGGAGTGCTGTAGCCCTCCACGGTGGGTTCCGGGCGGAGCGTTTCGAGGTTCACTCCCATGACTGATAGAATGGTGTTGATGGCCGAAATGCCGTGACACCCGGCGCGCAGCGAGGCGGCGGAGGGATCCTCGATCCGGGTTACGTTGGGCGTCATCTTCGCCCAGACGGGGATTTTTGAAACGCCCATGACCCAGCCGCAGACTTCCTCAAGGAGCGCCGGGTCCTGGCCCATGGCCGATCCCATTTTGCGTTCCGGCAGGCCATGGGGGCAGGAAAAATTCAACTCGAAGGCATCCACGCCGGCGTCCTGGCAGCGTTCGATGATTTCGCACCACGCGTCCTTGTTGTATTCCTCCATCACCGAGGCGATGAGGATGCCTTCGGGATGCGCGTCCTTGATCGCCTTGTATTCATCCAGCCAGATCTCGAATTTTCGGTCGCTGATGAGTTCGATGTTTTCCCAACCGATGACTTCCCCGCCACCGCCGGCCATGAGTTTCGCATAGCGCGGGCCGACGTTGACGACCTTCGAGCAATCCAGGCTGACGGTCTTGGCGACCACTCCGCCCCAACCTTCCTTGAAGGCGCGGTTGATGACCTTGGCATTGGTTCCGGGAGGGCCGGAGGCGATGATGAAGGGGTTCTTGAACTTCAATCCATTGACGGTGGTGGCAAGCGTTGGCATGACGGAGGTATTCGGTGAATAGGAGATGATAGCTCAAAATGGGCCTGACTGGATCATCATTTTTAACGACTCACGGATTCGGCCGCGTCCAGAGATAGACCCAGCGTTCGGAAACCACCTTACCGGAGGCATCCTGGAGCTCGCAGGTCATGTCGATCCGATCAAGGTCCTTCGGTGGATCGACCACGAAGAACGCGCGCAGCACCTGGGGCATGTGAAGCAGATCGCTGCGGCCGAGGCCTGCGGGAAGATCGTCCACATTGGCCATGCTCATGTCGCTGAGGCCGACATGCAGCAGTTTCGCGGACTTCTGGTTGATGGTGACGACGGGTTTGATGGCGGAAACATCGTCCCACTTGGGATCGCCGACCTTGCGTTCCGCTTGCAGCGGCTTGGCGAAGTCGATGGCCATGAGGATCTCGTCGGGTTTCTGGACCGGCGTGCCGGAGCGCGTTGCTCTCACTGAAAAGAGTCCGGACGGAGCGGGATCGCGCAGCCAGTGGAGGCGGTAGTGGAAATGATATGGCTTGCCGGTTTCGAGGCCCGGCTGGGGATCCCAGACGAGGATCACGTTGTCATTGGTTTCATCGATGGTGGGCATTTCGATGAGATGGAGTTTTCCGAGATCGAAACCCTTCACAGGCTCCACCCGCACGGTGGGGCGGTGGTGATAGCCGGCCTCGATATCCTGATAGGAAGAGAACGAGCGGTCGCGCTGGACCAGCGACCAGGAGCGCGGCTTTTCCAGGGTGAACACGCAGTGGCGGAAGCGGTTGTGCGAGTGTTCCAGCGGGCGGTAGTGGAGGTTTCCGCTTTCCAGTTCCATCAGCAGGCCGTCGCTGTCATGCACTTCCGGGCGGAAGTCATGCGGTTTCGGATGAGTGCCCTCGCCGAACCAATACATCGATGAAAACGGCGCGAGGCCGAGTTGTTTCACCGGACGGCGCAGGGTGATTTCCGCCTCGATATCCATCACGGTATCCACGCCCGGAGTGATGGTGAACTGATAGGCGCCCGCGACGCTCTCACCTTCCAACAGGGCCCATGCTTTGAGCGATTTCGCGTCCTTTTCAGGCCGCTGAAGATAGAACTTCGTGAAATCAGGAAACTCCTCGGGCACGCCGGGCAGGCCGCTGTCGATCGACAGGCCGCGCGCGGACAAGCCGTAGGGCGAATTCGCCGGGATCGCCCGCAGGTAGCTGGCGCCGAGAAAGACCAGGAACTCATCCATGTAGTCCGCCGAGTTCAGGTGGCAGCGCGCGCGCCATCCGGCATAGCCCGCTGGCGGCGGCGTGCCGGCCGGGATCTTTTGTTTGCCGTAGTCAAAAAGTGTCGGGTCGAACTTGAGCGGAGTTGATTTCCCGTCCACCACCTCGTGGATCGCCACCATCTTCTTGGCCGTCCACCCCGGGTGGAAGAAATCGATGGAAAACGGGGCTTTTTCCTTCGCCCACAGGCCGGACTCCATCTTGAAACGGATGTCCCGGTGCTGGTCGTAGCTGAGGTTTTTCCAAAATTCATCGAGTTCGAGTTTGGACTCCGCATGGGGTGCTGCCGCCAGTCCGCGGGCTGATTCGCGGAGTTTCTCAAACGAGAAATCCTCCGCGGATGAAAGGCCGCCGAGGAGAGCCGCCAGGGAGAGTGCCGATCCGATAATGCGGGATGGGTGTGTCATGAGTCGTTCTTATGGAGGAAGCGCCCGGGGCTGGCAATAGCACGATCACCGGTGCCTGAGTTCAGGAAGACCGCGAGCCGCTCCGCAAGCCATGGTTCGGCCTCCCACGGCACCCGGTGGCCGCTGCCCGGGGCGATGGCGAGCGTGGCATGCGGGATTTTCGCGACCGCCCGCCCGGCGAGTTCACGGAATTTCGCATCGTTTTCGCCCACCACCCACAGCACGGGGATGGTGATTTCATGAAGCCGCTCCCACAGCGGCTCCTGACATCCGAGCGACCAATCGACGAAACTCCGCGCGATTTCCCGGCGGCGCATCATCAGGCCGCCGGAGGCTTGCGGCGCACGGATCGCGGCACCACCCAGCACGGATTGCGCGTTCCAGGCATCGAGAAAATCCTGCCAGTTCGCGGTGAGCGCCATGGAGGCCCATTCGGCATCGGCGCTCCGCCGGGATGCGCGCTCCGCGGGATCCTCCAGCCCCGGATGTGCGGAAACGATCACCGCCGCCTGCCACGGATGATCTTTTTCCAGCAACGCATGCAGCGCCAGCCGCCCGCCCATCGAGTATCCTAACAGCGCCCGGCCGGTGCCGCGGGAAACCTCACCGCCGGCATCCGCGTTGAAGGCCGGACCGAAGTCCGCCAGCGGCATCGGCTGGCATTCGAGAAAGCGCCACAAGTCCACCGCCCGCGTGCCGGTATGCGCCATGGCGAGGCGTTTCGCGAAGCCGCGCCAATCCGCCGCCATGCCCACCGCCCCATGAAGCAGCCAGCACTCCATGGCTCCGGCCGCGCGGCGCTCGTCGGCCACTTTGGAAATGTGGATCACGGCCCGGCGGCTCCTTTCGGCAGCGAGCGCAGGGCTTCCTCGAACTGCTGACGGATCTCCGGGTTGCCGACCGCCCCGAACAAGACTGCGATCACAGCGATGACGGAAAGCAGCACCAGCCCGATCATCAGCCAGTAGAGGATGGCGAGCACCACTCCCACGCCATCGAGCTTCTTGTGATAGGCATATCCCGCCGGGCAGACATACATCCGGTAGGAGACCCAGAAATTCAGGATCGGCACCAGGTTTCCGAGATACCACCAACGGCTCATGCCCACATTCATCAAGCGTTGGAGGCCGAAGTAGATGGCGAGCAACAGCGGCACGAAGGCGGCGCCGATCGTGGCCACGCCCATGATTTCCGGGCCGAATTGTTGCGACAGGAACGCGGCCCCGAACGCGAATCCGAGGTTCCATGCGAAGGGGAACAAGATCGTCATCAGATAAAAACTCCGCCGTCGCGCGCCCGGCCAGTCACCGCCATGGCTCAGCATTTCGGAAGCCCCGCCGGACTTCGGCGTTTGATAGGGATCGGCCGCCGGCGCCAGCGACTCCACGGGCTCGGGCGCACCGCGCTTTTCAAACAAGCCGTCGATCTCTCCCGCCGGTTTCCAATCGGCCATGCCCTGCGTCCAGACCAGGTCCAGGCGCGGATTGAGCCCGCCCTCCGCGGCCTTCACCCGCAGCTCTGTGAGGGTCAGCGGGCCCAGTTGCTCGCCTTCCCGCGAATAAAACCATGCATCCTGCGGCGCTTCGCTCATGCGGCTTGGTTATTCAATGGCGGCGGGCTTGTCAAATCCCGGTCTCTCCGGGACGGACCTCAGCGCTTCACAAAATGATATGACCGGTAGGACAGATTCCCCGCCACCAGCGCGTTGTAAACGCGCGAGCCCTTCACGCCGGCGAAATCGCGCCCCAGGCCGTGCAGGAATTCCGGCAGCTTGCGGTCGAGCAGTTCCTGTGAGCGCACGGAGTTCTGTTCCATGCCGCGGATCACGCAGGGCCCGATGTCCCGCATCCCGGCCACCTCCATGGGACATTCCGCGATCGCCTTTTCCCACGCCGGTATGCTCTCGCTGAAACGGAAATCCGCGTAAAGAACATGCCCGCCGGGTTTCAGGACGCGCGCCACTTCGGATAGAAACCGAGGGAAATCCGGATAACAATGCGAGGCCTCCACATTGACGACCGCATCGAACGATCCATCCGCGAAGGGCAGGTTCTCCGCATCGCCCTGGATGAAATCCAGCCCGGCGAGCGCGTGGCGCTTGCGGCAGAACGCGATGCCCGCGGGATTGAGGTCCAGCCCGGTGTAGGCCGCGGGAGCGAAGGTGCGCGTCAGGTAGGACGCGCCGCCGCCGTGGCCGCAGCTCACCTCCAGCACGGTTCTTCCGCGCAGGCCGGCCAGCGTGCCGACGTGGTGATAGAGCTGCACGCAGGCGCGGTCCGGCTCGTCCTCCGGCGCGAGCGGGATGCCCAGCGGCGGATCGGTCTCATAGGCGTAATTCAGGAACACCACGCCCTCGCCGTGCAGCCGTTTGGTTAGAAACGGATACCAGAATTTCCACAACGCCTTGCGGAGGGTCCTGCTTCCTAACAAATGATCGATGAGTGGCATGATGGTTTCAAGCCCCGCGGATGGCGCTGATGGCGGCGGCCATGTCCGGAGCGCGGAAGGTGGAGGATCCGGCGACCATCACGTTCGCGCCCGCCGCATAACACGGCGCGGCGGTCCGCGCGTCGATGCCGCCATCCACCTCGATGTGGAACGACAAGTTGCGCGTCTCCCGGATCCGCGCGGCGGCGACGATTTTCTCCAGAACTTCCGGCATGAAGGCCTGCCCGCCGAAGCCGGGGACCACCGTCATGCACAACAGCAGGTCGATTTGGCCGAGAAACGGCTCCACGGCGGCAAGCGGCGTGGCGGGATTGAGCGCGAGACCCGCCAGCCGGCCGGCATCGCGGATCCTCCGCAGCGTCTCCGCCACATCGTGATCCGCCTCCACATGGACGGTGATGAGGTCCGAACCGGCATCGATGAATCGCCGCAGGTAATGATCCGGTCGGGAAATCATGAGGTGCGTATCGAGGAAGATGTCGCTGGCGTCATTCACAACCTGCACGATGGCCGGACCGAAGGAAATGTTGTCCACGAAGTGGCCGTCCATCACGTCGAGGTGCATCCAGTCCGCTCCGGCGGCGGCGGCTCGGCGGACTTCATCGCCGGTCTTTGAAAAATCCGAGGCCAGCAGCGATGGGGCGATCACCCGGTCATGGAACGATGGTTGCGGAATCACGAGGCCCATACGAACCATGAAGTCCCCCGCATGACACGGAAAATTTTCCGCGATGAGCATGCGCCCCTGCCCGCCAGGGCGTTTGGCTGGAAGGGTCATGGGAACGGGCGGGCGTTGAGCAGTAGTGCGGCGTTCCTCAATGACTGTGCGTTTCGATCTCGATTGCGGCAAATCATTCCTTTTTGGGATCATTCAAGCGCGAATGGACGCGAAGCGGGGCTCGGCCACCGTGCTGTCACCAGCGCGTCTAACGCCCGGCGGCGTCGGCTTCGATCCAGGCCCAGAGGCTGGCGAGGCTGTCGCGGACCTTGAGCTTGGATTCCGTGAGGTCGCCGCCGGGTGCGGCCTTGCCGAAGAGATAGAATTTGATCTTCGGCTCGGTGCCGGACGGGCGCACCGCGAAGGAGCGGCCGTCCTCGAGATCCACGAAGAGCATTTTCTCCTTCGGCAGCAGATCGCCTTCCTGATCGTAGAGGTCCTGCCTGGCGAAGTCCCGGACGCGGATGACCGCGGAGCCATCGACTTCTGTCGGCGGGCTTTCGGCGTAGGAAGTGGCGAGCGCCTGGATCTTCGCCGCGCCATCGGCGCCTTCCATCACCAGCGACTTTCCGATTTCCAGGTAGTAACCGAATTCGCTATAAACATCATCCATCAGCCCGGGGATGGTTTTGCCGACTGATTTCGCGTAGGCGGCGACTTCGGCGAACATCAGTGTCGCGCCGTTGGCGTCCTTGTCGCGCACCGCATCGGAGCCGAGATACCCATAACTCTCCTCGCCGCCGAAAACGAAGAAGCGCGAGTATTCGAGGCGCAGCAGGCGCGTCTGCTCTTCGCTTAGCGAGCGGTAATCGCCCTTCTTGTCGGCGGGGATGGCGTCCTCGTACTTGCGCAGCTTGCCGGCGATGTATTTGAAGCCGGTGAGGGTATCGACGATGCCGACGCCGAAGCCATCGGCGATGGATTTTTGCAGTTCGGTGGTGACGAAGGTTTTCACCAGCACGGCGCGGCTGCGGTTGGCGTGGGTGAGCCAGCCGAGATCGAAGCAGGTTTTGAGGCGGTACCAGGCCATCAGGGAGCCGATTTGGTTTCCGGTGAGCAGAACCATGCCGCCGCTGGCATCGCGGACGGCCACGCCCATGCGGTCGGCATCGGGGTCGGTGCCGATGACGATTTCCGCGCCTTGTGCGAGGGCGAGGTCGATGGCCATTTTCAGGGCCGGGGCGTTTTCCGGATTCGGGGATTCCACGGTGGGGAAACGCCCGTCCTGCACGTCCTGTTCGGGAACGGTGAGGACCTCGAAGCCGAATGAGCGCAGCATCGGCACATTGATGTGGCCGCCGGTGCCGTGGAGGTTGGTGAAAACGATCTTGATGGACGCGCCGGCGAGCAGCGATGGCTGGAGCAGCAGGGTTTTGAGGCGTTCCACATAACAGGCATCCATCTCCGCGCCGAGGATGGTGATGGTGCCGCGCCGGTTTTCCGGGAGGGCGTCGTAGTGCTCGCTGGTGATGGCGTTCACCTCGGCGATGATGCCGGCGGCATGGGGATCGACGATTTGCGCACCGTCGTTGAAATACGCCTTGAAGCCATTGTCATGAGGCGGGTTGTGGCTGGCTGTGAGGACGACGCCGGCATGGGCGCGCAACTCGCGGATGGCGAAGGAAAGTTCGGGAGTCGAGCGCGGTCCGTCGAAGAGAAAGGCATCGCAACCGAGGTCCGAGCAAATCCTGGCGCTGAGTTCCGCGAAGTCGCGCGAGAAATGGCGGGTGTCATGGGCGAAGACGAGCATCGGCCGGCGACCCTCGCCGACGAAGTGTTTCGCATAAGCGACGAGGCCCCGCACGGCGCGGCTGAGGTTGTAGAAATTCATGGTGGCGGTGCCGGTGCATGGGAACTGCGGGCGTCCGTTGGGGCCGCCGAGACCCTGTTCCGCGGTGGTGACGATGCGGCCGATGGTGCGGCCGCGCAGTCCGCCGGTGCCGAAGGCGAGGGTTTTGAAGAAGCGGTCGTTGAGCTCCTCCCACGCGCCGCTTTCCACGAGTTCGCCCACGGCTTGGGCGGCCACCTCGCTGGTGGTGCCGGCGAGCAGGGAGAGGATGTTGGATTTCGCGGATTCGAGGAGTGTGCCGGCGGCGACGGCGGCGGCGAGGGAGGATTCGAGCGGGCTCATTGCGGGCGGATGGTAGGAATTTTCCGCCCCATGGCAATGCCGGGTTCGCGGAAGCGGCGCATCAACATCCATAGTGATACCGCAAAGCCGCGAAGGACGCGAAGAAGGGAGCGGAGAAATGAGCCGCGCGAGCCAACAGTGATTGGATGAAGCCGGGTGCCGATTGGTACGCCACGCGGTGCGTGAACACGATTCAAGCCGAACACTAGCGCCCCTTCGTTGAGCGCTTACTTATCATCAAGCCAGGCGTCGATACCGCCGAGCACGTTTTTGACGCGGGTGAAGCCGCGGGCCATGAGCATTTCCACGGCTCTGGCGGACCGCATGCCCGACCTGCAATGAACCAGGATATCGCGATCACTTGGCAAAGTGCCAATCTGTTCCATGAGGGTGTCCAGCGGAATGAGGCGGGCTCCCGCGATGTGGTTCATGGCGTGCTCGTGAGGTTCGCGCACGTCGATGAGCAAACCTTGGAAATCTCCTGCAAGCAGGACACGGAGTTCGGTGGTGGTGATGGATTGCATGGGTGTGTCAGCGGGTGTGCAGGTGCTGCCGTGCCCCAGGGTTTCCTGGTTGCCGACGGTGGTGATCTCGGGGTGATCGCCGCACAAACGGCAGTTTGGATCGCGTTTGAGTCTGAGTGCCCGGAATGAACTGTCCAGCGCGTTATAAACCGTGAGTTTTCCAAGCGGCACCTCACCGATTTCAAGCAGCAGCTTGAGGGTTTCCATCGCCTGGATGGAGCCAATGATTCCTGGCAGAACGCCGAGCACACCGGCTTCCTGGCAGGACGGGATGCTGCCGGCGGCGGGCATGCGCGGCAGCAAGCAGCGGTAACAAGGCCCCCCCAAATGCGGGGCGAAAACGCTGGTCTGTCCATCGAAACGGTGAATCGCGCCATATACCAGCGGTTTGCGCAGCAAAAAAGCCGTATCGTTGCTAAGAAAGCGTGTTGGGAAATTGTCCGAGCCATCCACGATCACGTCATAGGCTTGGGCGATTTCCAGCGCATTGTCCGGCGTGAAGCGAATGGGGTGTGGTTCCACAATCACATGTGGATTCACTTCTCGGAGCCGGGCCACGGCACTTTCGAGCTTTGGCTTTCCGACCCAGGACTCACTGTGGAGGATCTGCCGCTGGAGGTTGGAGGCATCCACCACATCGGCATCGACCAGGCCGAGGCGTCCGACGCCTGCGGCGGCCAGATACAACGCGGCAGGCGAACCGAGCGCACCGCAACCAATGAGCAGAACCGAGGAGTTTTTGAGACGTAACTGCCCCTCCTCCCTGATCGATGGGATGAGTAAATGGCGGGAGTATCGCTGCAATTCAGCGGGAGATAACTTTTCCGGCATGGCTGGCGCAATCATGGGCTGGAATCGTTTGCTTGTCCAAGGAGGAAAGCATTTTGCGGATATGAATTCGATGATAGATTCCCCTCATGCCTGAAGTTCTCTCCACATTTCGTCTGCACGCCGGAGGCCAAGCCCCGGATTTTGTTCTTCCCGATACCTTAGGGCGCATTGTTTCACGCGCGGATGCCGCCGGGCCTGCCGGACTGCTGGTGGTGTTTGCCTGCAATCACTGTCCGTTTGTGGTTTATCTGGCGGATGCCTTGGGTGACCTGGCTCGTGAAATCGCCTTGAAGGGCGTCCATACTGTGGCGATCAACCCGAATGACGCGGGGAAATATCCGGAAGATGGCGCGGATCGGATGGTTCAATTCGCAACTCAGCACCGCTGGGATTTTCCCTATCTCATCGATGAATCGCAGGAAGTGGCCAAGGCATACGGCGCGGCCTGCACGCCGGATTTTTTCCTATTTGATGGGGACGGGCGACTGGCATACATGGGGCAGTTTGACGATTCCCGCCCGCGCAGCGGAGTGGCTCCCCACGGTGGTGATTTGCGCGAAGCCGTGCGCCGGATGAGCGAGGGCGAGCAGCCGCTGGCGAGGCCATATCCAAGCAGTGGTTGCAGCATCAAGTGGCAACCCGGAAACCAGCCGGAATGGTGGGACTCCGGCGTTTGAAATGTCAGCCGAAGCGCCCGAGGATGGGGGCGAGATCTTGTGCTGCTTTGGCGGGCCACATGGCGCGGGGCGTGAACAACGCGGTATCGAGCGCCCTGTGGGCGGGGCTGTCCGGATATTCCGGAATCATGGCGATGACCTCGCGCACGATGCGTTTGGCGAGTGAGCTGTTCGCATTGAGGTTTTCAACAACGGCCTCCACTTCCACGGGTTGCTCGTCTTCTTTCCAGCAATCGTAATCGGTTACAAGTGCGAGCGCCGCGCAGGCGATTTCCGCCTCCCGGCAAAGGCGTGACTCTGGAGCGTTGGTCATGCCGATCAGGTCCGCTCCCATCATCCGGTGCATCGCGGCTTCCGCGCGGGTGGAGAAGGCGGGGCCATTCATACAAAGATAGGTGCCGCCGTCGTGCGCGGCGGGTGCGTATAAGCGGGCGGAGGCGAGTAGTCGTCGGCGGAGATCATTGCAATAGGGGTCCGCGAATCCGACATGCGCGGCGATTCCATTGCCGAAAAACGTGTGCTTTGCGCCGGTGCCGGTGCGATCGATCATTTGGTCCGGCAGCACGATGTCGCGCGGTTTGAATTCCTCGCGGAGACTGCCGACGGCAGTGACGGAGATCAGCCAGCGTACGCCGAGCGAGCGCAGCGCCCAAATATTGGCGCGGTGATTGATTTCATGTGGCAGCAGCCGGTGGCCGCCACCGTGGCGAGGCAGGAAACACACCTTTCGTCCCGCGATGCGGCCGGAAACAATCTTGTCCGAGGGCTCGCCAAACGGCGTGTGGATGGTGAGTCCGGAGAATTCACCGATGCCCTCCATTTCATAGAGTCCGCTGCCACCAATCACGCCAATCGCCGCTTCTTGTGCAATGTTCATGCGCATGGTTGTGGCATAGCCGATCGGACATGCCGCGGCAAGGGTGCCGTGAGGACGGATGTCAGCTTCCCGGTGTGGCGCAATGTGGGCCGCTGTATATTTTTCAGGAGGCTCTGCATTTGCAAGGATTTGCAAATGTGGGGTGTTGAGCTTCTTGCGCGGGGTTGTGGCCCGCATTCATGAGCCCGGGCAACAAAACTATCGATGCGCCGCAAGGGGAATCCCCTGCGCGGATGGAGCGCACGGGCGATCACGCCCTGCCGGATTCTCTCAATCGATCACGCAGGGGACCAGGACGCCGTCGCTCATGCCGTGGATCTTCTTTTTATCGGCGGGGACGATGGTGGCGAGGCAGCCACCGAAATTCGTGGAGCCCGCTCCATCGGTGAAGAAATACGGGCACAGGCGGACGCGGCCCTGCATCATATCCACCGAGCCGTCATCGCGGAACACAGGGTGGGTGATCCGGCGGCCTTCGCGGAACTCCTGGAGAAGCCACGGTTGTTCGGAGGATTGATCCAGCGCGGTCTGGAGCCGGGCGGCCCATTCCGCGGCCGGCAAATCATGGCCGATGAAGACACCGCGAGAGCCCCAGGCGCTTTCGTGAAAGCCGCTCACTTTGAGAACCAACTGGCGTTCCTTCTGGCTGAAACCCGCGACTTCCTCCCACGAATGCGCGTTGAGCCGGGGCAGGGCGGCGTGTGGCGGCAGCGGCGCGGGATCGAGCACCCATCCGAAAGGCACCAGCTCGTGGAGGCGCGCGAGGTGGTTGCCGCGCAGCGATTGTTCCCAGACTTTCTTGAGCGCGGGCGACCACAGCAGGGCCAGCCACAACTTGTCTTCGAGATGTGGTTTGAACGGAGGGGTGATTTGGATTTCTCCGGCGGCTGAGGCTTGGGCGAGTTGCTTGACAGTGGGCACGGATTCCCAATCGAAGAGTTCAAAAAACCGATAGAGCGCGCGGCCGTCCGGTTCGTATTCCTCGGCGGCGGCCACATCCCATGCCGTGCCGAGTTCGCCGGTGAGCCACTCCATTTCCGGCCGGTAATCTGCCGATTCCTCGGATACCAGCACCGTGCCGCCATCCGGCATCAGGGACCTGAAGCCATCGATCATACCATCCGCTCCACCGAGCACATCGTATCCTGCCGCCGCATAAATCCGTGATAGCCAGGCGGTGACGCCGATTCCACCGGGCACGCTGTCGAGCTCGGTCATGGCGAATCCAGTCTCGGTGAGCATCAAATCCGGCCGGATCACCCGTGGAAATTGCTCCGCTGAGGATTGTTCGCGTTGCTGCCGGACCATCCACTCGGGTTTTCCCACGTCGAGCAACTCGGCCAGCCAGCCTGGGAGCTTGCCGGCGGCGCTGCGGCGGTAAAGCGCATCGCACGCTTGCTGGAAGCGTGCCAGCGGGTGACCCAGCGCCATCATGCTCCGGGCTTCCTTCCTGGTGAGCTTCAGCGGTTCCGGAGACCAGCGCCACGCACCGCCACCGAAGAGTCCGCCCTCGGGCAGACCATCGCGCAATTCGGCAAGATTCATTCCCATCCCGCGCCGAACTTCCACGCCCGCGGCCCGCTTGCCAAGCGGGGATTCCAAAGAACTCGACTCACGGTGCGCACCTGGTCCACATTTCCGCCCATGAAGCCGCGATTTTCAGGTCCGCATGGTTCGCAGGGCAGGCAAGCCCGCGAAAACCGCCACGTTCAGACGGTGGAAAAAACCGTGCCCGCGCTGGATGAGGATCAACTCATGGCCGTCATCGCGCAACACGAAGTTCCCTTCGTGCTGATCCTCGACTGCGTGCAGGACCCGCACAATCTCGGCGCGATCCTGCGCACGGCGGATGCGGCGGGTGTGCATGCCGTGGTCGCCCCCAAGGACAAGGCGGTGGGCATCACCGAAACGGTGCGCCGCGTATCCGTCGGCGCGGCCGATCATGTGCCCTTCGCGCAGGTCACCAATCTGGCTCGCACGATGGAGAAACTCAAAGCCGCCGGCATCTGGCTGGTCGGAACCTCGGACCACGCGACCTCCAAGTCGATCTACGAACTCGATCTGCGCGGCCCGCTGGCGCTGGTGATGGGCGCGGAGGAAAAAGGCATGCGCCGCCTCACCGAGGAAAACTGCGATTTCCTCGCCTCCATCCCGATGGCGGGAAAAGTCGAGTGCCTGAATGTCTCGGTGGCGTCCGGCGTGTGTTTGTTCGAAGCGGTGCGCCAGCGCAAAACGATGCCATGAAGGAGCCCGTGCGCGTTCTATCGGATTTGCATCTCGGCCACAAGGTGTCGAGAATCGCCCACGTATCGGCGCTGCGTCCGCTCATCGCCGGAGCCGGCACGGTGATCTTCAATGGCGATACCTGGCAGGAGCTCGCCGCGCCGTTTCGCGAGCGCGGAGCGATCATGCTGGAGGAGCTCAAGGTGCTCTGCGCGGAAGAAGGCGCGGAGGCTGTTTTTCTATCAGGAAATCACGATCCCGGCTGGTCCGGCCGCGGATGGGTGGGGCTGGCGGGAGGCCGCATCATCATCACCCATGGCGATGCCTTGTTTTTCGATGGCTCGCCTTGGAAACGCGAGATCCTCCTCGGCGGACGGCGCGTGATGGAACTCTGGGGCGAGCATCCGGCCGCCTCACGGGATCCGGAAGAGCGGTTGCGCGTCGCGCGGAAAATCGCCCGCGAGCTCTGCTCGGTGGAATATCCGCTGGGCCGCCACATCCTGATGCGGGCGTGGGACGCGGTGGTGCCGCCGCGCCGGGCGTTTAAAATGATAGAAGCCTGGTTCACCCAGGGGCCGACAGGAGTTCGTTTCTGCGAGCGTTATTTTCCGCGGGCCGAAGTGCTCGTCATCGGCCATTTCCACCACCAGGGATGCTGGCTGCGAAACGGCCGCATGGTGATCAACACCGGCTCGTTTCTCGATCCCGGCCGCGCCCACTGGGTCGAATGGAAAAACGGCTGGCTCACCCGCGGCGAGATCGACGAAGCCCCGGAATGCTGCCGGCTAGGGCAAACTCTCGGTGCCTGGCGCTTCCTGGATTTCAGTTAGAAATGGCGCATGTGCGCCGGATCGGAATGATTTCCTGAAGCCGGTATTTTCACAATTCCGAAAAGTCCCTTCATTCGCAGCGGTATGGTGGAGATGGATTTGAAACCTGAGTTCACGACCATGCGAAGCACCCGCAGAAGTTTCATCCGGAAAGCGGCCTGGCTTGCAGGAATGCCCGCCATCATCCCGGCCAGCGTGCTTGGCAGGAATGGCAAGGTCGCTCCCAGCAACCAGATCGTGGTGGGAGGCATCGGCATAGGCCCGCGCGGCAGGGAGGTGCTCAAGTCGTTCCTTTCCCAGACGGACATGCGCTTTGTCGCCGTGGCCGACGTCCAGAAATCCCGCCGTGAGATCGTCCGCAAAACCGTGAACCGCCATTATGGCAACGAGGACTGCACGGCCCATGGCGACATGCGGGAAATCCTCGACCGCAAGGACATCGACGCCGTGCTCATCACCACCGGAGACCGCTGGCACGCACCCGCCTCGATGCTCGCCGCTGCGGCCGGCAAGGACGTTTATTCCGAGAAACCCTGCGCCATGACCATCGAGGAGTGCCGTGAACTCGACGAAGCCATCCTGCGCCACAAGCGCGTCTATCAGGCAGGCACCCAGCGGCGCAGCGTGGATAATTTCCGCGCCGCCGTGGATCTCGCGCGCGGCGGCAAGCTGGGCAAACTCCTCACCCTGCATGCCGGCATCATCAAGCCGGAGGACGACAAGCCGGACCTGCCCGGCGAGCCCGAGCCCGACCCTGAGGAGATCAACTGGGACCGTTGGCTCGGCCCGGCCCCGGTGCGGCCTTATAACAAAATTTACGTGGGCGGCGGTTGGCGCGGACACAAAGGCCTGGCTGCCGGGTTCAAGGTGCTCGAATGGGGATCCCACACCGTGGATCTCTGCCAGTGGGCGGCTGATGCCGACGGAACCACGCCGGTGGAGTTCGAGGCGGACGATGGCACGATTCACGCCCGTTATGCCAATGGCTTGAAGCTGGTGATGCGCCTGGCCGGATTCAAGGGCGAGGGGGACTGGCTCGGTCTTGGCACCTGCCCGGTACGCTTTGAAGGGGATCAAGGCTGGGTGGAGGCCGGGGATTACGGCAAGATCGCCACCTCCGATCCCGCCCTGCTGGCCGGCGGCATGCCCGCGGCAATGAGCGGAACCGACGCCTCCAGGCATGTGCGCAATTTCCTCGATTGCGTGAAATCACGCGCCAAGCCCACCTGCAATTCGACGGTCGCGCGTTATGGCCACGTCGCCTGCCACGCCTCCGCCATCGCGTGGAAACTCGGCCGCAAACTGCGCTTCGATCCCACAGCGGAACGCTTCATCGGCGACGACGAGGCCAACGCCATGTGCAGCCAGCCGCGCCGCGCGGTCTGAAGCCCCGGCTCAGGGCACCCGGAAGATCTTGTTGTTCGAGGGATCCCGCGCGAGCTGGCCGGAGCCGAATCCTTCGACGTCGATCACGTTGAAGGGTTCGTAGGGGCTGATCACCTCATTGGGCCTGGCACCGCGCCGGGCGGTCGGATACTCGCCGGGCCGTGTCGGTGCGGGCGGCGGCGCGGTTTCCTGATAGGTGTCATCCGCGGGCTGGGCGTAGGGATCGACGACTTCGGGCGGGTAGGGAGGATTCGGCCTGAAACGCGGCGGCGGAACATCCGGCGGGGGCGTGCAGGATGCGGCGAGCGCCATCACGGCAAAAGCGGCGGCGAAGATGGATTTGGACATGCGCATGGGACTTGGGTTGGGGTGAATCTATTCGAGGCGGACTCATCCGGCAATCAGATGCTTTGCGAGAATCGCCAGCTTGCGGGGCTGCGAAACCCGGTAGCGCTTCTCATACACGCGGAAGCCATCGTCCCGCATCAGGGCGAGCAGATGCTGATAGATTTCCGCCATGACGCGGGCCGGCGCCAGTGCCCGGCGGTCGGCGGCGGGCAGGAGGGCTTCCGCTTCGCGGAAATAGGCTACGGCGCGGCCGGCCTCGAAGTCCATCAGCGCGCGGAAGCGATCATCGTAAAGACCCGCCGCGAGATCCGTCTCCGCATAGTCGAAACGGGCGAGGTCATCGAGCGGCAGATAGATGCGCCCTCCATTTTCAGAATCCTCGCGGATGTCGCGCAGGATGTTGGTGAGTTGCAGCGCGTGGCCGAGCGCGACGGCGTAGCGTTCCGAGGCGGGATCGGTGCAGCCGAAGATGCGGATGGAAACCAGGCCCACCGCGCAGGCGACTTTCCAGATGTAAGCGGATAGATCCTGCCAGGATTGGAAACGCCGGGGTTCCAGATCCATCCGGCAGCCGTCGATGATGGCATCCAGCAGCTCGTTGGGGATCGCGCGGCGCTCACGCAGATCGATCACCTCCCGCTGGAGTTCGGTGGGGCTTGCGAACCCGTTTGTCAGCCCGAGTTTCCACGCCCGCAGGGTGTCCGCGCGCTGGGCGGCGGGGATGCCGGGAGCGTCCGCCAGATCGTCCAGGGTGCGGCAGAATGCATAGAAAACCACGGCATCCGCGCGGTGCCCGGGAGGCAGGATCCGCAGGGCGAATGCCAGATTGGATTTCGCGCGGCGGGTGATTTGCGAGGCGTCCGACACGGCGGGAAGTCAGCGGATGAATCCCCAGTGACCGGTGGTCACCGGCCACAGGGAGAAGAGCGCCGGGCCCACGAGGTTGAATTCCTTGACCGGGCCCCAGTAGCGCGAATCTAGCGAGTTGCCGGTGTTGTCTCCCAGCGCGGCGTATTCACGCATGCCGGGACGCGTCTTGGCTGTTAGCGTCAAGGTGTCGCTTGGTTTGGATAGGTATTGGGAGATATTTTTCGCCCGGCCGTTGAGTTCGCGCGGATCGGCGAACAGATAGCCGTTCGGATTGATGTTGAACTCACCCTCGCCGCGGATCACGCGCTGGATGCCGGGCTCGCGGGCGATGTTTCCATCGACGAGCAGATTGGGGGTCTGGATGCTCAGCGTGTCGCCGGGCACGCCGCAGAGGCGCTTGATGTAGTGGGAGCCGGCCGCCTGATCGCCGCTGCGTTCATGGATGCCGCGGATGCCCAGGGTGTCGAAGACGAAGACCTCGCCGCGTTTCGGCTTGCGGAAGTGATAGGAGAACTTGTCCACCAGCACGAGATCGCCGGAGTCGATGGTGCCCTCGCAGATGATGGTGCCGGCGGGCAGCAGTCCGTTGTTGCGGCCTGCGATCTGGATGGCGGCGGCCAGGCCGATCTGGGTGCAGGGCGAGGCCGGTGCGGGCAGCCGCAGCGGTTTGGAATCCGAGAAGTGGACTTCCGAGCGGCTGAAGAAATGCATCATCTGGACATCGCGGATATCGGCGCGGCCCAGCGGGGTGACGGCCAGATGGCGGTCGCGGTCATTGACCACCTTGACATAAGACCGCCCGCGCAGGGCTTTTTCCAGCATGCGCCGGGGAAAGGACGGCCAGTCTTTTTCGGCAAGCGGCGTGCCGATGATGCCGTTGAGCGTGGGCTGCATCGATCCGGTGGGGATGCGGAAGGGCTGGAGATAATAGGCGCGCAGTCCGAGCGCGATGACGATGGCCACAAACATGACCTCCACGTTTTCCTCCAGCCAGCCGACCGGCTTTTCATGAGGCAGGGCGTGTTCGCAGGCGGCGCGGATTTGTTTCGAGGCCTCGTCCACTTGTGCGCGATCGCCGGCCTTGATCGCATCCAACAGATCGGTGCGGCGGGATTCGATCTCACCGACCTGTCCGGGTTTGAGCAGGTCGCGTTTGTAATGGACGAATTTCCGCGCGCCTTTGGTGAGGTGCAGCGCTTCCTGTTTCCACTTCGGCGTGAACATGGCGCGGAGTCTCGCGGCACTTTCCGGGGACTGCAAGCGCGGAGAGGGAGGCGTGGAGAAGGGGCGGGATTTTCACAGGGGCATCTTTGCGATTGCCAAGCGACCGGCGCTTTGCTCCCTTTCGCGCATGGCCAATCCGACCAATGTTCTTTCCAGCGGAATCGAAATCACCGGTTCCATCCGTTTTTCCAACGACATGATCGTGGATGGGAAAATCGAAGGGGAAATCACTTCCGACAAGGGCCGGGTGACGATCGGTGAAAACGCCGTGATCAAGGGCGATGTCACGGCCGGGGAAGTGAAGGTTTACGGCAAGGTGGAGGGAAAAATCACTTCCGAGCGCTGCGAGCTGAAGGACAAGTCCCGGATCAACGGCGACATCAAATCGAAGGTGTTCTCGATGGAGGAAGGCGCGCAGCTTTCCGGCCGGACGGAGATCGGCGGTTGAGTTTCAGCGCCCCTCCCAGGGCTCGACCTTGTGCTCGGCGGACTTCGGTTCGAGGTGGGAAATGACCCGCCCGTCGGGCTGCAACATGGCGGCGACGCTGGATTCGATGGCGGTGGCGGCGGCATGGGCCTCGCCCACGGTGAGCGCATCGTCGAAAACGAGGTGGAACTCGACCCAGTGGGTGCGGCCGGAGTGGCGGTAGCGGAGATTGTGATAGGACAAGCCGGCTTTTTCCACCTGTTCATCGAGCAGGCCGCGGATCCGCCGCTCGGCCGCGGGATCGGCCTCATCGAGCAGGCCGCCAAGGCTTTCGCGGATCAAGCGGTAGCCGACGCGCAGGATGTTCATAGCCGCGAGAATGGCCGCGATGGGATCCCACCAGACCCAGCCGGTGAAACGATAGAGCCCGAGGGCGACAAGCACGGCGACGCTCGACCAGACATCGGTGAGCACGTGATGGCCATTGGCACGCAGCAACGGTGATCCGGAGCGATTCCCGAGGGCGAGGAGCGATAGCCCCAGGACCAGGTTGATGGCGGCGGCGGCGGAGGTGATGGCCACGCCCACACCGAGATTTTCGATTTTCACACCGATGATGATCTGGCGCACCGCCTCGTAAAAAATCAACAGCGCCGCCGCCGAGATCATGGCCCCCTCGAAGCCGGCGGAGAGAAACGCCACCTTGTCATGGCCGAAGTGGTGGGTTTCATCGGCCGGTTTGTGTGCGAGGCGCAGCGCCCAGACGGCGAAACAAACCGCCAGAAAATGCACCACGGATTCCGCGGCGTCCGAGTAAATCGCGGAAGATCCCGTAAGCACCGCCGCGGTCACCTTCGCCCCCAGCAGCAGCACGGCTGCCGCCAGAGAGAAGTGCATCATCCGCTTTTGTTCCTCGTATCCGGCCACGGCGCGAGCCTGCATACATCCTGGAAAATGACAACCCGGATCGGCGAGTGCAGAAAATGCCCCGTAAAAGGCAATTTCCGCCCATTCCGCCGGGTGAATCTGTTCGCCAAGTGAAATCCGGCGTCCTAGGCTGCGGCGCTTGCCAACAGGCATTCGAAAAGCCGCCCGTCCGGAAAAACCCGCATTGATCTGAATTTCATGAAACCAGTCACCTTCAACAACACGGTGCTCCGCGATGGCCACCAATCGCTGGCCGCCACCCGCATGAGCACGGCACAAATGCTGCCCGCCGCCCCGATTCTGGATGAAATCGGCTTCAGCGGCCTGGAAACCTGGGGCGGTGCCACCATCGATTCGTGCCTGCGCTACCTGAACGAAAACCCTTTCGACCGCCTGCGCGCGCTCAAGAAAGCCGCGCCCAAGACGCCGCAGATCATGCTGCTGCGCGGCCAGAACATCGTGCAATACACGAGTTTCCCGGACGACGTGGTGGAGGCCTTCGTCCGCGCCAACGCGGCGGCCGGACAGGATGTGTTCCGGGTTTTCGACGCGCTCAACGACACCCGCAACCTCGCCACCGCGATCAAAACGGTGCTCGACTGCAAGAAGCACGCGCGCGGCGAAATCTGCTACACCACCAGCCCCGTGCACACCATCGAGGCCTTCGTAAAGATGGGCATCGAGCTTGAAGGAATGGGCTGCCACTCCATCGGCATCAAGGACATGTCCGGCATCATGACGCCGAAAATCGCCTACGATCTGGTGAAGGAACTCAAGGGCAAGCTGGGCATCCCGATCGTGCTGCACACCCACGACACCGCGGGTCTCGGCGCCGCCGCCTATCTCGCCGCCATCGAAGCCGGGGTGGACATCGTGGAGACCTCGATCGTGCCCTTCGCCAACGGCACCGGCCAGCCGGACACCGTGCGCATGCTGGCGCTGCTGGAAGGCCACCCGCGCCGGCCGGATTACGATCCCGCGAAGCTCCAGCAACTGCGCCTGCACTTCGAGGATGTCTATCAGCAACTCTCCAAGTTCACCAGCCCGGCCAACGAGCGCGTCGATTCGGACATCCTCGTCTTCCAGGTCCCGGGCGGCATGCTTTCCAATTTCCGCAACCAGCTCGCCGAGCAGGGCATGGCCGACAAGTTTGACGAAGTGGTGCGCGAAATCCCAGTGGTGCGCGAGGCGCTCGGCTGGATCCCGCTGGTCACGCCGACCTCGCAGATCGTCGGTACCCAGGCGATGATGAACATCAAGTTCGGCCGTTGGAAAATGATCTGTCAGCCCGCGCAGGACATCGCGCTGGGGAAATACGGCAAGGCCCCGGGCCCGATCAACCCGGAGATCCTCGCCATGTGCGAAAAGCAGACCAACAGCAAGGCCGTGACCTGCCGCCCGGCGGATTTGCTGGAACCCGGACTCGAAGGCTATCGCTCGCAATGCGCGGAGAAGGGGCTGCCCACCACCGACGAGATCGCCGTGCTTTTCGCCATGTTCCCGCAGCAGATCGAGGCGCTCGTCAAGGGCGTGCCCGCCGCGGAAAGCAAGCCCGCCACCGCTCCCGCCAAGGCGGCGGAGGTTCCGGCGCAGATTCCCGCTTCATCCGGATCCGGAGTGAACGGATGCCGCGAGATGGTGCTCACCATTGACGGCCGGCGCCATCATGTCCTGGTCGAAAAACTCGAAGCCTGAGGCCGCTTGTTGAAAGTCGTGGCTGATCCGGCTTGCCCAAAGCCGGCCGGCGAGGCATGGAGGGGCCGTGAAGCGCGACCTATCAGCCAATCCGGCCTGGCAGGAAAAGGATCTGGGGCAGCCGCTGCCGGATTCCCCTCACGCGTGCTCGGTTTGCCTGCCGACTTGGAAATCGATCATCGGCTATGAAGAAGGCCGCGAAAAAGTCATGAAGCGCATGCGGGTGGGCTACCCGCGGTTTTTCAAGCACCCCACCGTCGAGCGGCTGTTCGACAACGCGAAGGTGGAAGTGGCCGGGGAAAACGAGGAGGTCATCGTGCTGCCGACGCGCGCCTCCGTGCAGCGCGCGCACCGCTGGGTGGAGCGCCGCGCGGAAACCGCCGTGCGCATCACCAGCTACCACGGCCTGCAGGTCCTCATCGTGCCGGCCAAGGCCAAGGCCGAGGCGGATGCCTATTGGCGCTTCTCCGGCGAGGTGGTCAGCAGCCGCCACGCGCAGGATTTCCTCGATGGCAAGCCACGCGAGGGCTCGAAATCCCACCTGATCGCACGCGCGCTCACCAAGTTCACCGGCAGCACCCCGGAAAACACCTTTATCCTGGCCAGCGGCATGGCCGCCGTCACCAGCGTGCTGCGCGCCCTGCCCGGAGTGCTCGCCGGCAAGAAAACGCTGCAACTCGAATTCCCCTACGTCGATTGCCTCAAGGTGCAGGAACATTTCGGCCACGGCGTGGTCTATCTGAACGAGGCCACCGGGGAATCCTTCGACGAGGCCTTGCAACGCATCCGCCAGGGGGAATTCGCCGGGGTTTTCACCGAACTTCCGAGCAACCCGCTGCTGCGCAGCGTGGATCTTGCGCGGGTGGCAAAAGCCTGCGCCGATGGAGCCACGCCGCTGATCGTGGACGATTCGGCTGCCGGGCCGCTCAATGTGGATGCCCTGCGCATCGCCGATGTGGTGACCAGCAGCCTCACCAAGTGGATCTCCGGTGAGGGCGATGTGATGGCGGGCATGGTGGCTCTGCGCGAGAATTCGCCCTTCGCCCCCGCGCTGCGCGAGCTTCTCCGCAGCGATGCCGTAGAGGGCGCACCGCTCTACATCGGAGATGCCGAGGTGCTGCTTTCCAATCTCAAAGGCTACGCCAAGCGCATGAAAACCGTGAATGCGAACGGCCTCGAGCTCGCCACCTGGCTCGCGGATCATCCCGCAGTGGCGCAGGTCTGGCATCCCTCGCTGACGAACCGCGAGAACTACGATGCCGTCCGCAGGAAAAACGGCGGCTACGGCGGGCTCCTGTCCTTCGTTTTGAAGACTCCGAAAAAAACCTCGAAGGTTTATGATGCGCTACGCCTGAGCAAGGGCCCCAGTTTCGGCACGATCTTCACGCTGGTGTGCCCCTACATGATGCTGGCGCACTATCATGAACTGGAATGGACCGAGGCCTGTGGCGTTCCCACCCACCTGCTGCGCGTCTCCTGCGGGCTGGAGCCGATCGATTCCATCAAGGCCGCATTCGAAGAAGCCCTGGCGCTGGCCTGATCCGCGGCCCGGCGGAGGTGATCAAATATTTTTTCTTCAATCCGGCATTCCGTGCCTTGCCCTGCCCCCGTTGCTCTCTATCATCATACCATGACACTCAAAGCCATCATTCACGACGCTGAGGAAGGCGGATTCTGGGCGGTAGTGCCCTCCTTGCCGGGATGTTTCACTCAAGGAGAAACACTCCCGGAATTGGAGGCAAATCTCAGGGAAGCCATCGAAGGCTGGCTGCTGGCAGCCGAGCCTGAAGGAGGAAAGTCATCCGAGCGCATTCTGGAAGTGGTGGTATGAAAGCCGTTTCGGGAAAGCTCCTTGCCAAACTGGCGGTGGAGAAGGGTTGGCGGCTGGCAAGAATCAACGGCAGCCACCACATCTTCACGATGGAAGGCAGGATCGAGCGCCTGATGATCCCCATTCACGGCCAGCAGACGCTCAAGAATGGCCTTCAACGAAGTCTCATGAAGATGATTCCGCTTTCCGACGAGGAACTTTGAAGTAGCTGCCCCCTCCCCTCTCCGCATGATCGGCCTTGCTCTCAAAATGCTCTTTGGCGATACCGCCAAGTACCTGATGCTGGTGGCCGGATTGTTCTTCGCCACCTTCCTCATCGTGCAGCAGGCCTCGGTTTTCTGCGGTTTGATGATGTGGACGACCTCGACGCTCAAAAACGTGGGCGCGCCGATTTTCGTCGTCGAGGAGCGCGTGGAGCAGATCAATGAGATCAACCCGCTGCGCGACACCGATGTCTCGCGGGTGCGCTCGGTTTCCGCCGTGCGCTGGGCAATGCCGCTCTATTCGGGCATCCAGCGCGTGCGCCTGGAAAACGGCAAATTCAAAACCGTGCAACTCATCGGCATCGACGCCGCCTCGCTCGCCGGCGGCCCGGCCCGCATGATCGAGGGCAATCTGGAGGATCTGCGCCTGCCCAACACCGTGGTCATCGACGAACTCGCCGTCGTCCGTCTATCAGAAGACAAGCGGCACCCGATCAAGGTGGGCGATCGATTCGAGATCAACGATATCGAGGCCCGCGTGGTGGGCATCTGCCAGGCGATGCGCTCGTTCACCGGCGGGCCCTATCTGTGGACCACCTACGAGCGCGCGCTGCAATACACGCCCGCCTCGCGGAAAATGCTCTCCGCCGTGATCGCCGCGCCGATCGATGGCGTCACGCCGGACGAAGCCGCCGCGGAGATCACCCGCCGGACCGGTCTGCGCGCCTATGTGAACCGCGGCTTCGGCGATGACCCGAACGACTTCAACACCTCCACCGTCTGGTGGTATGTGAAAAACACCGGCATCCCGATTTCCTTCGGCACCACCGTGATCATCGGCTTCATCGTCGGAGTCGCCATCGCATGCCAGACTTTCTATGCCTTCGTGCTCGACAACCTCAAACACCTCGGCGCGCTCAAGGCCATGGGTATGACCAATTTCCGCCTCAGCCTCATGCTCATCATCCAGTCCGCCACCGTCGGGCTGATCGGCTTCGGCATCGGGCTGCTGGCCACCGCCGCCTTCGCCTATGCCGCGATCGAGAACCAGCAGCCGCCCTTCATCATGCCATGGCAGATCCCGGTGGCCGCCTTCGTGGTCATCCAGGCCATCTGCATGCTCGCCGCGCTGTTAGGAGTGGTGCGGCTCGGTCTTTACGAACCCGCCATGGTCTTCCGCGCATGAGTGAAACGAACGGCCAGGCGGTGGTGGATGTGCGCGGCGTCGAGAAACATTTCGGCGATGGGCCGGACCGCATCCATGCGCTGAGAAAGGTGAATCTCCAGGCCTACGCCGGGGAAATTCTCATGCTTGTAGGTCCGTCCGGCTGCGGAAAAACCACGCTGCTCAGCGCCATCGCCGGCACGCTGCGCGTGGAAAGCGGCGGCATCGAGGTTTTCAAGCACCCGCTGCACCGCATGTCCGGCGGGGCGCTCACCCGTTTCCGCGCCCGGCACATCGGTTTTATTTTCCAACAGTTCAACCTCATCCCCACTCTCAGCGTGGCGGAAAACGTCGGCATTCCGCTGCTCATCCAGGGCGTGTCCAATGGCGAGGCGCTCAGACGATCGCGCGCCGCGCTCGAGGCCGTGGACCTTGGCGCGCGCTGGAAAGAGCGGCCTAACAAACTATCAGGAGGCCAGCAGCAGCGCGTCGCCATCGCCCGCGCGCTGGTCCACGAGCCGCCGCTCGTCATCTGTGACGAACCCACCGCCGCGCTCGACTCCCAGAACGGCGAGATCGTGCTGGAACTCTTCCGCAACGTCGCCCGCTCGCCGGACCGCGCGGTGATCATCGTCACCCACGACAACCGCATCTTTTCCTACGCCGACCGCATCGCCCGGATGGACGACGGCGAGGTCATCGAGGAAAAACTGCAAACCCACGAGCAGCCGCCGCATTTCATTCACGAACACGCGCTGGCGTGAGATGAACCGCACCTCCGCCTCCGGCGCGCCCTTGTATTTCCTGCTAGCGGCATCATGATTGCCGCCGCAGCCCTCACATTCATGTTCTCAAACATCCTCCGCTACGGCACCATCCTCCTGGCCATCGCCGGTGTGTTCGCCATCGTCGGCATCGCCCGCCTGCAGGCGGAGCGCCAGATGCCTCCCGCCGGCGATCCTCCGCTGCCGCCGGCTCCGAAACCCTATGCGCAGGCGGTTTCCGCCACCGGCATCCTCGAAGCGCTCAGCGAAAACGTCGCCATCGGAGTCCCACTGCCGGGGCTTGTCACTGCGGTGAAGGTGAAGGTGAATGACACCGTGAAAACCGGCGACGAGCTGTTCCTTCTGGATGACCGCGATCTCCGCTCGCAGGAACTTGCCACCAGGGCGAAACTGGCAGTCGCCCAGGCGAACATCACCGTCAGCCAGGCGCAACTCGGCAAGCTGCAATCCCAACTCTCCCGGCTCACAGCCGTCACCGATCCACGCGCCGTGAGCCGTGATGATTTGGAAAACCGCAGACAGGACGTGGCGGTGGCCGAGGCCCAGCTCATCGCCGCCAAGGCGGAACTCAGCGCGATCGAAAGCGAATTGAAAAGCCTCGCCCTGCTCATCGAGCGGCTCACCGTGCGCGCCCCGCGTGCCGGCACGGTGATCCAGGTGAACATCCGCGCCGGGGAATACGCCGCCACCGCCCCGAAGAACCCGGCGATGATCCTCGGCGATACCGACCGCCTCCAGGTGCGCGCCGATGTGGACGAGCAGAACGCCACCCGCATCCGTCCGGGCCAGAAAGGCCGCGCCAGTTTGAAGGGCGATCCTTCCGTCGTCTTCCCGCTGGAGTTCGTGCGGGTGGAACCTTTCATCATCCCCAAGGTTTCGCTCACCGGAGCGGGCACCGAGCGGGTGGACACCCGCGTGCTGCAAGTCATCTTCTCGCTCGAACGCCCGGAATCCCCGCCCATCTACGTCGGCCAGCAGGTGGACGTCTTCATCGAAGCACCCGAACCATGAAACTCCGCACGCTCCTTTTGCTCTCCGCGCTCTTTCTTCCATCGTGCAAACTGGGCCCGGATTTCCTCTCCCCGGACCTGAGAGGCGGCACGAAATGGAAACAAGATCAGGCCACCGCGGGCGCGCGCCTGCCGGACGATTGGTGGCGGCTTTTCAACGACCGCGAACTCACCCGCCTCGTCAACCACGCCTTGAGCGCCAACAACGACCTGGCCGCCGCCAAATCCCGCGTGGATACCGCCCGCGCGCTGGTCGGCGTGGACCGCGCCCGCCTGTTTCCCACACTCGATCTGAACAGCAGCGCCGGAATTTCCCGCGCCTCGCAGGACGCCACCTACGAGCGCCTGCCGCCGGGCCTCGCCATCGACCTCGAATCCGAGCGTTATCGCGGCACCTTCGATCTCGCCTACGATCTCGATCTCTGGGGCCGCAACCGCAGATCTCTGGAGGCCGGCCTCGCGGAGGCCGGCGCCGCGGAGGCCTTGTTCGATGCGCAGCGCCTCGGCCTCGCCACCGAAGTGGCGCGCCAGTATTTCCTGCTGTGTGGGCTCGATGCCCAGGAGTCCGTGATCCAGGACACCATCAAGAGCCGCAAGGACACGCTCGAACTGCTGCAAAGCAAGGCCGATGCCGGCCTCACCGACGGCCTCGCCACCAGCCAGGCCCGCACCGAACTCGAACTCGCCAACAACGACCTCGGGCTTGTCGAGCGCCAGCGCGGAGCCGCCGAACATGCGCTGGCCGTGCTCTGCGGCAGCCGCCCGGCGGATTTTTCCGTCTCCCGCCGCGCCGCCATGCCCGCCATGCCATCCATCCGCGCCGGGCTTCCCGCGGAGGTGCTCGGCCGCCGCCCGGACGTGCGCGCCTCCGAACAATCGCTGCGCGCCGCCAACGCCCGCATCGGCGTGGCGGAGGCCGCGTTCTATCCGAACTTCAGCCTGATGGGCGGCGCGGGCTTCGAATCCATCGATGTGAAAAGTTTCCTCGATTGGCAGAACCGCGTGCTCTCGCTCGGCGCGGGAGTCGCCGCCCCCATCTTCGATGGCGGAGCCAACCGCGCGCGCTTCGATGCCGCGGTGAGCACGCGCGACGAGGCGCTGGCCAATTACAAAACCACGCTGCTCACCGCCCTGCGCGAGGTGGAGGACGCGCTCGTGGATCTCAAGGGACTGGCCCGCTCGCGGGGTGCGCTCGAGCAGGCGCTCGCAAATTCGCTCGACACCCGGCGCATATCCCAGGAGCGTTATGACAAGGGCCTCAGTAGTTATCTGGAAGTCGTGGAAGCCGGCCGCACCGTGTTGCGCGTGCAGCTCGTGCTGGCCCAGACCGATTCCCAGCAGCGCATCACCCTCGCCGCGCTGGCCAAAGCGCTCGGCGGAGGCTGGAGCGGCAGATGATGCGCGCTGAGTTTCCAATTGCCATCAGCCCGACCCGGCCACAGCCTCCGCTCCTCCGCCATGGATTGGACCTACAACCTACTGGGCCCGGACCCCGCCGCAGGGGTGATGGTCGTTTTCATCCTGATCCTGATCGAGGGCGTCCTCTCGGTGGACAACGCCGCAGTGCTGGCGACGATGGTGATGCGCCTGCCGCAGGAACAACGCGGAAAAGCCCTGAAATACGGCATTCTCGGCGCGTATCTGTTCCGCGGCCTCTGCCTCGCGCTGGCAGCCTGGCTGATCAAAATCTGGTGGCTCGAACCTCTCGGCGGATTGTATCTGCTCTGGCTCTCAGGGAAACATTTCGCCAGGCATGAATCCGTCGAGGAGGAGGGTGCCGAAGCTGTGGCCGCCGAGGGCAACTGGCTGTTCCGCCACACCATCGGCCGTCTCGGAACCTTCTGGGCCACTGTGGTGGCGGTGGAAATCATGGACCTCGCCTTCTCCATCGACAACGTGGTGGCGGCCATCGCCTATGTGAAGGACTATCCCATGCCATCCAAGCTGGTGCTCGTCTGCACCGGCGTGTTTCTCGGCATCCTGACGATGCGTTTCGCCGCCCAGGGCTTCGTGAAGTTGATGCATCGCTTCCATTTCCTGGAAACCTGCGCCTTCGTGGTGATCGCCATCCTCGGGGTGAAACTGATGCTCGGCATCCCGCGCCATCTGTTGGCGGAAAGCCATCCGGTCCACCAGATGCTTGCCAGCAAATACTTCGACCTCGGCACCTCCGTGCTCACGCTGCTGATTTTCCTGGTACCGGTCGGCGTACATCTGGTCCGGGCACGCGGGCAGCGGTCTTGACCGACTCCGGTGCGATTGCGGTGTTCCTGAGCCATGGGGATGCGATGTCTTGCAGGCGCTATGGACAGAGCGAGCCTACTTCAGCGCAAAGCTCTGCGGCGTCATGCCCGGCACCGCCATACAAACCGTCCCGTCCCTCCAATCCACACCTCGCCTGCGGTCGGCCTGTGCTTCGCGCTTGATCTTGCATGGCCGGCATCCTCCAATTGCTTGCGCAAATCAGATCACACTCATGAAACTCGAAACCCAATGTCTCCACGCCGGTTACTCATCGGATCCCACCACCCATGCCTGCGCCGTGCCCGTTTACCGCACCGCCTCCTACGTCTTCGACAGCACCGAACACGCGGCAAACCTTTTCGCCCTGCGCGAACTCGGAAATATCTACACACGTTTGATGAACCCCACTCATGACGTATTGGAGCAACGCGTCACCGCCCTCGAAGGCGGAGCTGCGGGACTGGCCGTCGCATCCGGCACTTCGGCGATTTTCTACTCGATCATCAATCTCGCCCAGGCGGGCGACAACATCGTTTCCGCTAGAAATCTCTACGGCGGCACCTACACGCAGTTCAAAGACATCCTGCCCGCGCTCGGTATCGAGGTGCGCTTCGTGGATTCCAACAACCCGGAAAACTTCGCCGCCGCGGTGGATGAAAAGACCCGCGCTTTTTTCTGCGAGTCCGTCTCCAATCCGGCGCTGGAAATTTCCGATCTCGAAGCCATCGCAAAGATCGCCCACGCCCACGGCCTGCCGCTCATCGTGGACTCGACGTTCTCGACTCCCTATCTGACAAAGCCCATCGACTTCGGCGCGGACATCGTCGTCCACTCGCTCACCAAATGGCTCGGCGGCCACGGCACCGGCATCGGCGGCATCGTCATCGACTCCGGGAAATTCAACTGGGCCGCCGGCAGACACCCGCTCTTCGACGCGCCGGACAATTCCTATCACGGCCTGCGCTGGGGCCACGACCTGCCCGCGCCGCTCGCGCCACTCGCCTACATCCTGCGCATGCGCACCGGTCCGCTGCGCAACCTCGGCGCCTGTCTTTCGCCCGACAACGCGTGGATCGCCCTGCAAGGCATCGAGACGCTGCCGCTGCGCATGGAACGCCATTGCGAAAACGCGCTCGCCGCCGCCAAACACCTGCAAAACCACCCCGCCGTCGAGTGGGTGCGCCACCCCAGCCTGCCCGGCGATCCGCAGCAAAAACTCAACGGCAAATACCTGCACGGCAAAGGCGGCTCGATGGTCATCTTCGGCATCAAGGGCGGAGCCGAAGCCGGCGCGAAGTTCATCGATTCCCTCAAGCTCTTCAAACACCTCGCCAACGTCGGCGACGCCAAGTCCCTTGCCATCCACCCCGGCACCACCACCCACTCCCAGCTCAACGAGGCCCAACTGCTCGCCGCCGGCATCCCGCCCGAACTCATCCGCCTGTCCGTCGGCATCGAACACATCGATGACATCACCGCAGACCTTGACCAGGCGCTCGCGGCGGCTACCCAAGCCTAAGCCCTATGGGACTCATACTACCCATATTCATCATGAGAGAAACCATCTTCGCCAAAATAGAAACCGCCACCGCCGCTCTTAAAACCAAAACGCCGCTGCCGGAATACGATATCTCCATCACCCACTCGGCCCCTAGACTCGAAGGCCCGGATCTCTGGGAAATCTTCTGCCGCAATTTCCAGGCGGTGAACGGCAAACCGATGACATCCATCGAGGAACTCATCGCGTTTCTCAAATCCGCCAAGCAACTCCATGGCTACTGCGATCCCGCGTTGTTTGATGCCATCGGTTCGAAAATCGCCGCCGCAGGCCTGGCCGTGGAAACCGAATACGATCGTTCCCGCTATGACGACTATCAGTTCGGCATCACCCGCGCGACCGGTGCCATCGCGGAATCCGGAACGCTCATCATCGATGACACGCGCACATCGAGCCGCCTCGCCGCGCTTTCGCCGTGGGTCCACATCGCGGTGCTGGAGAAACAGGAAATCCACCGCGCCCTGTCCGATGCCATCGCCGCCCTTGGCGATAGCCCCAACATCATCTGGTGCACCGGCCCGTCCAAGACCGCGGATGTCGAGGGCATTCTGATTGAGGGCGTCCACGGCCCGGGCGAGCAGATCGCGCTGCTGGTTTGATTTCACCGCATCAGGATCGCATCCTCGCGTCATGCACTCGTTCGTATCGTGCGAGATCGGACCACCGCATCTCATGATCATGCCGCACCCGCGAGCGATTCGTAATCGATGCGCATATTGGCCAGTTGCGCCGGCACCCTGCCGCCAGCTTGTCATCGACTACGACGTCAGCCTTCAACGCCCCAGCCTCTATTCCGCTTGCCCCCGGCCCCATGCTTGTTTACGGCGTTCCCGCCGGGCGGCACCCGCCGCCCGCTCAACAACCCCCGCGAAAGCCACCCGCCATGCCTATCACCCGCGCCCTCCTATCCGTCTCCGATAAAACCGGACTGGCCGTTTTCGCCAGGGACTTGCACGACCTCGGAGTCGAACTGCTTTCCACTGGCGGCACCGCCAAGGCTCTCCGCGAGGCCGGCCTGCCCGTGATCGACGTCTCCGAATTCACCGGCGCACCGGAACTTTTCGACGGACGCGTCAAAACCCTCCACCCGAAAGTCCACGGCGGCCTCCTCTATCGCCGCGATGACAAGGAGCACCTCGCCCAAGCGAAACAAAACGAAATCCCGCCCATCGATCTCGTGGTGGTGAATCTCTATCCGTTTGAGGAAACCATCAAAAACCCCGGAGTCACCCTCGATGAAGCCATTGAAAACATCGATATCGGCGGCCCTTCCATGCTGCGCAGCGCTGCGAAAAACCACTCGCACGTCACCGTGATCGTCGATCCTTCGGACTATGCGCGTGTCATTGAGGAAATGAAGGAACACAACGGTGAAACCACCAAGGGTTTCCGCGAGCAGCTCGCCGTGAAGGTTTTCCTCCGTACCTCGCAATACGATGCCGCCATCACGAACTACCTCGGCCAGTGCCGCAGCGGCACCTGCTGCAATTTCACCCTCAGCCTGCCGCTCGAACAGGAACTCCGCTATGGCGACAATCCCCATCAGAAATGCTCGCTCTATGGAAACTTTCGCGAGTCCTTCACCCAGGTCCAGGGCAAGGAGTTGAGTTATACCAACATTCTCGACATCGAAGCCGCCGCCGACATCATCCTCGACTTCGTCCGCCCCACCGTCGCCATCCTCAAGCACACCAACCCCTGCGGCGTCGGCCAGGATGACGAGGACCTGCGCGTCGCCTGGCAGAAGGCCTTTGAAACCGACCGACAGGCCCCGTTCGGCGGCGTGATCGTCTGCAACCGCCCGCTCACTCTCGAACTCGCCCGCGTGATCTCTGAAATCTTCACCGATGTGATCATCGCCCCGGACTTCGAGGCCGATGCCCGCGCGCTGCTCCAGAAAAAGAAAAACCTGCGTCTCATGAAAATGAACGACGCCTATCTGGTGGAGAAGAAATCCTCCGTCATCCGTTCCTGTCCCGGCGGCATCATGGTGATGGACCGCGACCACACCGCGCTCGGCCTCGACAACCTGGAATCCAAAGTCGTCACCAAACGACCGCCCACCGAAGAGGAAATGCGCGCCATGCGCTTCGGTTGGCGCATCGTCAAACATGTCAAATCCAACGCCATCGTTTACTCCACCACCGACCGCACGCTCGGCATCGGCGCCGGGCAGATGAGCCGCGTGGACTCCTCGCGCATCGCCGTGTGGAAGGCCAAGGAAGCCGGACTGGATCTCAAAGGCAGCATCGTCGCCTCGGACGCCATGTTTCCCTTTGCCGACGGCCTTCAGTCCGCCATCGACGCCGGAGCCACCGCCTGCATCCAGCCCGGCGGCTCGGTGCGTGACGAGGAAGTCATCGCCGCCGCCGACGCCGCCGGCATGGCCATGGTCTTCACCGGCCACCGCCACTTCAGGCACTAACTGAAGCAATTCCGGGTTTCAGCCCGTCACCGCGCTGAAACCCATGACGACTCTTTGACATCAATCGCACTGCGCCCCCATCCGGCACTTCCACAGCGCGATCACCGCGCCCTGGGGATCCTGGATGATCGCAAAGGTGCCGGTGTTGGGCACTTCCATCGGTTCCTTGACGACCTTGCCTCCTGCGGCTTCATGGCCTTTGGGAAGGAATCATCCAGCTCCATCGCCCGCCACCGCCGCCTTTCGATATCGACACCATGGAGCCCATCGAGCCGCCCTGGCAGGCGATCAAGGAATGGATCCCCGACGAAGAACCCGACCTCGACTGGTTCTACCGTCCGAGGAATCCATCCAATTCTGACCCAGACTGGTTCGACCAAACTCAGGCGTGGAAGCCCGGGGAAATCCAATTGGACGACGGCAGGACCCTGGTTCTCGATTCCACCTGAGAAGGAGGCACGGGCGTCCCACCGGTCGAAATCGTGACAAACCGCAGCAGGGCGATTGGCGGGAAATCGAGTAGGCATTGATGGTCAGGGATTCCGCAATTTTGGATAGACAAAGCCGCTCATTTTGCCATGGTAGTGACGACATGATCGCCACCGCACCTCAGACGGTGGTCTTGCGGAGCAATG
>JAUYNL010000006.1 GCA_030696085.1 Luteolibacter sp.
CTTCACGGTGAGCGACGGCACGGCTGCTCCGGATGAAGCGACGATTTCCATCACGGTCAATCCCGTGAACGACGATCCGCTCGCCAACGCGCAGTCGCTTGCCACCGACGAGGATGCCGCTTTGCCGGTCACGCTCACGGGCGGCGATGTGGATGGCGATAGCCTGGTTTTCGTGATCACCGGCGGCCCGGGCAATGGCCAGCTCACCGGCACAGCACCAAATCTAACCTACACACCGAACGCGAACTACCACGGCGGTGACAGTTTCATCTTCACGGTGAGCGACGGCACGGCTGCTCCGGTTGAAGCGACCGTCACGATCACGGTTCATGAAGTGGGTGGAACACCATTTGCCGAATGGATCGGCGAAAATGATATCTCCGTCGATCCGTTCGGCGATGCGGATGGGGATTCGATTGGCAATGTGATCGAGTATGTCATTGGCGGGAATCCGGTGGATGGTGTGGATACCGGAATGCTTCCGTTCGCCACCGTGGAGATGACGGATCCTGAAGAGGAGTCGCCCGGCGACGGACGTCTGGTTTTCACCTATCGGAGCACGTTGCGGGCGAAGAACGACGCGATGACCTCGGTGGATGTCGAGTGGTGCGTGGATCCGGGCGGAGCGTGGACGCTTGCCGATGGGACGCATGGTGAGTTGACGGAAGTGGCGGAAGGCGCGGCGGGCGAGGGGATCGATCTGGTGCGTGTGTCGATTCCGATGTCACCCGAAGGACGGCTTTTCGCCAGGCTGAAAGTCGTCGCCACCCATGAACCGACCGAGTGACTCCGACAAGTGGCGGGTGCTGCCGCGTTTCGCATCGCGATGGATGGAAAAACCAAGGGCGTCGGATCCCTTGTTCCGACGCCCTTGGGCCCTTTGGGGGGGCAATTGTGCGATCCCTTACGAGGACGAGAATGCCGGAAAACGGCCACATCGCCATAACGTGATCGCGTGGGAGAGGTGTTGGTTTTTCCCGGCTGGATTCGCTTGGCGGGGGCGGAGAAATGGCGAAGTGTCTGCGGCGTGTTGAAACCACGATTCGAGATGGATGCGCTGAAAGGGCGCGGGGCGTTTCGCGATGCGTTGATCGGCTGGTTTGCGCAACATGGAAAGGACTACCCGTGGCGGAGGACGCGGAAACCCTATGAAATTTTGGTTTCAGAAGTGATGCTCCAGCAGACGCGGATCGCGACGGTGCTGGGGAAGGGGTATTACGCACGGTTTCTTGAGGTTTTTCCAGATGTCAAAACGCTGGCGGCGGCTGCGGATGCGGGCGTGTTGAAAGCTTGGGAGGGGCTGGGCTATTATCGGCGAGTGAGAATGCTGCGCGAAACGGCGCGCGCGGTGATCGCGGATCACGGCGGGGATTTTCCGCATGATCTGGATGCCTTGTTGGCGCTGCCGGGAATAGGGCGCTACACGGCAGGTGCGCTGCGAGCCTTTGCCTTCGGACTGCCGGCCGTGCTGGTGGATGGAAACGTGTCCCGTGTGATCTCGCGGGTGATGGATTTCTCAGAAGCGGTGGACGATACCGCTGGACTGAAACGCATCTGGTCCTGGGCGGAGGCTTTGGCGGACCCGCTTCGGCCGGGGGCGTATCACGCGGCCTTGATGGAGCTGGGGCAATTGATTTGCAGGCCGCACGCGCCCGACTGCATGGTCTGTCCCGTGGCACGCTTCTGCCGGGTGAAGGATGCGGCGGAGTTGCCGGTGAAAAGTCGCAAAACCGCCATCACCGCCGTGGACGAGCACGCACTTTGGCTGCGCGATGGCAATGGCCGAATGTTGCTTCACCTCGAGGCGGGGAAACGCCGCACCGGATTGTGGAAACTGCCGGTCCGCGATGCTGCCGAAATCCAACATCTGCCGGTCCTTGCGAATCACCGTTATGCGATCACCCGTTATCGTGTGAGTCTGCGGGTGCATGATGGAAATCAGGCGCGCCACGCAATCAAAGACGCACCCGGCGATTCCTGGGTGATGCCTGATGAAGTGCCTGCCTTGGCGATGGCGGCCCCTTTCCGCCACGTCGTCGAGCGATTGTTGGCGGATTTTTGAAATCGGATGTGACGAATCCGGACGGCTGTGCTCTCCTCCGTGCGGATGGATCGGCTTACGTGTTTTCTCGGACTTTTGCTTGCGGTGTTTTCCGTGCAGGCGTGTTCGATCGCTCCGCCGCCGGATCCCGCGATTCCGGGGCCTGCGATACGCAAACTGGTGCTGCAACGGGTGAGTGCTGTCATCGTGACCGACCGGCAGAATCTCAGTCGTTGGGTGAACCGTGGGTTTTCCTCCTCCCAGGCACCGGGCGACGCGGATGGTGGATCGGCCACGCCGATCACGCCGGATGGATATTTTCTCACGGCGGACCATGTGCTGGCACGAATGGCCGGGCGGAATGTGTTCGTCATTGCAAGTGTGAATGGAAACCTGGCCCCCTTCAAGGCACGAGTGGTCTGGCGCTCGGAAAGTGCGGACCTGGCTCTCCTGCACATCGCCCGCAGCACCCCGCGGCATTATCAATTCACGGCTCCGGATCGCTGGCTGCCGCTGGGTACCCCGGTGATCCATGGCGGGATCGCCACTGGCTTCAAGTCCGGGTGGGGAAGACTCGGCACCTCGCTGCCGCCGGAAAGCGCCTTCACCGGCACGCGCAAGTTCAAAATCGATATTCCCTTGCAACCGGGTGACAGCGGCGGCCCGGTGGTGGACGCCCATGGTGGATTGGTGGGCATCAATTCGGCGGTGGAGTTTCTTGTGCCCATGGAAACTGCGTTTTTCGTGGACTCGGAGGCGAACCGTCCGAGTGTGCGGATGATTGCATCTCTCATCGAAACGGACCGGCTTGGAAAAGGCCGGGCGGCTGCGCGCGTAGAATGAGGCTATGGAAAGATTCGGCATGGCATGGGACCGGATGACGGGATGCGCTCTCGCGCTCGCGCTCGTCGCGCAGGTGTCCTGCACGAGCTTCGAGGAATCCGGACTGCCGGGCAGCGCGTCCTCCATTGCCCGGAACCAAATCATGATGGTGAGCGCGGAACCGGAAAGCTTCGGCCACTACCGGCTCACTTCCCTGATGCGCATTTATCCGGATCTTGCGGTTTTCGCGGAAAAACGCGGAACCCCGGAATTTCTCGCGGAGACCACCAGCTCGCGGCAGCACTATTTCATCCTGTACTACCTCAAGGATCGTCAGGCCTTTGCCGCCAGAACGCGCCCGCCAAAGCGGCACCGCCTCGAGTTTGCCGGCCCTTATCCGATCACCGACAAGGAAAAGCGCATTCTACAGGACCTGCGGACGAAAAAAGCCCCCAGATCCCGCATTCAGTGAGGGAATCCGCGCCGGTCCCGGAGCCTGCGATCCGTGTCATCGGTCTCCAAGGAGGGGCGGAACGTGTCCGCCCACGCGGATGAGCAGCCGATGTGCGGCCAAAATGGACTTTCCATCGTCATCGCATCCATACGGCGAACGCGTTTCGCCGCTCCTTGACTTTTTCACCCGTGCCGAACCCTAGGAAAGCCGAATTCCTTCTTGCTACCGGGTAGGGAGGGCGTAGTTTGGTTCAAATCGAAACGGAATTTCCGTTTCGATCATAAATAAACCGGGGCGTTCGCCCCACCCATAATAAACCGATACATAACCAAAACTATGAAAACGCACCGTAAAATGCGTGCTGGTTTCACCCTGGTGGAACTGCTCGTCGTCATCGTCATCATCGCGGCACTCGCCGGCCTCACCGCTCCCCAGGTCATCAAAATGAAGAAAAAAGGCGATCTGGCGGAAGCTACCAACAATGCTAAACAACTTGGATTGGCGTTCGCCCAATTCGATTCTGACATTGGTGGTTTTCCCGACGATAGCACTGTTGAATCCGTTGAGGCGATGACTGGTGAGACCGCCACGCGGACTCTTAAGGGAAATAATTCCAATGCCTATTTCCGCCAACTGATTGAAGCGGGAGTCGTTGAGTCAGAACAACCATTCTTCTGCAGAACGAGCTATATTAAGTCGAAACCTGATGATTTGATGAAAGGGGAAGAGGCTCTGAAGGATGGTGAAGTTGGCTTCGGCTACATCATGCAGTCGCAAGGAAAAGCGATCTCGATTGGTTCGGGGCGCCCGCTTTGCGCGGCTCCTCTCAAAGAGAATTCAAGTGACGGCTCCATGGAAAGCGAACCCTATGACAACAAGGCGATCGTGCTTTTTACTGACAACAGCGTGCGCCAGTTAAACATCCGCAAAAACGATTCAAAGGCCATGCTTCCCAGCAAGAAGCACATGCTAGAGGGAGGCAGTGATGATTCAATCTGGGGGGTCGATATCAACCCAATCATCATGACGCCGCAGCCCAAGCAATGATCTGCGACTACACCGCTATTTGAAACCCCAACTACCGGGAGGCCCGTCGCGGCCTCCCGGTTTTTTTGCGCCCACCTGCTTTTCCCTCGCCACATTCCACTATCTTCTTCCCATGGGCAGCCATTCCCGGTTACGCCTCCGCCCGTCACCACGACTCCGATCCCATGACTCTCGCCGAACTCCAAGAACTCCATTCCCTGCCATTTTTCGATCTTCTCAAGCGCGCCCGTGAAGTGCATGAGAAATTCTGGCCGGAGGGGAAAATCCAGCTTTGCACGCTGCTTTCCATCAAAACCGGCGGTTGTTCCGAAGATTGCGCCTATTGCGCCCAGTCCGCCCGTTACAAGACCGAGTTGGAAAGCCACGTCCTGCTGGAGCGCGAGGAAGTCATGAAACACGCCCGCGCCGCCAAGGAAAGCGGCTCCACCCGCTTCTGCATGGGTGCCGCCTGGAAAGGGGTGCGCGGCGGCACGCCGAAGTTCGAGCAGGTCCTTGATATCGTGCGCGATGTCGCCACGCTCAATATGGAGGTTTGCGTGACCCTCGGCGAACTCGGCCCGGCCGAAGCCGGGCAACTCCGTGATGCCGGCGTCACCGCCTACAACCACAATCTCGACACCTCGCCGGAGCATTATCCGAACATCGTCACCTCGCACACCTACGAAGACCGCCTGCGCACCATCCGCAACATCCAGGACGCCGGCATCTCCGTCTGCTGCGGCGGCATCCTCGGCCTCAGCGAAACCATCACCGACCGCCTCCGCCTGCTTGAGGTGATTTCCAACTTCAATCCCGCGCCCGAGAGCGTGCCGATCAACTCGCTCATGCCGATGCCCGGCACGCCGATGGCGGAAAACCCGCAGGTCGATCCCTTCGACCTCGTCCGCATGATCGCCTGCGCCCGCATCGCCGTGCCCGGCGCGAAAGTCCGCCTCTCGGCCGGCCGCACCCGCCTATCTGATGAAGTCCAGGCACTTTGTTTCTTCGCCGGGGCGAATTCGATTTTCTACGGCGAAAAACTCCTCACCGCCGACAATCCGGAGGCGGAAAAGGACCTCGCCCTGCTTGCGAAGCTGGGTCTCCAAACCCTCGAACCGAACCGTGCGCTCGAAGCTCCCGGAATCGATCCCTTCTCTCCCGCCAGCCCTTCGCCGGATGGTCATCTCCATCATCACGCCGGGGTGGAAGGAGCCACCGCCGGATGCTGTTGAGTGGTCGGAGGGGAAAAAGTCAAGGAGCGGCGAAACGCGTTCGCCGTGAGGATGAAATGACGATATTCGGCCCGTTGGCCTCCGAATCGTCACCACATCCGCATGGGCGGACACGTTCCGCCCCTCTTTGAGGGCTCATGTCCAGGATAACATTTTTGTCCCGCACCCGGTGAGCAGGGCGATTGGCGGGAAATCGAGTAGGCATTGATGGTCAGGGATTCCGCAATTTTGGATAGACAAAGCCGCTCATTTTGCCATGGTAGTGACGACATGATCGCCACCGCACCTCAGACGGTGGTCTTGCGGAGCAATG
>JAUYNL010000008.1 GCA_030696085.1 Luteolibacter sp.
CATTGCTCCGCAAGACCACCGTCTGAGGTGCGGTGGCGATCATGTCGTCACTACCATGGCAAAATGAGCGGCTTTGTCTATCCAAAATTGCGGAATCCCTGACCATCAATGCCTACTCGATTTCCCGCCAATCGCCCTGCAGACGCGGCGATCAGGCCGCTCCCGAATGAACTTGCCGGACGGCACCATGGCGCTAGTTTCCCGCAGTTCACCCACATTTATGTCCATCCTTGCCACCACTCTCCAGGTGATCGTGCTGATCGCCGTCGTGTTGACCCTGTTCAACATCATCATCTTCGTTCACGAACTCGGCCACTTCTGGGCCGCGAAATGGCGGGGCCTCCAGATTGATCGCTTCCAAATCTGGTTCGGCAAGCCGCTTTGGAAAAAGGAGATCAACGGCGTGCAATACGGCCTCGGCTGGATACCGGCCGGCGGTTTCGTCGCCCTGCCTCAAATGGCCCCGATGGAGGCCCTCGAAGGCGGAGAAAAACCCGAAAAACAACTCCCGCCGATCAGCCCGCTGGACAAGATCATCGTCGCCTTCGCCGGTCCCTTGTTCTCGATGCTGCTGGCGCTGGCCGCCGCCGTAGTGGTCTGGAAAGTCGGAAAACCGGCGGATTTCATCCCCAGCCAGGAAGTCGGCTATCTGGTCCCCGGCAGCCCCGCGGAAAAAGCCGGCCTCCAACCAGGCGACAAAATCATCGCGATCAACGGTGTCGCCGTCAATGGCTTCGCCGGATCGCTCGATTCGATCTCCGAGCGCATCATCCTGAGCCGCGGCCAGCAGATCACCTACACCGTCGAGCGCGAGGGCCAGACCCAGCCGCTCACCCTGCAATCCGGCTTTGAAACCGAAAAAACCCGCTGGTTCCAGCGCCGCGGACTGCGCCAGGTCGGCATCGAACCGGCCGGCCTCGCCATCATCGGCAAGGTCAGCCCGAACAGCCCCGCCGCGGATGCGGGTCTCGGCAAGGGTGACAAGGTCCTCACCATCGACGGCCACAAACTACACAGCATCGCCCGGTTTTCCCAATACCTCCGGGATCAAGAGTGGAAGTCCGTGCGCCTCGGCATCCTCACCGCCGGCGGGGAATCCCGCGAAATCGACATCACGCCCGAACGCCCGCTCCGACCCGCAGACGCCGATCCCATGGTCGGCATCGCCTGGGATGGAGTCGGCGAGGTGGATGTCCGCATCATCCATCCGGAGCCGCTCCGCCAGGTGCGCGACAGCCTGCACATGATGTGGGTCACCATCACCAGCGTGATCGCGCCGGATTCCAACATCGGCGTCGATCACCTCAGCGGGCCGGTCGGCATCGCCAAAATGCAGTACCAGCTCCTGCAAATGGAGGACGGCTGGCGGCGCATCCTGGCCTTCATGGTGCTCTTCAACGTGAACCTCGCGGTGCTCAACATGCTGCCCTTCCCGGTGCTCGATGGCGGCCACATCACGCTTGCCATTCTTGAGAAAATCTTCGGCCGCCCGGTGAAGGCGAAACCGCTGGAAATCCTCCAGACCGTCTGCGCCCTGCTGCTCATCTCGCTGATGCTATTCGTCACCAGCAAGGACATCGGCGATGGTTTCGGCCGCGGATCTTCCAAAAACCGGGAGATCGTCTTCCCTGCGGATTGAAAACACCGGTCCCCTTCCCGCTCAGGGAAGCGTGAGCTCCAGATAGGCTTCGATTTCCCGCGAGGGATCGTGGGCGCGCATCAGGGCCTCGCCGATGAGCACGGCATTGGCCCCGGCCTCCAGCACCCGCATCGCGTCTTCCGGCGTCTTGATGCCGCTCTCCGAGACTAACAACACGTCATCCGGCACTTCCTCGGCGAGCCGTTCCGTAGTGGCGAGATCGACTTCGAAGGTCTTGAGGTTGCGGTTGTTCACACCGATCAAATCCGCGCCAAGCTCGAGCGCTCGCTCCATCTCGCGCAGGTCATGCACCTCGACGAGCACATCGAGCATGAAGGCTTTCGCCTCGTCGTAAAGACGGCGCAGGCTGTCATCATCGAGCGCGGCGACGATGAGCAGGACGGCATCCGCACCGGCCACGGCTGCCTCGTGGATCTGCACCTCGTGAATGGTGAAATCCTTGCGCAAGAGCGGAGCGCTGGAAAA
This sequence comes from Luteolibacter sp., assembly GCA_030696085.1. Taxonomy (GTDB): domain Bacteria; phylum Verrucomicrobiota; class Verrucomicrobiia; order Verrucomicrobiales; family Akkermansiaceae; genus Luteolibacter. The sequence goes on from JAUYNL010000008.1 coordinate 2,126, forward strand.
CTTCGAGATTTGCGTGAGGTAGCTCAGCGAGCCTTGAAAATATTTTTCGTCGGTTAGGATCGAAAGACAGGACGCGCCACCATCCAGATAGCGTTTCGCCTGGCGGACCGGATCGAAATCCGGGTCGATCAGCCCGACGGACGGCGAGGCCTTCTTGACCTCCGCGATCACACCGAGGCGGCCAGGGCCGCGGTCGATGGCGGCCCGGAACCCGCCGAAGTCATTGCGTTGGAGGGCGGCGGCGCGGAGCAGCGCGGCGCGCGGCATCAGGGCTTCGACTTCAAGGTGTTTGGTGGCGATGATTTCAGCGAGTTTGTCGGACATGGCGTGCGGCGAAAGAAAGGCAGACGCAGCGGGCGTGGGCACGGAAATTTTGCAAATTTTGGCTTGCCGGTCATCGGTGCCGGTGTAGAAAGCGCCCACGCGTTTTGCGACGCGGGCGTAGCTCAGTGGTAGAGCGCCACCTTGCCAAGGTGGATGTCGTGAGTTCGAATCTCATCGCCCGCTCCATTTTCCCCTGCCGCCGCCCGCTCATTTGGGCGGTTTTTTTTGCGGCTGAAAAAATTCCTGCCTTGCGCACCGTACCGGGCGATCCCGGAATCTTGTCTTGCCTAGTCCGCGCCGGGGCGGCAAGCATCCGCGCCGTGACGCATCACCGCACCGACGACCTCCGAATCACCGGCCTGAACCCGCTCATTTCGCCTGCGGTTCTCGCCTATTACCTCCCGCTCACCGAACAGGCATCCGAACTCGTAGCCGGTGCGCGCGCCGAGGTGGATGCCATCCTGCGGCGCGAGGATGATCGCCTGCTCGCCGTCGTCGGCCCCTGCTCCATCCACGATCCCGAGGCCGCACTCGAATACGCAGCGAAACTCAAAAAGGAAGCCGAGCGCCTCAAGAACGACGTGCTGGTGATCATGCGCGTCTATTTCGAGAAACCCCGGACCACCGTCGGCTGGAAAGGTCTCATCAATGATCCCGGACTGGACGATTCCTTCGACATCAACCTCGGCCTGCGCGTGGCCCGCGGTCTGCTGCTCGATCTCGCCAATATGGGCGTGCCCGCAGGCACCGAGTTTCTGGATACCATCACCCCCCAATACATCGCGGATTTGATCGCCTGGGGCGCCATCGGCGCACGCACCACCGAATCCCAAATCCACCGCGAACTCGCGTCCGGTCTCTCGATGGCCGTCGGCTTCAAGAACGGCACCGGCGGATCGATCCAGATCGCGCTGGATGCCATCCAGTCCGCCTCGCGCCCACACCATTTTCTCTCCGTGACCAAGCAGGGCGTCTCCGCGATCGTCTCCACCTCTGGAAACGAATCCTGCCACCTCATCCTGCGCGGCGGAAAATCCGGCCCGAACTTTGAAAAACCCGCCATCGATGAAGCCGCGCTCATGCTGCGCGAGCAGAACCTCATCGAATCCGTGATGGTGGATTGCTCCCATGGCAACTCGATGAAGGACTACCGCAACCAGCCCATGGTCGCCCGCAATCTGGCCAACCAAATCGCCGCCGGCTGCCGCGTCATCACCTCCGTCATGATCGAATCCAACCTGGTGGAAGGCAGCCAAAAACTCAACAAGGACCCGAACTCTCTCACCCGCGGCCAATCCGTCACCGACGCCTGCCTCGGCTGGGACGACACCGTCGCCACCCTCGATACACTCGCCGAAGCCGTGCGAGAACGGAGAAAGAGCGACTTCCCCTTGTCGGGCTGGTCTTGAACGGGTGTGAAGATCCGAAATATCAAGGCCTTGGTGCCACCAAGAGGTATATCTTTAAGGGAATCGACCTCGAGGAAATCGACTCCAAAATCAACCTCGATTTTGACAAGCGCTATCTGATCCTCGGCAATCAGGAGAATCTCGATGCCGACGCCCGCGGCAAACTCGACAAATTGCTTGAAGCCAAGGAGGCAATCAACACCGCATTTTTTGAGATCGCCCGTTCCCGCCAATCAACATCGATCTCTTTGACACCGGTATTGCGGGACCTGGCAGATGGAGACATGAAACGCCGGACTCAGCTCCGCCTCACCAGCGCCTCGCAGCCCTTGATATCGAGCTTGCCGGAGGCGAGGACCGGGATCTCTCTAACGGGAACGATGTGTTTCGGACACCAAAGCGAGGAGAGTCCCTCGTCGAGCAGCTTGTAGCGCAGATCGATGCACTCCTGTTCGAGCGCGGGTCCGGCGATGGTGGAGAGCAGCAGGATGACCTCTCCTTTCTGCTCGTCCGGCACGCCGACGATGGCGATGCGACGCTCGGTTTCGCCGTCGAGACCGAGCACCTTGTTGACGGCGGCCTCGACGGTTTCGTGCGGGACCATTTCGCCTGCGATTTTCGAGAAACGCGAGATGCGCCCCTCGATGTAGAGGAATCCATCGGCATCGACGCGGCCGACATCGCCGGTGCGGAACCAGCCGTCCCTGAGGACTTCGCCGGTTTTTTTCGGGTCGCCGAGGTATCCAGGAAAAACGTTGGAGCCCTTGAACCAGATGATGCCCTGGCGATCAACGGGCACTTCGCCCTCGGTGGCGGGATCGGTGATCTTGATGGCGAGGCCGGGCATCATCTGGCCGACGGATCCACGGCGCGAGGAGGGCAGGACGATGGCGTCGTTTTCCGGCGCGGGATCGGGCAGGTTGACGTTGGTGGCGGGCGATGTTTCGGTGAGGCCGTAGCCTTCCTGCGGGCGGATGCCGAATTTCTCCTCGAAGGCGTTGGCAAGGGACTGCGGGAGTTTCTCGGCGCCGGTGACGACGAGCTTGAGCGAGGCGAGCTGGGCGGCAGCGATGCGCTTCATGTAGCCGCGCAGGAAGGTGGGGGTGGAAAGCAGCACGTTCACCTGATGCAGCGCGACAAGCTCGGCGAGGCGCTTGGTTTCCATGGGGCTGGGGTAAGTGACGAGATTGACACCCTCGATGACTGGAAACCAGAGCGTGACGGTGCTGCCGAAGGAATGAAACAGCGGCAGGCAACCGAGGATGGCGGAGCCGGCGGGCAGATCGAGGCGGGATGCGAACTGGGTGACATTGGCCAGCACGTTGCGGTGGCTGAGCACCACGCCTTTCGGCTCGCCGGAGGAGCCGGAAGTGAAAAGCAGGGTGGCCTCGTCATCGCCGCGGCGTTTGTTGAGGCCGAGCATCGCGCCGAGCACGGCGGTGGGAAGCAGCTTCGTGAGAAGGCTCCAGGTCACGATTTTCTTTTTGAGGGTGGGCAGGACGCGTTCGATGAGGATGAGGTCCCTGTTAGGTGGCCAGGGGAAAGTGGAGACTTTCCGGACAAAGGGATCCGCGGTGATGAAGCGGTCCACGCCGGCCTGGCGGATGCACGAGCGGATGGCCTCGGGACCGGCGGTGAAATTGAGGTTCACGGGGGTTTTCCCGGCGAAAATCACCGCGAGATTGGCGATGAGCCCGCCTTTTCCGGGCGGCAGCACGATGGCGACCCGTGGCTGGTCGGTTTCCTCGCGGATGAATTTGGAGAATGCGAGGGCGGCGGCGAGAATCCGGTCGTAGGGCAGTTCGGTGTCGTCGGAGCCATCAAGGATGCGGTTTTTCGCGCCGTGTTTGCGCAAGCCGGCCAGGAGCGTCATGGCGAGCGAGCCCTTGAAGAGGCTGCGGCTGCTGTAGGCATCTTCCGCAGCTTCCCAGAGCGCCTGCTGATAGATCGGCACGCCCGCCTCGCCGGCGGCGATGGGTTTTGCGAAGGCGAAAACCGAGGATGGCAGGGACGCGCGGCGCTCCACCGAGAGGCCGGACTCGCGCGGGCAGTCGATGGCCAGCGCCAGCACCGGCAGACCGAAAGCGCACATCGCCCGCAGGTGGGCGGCGGGGATGTGGCAGGTGGTGGCATTCCGGGTGGTGGCGCGACCGGGGACGAAAATCAGAACGCCGCCGTCCTCCAGATAGGGTTTCAACTGCCCGCCCGCCAGGCCGGGTGCGGTGTCGGCGGCGGAGAACATCGCACCGGAGCCGGATTTTTCGAGATACGAGCGCAGCGCCGGATCGTGGCGGGAGTGTTCCTCGACGAGCCAGGTGATCTTGCGGCCGGCGAAGAGCTTCTCGAGCTGGAGCAATTGCTCGAAATTGAGGCGGCCGGGGATGACGAGCACGCCGGTGGCGGGGATGCGGTCGCGGTGGAGGACTTGCATGGATGCGGCGGACATTGCGGGAAAATCGTTGCTTCGTGGAGAGACCCGGGGCCTCGCGCCACAGACATTTACGCGAATATCATCGGTTGAGGCACGGATTTTCTCCGGGAAATCAATCCCGCAGTTTCCCGATGGCCTCGCGCAGATCCTCCGCAGTGACGGCATCAGCCACCCGCGCGCTGCCGGCGGCGTCCAGAACGACGAAACGGATCGCCCCGGATGTGAATTTTTTATCGCGCGCGAGTTTCTCCATGACGGTGGCGGTGGCGATGCTGCGGGGCAGCACGAGCGGCAAGTGGAAGTGTTCCAACAGGCCGCAGATCTTCGCGGAAACCTCGGGCGCGAGGCCCGCGTGGCGCTCCGAGAGAAACAAGGCGGCCCTCATCCCGAGGGCGACGGCCTCGCCATGCAGCATTTCGCCGTAGGGGACGGAGGCCTCGATGCCGTGGCCGATGGTGTGGCCGAAATTCAACAACGCGCGGATACCGATTGTCTCGTGCTCGTCCGCCTCGACCACGCGCGCCTTGATGGCGATGTTCCGGGCGATCAGGCCGGCGGGCACCTCGCGGCTTGCCGGATCCAGCGCGGCGAGATCATCAAGCATCGCCGCATCCCGGATGGCGGCGTGTTTGATCGCCTCAGCGAATCCCTCGTGAAACTCGCGATCCGGCAGCGTGCGCAGCGTTTCGGGATCGACGATCACCAGGCGCGGCTGATGAAAGCAACCGACAAGATTTTTCCCTTCCGCCACATTCACACCGGTCTTGCCGCCGATGGACGAATCGACCTGTGCGACGATGGTGGTGGGGATCTGGACGAATGGCAGGCCGCGGTAGAAAATGGCCGCCACAAACCCGGCGAGGTCGCCCACCACGCCGCCGCCCAGCGCGACGACCAGCGAATTGCGATCATGGCCGGCACGGATCATTTCGCGGCAGAGGGTTTCCGAGTGGCTAATGGACTTGGAGGCTTCTCCGGCAGGGACAGTGTGCAGCGTGGGGTGGAAACCGGAGGTTTCCAGCCCACCAATGAGCGCGCCACCGTGGAAGCGGGCCACGGTTTCATCGCTGATGATCGCCGCGCGGCGGCCCGCGAGCCCGGCCTCGGCGATGAGTCCGCCGGCGGTGGCGAGGATTCCGGCACCGACGATGACCTGGTAGGAACGCTCTGCAAGATCGACATCAACGGTGGGCATGGCGGCAGCATGAAAAAACCGGCCCGCATGTCACGGCGGAATGAATCGGAAATTCAATGCTCCCCTTCCCCTCCGGATTTCGCTAGAAAACCCGCGCCATGACCCGCATCCCGGCAATCCTGAGTTTCCTCGCCGCATTTCCGCTGATGGCAGTGGAAGAAGCCGGTTGGGAATACCACCTTGCGCGGGCATTTTCATCGCGCCTCCAGACCATTGATCGCGCACTGATCGAGTCCGCACCCGGCCTGGTGGGCCTGCCGACCATCCCGATCGACGATCAGGGCGGCACCGGCGGCTGGGCCGGGGTGCATGGCAGCGGCGAGCCCGCTCCCAACGACCTCCATGCGGTGGAAATCCGCTGGCCTCAAAGCGCCATGGTGGACTGGGTGGCGCTGGTGCCCGCGCGGCGCTATGACGCCCGCGGGCTGGACGCGCAATACGGCATGCCGGATGCCTTTTCCGTGGAGTTGATCGATGCCGCAGGCGAACCACTCGCCCGCATCGGCCGGGAGCGCGGAGCGCACGCCCACCCGGTGCGCAAAGGCCACCCGTTCATCTATCAAGTATCGCCGCCGGTCGAGGCCGCAGGCTTGCGGATCACGGCGGATCGCTTGCTTCAGGACTTCGAGGACCACGAAAGTTTCGTGCACGCCTGGGCCGAGGTTTTTGCCTTCGAGGGCGAGCGTGACCTCACCCGGAATGCGGAGGTGCGCGGAGTGGGCGGTTCGTCGCCGCCCTCGCCCTGGCACTGGGCTCCGCCGTTTCTGGTTGATGGCCAGACGCCGTTGGGCATGCCGGAAATCCCGTCCGACGAGCACCGCAATGTGGGCTGGCTGTCGGAAGGCCGGGAACGCTCCAACATCGCCGCAGCCGTGACGGTGGACCTGGGTGAGCCGATGCCGCTGGACGCCGTGCGCCTGTTGCCGGCGAAACGACCGACCTCCGATCTGCCGAGTGGTTTCGGGTTTCCGCGAAAACTGGTGATTTCCGTCTCCGATACGGGTGAAGCGGGTGAAGCCGGAGCCTGGCGCGTGATGGCGGAACGCGAGTTTCGCAATCCCGGCCACAATCCGGTGCGGCTGCCCTTCGAGGCGGGACGCGGGCGCTTTGTCAGAATCGAAGCCACCGAATTATGGAAAGTCTTTGAGAGTTATCCGGCATTCTTCGCGCTGAGCGAGGTGGAGATTCTTTCCGAAACGAAAAATCTGGCGCACGGAAAAATCGTGCGTTCGTCGGACGGGATGCAGAACCTGATCGCTCCCGGCGGCCGCTTCTGGACCAGCGCCGCGCTCAGCGACGGCTTCGGGCCGGACGGCCGCCTCGTTTCCATCCGCGAGTGGCTGACCCAGCTCGATCGGCGGCTGCAACTCGAAACCCGCCGCCACGCGCTGCGCGCCGAGTCCGCCAGCCTGGTGGCCGGATGGCGCCGCGCCGGCCTGACAGCCTTCGCGCTGATGGGCCTGGCCGGCGCCTTCGCCATCATCGCCCTGCCGATCCGTTACCGCATTCATGCCAACCGCGAGTTGCTCAAGGTGCGCGAGCGCATCGCCGGCGATCTGCACGACGAAGTGGGCAGCAATCTGGGCAGCATCCAGATGTTCGCCGATCTGGCAGAAGGCAGGTCCGGCCCGTCGGATGAACTCAAGCGCATCCAGCGCATCGCCGCGGAAACTGTTAGCGCCGTGCGCGACATCGTCTGGCTGCTGCGGCCGGAAGGCGATCACCGCATCGCCACCGTCGAGCACCTGTGGGAAACCAGCTCCATCATGCTGGAAAACCTCACATGGAACTTCACCGCCGACGAAGGCGCATGGCAGATCGAGCTGCCCGAAGAGGCCAACCGCGATCTGTTCCTGTTTTTCCGCGAAGCCCTGCACAACATCCTGCGCCACTCCCGCGCGGCCACCGTGGACATCCGCGCGGAAACCACCGGCCCGCATTTCCTTCTGCGCATCCACGATGACGGCTGCGGCATCCCCCCGGAGCGCCTGGAGCGCAGCGCCACCCTGCGCGCCCTGCGCCAGCGCACCGAGGCCCTGCACGCGGAGCTGCGTGTCGATAGCAGCCCGGACAATGGCACCCGCCTGGAACTCGTCGTGCCGCTGGGACGCAAGCACTGGCGGAAATAAATCAGGCGTCAGGGGCTGTCTCAGAAGCCAATGCCTGCAAACGCGCCAGGCTCGCAGCTTGCAGTTTGAGCGCGCCGCCTTTGGTTTCCCAGTTGACAATACTCTGGACGCTGACGCCGAGCTTTGCGGCAAAAGCCGGACGAGTGAGGCCAAGACGGCTGCGGAGTTTGCGAATCGATGCGGAGGTGGCTTTGAACGGACGTGGTTTTTTAACGACGGTTTTTTTGACTTTGGGCGCTGACTTTGATTTTGCCTTGGAAGCCGCAGGCGCGGGATCCGCTTCGAGATCGATGCCGAAGACATCACCGAGAGCGGCGGAGTCAAGGGTGCGGCGGCGACCGGATGCTTTCGACGGACTGCCGAGAGCGATGGCGGGATCGACCGCGGAGATGAGATCGTTGTGATCGACTCCGCGGAGTTTGAAGAGCAGTTCGGGCCGGCTGTCGAGGCGGGCACCGATGCCATAGAGCACGGCGGCAAGGTGCTTGCAGAGCCCGGCGTAATCCGGGCAGGAGCAACTGAGTTTGATCTCCTTGGGCTTGGGAAAAAGCCCGCCGTCCTTGTGGGTGACGATCGCCATGATTTCATCCGAGACTTTTCCCTGGAGCAGCTCGATGAGCGAACCGATCTTGCCCTGTGATCGGGACTGGAGGGTTTTCCAGGTGGCGGCGGGGAGCGGGCTGATGGTGATGGTCTGCTCATAGAGCGACGAGCCCTGGACGAGGGCTTCGATGCGGCCTGGGGTGATGGAAAGATGGAGCACGGAACCGTTGCGGACATAGGTGCGGCCGCGCGGCAGGCGGTTTTCATAGTCGCTGAAGGATTCCAGGTTCTTGCACCAGGCTTGGCCCCAGAAGCTGGTGGCGATCTTGGTGCGGTGGCTGAGCTCGCCCAAGGGCTCTATGACGCGGCCTTTTTTCTGAAGCTTTTGCAATTCCTTCTGCGCGTTGATCCGACGCTGGGCGACGGAGACGTAAGGGGCGAAATGGCTGTAATAACGGCTCACAAGTGGCTGGGGTTTCGGTGCTGTCAGTTTCCCCTTGAGATTGGATACCGGTGGGGGAGCTGTCGATTTTTTCTTCACCTTTCCCCCATCTAACACGCGTGGCGCGTTTTTTGCCATCCCTTTGCCACCACCCCCGCCGCGCACGCCTTCAAACCCTCCGGGAAATCTTCCGCCCCGCCTCAATCTCCCCGAAGGAAAACCCGGATTTGTCGCCAGCCTCGCCCATCGGGCTGGAAAGCGTGTCAACCTGGCCGCTTTTTGCTAGCGTATCCCTTCGATTCTTAGGGAGAAGTGCTCGAAAGAGGACTCGAACCTCCACAGGTTTCCCTACTAGATCCTTAGTCTAGCGCGTCTACCAATTCCGCCATCCGAGCATCCGGTTGGGTGGACGGCCTTGCTAGCTGCGAAGGGCCGTCCTTGGCAAGTGAATCTTTAAAAAATATTTCAGCCCCGGGAATATCCGCCTTCGGGCTTGCTTCCCCTGCCGCATGGGAAAGCATGACTGCTGATCAAGTTGCCATGGAATCAATCCGCACTGAAAACGTCGTCAAAATCTTTGGAGCCATCCGCGCACTCGATGGTATCAGTCTGTTGATCGAACCAGGTGAGTTATTCTTCCTTCTGGGGGCTTCCGGCTGCGGGAAAACCACCCTGCTGCGCTGCATCGCGGGCCTGGAAACGCCAAGCAGCGGGTCGATCCACTTCGGCGGGCGCGAGGTGACGAAAATGGCACCGCACAAGCGCGAGACGGCGATGGTTTTCCAGAGTTACGCGCTGTGGCCGCACCTCACGGTGGGCCAGAACATCGCATTCGGTCTGGAGGAGCGGAAGGTGCCGAAGCCGGAAATCAAACGCCGCGTCGAGGAGGCCCTGGAAATGGTCCAGCTCCCCGGATTTGGCCCGCGCTCGATCGACCAGATGTCAGGCGGCCAGCAGCAGCGGGTGTCGCTGGCACGCGCCCTGGTGGTGAAACCGAAGTGTCTCCTGCTTGATGAGCCGCTCTCGAATCTGGACGCCCAGCTCCGTGTGGAAATGCGCCGCGAAATCCGCCGGATCGTAAAGGAAAACGGGCTGACGGGGATTTATGTCACCCACGATCAGGAGGAGGCGCTTGCGATGGCCGACCGGATGGCGGTGCTCACCCGCGGGAAAATCGGCCAGATCGGCACGCCGGAGGAAGTGTACCGCGCGCCGCACAGCGCCTATGTGGCGAATTTCATCGGCGAAACCAACATCATGACAGGCGAAGTGCTCGAGATGCGGGAACGCATCGCCGTGGTGAACACCCCCGGCGGACCGATCCGGGGCCGAGTGACGGATCCGGACTGGATGCCCACCCATGGAGAGCTTGTCCGCCTTTCGATCCGGCCCGAGGCATGGCGGCTCCACCTGGACAGAGGCGACAATCCGGTGAGCGGGAAAATCACTGATCGCACCTACCTCGGCCAGCGCATCCAGTATTGGGTCGAAACGGTGATCGGCCGCCAGCAGGTGGTGGAGATGAACCCGCATGTCATCCATGAGCCGGGCGAGAATTCCATCATGATCCACGCGCGTCATGACGATGTGGTGGTGCTAAAAGGCTGAAAACCAAAAATCAGGGACCCGGATTTGAAAGCGCGCGCATCGATCATCTTCGGACTGCTGGCGCTGATTGCGGCGCTGCCGCTGGTCATGCGGCGTGAGACGGCGACGGCGAGCTCGCGCAAGGCGGACGATCATCTGGTGGTTCTGACGCCACACAACGAATCGATCCGCCAGGAATACGGCGAGGCCTTCGCGTCGTGGTGGAAAAAGAGCACCGGGCGCGGCATCCATGTCGATTGGCGGACGCCAGGCGGCACTTCTGAGATCCGCATGGTGCTGGACGCGGGCTTCAAGGCGGCGGAGGAAACCGGACGCGAGGGCATCGGCGTGGATGTGTTTTTCGGAGGCGGAGAACCGGATTTCGCAAGCCAGGCGAAAAAAGGCCGGCTGGTTCCGCTGAGGGTGTTCGAGACGCAGCCCGAATGGTTTGCCGAAGGCGGGCCGATTCCGGAAACATTCACCGGCGAGCGCTACTTCCCGCCGGACCATGTGTGGGTGGGCACCTGCATGTCGCAGTTCGGAATTTGTTACAGTCCGGATGTGCTGGCACGGCTGAAACTCCCCTCCCCCACGGCGTGGCGCGACCTCGGAGATCCGGGCTACGCCGGCACGCTCGCGCTGGCGGATCCGACCAAGAGCGGCTCCGTGGCGCGCGCCTTCGAGTTGCTGGTCCAGGGCGAGGTGCTGCGCGCGCTGGCCGAAAACCCGGCGGACCGCGAGGCCGCGCTCGAAGCCGGCTGGGCGTCCGGCCTGCGATTGATCCAGCGGATGTCCGCGAACTCGCGCTACTTCACCGACAGCGCCTCGAAGATTCCGCAGGACGTGGGCCAGGGCAACGCGGCGGCCGGCATGTGCATCGATTTCTACGGGCGCTCCTATGCCCACGAATTGAGGAGCCCTAACGGAACGCCGCGGGTCGTGTGGGTCGCACCTGTGCGCGGCACCACCTTGAGCGCGGATCCCATCGGAGTCCTGAAGGGCGCGCGCAATGCGGAAGTGGCGCAGAAGTTCGTGGAGTTCTGCCTCGGACCGGAGGCGCAGATCCTATGGTTCGCGAGGCCCGGCACGCCGAACGGCCCGGTGGGGCGAGCGCTGCACCGCACGCCGATCCGGCGCGATGTTTACACTCCGGAAAACCTGGCAAACTCGACCATGCCCGGCTGCGATCCCTATCAGGATCCCGGAAACTTCACCTATCAGGGCGAGCTCACCGGTCGCTCGTTCAACACGCTGCGCCAGCTCGTGAAGGTGATGTGCATCGATTCCCATGAGGAGATGAAATCCGCCTGGCGCGCGCTCCGGGAGGCCGGCATGCCCGCGGACGCGCTGGCCGTCTTTTCCGATGTCTCGATCATACCCTACTCCACCGGCGGCAGGGGCGACCCGCGATTTGATGGCAGCGATGCCCTGCAAACCGCCGCGCACGCCGCGCGCATCGGCGGGTGGTTCCGCGCCAACTACCGGAAGGCGGAGAGGATGGCGAAGGGCAACCCGAAACTGTAGCGGCGGTCTGTGACCGTCGCAAGATCGCAACACATGACTCCAGCACTCCAAGCCCCCGAACCACCAGCGACGGTCACAGACCGCCGCTACAGTTCCTTATGAAACGAGGACCCGCCCTATTCATCACGTTGCTTGTCTGCGCCCTGTTCGCGGTGTTTTTCATCTATCCGGCAGGCATGGTGGTGAAGCAGGCTTTCGAGGGTGAGGATGGATTCACCTTGGATTTCTTCGCCGCGGTGTTCGGGAATCCGATCTACCGCGAGGGCTTGTGGAACTCGTTCGCGCTGGGCATCTCCGCCTCTTTCGCCGCGCTGGCGATCGCCTTTCCGCTGGCGCTGGTGGGCCATCGTTATGACTTCGCGGGCAAGCCCGCGCTTGGCGTGCTGGTGCTCGCGCCGATGATCCTGCCGCCATTCGTCGGCGCGGTGGGCGTGAAACAAATGCTCGGGGTGAACGGCGCGTTCAACGCCCTGCTGGTCAAAGCCGGCGTGATGAATGCCGCCATGCGCTACGACTGGCTGGCGGAGGGCCGCTTCGCCGGCATCGTGCTGATGATCGCGCTCAATCTCTATCCGATCCTCTACATGAACATCGCCGCAGCGCTCTCCAATCTGGACCCGGCGATGGAGCAGGCTGCGGAAAACCTCGGCTGCCCGCCATGGCGGCGCTTCTTCCGCATCACCCTGCCGCTGGCCATGCCCGGAGTCTTCGCCGGTGCGTCCATCGTCTTCATCTGGGCCTTCACCGAGCTGGGCGTGCCGCTGGTGTTCGACTACGGGCGCACCGCATCGGTGCAGATTTTCGACGGCCTCAAGGGGCTGGACAAAAACCCGATCCCCTATGCTCTAACCGCCGTGCTGCTGGTGGTGGCGGCGCTGGTGTTTTCGCTCTCGAAGTTCGTGATGGGGCGTTCCCCGCTGGGTACCGCGCCGCGGCCTAAAGGCAGATCCTCCTCGCTGCGCCTGCACGGCTGGAAATCCGCCGCCTGCTCCATGTTGTTTCTCGGCGTTTTCACGCTGGCCACCATCCCGCACCTCGGCGTGCTGCTGCTCTCACTCGCCGGGCGCTGGTATGGCACGGTGGTGCCCGATGAGTTCACCATGCACCATTACATCGAGGCGCTCGGAAACGGGCTGGTCGTGCCATCCATCCAGAACAGTCTGATGTATGCCGGATGCGCCACGCTGATCGCGCTGGCCATCGGCCTGAGCGTGGCCTGGGTGGTGGTGCGCTCGGATTTGAAATTCCGCGGCGTGCTGGATGCGGTGGTGATGCTGCCGCTGGCCGTGCCGGGGCTGGTGATGGCCTTCGGCTATCTGGCGCTCTCGCAGGAAGGAAAGCCGTTCCATTTCCTCGTCGGTGCGGGCGGCAGTCCCTTCATGCTGCTGGTCATCGCCTATGCCATCCGGCGCCTGCCCTACGTCGTGCGCTCCGCCGTGGCAGGACTCCAACAAAGCAATCCGATGCTCGAGGAAGCCGCCCGATCGCTCGGCGCCACGCCCGCTCGCGCACTGCGCCGTGTGGCGCTCCCGCTGATCGGCGCGAATCTCGCGGCCGGGTCGATCCTCGCCTTCGCCTTCGCCATGCTGGAGGTGAGCGACAGCCTGATCCTCGCGCAACAGGCCCAGCATTACCCGATCACCAAGGCGATCTACACGCTTCTATCCACCCTCGGAAACGGCACCGAACTCGCCGCCGCCCTCGGTGTCTGGGCGATGGTCTTCCTGTCCGTCGCCATCATGGGAGCCGCCGTCCTCGGCGGCAAACGCGGCGGTTTATTCAAGGTGTACCCCCCCGCGATCAAGAGATTCCCCGGGGGCTCCTCTGCTAGCAGCCGGGTGCGGCGGCGGCGGGCCGTAAGCGGGGTCCGAAGCGCCGTGCGTAGGTATTTGCAACGGTGGATTCATAGGTCTCATAGTTTGCAGATCTATGACAGCTATGAATGAATCCATAATGAAGACCGACCGGCGGGGCCGTCTGCGCTATACCCCGGAG
>JAUYNL010000029.1 GCA_030696085.1 Luteolibacter sp.
CTCCACCGTCCCGTCCCAGCACGGGAGAACCTTCGGAGCTTGCAAGTGAGATCGGATTCTCCTATCGAATGTCCATCAGCCAGACCGCTGAAATTCTAACGATTTAACGGAAAGAAAAATTTCCCCTGCGGGTTTCCAGCGTGATGTGTGGCTGCGCATCGAGGCAGCCGAGGCGCATCCGCGTCCGAGTAGGCTGGCCCGGCGTTTTTTCGCCTGCTTGGCGCTTCCCTCCGTAGCCTTCGCCACGTGTTCCGTAATGGTGGCCGTCGGTGTTTGGATCGGCCTGGAGTCCGGAAATTCCACTCCTCAGGGTCAGGGTGTGATGGCTTACATCCAAGCCGTCAGTCCGTTTGCCCGCACTCACCGCTGATGAAAAAAGGACTTCTGATCCTGTTGTTGGCGATTCTCGCGGGCGTGTCGGCGTTTTGGATCGCTCGCTCGCACCGGCAGGCCTCCGCTGCCGACTCCGAGGTGCTGTTGGATTCCATGCCCGAACTGGCGTGGCTGCGTGAGGATCTGAAGTTGTCCGACGATCAATTCGCCAAAGCAAGCGAGGTGCATGCCGCCTACCGCCCGGTCTGTGCCGGGATGTGCCGCAGAATTTCCGAGGCTCATGCCAAGTTGAAAACCCTCGCGAGCGCCGACCGCGGGATGTCGCCCGAGTTGCAGGCGGCGATCCTCCATCACGCGCGAGTCCATGCCGAGTGCCAACAGAAAATGCTGGAGCATCTCTATCAGACCGCTGGCCTGCTCGATGACAAACAGGCGGCGCGCTATCTTGAAACCATGATTCCCCACGCGCTGGACGCTTCGCTCACCGGCAACACGCAAAGCTGCCACAAGGATTAGCAAGCGTCCTGAAAACCCGCCATGGACGCTCCCGATTCCGAATTGATGGCACGCCTCGCCGCAGGTGACGACCTCGCTCTCAACGCCCTCATGACCCGCTGGAGCGCGCGGGTCTCGGCGTTCCTGTTCCGCATGACCGGCCAGCGCGAAGTTGCCGTGGACATCGCCCAGGAAACCTTCGTGAAACTCTATCAGGCGCGCGGTGGATACAAACCACGGGGAAACTTCAGCACCTATCTCTTCGCCATCGCCGCCAACCTCGCGAGAAACCACGTCCGCTGGAAAAAGCGGCACCCCACGGTTTCCCTAGATGCCACCGATTCCGATGGCTCTGAGATTTACGGTGAGCCCGCTGACCCGAACCAATCACCCGGCGAAGCTGTCATCGCCCGTGAAAAGTCCGCAGCCGTGCATCGCGCCGTTCTCGCGCTCCCGCCCGACCTGCGTGAGGCACTATCGCTTTTCATCTATGAAGACCTTGGCTACACGGAGATCGCGGAGCTCAGCCGCTGTAGCGCCAAGGCCGTGGAAACCCGGATTTATCGCGCACGTCAGATCCTCAAGGAGCAGTTGAAGGAGCTTCGATGATGGTTCGCGCGGCGGAACCAGTCGCTTGCTCGTTTGGAAAGTGCCGCCTCTGTCCGTCTCAAACGGGTAGGGTTCCACCCCATATGCGGCGTGCCCGAAAAGGTGGAAGATTGTAAATGGGAAACCGCCAGAGCGCATCCAAATCCATAAATTTCATCAGGGTTTGGTGCGCTCGCGGTTTTGAACCCATCAAGCCGCTGGTTTTTATCGAATGGAGCACTCTGCTCGGATCGATGACCGGCGGGAAACAATAACCAGAACCCCAAGAACCATGAAATCGACATTCAGAAACCTGATCATCACGGCATTCGCCGCCGGACTCGTTGCAACAGTCTCCGCCGCCCCTCCCGGGAAAGGCACCGGAGTTTTCAAAGCGGCCACCACCCAGGAAGAGATTCAAAAGCTCAAGAAGGGTGACCGCTATGCGGTAGTCTGCATGGATTGCAAGTCCGTCACCATGAAGGAAGTGGGCGACGAGGAAGAAGTCGCGGCGCTCTGTCACAATGGTGGCTCCATGCATTGTGATAGCTGCAAGAAAGACGTCTCCATCAAGCACCTGGGCCCTCCCGGAAAGGGAACGGACAAGACCGAGGTGACGATCGTGAATGCGGAGGGCAAGCCATGCATGTTCATCGTTCCGCTGAAGGAATGATAAATGTTGTTCGGTTTATTCATTCATTCATCCTGCGGCATGCTCCGCAGGGCGGATTTTCTTTTTCAGACGCATGCGCCGGAGGTGAATTGCGCTTCAAGATCGCTCCGGAGAAGGTCCATGCGGTGGGTTGAAAAACAATCTGATGTTTTTCCAAGGGTTTGGTCGGGAGACGGTTTACTAATCGTTGTAACCGGCATCCCGGATTGTCGGCGAGGAACAATTCTTCTCTACGGGAAGACCGGAAACCAAACCAAACGCAAAGCCATGAAAACCATCGGAAAAATCGCCTTGATCGTCACCACTCTCATCATCGGAATTTCCAGTTCGCTGTCGGCATCACCCCGCGGCAAGCATGCCGTTGATTTCGCCATCCACAAGCATGGCGCGAGCCATACATCCCACGTGGATCGCGACTATGTCCAGATCAAGCGCATCGGGCCTCCCGGCAAAGGAATCGTGCGGACGAACACCTCCCGGGCGAAATAAGAAAAGCCGGGTGCGCTTGAATACGGCGCTGGATTGTTATCATAAAACCGCTTGGTGGTATCCGCCACCAAGCGTAGTTGTTTTCCACAATCGGCAACGGCCCGCCTTAACCCCCTGGAAATCATGATACATCAGCACAAAACGCCGCCTCCGGAGGCCTCATGCTGCGGGCATGCCCATCACGGCAACGGGCATGCTCACCCACCGGAATTCAAGCTGGGGCAATTCGTCTGCCCGATGTGTCCGGACATCGTATCCGACAAACCGGAAGATTGCCCGAAGTGCGGCATGCCATTGGAACAAGTGCCGCCGCTGCCATTCGGACCTATGGTTTACACCTGTCCGATGCACCCCGAGATCGAGCGGGAAGAGCCAGGCGATTGCCCGATCTGCGGCATGGCGCTCGAACCCAAGATGGCGAGAGGCGCGTCGGACGAACACTTGCAAGGGGAAATCCACGAACTGTCGCGTAAATTCCGGATTGGCCTCGCGCTGACACTGCCGGTGTTCCTGCTGGCGATGTTGCCGATGATTCCGGGAATCCCGCTTGCAGGCTGGATCCCGAAGGGCGTTTCAAAATGGATCGAATTCGCGCTCACAACGCCCGTTGTGCTGTGGGCCGGCGGGTTTTTCTTCGTGAAAGGCTGGCGCTCCCTCAAGGGCTGGAATCTCAACATGTTCACGCTGATTGCCATGGGGGTTGGTGCGGCCTATCTCTATAGTGTGGTGGCCGTTTTCCTGCCGGAGATGTTTCCGCCGTCGTTCCGCCATCATGGCGAGGTTTCCCTCTATTTCGAGGCCGCGGCGGTGATCACCGTGCTGGTTCTGCTAGGTCAGCTATTGGAGGCGAAAGCACGCAGCCGCACGGGCCAGGCGATCCGGGAATTGCTCGGGCTGGCCGCCAAATCGGCGACCCGGATCGCGGATGATGGCAGCGAGCAGGAAGTCGCCATCGATTCGCTGCGAGTGGGCGACCGCCTGCGCGTGCGGCCAGGCGAAAAAATCCCGCTCGATGGCACGATCACCCAAGGTGCAAGCCACATTGACGAATCGATGATCACCGGCGAGCCGATCCCGGTGAAAAAATCGGCGGGTGATGCCGTGGTCGGTGCCACGATCAACCAGAGCGGATCGTTCGTCATGACCGTCGGCAAGGTGGGCGCGGACACTCTGTTGGCGCAGATTGTCCGGATGGTGGCCAAGGCACAGCGCAGCCGCGCTCCGATCCAGAAATTCGCGGATACCGTGGCCGCTTGGTTTGTTCCGGCCGTGCTGGTGGCCGCGGTGATCACTTTTGCCGTGTGGGCGCTGTGGGGGCCGGAGCCGGCGATCGCGTTGAGTTTGATCAACGCGGTAGCGGTCCTGATCATTGCCTGTCCTTGTGCGCTCGGGTTGGCGACGCCCGTTTCCATCATGGTCGGAGTTGGCCGTGCGGCGCGGGAGGGCATTCTGGTGAAGGACGCGGAGGCGATCGAGACCACGGAGAAAATAGACACTCTGGTGGTGGATAAGACCGGCACCCTGACTGTGGGAAAAGCGAGCGTGACCGGTTTCCAAACCATCGCAGGGGTCGATGCGGATATGGTTCTGGCAGCAGCAGCAGCCTTGGAAAAGCATAGCGAGCACCCGTTGGCCCGTGCCATCGTCGCGCATGCTTCAGAAAGCGATCTGACTCTTCCCGCGGCCACGGATTTCCAATCCACAACTGGCGGCGGTATCGAGGGGACCGTGGAAAACCATTCGTGGAAGATTGGAAAACAGAACTTTGTCGGTGCGCCAGATGCCACATTGATCGATTCCGCGAAGCAGGAGCAAAGCGACGCCAAAACCATCGTCTGGGTGGCCCGTGACGGCGAACCCATTGCGTTTTTCGCGATCTCCGATCCGATGAAGGAAAGCGCTCCCGCGGCCGTCGCCCGCCTTCACTCGCTCGGTTTGAGGATCGTGATGGCCACCGGCGACAACGAAACCACCGCCCAAGCCGTGGGCCGTGCCCTTGGCATCGACGAAATCCACGCAGGTCTCTCGCCCGCGGACAAGATCGAGCTGATCCAGGGACTGAAATCCGCAGGTCGCCGTGTCGCGATGGCGGGCGACGGCATCAATGACGCCCCGGCCCTTGCCGCAGCCAATGTAGGCATCGCCATGGGAACCGGCACCGATGTCGCCATCGAAAGCGCGCACCTCACCCTGGTGAAAGGCGACCTCTCGGGCATCGCCAGGGCGATCGGAACGAGCCGGGCCGTCATGCGCAACATCCGCCAGAACCTGTTCTTCGCCTTCATCTACAATGCCGCGGGGATTCCCATCGCCGCCGGCGCTCTTTATCCCTTAACCGGAACCCTGCTCAACCCGATGATCGCCGCCGCCGCGATGTCGTTATCCTCGGTTTCCGTGATCGCCAATGCCCTCCGCCTGCGGAAACTCAAGTTGGAATAAAAACCTAAGCTCTACGAAGGAACCACATCACCCGCAGCCCGGGTGAAAAACCCGGTGAGTAAAAAAATCCCAAGGGTTTCACTGGCTTACGGACATTAAGCCTATGAATGCGGAACCATCCGCCCGCTCCAATCCCTTCAAACCATGAAAACGAAAAAAATCATCATTGCCGTCGCATTTTCCGCCATCGCACTGTTGGCCCCGCCGTCGCTCTCCGCGGATGATAAACATGAGACAGAGAACGAGGGTGAGGTTTCAAAGAAGGAAGATGTGAAACCCTACCCTCTGGACACCTGCATCGTCTCCGACGAGAAACTCGGTGAAATGGGCAAGCCCGTCGTGTTCGTCCATCAGGGCCGGGAAATCAAGCTGTGCTGCAAGGACTGTCGCAAGGATTTCGACAAGGATCCGGCGAAGTATCTGAAAAAGCTTGAGCCGAAAAAATGATCGGAACCTCGCAATATACGCGGATCAAATAATCTTGGAACAGCGCAGTGCCCCGGGCACTCTCAAAAGCACCATGAACGTGAAACTGACAATCACTCTGATCCTCGGGCTGGTCTTCCAGCTCGCGCAGGTGTTGCCGGGTGCGGTCATCACGAGCTCATGCGGTCCACAGCAGGAATCCTGCGATTGTTGCATGGGGGGCAAATCCTGCCATTGCGCGGTAAACGACACATCGGATCAAACACCGGCCCCAACGCCCCTTGAGACGAGCAGGATCCTGAAGATTCCGGCGATGAAATCCTCTGAGACGCGGGTTGCCGTGGAGGTTCTTCGCGAAGCTAATCCTTCCTCCACTGTCGTGGCGATTCCGCAAGGTCGTTCCGCCTGCGGCTATACCGGCGTCCGTTTGTCGGTCGCCTTCTGCTCGTTCGTCATCTGAGTGTGCGCCTTCCCAGGCGAATTGTGCCCTCCCATCCCGGCCGCCGTGTTGCGTGCTTTCCGAGAGGGCGATTGGAACTCCGTTTCCAAATCCACACTCCCATGAACCATGCATTCGATATTTCCATTTCTTGCCGGCCTTGCTGTGGCCGGTTCCCCGCTGATTGCGGGTGAAGCACAGCTCTTGAATGACGGACTTCTCGTGAAACTGAGATCCGAGGCAGCCCGTGCACACCCCTCCGCAGTGGCCGGCTATTACAAAGCACAAGCTGCCGCGCACGACGTGCGATCCATCCGATTGTGGAATGATCCCATGGTCGGCCTCGGCTTCATGGAAGCTGAGGAAATGATGCAGATGGAAGACGGCGACATCATGGTGGGAATGGAGCAGGCCCTGCCGAAACCCGGCATGTTCGAGGCCGAGCGACGCAAAATGGAGGCGATGGGCCGCGCCGAAACGGAAAACGCCCGCAGCTCCGCCATCGCCGCCGGTGCCGAAGCCGCCCGCTCCGCCATCGAACTGGCCCTCACCGACGAATCCATCGCGCTCCAGCAGGAACAAATCACCTGGCTCACCGCCATGACTGAAAACGCCCGCCAAATGGCCGCCGATCCCATGGGTTCCAGCACCGACGCCCTGCGCATGGAAACCGAACTCGCCCGGGAAAACCAAATGCTCGATGCCGCCCGCCGCAGCCGTGTGGGCTATGCCCGGAAGCTCAACCTCGTGCTCGGCCGTTCTTTGGACTCGCCATGGCCTGTCCTAAAACTCCCCTCCACACCGCCACCGGTGCCGTTCGCCCGCGCCGAGATCGCCCGCATCCCGCATGCGAATCCCAGGGTGCGAGCGATGATGGAAATGGCCGGTGCCGCCAACGCGCAATCCCGCATCGCCAACCGCGAACGCCTGCCGGAAATCGCCGTCGGCATCGACACCAGAATCTACTCCGACACCCGGGACGTCCGCAGCACGACCTTCGGCGTGACGATGAGCCTGCCCTGGTTCAACGACTCTTCCTACAAGGCGAAAATCGCCGCCGCGAAAAGTCGCGAACTTGCCGCCGGCCAGGATGTGGAAACCATGCGCCGAGAAGTGGCGGCGATGGTCCTGACAGCCGCCACCGAGGCCGGCAACGCCGCCGCCCAGGCGCGCGCCTTCGCCGGAGAAATCCACGAAAAGGCCCTCAAAGCCACCCGAACCACCGAGGCCGCGTGGATCAGCTCCAAAGCGCCTCTCGGCGACCTGCTGGATTCCGCCCGCTCGCTCTTCGCCATCCGTCTCGAACAACGCCGCATGCTCGCCATGCAGCTCGCCGCGCTTGAAGAACTCCAAACCCTGGTCCCTAACCGCTGAAACCATGAAAACATTCCTCACCATCCTCATCACCGCCCTGTTGGCCGCATCCGGCACCTGGTTCGCGCTGCGGAAACTCAATCCCGATCCGGCAGGCTCCGCCGCCACGGCGGAACGCAAGCCGCTTTTCTATCAGAGCGCCATGCACCCGTGGATCAAGAGCGACAAGCCCGGCCGCTGCACCATCTGCGGCATGGAGCTCACGCCCGTTTACGAAGGCGAAAAAGGCTTCGACGAATCCGGCGGCGGCAATGTCGTCGCCCTCACCCAGAACCAGATCCAGGTCCTGCACGTCCAGACCGCCGAGGCGAAAACCCGCCCGCTCGTCCGCACGCTGCGGGTTTCCGGCAGCATCGACGACAACGACATGCGCCACCGCGTCCTCTCCGCATACGTGGACGGACGCATCGACAAACTCCACGTGAACTACCTCGGAGCCGAAGTCACCGAAGGTCAGCCGCTCGCGGAATTTTACAGCCCGTCACTGCTGCAGGCTGAGCGCGAATACCGCCAGCTCGGCGGGGAACTCCGGAAAAACACCGCACTCCGGCTTCGCCAGATGGGACTCGCCCAGGCGCAGATCGATGCCCTCGATCAAAAACCCGCCGACTCGCTCACCTCGCAGATCCTCACACCGATCACCGGCACCGTCGTCGCCAAATCGGTCTATGAAGGTCAATACGTTTCCACCGGCCAGCAGCTCTTCGAGATCGCGGATTTCTCCACCATGTGGTTCATGTTCCGCGCCTATGAGCAGGACATGCCGTGGATCAAACCCGGACTCACCGTTAGAGTCACCACCCCTTCGATCCCGGACAAGACCTTCACCGGAAAAGTCACCTTCATCGATCCGAACTTCGATGAAGCCACCCGCTCCACCAAAGTCCGCGTCGAGCTGGACAACCCGCTCGTCAACGGCCGCCGCGAGCTCCTTCACCGGCTCTATGCCGAAGGAGCGGTCGAGCTCGAAGCGCCCGCCGTGCTAACCGTTCCGCGTTCCGCCGTGATCGAAACCGGTGCCGAGGCCGTGGTTTACATCGATCAGGACGGCGGTGCCTACGCCCACACCGTCATCAAGACCGGCCGCCGCGGAGACACGCATGTCGAGGTTCTATCAGGAATCAAGGAGGGTGACTCCGTCGTCACCAACGGCAACCTCCTCATCGATGGCCAGGCGGAAATGAACCGCGCGTTCATGAGTCCGCCCGAAACCGTCATGCCCGTGACCGCACAAACCGGCCTCAACGAAGAGCAGAAGAAGGCCATCGCGGAGTTCCTCAAGGTCGCCGACGCCATGGCCGCCGCGCTTGCCGCGGATGACCTCACAAAATTCAACACCGCCAGCGAACCCGCAATGAAAGTCACCGGAGCCATGGTGAAACTCCTGCGTCCGAATATCGAAAACCCCGACGATCTCGACAAGGCCCGCCACTTCCATGGCTTCGAAGACCTGAAAGCCGCGCGAGCCGCGTTCCAAAAGTTCGCCGTGGCCGCCACCGCCCTCCTCGAACCCTTGAGAAAGGCGGGACAGACACCGGATTTCCAAATCTACGAATGCGGCATGGTGGACGAGGCGGTGCCGGATGTGCCGAAAAAGGCCCGTTGGATCCAGACCGGCGGACGCGCCATGGCCAACCCCTTCTTCGGTGCGGAGATGCCCGAGTGCGGCAAGGAAATCAAACCCTGATAGATCATGATCGAAAAAACCATCGAATGGAGCCTGAAAAACCGCTTCCTCGTCATTTGCGGAGCGCTTCTGCTCATCGCGCTGGGCATCCGCGCCATCCGGCTCACGCCGGTGGACGCCATCCCGGATCTCACCGAGAACCAGGTGCTCGTTTATGCCGACTGGATGGGCCGCAGCCCGCAGGAAGTCGAAGACCAGGTCACGTTCCCGCTCTCCACCGGCTTGCAGGGACTTGCCGGAGTGAAAGAGGTGCGCGCCACCTCGATGTTCGGCTTCTCGCTCGTCACCATCATCTTCGAGGATAAGACCGACACCTACTTCGCCCGCGCCCGGGTGCTGGAGCGCTTGAATTTCCTCCAAGGACAAATGCCCGATGGCGTGACTCCACAGCTCGGTCCCGATGCCTCCGGACTCGGATGGGTCTATCAGTATTACCTGCATGTTGATCCGGAGAAGGCTAAGGACGGCGGCTATGATCTGGCGCAGCTCCGCTCGCTCCAGGACTGGAAAATCCGTTATGATCTCGCCAGCGTTCAGGGCGTCGCCGAAGTCGCCAGCATCGGCGGCTTTGTGAAACAGTATCAGGTCGAGCTCTCCTCCACCAAGATGCGCGCGGCGAACGTCACGATGATGGAGGTGATGACCGCCGTGCAAAACGCCAATCTCAACGTCGGCGGGAAAACCGTCGAGGAAAACGGCGCGGAGTTCGTCCTGCGCGGCATCGGCCTCGTCACCGGTCCGGAGGATCTAGAACTCGTCACGGTCAAGGCGGTGGAAGGCACGCCGATCTATCTGAAAGACATCGCCACCATTCAGATTGGCGGCGACTACCGGCGCGGCGCGCTGGACTTGAACGGCCATGAAGCCGTCGGCGGCACCGTTGTCATGCGCACCGGAGAGAATGCAAAGGCGGTCATCGAGCGGGTCAAGGACAAGATCGATGAAATCGCGGGCAGCCTGCCGCTCGGCGTGAGCATCCGGCCGTTCTACGACCGCAGCGAGTTGATCGACCGCACCATCGACACGCTGAAACACGCGCTCATCGAGGAAGTCATCCTCGTCACCTTGGCCCACATCATCTTCCTGTGGCACTTCCGCAGCATCCTCATCGTCACGCTGCCGCTGCCGATCTCGATCCTCGTTTCCTTCCTGCTGATGAAGGAGTTCGGCATCACCAGCAACATCATGTCGTTGACGGGCATCGCCATTGCCATCGGCGTGCTGGTGGACGCGGCCATCGTGGTGACGGAAAACGTCATCCGGCATTGCGAAAAGGCGGAGGAGGAAAAAGGCCGGCCGCTCACCCGACCGGAGACGTGGGAAACCACGCTCGCCGCCTGCAAACAAGTAGGCCGCCCGATTTTTTTCGCGATGGCCATCATCATCCTCGCCTTCGTGCCGGTCTTCGCCCTTACCGGTCAGGAAGGGAAGCTGTTCCACCCACTGGCCTTCACCAAGACCTTCGCGATGATCGGATCCACCTTGCTGGCCGTCACCCTGGTTCCGGTTTTGTGCTCGCTGCTCGTGCGCGGCCCGTTCCATTCCGAGGACAAGAACATCGTGATGAAGTTCCTCCTCCGGATCTACGAACCCACCCTCAACTGGGCGCTCAACCATCGCAAAACCGTGATCGCAGGGGCATTCCTGATCCTCTCCTTCGCATGGTTGGAAGCTTTCGGCCTGCCGCGCGCCACGGTGAAACAAATCCGCGACGCCGGCTACCCGCGTGTCGCCGCGCTGGTCACGGGTTTCGGCCGTGAGTTCATGCCGCCGCTCAACGAGGGCAGCCTGCTCTACATGCCCGTGATGATGCCGAAGACCGGACTCAAGGAAATCCAGCGCGTGATGTCCTGGCAGGACAAGATCATCGCCCAAACTCCCGAGGTGGAAACCGTGGCCGGCAAGCTCGGCCGCTTCGAAACCGCCACCGATCCGGCACCGACCGAGATGTTGGAGACCACCATCATGCTCAAGCCCGAGTTCATCCCCGATGGGAAATTCCGCGTGAAACGCAACCCCGCGTGGCGCGAGGGCATGACGATGGCCAAACTCAAGGCCGAGCTCACCGGGAAGATGAAACAGGTGCCGGGTTATGTGCCCGCACTGCTCCAGCCGATTGAAAACCGCATCCTCATGCTCTACACCGGCATCCGCGCGCAGGTCGGTGTGAAGATCTACGGCGACAACCTTGATGACATCCAGCGCAAGGCTTTCGAGATTGAAAAACTCATCAACAACATCGATGGCGCGGCCGGAGTTTCTCCATCACGCGTGCAGGGCAAGCCCTATCTCAACATCGAGGTGGACCGCATCGCCATGGCGCGTTACGGCCTGAGCGCGAAGGATGTCTTGGACGCCGTGGAAATTTCCATCGGCGGCAAGAACGTCAGCACCACCATCGAAGGCAGGCAGCGCTTCCCCATCCAGATCCGCGTCGAGCGCGGAGAGCGCGATGATATCGAAAAACTCAGCCGCATCCTGATCGCCGCGAAACCCGGAATGGCCGCGCCGGATGCGGCGCCGCAAGGCGGCGGAGGCATGGGCGGAGGAGTCGCGCCCACCGCGGCACCCGCGGGTGGAGGCGATGGCTCCAATACGCCTTACATCCCGCTCGGCATGGTGGCCAAGATCACGCGGCAGGTGGGAGCGAACGAGATCGCCTCGGAAAACGGCAAGCTCCGGAGCTACGTGCAGGCCAACGTCCAGGACCGCGACCTCGGCGGCTTTGTCCAGGAGGTGGAACAGAAACTCAAGACCGTGAACTGGGAGGGCATGACTTACAAGATGACCGGCGAGTATGAAAACCAGCGCCGCTTCGTGAAAACCATGCGGATGGTGTTCCCGATCGTTTTGCTGGTGATCTTCGTGCTGCTCTACCTCGTCTATCACAGCGCGCTGGAGGCGGCCCACGTCATGCTCGCCGTGCCCTTCGCGCTGAGCGGCGGCGTATTGCTCCAAAAACTGCTAGGCTACAATTTCAACGGCGCGGTATGGGTCGGCTACATCGCGCTTTTCGGCACCGCTGTGCAAACCGGCGTGGTGATGGTCGTCTATCTCGAGGAGGCCGTGAAGGCCCGCATGTTGGAGAAGGGCGACGCGTTTTCCAGCGCCGATCTCATGCAGGCGGTGAAGGACGGCGCGCGCCTCCGCCTCCGCCCGAAGGTCATGACCGTGGCCACCATCGTCGCCAGCCTGCTGCCCATCATGTGGAGCAACCGGCAGGGGGCGGAAGTCATGAAACCCCTCGCCACCCCGGTGATCGGCGGCATGATCTCCAGCCTCGTTCATATCCTCATTGTCACGCCCGTGATCTTCCTCTGGCTGCACGAGCGGGAACTCAGGAAATCCAAGTCGTAGGCACCGTCGTGAACCGCGAGCCTCGCTCTCACGAGCGAGCCTACTCTCGGAAAACCTTCCCCTCCACGGAATATCCGTTCACGCTTCGTCCATCATGCGTCGCACGGAGACCGTTCACACCAGCCATCAATCGTTGGAAATCTGGAAATCGGATCTCGCCACCGAGTTCCGCGTCGCCGGGGCGACCCACGCGTCGTATCACAAGCGGCGTTTCCTCACCGGCCTCGCATGGGACATGATCGCCGCCTCGTCGCTGCTGGGGAAACATGACCCGCCGCGGTCCGTGTTGATGCTCGGACTGGCGGGCGGCACCACCTTCCGCATCCTGCGCCATCTGCTGCCGGACTGCCACCTCACCGCCATCGATATCGATACGGAAATCGTCGGCCTCGCCCGCCGGCACATGGATCTTGATGCGCTGGGCATCGAGATCATTCTGGGCGACGCCTACGCGTGGCTCGCTGAGAACCGCCGGACTTTCGATGTGGTGATTGATGATATCTATCTGGCCGGAAAGACCGATGTCTTCCGGCCGCAGGCATGGGATGCGGCTTTGCTGGAAAACCTCCGCCGCGCGGTCGCTCCGGGCGGCGTGCTGGCGGTCAACCTCGTTACCGGCGCGGGCCACCGCACGATGCAATCGCACACCCGGCGCGTCCTATCCGGAAATTTCCCTGTCGTGCGCACCATCAAGTCCGCAGAGGCCATGAACGAAGTGCTGGTGGCCGGTGATTTCGTGGCGCCGCAAAGCCGGCTGCGCCCGTATCGGGAGCATTTCGCGGATTGGCGCGATTGCGCCTATTGGGACCGCCTGACGGTTAGAGCTCTTTAATTCGGCCGCCGGTTCCAAGTCACCAGATCCTTGTAGCCTAGCCCCTTGCCCCCGAACAGATCCAAGGCGCTGCCCACGGTGACATCCACCCTGCCCCGGCCGGCGCTTTCCACCCGCAGCACGTCATCCATTGTCGCAGCGCCGCCTGCGTAGGTGACGGGGATTTTCCCCCACGAACCTAGAAGGGAGACGAGATCAACATCAATGCCGCGGCAGAGCCCCTCCACATCCGCCGCATGGATGAGAAACTCGGCGCAGCATGGCGCGAGCCGGTCGAGCGTGGCATGGGTGACGTCGAGGTCCGTGAGCGTCTGCCAGCGGTTCATCGCCACCGTCCAGCCGTTCGCGGTGCGGCGGCAGGAGAGATCGATGACGAGCTTCTCCGCGCCGATGGCTTTCACCAGTGCGTCCAGCGTGTCTGCTAGAAAATTTCCCTCCGCATCAAACAAGGCCGTAGTCACGATCACATGGCTCGCCCCGGCATCCAGCCAGTCCATCGCGTTCCCCGCGGAAATCCCGCCGCCGATCTGCATGCCGCCGGGCCAGGCGGCGAGCGCTTCGCGGGCCGCCTCGTCATTTCCCGGGCCCAGCTTGATGACGTGGCCGCCGGTCAGGGCGTCGGCCCGGAATGTTTCCGCGAACCAAGAGGGAGACTTGTCGGAAACGAAGTTCTCCTTCGGCCCCTCGCCATCGTCGCGCAGGCTGCCGCCTACGATTTGTTTCACCTTTCCCTGGTGGAGGTCGATGCACGGGCGGAAGCGGGTCATGGCGGGGGAAGATTGCCCATCCAGCGGTGCGCGCCAAGCCGTAATGAGTTCCTTGACAAGCAAAATATGCGGAGTTATCCAAGACCATGATCCAGGTGTTCCCATGCCCTGGAAACCATTCGTGCCCGCATGTCCAGCGGGCGGAAGGGGGATGTCAGCGCGCCGGTCCGCCGCGCGACGAATTTGCAATCCTGGCCTGCGGCCGCTTCACCACGATCCACCCTCCGGGAGTGTTTCCCGGCCCACGACCATGAAAATAACAAGCCCCCACGCGCTTTTCGCGCTCGTTTCCGCCAGCATCGCCGCCACCTGCCCGGTATTCGCCGACCGTCTTCCGGCTGAAGTGATGGATCCCGAGATGGCCGCCCTCTACCAGCAGCGGCTGGAGGAGGGATTGTCATTCATCACCACGGAGCCGGCCCGCACTCCGGCTGAACTCAAAATGAGTGCGCAACTCGCCTCGCTCTTTAACGCCGGCCTGCGCCCCGCTGGTGCGGGCGTGGAGGTGGTCAAAGCCGAAATGGTGCGGCTCGGCCAGATCCGCAGCCAATCCGGGCAGCCGGACGAGATGCACGTCTATGTGCATGTGACCGGGCCTGCGGCCCTGGACGCGGTGCGACTCAGGATGGTCGGATGGGTCGATGCCGATCCCGCGTGGCCCATGGACGAATGGCCGATGCTCGCCGGCTGGGTGCAGGAAAGCCGGTTGGTGGAGCTCGCCTCGTTAGATGATGTGCGCTTCATCCAGGCTGTGGACCCGCCGCGCTTCCGCACCGGCACGGTGACCAGTGCCGGCGACGCTCTACACAACGGCCCGCTGGCGCGCGGCGCGCCTTTGAACGTGAACGGCTCCGGCATCCGTGTGGGCGTGATCTCCGATGGGATCTCCAACCTGCCGCTCGCCCAGGCCAGCGGCGACCTGCCGGTCGTCAATGTGCTTAACCCCGGCAGCGGCGACGAGGGAACAGCGATGCTGGAAATCATCCACGACCTCGCGCCCGGCGCGATGCTGGATTTCTGCTCCTCCGGCTCGAGCAAGTCCGCCTTCGGCAATGCCATTGCAGCCCTCGCGCTGGGCGGCTGCAACATCATCTGCGACGACGTCGGCTGGTATGACGATCCGTATTTCGAACACAGCCCGCTGGGCACGATGATCAGCAACCTGCGCGCCCAATACGGCTTCCTGCACGTCTCGGCCGCAGGCAACGACGCCGAAGTGCACCACCAGCAGATTTTCACCGACGTCAATCCGCCGGGCGGCAACAGTGAACATGATGCCATGCTGCTGGTGGGAATTCCTTCGGGCGGCGTGCTGGACGTCTTCATGAAATGGAAGGAGCCGCAGCCCGTTCCCCCCGCCAGCCTGGTCAGCGACTATGATCTGTTCCTCGTCGATTTCTACAATACCGCCACCGAGATCAAGTCCAGCAAGACGCGCAACGTGCCTGAGGAAACCATCCATTACACCAACAGCACGCTCAACACCATCTATGCACTTGTGGCGGTGCGGCGCTACAGCGGCACCATCAGACATGATCTGGAAATCTTCATCGAGCCGCAGAACGGCTCATGGCATTACACGACCAATCCCGTCAGTGCCGTGGATGCCATTTTCGGCCACCCGGGCCATGGTTCGGTGATTTCGGTGGTTTCCACGGACGCAGCCAGTCCCACGGTGATCGAGCCGGATTGTTCGCAAGGGCCGTTCACCATCCTCGGGCCTCTGCAACCGACAAAGCCGGATGTGGCGGGTATCGACGGCGTGGCGGTCACCGGGGTTGGCGGATTTCCAACACCGTTTTTCGGGACCAGCGCCGCAGCGCCGCATGTGGCCGGAGTGCTGGCGCTGGTGTGGAGCCGCAGCCCGGGCGCGGACGATAACGCCATCAAGGCCTCGATCGTGAACGCCTGCACGGATCTGGGCCTTCCGGGTCTGCCCGGCTTCGATAGCGTCTTCGGCTACGGTCGCCCGCTGGCGGATCAATGGGCCTTGCTGATCAACCAGACACCCACAATCAGCGTTCCGGCCGGCACCTTCGAATGCGCCCAGATGATTTCCGAAAACATCACGGGCGTGACCGTCAACGATCTGGATGCGGGCGGAAATGCGGTGAAACTCACGCTGAGCGCGGCGCAGGGGATGGTGCAGATCAATCCCACCATCCAAGGAGGCCTGACGCCTCTGCAAATCACCCCGACCATCGTGAATGGCTCGCCGGGCTTCATCGCCACGGCGCCAATCCTGGCCATCCAAACGACGCTCGCCGCGGCCAACGGCCTGACGTATGTGCCGAACCCCGTGCCCGTGCCGCCCGGCACTGCTGTCATCGACTCGTTGGCGCTCTCGCTGGACGACCAAGGCTACTCCGGCGTCGGTGGCGCGCTGACCGCCAGTGGATCGGTGGCGTTGCAAGTGCATCGATATGCCTTCGACGCGTGGCGCTACGATCATTTCAACTCCACGGAACTCACCAATCCGCTGGTTTCCGGAAACCTGGCCAACCCGGACGGCGACCTGCACGCCAACGTCTGGGAATACTTCATGGGCACCGATCCGCAGACCGTGGATACCGAACTCTCGCCGTCCAACACGGTGAGCGCCGGCAACCTGGTCTTCACCTTCCGGGTGTCCAAGGATATTCTCGGAAACGGCTATGCCGTGAAGGTTTCGCAGGATCTTGTGAACTGGTCGAACGTGCCCGCCGGCCAGATCACCATGCCATGGCCGCAACACCCGACCGCGGCCGACGCATGGCTGATGGAGGTGAAACGCCCGCTGTCCGCGAACACCAAGGACTTCATTCGTGTCGAATTCGACCCACGACCTTGAGCCGCGTGTTTTCCTCTGTTTTCCGCGTGACCCCTTGCGCCGGGAAAGCCAGTCTCCCGGCGCAACAAACCACACCACATGGGAAACTTCACCGCTTTCGAACAAAAGATGACCGCCGCCGGGATGGGAGACGCCGCGATCCTCGCCTTCCGCCGGAATTACGAGGCCCTGCTCCGCAATGAAACCGGGATGATCCCCGAGGAAAGCATCGCGCCCGCCGATGGACTCGCCTCGCTCGAAAGCCTGCCATCCACCCCCGCCGATCCAGCGCTGCTCGCGCAGTCCGTCGTGATCAAACTCAACGGCGGTCTCGGCACCGGCATGGGCCTGCAAGGGCCGAAAAGCCTGCTCGCCGTGCGCGATGGCGTGAATTTCCTCGATCTGATGGTCCGCCAGATCCTCGACCTCCGGAAATCCAGCGGCGCTCCCGTGCGGCTGCTGCTGATGAACAGCTTCAGCACCAGCGGGGAAACGCTCGCCCACCTCGAAACATACCGCGCCGAGGGTCTCGCCGACGCCTCCGAAGTCGAGTTGATGCAAAACCAGATTCCCAAGATCGACGCCGCCACGCTCGATCCGGTCTCATGGCCCGCCGATCCCGATCTTGAATGGTGCCCGCCCGGCCATGGCGATCTCTATCCGGCGCTCGTCGGCAGCGGCTGGCTGGACCGCCTGCTCGCCGAGGGCGTGAAATACGCCTTCGTTTCCAATTCCGACAACCTCGGTGCCATCCTCGATCCCGTCATCCTCCAGCACTTCGCGGATTCCGGCGCGCCCTTCCTCATGGAATGCACGCGCCGCACGGCAGCCGATCGCAAGGGCGGCCACCTCGCCAAACGCAAGGCCGACGACCGCCTGCTGCTGCGCGAAGTCGCCCAATGCCCGGACGCCGATCTTGATGCCTTTCAGGACATCGACCGCCACCAGTATTTTAACACCAATAGTCTCTGGCTGCGCCTTGATCTGCTGAAGGAACAACTCGCCGCCGACTCCGGCGTCCTGCCGCTGCCGATGATCAGGAACAACAAAACCGTCGATCCCCGCGACAAGAAATCCACCGCCGTCATCCAACTCGAAATCGCCATGGGTGCCGCCATCGAATGTTTTGAAGGCTCCACCGCCATCGATGTCCCGCGCAGCCGTTTCGCCCCCGTGAAAACCACCGGCGACCTGCTCGCCCTGCGTTCGGATGCTTATGAAGTCCTCGAAAACGGCCAGGTCCGCCTGCATGCCTCGCGCCAGGGCAAGCCGCCCGTCATCTCGCTTTCCGACGAATACAAACTCGTGGATTCCATCGAAAACCTCGGCGTCCCCAGCCTCATCGGCTGCTCATCCCTCAAAGTCAGCGGTCCGGTCCGCTTCGCGCACGGCGTGATCATCCAAGGCGATGTGGAAGTGAAAAAAACCGGCACGGAAACCCATGTGATTGCCCCAGGAATCTACCGGGATCAGGTGCTATGAAAAATTTCATCTGACAAAAACTGAAATCACGATTCAATCTAACACCAGTCCCCCTGCCTCATGGAGAGGATAAGAGGCCGCGAATCTGTGCCTGAAGCCCGGGACTCTGGATCGCGCCGCTGAGCAAGGCCACGTGGGCCGTGAGGAGCAGGAGCAGAGTGAGGATGATGAACCAGTAGATCGCCGCCAGAGCGATACCTGGGCCATCGAGTTTTTTGTGATAGGCATAGCCGGGGGGGCATGCGAGGCAGCGATAGCCTACCCAGAGGTTCAGCACTGGAGCAAAGACGGCCAGAAACCACAAGCGGCTCATGCCGAGGTTCACCAGGCGTTTCAACCCGAAATAGATCAGGATCGCCAGCGGCAGGAGTGCCGCGGCCGGGAGGATTTTTCCCATGAGCGTCTGCCCGAAACGCTCCACCAGAAACGGGCTGGAGGCATTGAGCGCATGGTGCCATGCGAAGGGGAAAACCAGCGTGATGAGCAGCAGGCTCCGGCGACGCGCACCGGGCCATGAGGTGCTTCCCGCCATCAGTTCCCGGCAGCTTTTTGTCGGACGAGCGGGGATTTTCCGGGAGGAGGGTGGGGGCTTGGCGGCGATCGGCGCACTGATCCTCTCGAACAAGCCATCGATTTGTCCTGCCGGTTTCCATGCGTCCATGCTCTTCCGCCAAACCATGTCAAGACGTGGGTCCAATGATGAGTCGGCCGCCATGGTCCTCAATGCCTCAAAACTCACCGGGCCGAGGCGATCACCCTCGTTGGTGTAAAACCAGACACACTGGGAGGACCTCTTGCTGGTTTTCCGCTTGTTGGCTGCCTCTGCTTGGACGGTTTCCGCTTTTGCATGTGCGGTTTCCGCGTTCGCCCTGGCGATCAGCGCGCGGGTGATTTTTTCCCGTTCCTTTTCTTTTTTTGCCTCCAATCGGGCGTCTCTCGCGGCTTTTTCCTGCGCCGCCAATCGGGCCTTTTTTTCTGCTTTTAGCCTGGCCACCGACTCCGCCCTGGCCCTCGCTTCCTCTTCGGCTTTCGCGAGCACCTTGGCGGCAGCAGCGAGTTTTGCCTCCTCGGCGGCTTTGGCTTCGGCGGCCGCCCGGCGCTTCGTTTCCCCGGCGGCCTTGGCTTCGGCGGCCATTCGGAGCTTGGCTTCCTCAGCCGCTTTGGCCTCGGCGTTTGCCCTGGCCTCCTCTGCAACTTTGAGTCTGGCTTCCGCGGCAACCTTGGCCTTTGCTTCCAGTTCCGCCTTGGCCTTTGCTTCGTTGTCCGCCTTCGTTTTTGCCCGGGTCTCGGCTGCTAGTCTCGCCTCGGCGGCGGCCCTGGCTTCGGCGACCGCCCGTAGTTTTGCCTCTTCCAAAGCCCGACTCTCGGCGGCCAAGCGGAGTTTGGCTTCTTCCGTGGCTCTCGCTTCGGCTGCGGCCCTGGCTTCTTCCGCCGCCCTGGCTTCGGCGGCGGCTTCGCGCTTGGCGTCGTTTTCAGCTCGTGCCCGTGCCTCCTTCTCCGCTTTTGCGTGCGCTCTGGCTTGTTCGGCGATGATGGCTTCCTCCCTGGCTTTGGCCTCGGCGGCGGCACGGAGTCTGGTTTCCTCATTCGCCTTGGCCTCCGCAGCGGCACGGAGTCTGGCTTCATTCACCGCTCTTGCCTCGGCGCTCGCTCTGGCCACTTCGGAAGCCTTGAGTTTCTCCTCAGCCTCGACAGCCGCCTTGAGTTTCGCATCTTCCGCAGCCTTGGCGCGCGCCATGGCGGCCGCGTTGATTCGCCTGTCTTTCTCGTCCTGAGCTCTGATGTCCGCATCCGCTTTCAAGGCAGCGGCAATGGCCGCTTGTTCCGCAGCTATGGCATCGACGGCCGGGTGTTCCGCTACTTTTGGCGTCTCTGGACTCACCGGTTCCTGTTTGCTCGATCTTTCATTCGCGGGAACCGGCACGCATAGTTTTCTCACTTCATACACGGGCTTCCATCCGTCCATTCCCTCGGTCCAAACGAGTTTCACAAAAGGTTCGGTGCTGAGGTCGGAAATGATTCCCCGCATTTCGGACAGGCTCACCGGTCCCATGCGCTCACCGTCCCTCATATAGAACCATTGGTTGCATCCGGCGGCTTCGATCCGGGCCTCCTCCTCTGCGATGATTCTGGTCCTGGCCTCCGCCCGTGCCATCGCCTCGGCTTTGAGAAGTTCCTCCTCCGCCCTCGTCCTTGCTTTTGCCGCCGCTCTTGCTTCGGCCTCCTCCTGGGCCTCGGCGATGACCAGTCTCGCCTCTTCCTCCAGCTTGGCAATCCGGGCGCATTTCACGTCGGTGACCCTTCTGATTTTGGATGTTTGCATCGACTGGATTGAATTGTTTTGCAGGGTCCACCCGGACTCCCGGATTGGCCTCTGGGAAGCGGGTGTCGCGGAATAGGAAACTCCCGATATTTCCACCCGGATCGCTCAGCAGCAGACACGGGTGGCTTGGATCGGTGGAAATCGGGTTCCGCTCTTCCCCGCGCTTCTGAATCGACCGAAGATTGCCTGAATTTTAAGAAATCTGAAACCTCATTGAGGGATCAATTCCGGCCAATTGGCATCAAAACCGGGCATATCTCAACGGTTTTGAAAATGGGGTGTCAAATGACACGCTCCAAATGGTAAGCGAACTGAAAGCGGGAAACGCGGAAGTGATCCGCACCTTCCGGCCATTGGCACTTATTTCTGATTTGCCTGGAGCGCGGCCGTTGTCTGGCCTTTGAACCATGAATCATAGTCTGCGGCGGGCACCACTTCCATGGTGCCTACCATGTTGCCATGGCCTTCGCCGCAGAGTTGGCCGCAGACGACAAAAGTTTCGATGGGTTTGACAGGAGTGAACCACATGGGAATCTCACGACCGGGGATCGCATCCTGTTGGATGCGCATCGGCACGATGTGATAGTTGTGAATCACGTCCTTGGTGCCGATGTTGAGGACGGCGGGGCGGCTCACCGGCAGTTTGAGGATCGGGCTGGTGAAGTCGTCCAGGGCATTGGGATCCTCATGATCGATCCCGAGGTCGTTGGAGCCGGAAATCAGGGTAGGATCCACGCGCCCGAATTTGCCGTCGGCTCCGGAGTAATGATAGGTCCAGCCGAACTGCCAGCCAACCACGCGCACGCGCACGGGGTTGAGGTTCTGGACTTCCTTCCAGCTATCCACTCGTTCGGCCCAGAGCGGGAAGGCGAATCCAAGCAGGAGCACGGCCTCGACGATGATGACTCCCACTTCCAAATGGCTGGAAAGATGGCTTTTCACCCCTTCATAGGAGGCTTTTGGATTCCGCCTGTGCCAGAATCTCACCATGCAATAGAGGAAAAACAGCGTCCAGCCGATTAACAGTGCGATCATGAACCAGTGGACCACATCTAGCATGTGATCGACCTGGCTGCCGTGGGCGGAAAAGTTTTCCGGAATGCCGAGGAACTTGGAAGGACTCATTGGGATGGATGCTGGAATTTTGAAACGATGAAATCCTGAAATCAGGAATCCGCAGGTTTGTAATCATCGGAGAGGGCGGGATCGAAGTGTTCCTTCTCGCGCCGCGCGATGCGGAACATGAAAAAGCCAATGCCACCCAGCATGAAGAGAATGACGACCAACAGGAAGAAGATCGACCAGCCTGCGGCATCGCCGCCGCCCTCGATCATCGAGACGCGGCACGTGGAACAGGCGAGCGGGGAAGGGAAGTTCATGGATTGGATGGTGGTCGGCTATGATGCGGGTGGTCGTTCGGGCGTTCACAGGTGAATGCTGCGGGCCTTGCGGAGGAAATAGACGCCGTAGAAGCCCATCAGTGGAATTCCGAGGATGCCGACGATGCCCATGGCCGTGGCCAGGCCCGTTTTTTCAGGTGCGAGCACGAAGCCCCACAGGATTAGAAACGCGAAGAGCATCAAACTCACCGTGACAAAAACAATATGGAAACCTTTCAGTGACATGGAGGTGGACGATGTTGAAACATCAACGAAGTGTGGGAGAGGCAAGCGGGGCCGGAGTGACGGACTCCTTTCCGTAGAATCGTGAATCGTGGATCGGATCGCTTTTGGCGAGGGCGGTGAGTCCGAACAGGGCGGTCACGAAAACAATACCCGAGCCAAAGAGCCAGTAAACCGCCTTTTTTTCGTGGTTGAGGTGCATGAAGACCGCGGCCACCAGCGAAGCCTTGGTGGTCGCGATGGCCAGCCCGAGAACGGCGTCCCATGCGTCGAAGCCGTGATTGCCGACATCGAGCCAGGGAACGGTGGCAACCATCACCGTGACGACGGTGCCGATAAACAACACCGCCCCGACGAAGAGGTAGGTGCGGATGGATTTGCGGATTGCATCAGGAGTTTCAGCCATGGCGGTGGATGATGGGATTATGATATAAAATACGGGATTCTCACATCAAGTAGAAGATCGGGAACGCGAAGATCCAGACAAGGTCCACGAAGTGCCAGAACAAGCCACCGATTTCGACGCGGTTGGCCAGCCACTCGGGATTGCTTTCATACATCTTGCGACCGAAGAAAAGATAATAGGCGAGCACCAGCGCGCCGCCGATGACGTGGAGACCGTGCAGGCCGGTGATCGTGAAGTAGATGGCGTAGTAGGTGTTCCATGCCGGGGTGAACTTGGAGGAGAATCCGATTTGCTCGCGCGGTAAGGAGAGATGCGGGAAGGTTTCCTCGCCGCGGGCCGCGTAGTTCGGCCCCTTGAACTCCTCGGAGATCCGGCCCCAAAACCCCAGCTTGGGCCTGCCCGCATCTTCGGCCTTCTTTGCGAATTCCTTCCAGCCGATGCGGTAGCGTTCCTTGGCGGTGGGTTCGCGATTGGGTTTTCCGGTTTTCGGATCGACCTTGTAGGTCGCGATCAGTGTCTTCTCCAGTTTGGCGACTTCCGCCTTGTTCCATTCCCATGCCTCGCGGGCGAAGGCGTGGTTATTGATCAACCAGGAATTCTCGATGGCCGCCATCGGATCCTGCCCTTTTTCCACCGCCTTCATGGCGAGGTGGCGGAAATCGATGGCGTCCACATTGTGGAAAACCATCGGGCTGGCGAGCAGCTTGCCATCGATCACGGTGTCGTCGCGCAGGCGGGATTGGGTATCACCCTCGCGCACATCGCGGGGCTTGAAATTCATGCGGGCAGGCGGGTCCACCTTGAACGCGACGGTGCCGATCTCGGTAAGAAGCTTCGGTTCCAGCGCCGTGGCGTCGATATTCACTCCTGAGGCGATCTGCCAGCCGCGTTTGCCGGGGTTTTCAGCCTTGGCTGCTGTCCATTTCTCGCGCAGGGCGGCTGTGCGAAGCGCTCCATTGTGGGAGCGGGCTTCGAGGTGCGCTTCCTGCAAACGCTCTAGCAGGGCGGGGGACAAGGGCTCGCCGGCCTTGGCAAGGATTCCAACGGCCTGACCTTCCCTGGTGATTGCGGACACATCCTCGGCGAGCGTGATCTTCGCATTGCGGTGGGCGGCCTGGCTGAGCAATTCCTCGACCCATGGCGTGTGGAAACGCACGGTGCTGAAGGTGAGTCCGCTCGCTTCGATCAGGATCCGGTTTTCCTCGATCTTGCGACCGTGGTGATCGAGCACCTCCTTGCCCTTCTCCTTCTCGTAGCCAAGGTGTCCCTCTATCACGGTGTAATCGGGCAGGCGCACCGCCTGGTGGTGGAACTTCACGTTGTATTCGAGCCCCTTGAGCACCATGAAGATCGCCGCGCAGGCGATGGTGACCGTCATGAAGAACTGGAATCTCCGCCACTGGCGCATCTTCAAGGATGCCCACGCGAAGACAACCGTCACGGACGAACCAATGAGGATGAAGGTGTTGATCAGGCCCGGCAGCACCGGTAGCGTGCGCTCCGGCCACGGGTAGTCCGCTCCGATGCGCAGGAACACATAGGCTGAGAAGAAGCCTCCGAAAAGCATGACCTCAGAGGCCAGGAAGAGCCAGATTGCGATCTTCGAGTTGAACAGACCGGTGTCCTTGCGAGGGGTGACGATGTAGGGGATTTCCATGAAAGAAAGTTCGCTAGATTTCAGTTTTCAGTTTTCAGCATAACATCAGCAAACCGAGCTCAGTGATCGGGCTTGGACTTCTTTGGTGTCTCCCATTGTGGGATGTAATCCTGCACCGAGTCCGGGCGGCTGTATTCATAGGGACCGCGATAGACGGCGGGGTCGAAGGTGAAATTGCCATGGCCGGGAGGTGTGGGAGTCGCCCATTCCAGGGTGGTGGCGTTCCATGGATTGTCACTCTCGACTTTTTTGCCAGTCTTCCAGGAGACGAACAAATTGATGATGAAGGGAATCTGGGCGAGTGCCAGCGTCCATGCGCCCATGGACATCAGGATGTTCATGTCGATGTGCTGGGCCACCGTGTTGCCGAACACGTTGGTGCTGTCCGCGGCCTTGGAGAGATAGGCGTCTCCGCCATTGTACCAGCGGCGGTGGAAGCCGGCCATGCCTTGGAGGAGCATCGGGAAGAAGATCAGGTTCATGCAGACCAGGCTGGGCCAGAAGTGAAGATGGTTGAGCCATCCGCTCATGTAGCGGCCGGTGATTTTCGGATACCAGTGCAGCACGCCGGCGAAGAGACCGAAGAGGATGCCGGGGGCCACCACGTAGTGGAAGTGGCCGATCACATAATAGGTGTCGTGCAGGTGAAGATCCGCCAGGTTGAAGGCAAGCGGCAGTCCGGTCAGACCGCCAATGCCGAACATCGGGATGAAGGCGCAGGCCCACATCATGGGGGGGGTGAAACGGATTGATCCGCCCCACAGGGAGATGAGCATGGCGGTGATGATGACCACCGAGGGCACCGAGATCAGGACGGTGGTGGTTTGGAAGAAGGTGGATACGGCAGCTCCCATGCCAGTCATGTACATGTGGTGCGCCCAGACGATGAAGGATAGGAAACCGAGCACGAGGACCGAATAGACCATCGACTTGTAGCCCCAAAGCGGCTTGCGCGTGTTGACGGGAATGATTTCCGCCACACAGGCGAAGGCGGGAAGCAGCAGCACATAGACTTCCGGATGGCCGAGGAACCAGAACAGGTGCTGGAACAGCAGCGGTGAGCCGCCGCCCGAGAGATCGGCAAGACCTTCGCTCTTGGTGAACAAGCCGGAGGGCATGAAGAACGACGAGTGAAAGACACGGTCTGCAAGTTGCATGATGCCTGCTGCTTCCAGCGGCGGAAAGGCAAGCAACAACAGGAATCCGGTGACCAGCATCGACCACACGAAGAAGGGCATGCGCATCCATGTCATGCCGCGGGCGCGGAGATTGATGATGGTGGTGATGAAATTGACGGAGCCGAGAAGCGAGGAGGTGATGAGCAGGACCAGTCCGATGAGCCATTGGGTCTGCCCTGCGAGCCACGGGTTGACGACCTGTCCATCGGCGAATCCGGCGAGCGGCGAGTAATTCGTCCATCCAGACTTGGCCGCGCCGGACTCCATGAAGAAGGATGTGCACATCACGAGCCCACCCAGAAGATAAACCCAGTAACTCGCCATGTTGAGGCGGGGGAAGGCCATGTCGGGCGCACCGATCTGCAGCGGCGTGACGTAGTTTCCAAAAGCTCCGAAACCGAGCGGCACGATGCCGAGGAACACCATGATCGTTCCATGCATGGCGCCGAACATGTTATAGGTCTCGCCGGTCACCTTGCCATCCTGCAGCCAGCGGGCCTTCCATCCATCGGTGAAAATCCAACTCATCCACTCCGGCAGGGGTTGGTGCGGGTAGGCGATGCTCCAGCGCATCACCATCATCAGGTAGAAACCGAAGGCCAGGAAGCACATCGCCGTGATGCCATACTGGAGTCCGATCATCTTGTGATCCGTGGAGAAGACGTATTTCCGGATGAATCCGGGATCATGATGGTGATCTTCGTGGGGGGCTGCGTGCCCTGGATGGGTGGTGGCGTGAGAGCTCATGGTTCCGGCGTGCGGCATTGGTTAATCCAGAAAATGGAAAGTAAATAGCATAAAATGCGTGGCTTGCTCTTCAAATTTTGAATCATGCTGAAAGGTTAGGGTGTCTAAACCGAGGATGGATCAAAAAAAGGGGCTTTCTAGCGTGAATTCGGGAGGGGAACAGGTTGTGCCTTGAATCTCGGCAGGCTCAGGGAGCGGCTCCGGCAACCGGTGCCAGCGTGATGGGATCCACCATGGCCTTGGGATCAAGAGGTTCGCCCGGCAGGGCCTTGAGGTGATCCGCGGTGAGTTCTTCCGTGGTCACCTGCTGGCCGACTTTGGCGCGCTTGCTGGAAATTTCCATCGCGGCTTTCGCCATTTCCACGGTGACGACATCACCCACGGAGTTGCCGAAATTGTTGCGCACATAGGTCATGATGCCGGCTAGGTCCTCGGGGCTGAGTCCGGCACCTTGGGCGGCCATGCCACCGGCTCCGCCGTAGGTTTTTCCAGTGCTCATTGGACCATGGAGGCCGTTGAGAATGATCATGGCGAAGCGTTCTGTCTCACCAGTCGCCCATGCGGAGCCCACGAGGGATGGGAAATTCGCTCCATCGCCCTTGGCATCGGACATGTGGCAGCCGTTGCACTTCACAGAATAGATCTTGGAACCGCGGGTCATGTAAGCGGCGAGCGCTTCTTTGGGTTGGGGGCCGGTTTCCACCGCGCCTGGCGGCGGGGTGCGCACATAGCCATCCTGGAAAATGGACGCGTAATTGAACAACTTTCCGGCTCCGCCAAGGATGCCGCCTGCGATTAGGAAGACCACACCGCTGGCCGCAAGCACCCACAGGGAGATCGGTTCCGAGCCGTTGCTGGCAATTCTCTTTTCGCGGGCGGTAGCCGCAGTTTCGCGAGCCACGCGGCCATGGACCACGCTCACGTTGATCGAGTCCTCAAGGTCGGGTTTCTGGGTGGGCGGAGACATGTCGGAAAGTGGATGGGATGATTGGAAATTCAGTTCTCGTCGTTCTTTTTCGCGGGAGCGAAATTGAGTGTGGCAGGAACCGGGTGATCCTTCTTGAGAGATAGCAAGTAAGAGATCAGGGCTTTGGCGTCTGAGTCTGGCACCAGTTCGCGACCGGGACCGGCATCGATTGGAAGCGCGTCATCAGAGGGGTTGCCTTTCACCTCGCGATTTACGAAGAGGAATGGATGCGGCGGACAGGTGGAGTTCCAGAGCTCGGTATTTGCACGCGGATTGTATAGGTGGGAGTAGAGCCATTGTTCGGAATTCACTCCGGCAGCGAGGAGGTATTCGAGACGGCGACCGAGGTTTGAGAGGTCCGGTCCCATCCGCATGAGGCCGATCTGCGCGAAGGTTTCTCCATTGAAATCGTAGGCATTGGTTTCGCGGCGGGTGTCGCCACGGTCCGGATCATTTTTCAAACCACCCCAGTCCGGGCGATAGAGGTCGTTGCCAGCATAAGTGGGGCGCACCACCTGGGTGTGGCAGAGGTAGCAGCCGTTCTCGGCATAGACCTTGGCTCCATCCGTCACGCGTCCGCTGCGTTTCGGGATAAAAATTCCCGCGCTTGTGGCTTTCTCCTCAGGAAACGGAAGCGCCGCGAGGTCGCGCATCTTGAGATAGGGAACCACAATGATTGCAAGCCATGCGACGCCGAAGGTGGCGGAAAGGCCGAGGATGAAGGTGCGGAGGCTCATGGGAAGGAGATTTGAGATTTGAAATTTAATATTTCGTCTCAGTGGGCGGTGGCGTGTCCGGGTCCGGCGTTGTCGATATCGCCCTCCTCACCGTGTGGGCTGGAGCCGTGGGCGCGAACCAGAAGGGTGGGGTGGGAGCTGCGACGACCGAGGCGCAGCCACATTAAAGCGAGGTGAATGAAGAAGAAGATGTTTGAAAATAGGATGAGGCACCAGGCGAAGGTGATGGCAACCGCGTAGGGTTCCGCAAATGCGGCCGCGCCGGCCCAGGGTTGCTGCCAGTCCTCCTGGCCGCCACCCTGAAGTAATCCGCCGAATAGCGCCACCAGCGAGACGGCGATGATGCCATAGACCGAGAACAGGAAATGGATCTTGATAAGGCGGCGGGAGAGCCACTCGCGGCAGGTGATTCGCGGCACGATGAAGTAGGTGGCCCCGAACATCACCAGACTGAAAAATCCGTAAAGAGCCAGAATTTCAAAACCATATCCCGAAAGGGAAAACTGCGTGAGGGGCAGCGACGAACCGGGCAGATTGAGCAGCACTGCGGCAATGGCGAGCACGATCAAGCCGGTGATGCCGGCGACGGTGAAACGCAGCGCCGGGCTTGCTGCCAGCGTCTCGGGACATGAGGTCATCGTGCGGATCGTATTGACGGCGGCGGCGCATGCCGGAACGAATAACAGGGAGGTGGCGGCGGCACCCAGATAGGGCATGAAATACGGAATTGGCGCACCGACGAGTTTCTGCATTCCGGCCCAGGGTGCGATGATGGCGAGCGACCAGAAGCCGAGTTTCGCCAGCGAGTAGCTGTAAACCGGGCGGCCCGTCACTTTGGGCGCGAGATAGTAGGCCGTGCCCAGTGCGACGGGAGTGAAGAACAGGAATATCATGCCGGAGCGGAACCAGGCATTGATGCCCGCCGCCATCACCGGGTGTCCGGGGAGGCAGTGGAGCAGCGTGTTGGCGGTGATGAAGATCCAGGGAAACCAGATCATCGCTGCGAGAAGATACCATTGGGAGATATACACATGGCCTTCCTTGCGGACGCGAAACTGGATGAAGGAGCCGATGAGGATGGCGAAATAACTAACCAGCAGGACCGGCCAGGCGAACGAGGGGAACTCCATCCATGGCATCCCGGTGCCGTGACCCAGAAGAATGCCCGCCACTCCGAGGGTGACGCCGAGGTTCCAGACATGGCCGGCGGTTAGAATGGTGCCGGCCATGGTGCACTCCTTGCGGGAAAGCCGGGCCAT
Organism: Luteolibacter sp.; assembly: GCA_030696085.1. GTDB lineage: Bacteria > Verrucomicrobiota > Verrucomicrobiia > Verrucomicrobiales > Akkermansiaceae > Luteolibacter. The sequence goes on from JAUYNL010000029.1 coordinate 29,087, forward strand.
CAGCCAGATGATCACCGCGAAGGCCGCCTGCATGCCCCAGCCATAGACCAGCGCGTTGATGTGGGCGGGATAGACCCTGCCATAGGTCAGGAGAGGGCATGATGAAAGGAATCCGGGACTGTGAACCTTCGCGGCGGAGATCACACCTAGCAGGATCGAAACCGCAAGCCAGGCGGCCCCGCTGGTCAGGAAGAACATCACCGGATGGCGCAGCGAACGGTCGATTCCCGCCCGCAGAAGCGCATCCTGATCGTGGGTGGTGGAAGTGATGGAAGACATCGATGTTGAAATTGGGAGATGGAAAAAATCAGGGCTTGGTCAATTCTTCCACGGTGAGTTGCGGTTTTCCGACTTCACTGCGAAGCGCGGCCACCTGTTCGGGCTTCACGGCGGGTGCCTTGTTGCCGAAACTGTTGCGGACGTAGGTGAGAACTCCCGCGATCTGCTCGTCGGTTTGATAGGCCATCGGCGCCATGCCGACAGGGAATTTGTATTCCGTGCCTTTCACGGTGATCGGTCCCTGGAGACCGCGGAGTTGGATGCGGATCAGGTTGGAAACCGGGCCGACGACCCACTCCGATCCTGCGAGCGGAGGTGCAATCGGGCCGCCCTCTCCGTTCTGGCCGTGGCAGGCAGCGCAGACCATGAACTGGACCTTGCCGATCTCCATCAATGCGGGGTTGATCGGGCCATCCACGGCGGGTGCGACATCAACTGCCGAGGTGTCCACTGGAGGCGTGGAGGCGAGTTTTTCGGCGGTGGGAGAGCCCGGCACGACTTGATCGGGTTTTTCGACGGCGGCGGGTTTGGAAATCGCTAGTTTGGCGGCGACGGCGGGGATCGCAGCGTCAATGGCTGCCTGCGGGAGGGCGGTAGCTTGGGCGGCATCCACTTTGGCCTTGATGTCATATCTCGGCACGGCGGCGGCGTCCTCAAGCGTCGTGACGGGCTTGCGGGTGACCACAATGATGACCGCCAGCAGCAGGGCGAAGATCAGGAAGCTGCCGATACCCCACCAGAACGTGGTGAAGCGGATGATCTGATTGTCGCGATTAGGGTCCATGTGAGATTGGAAAGAAAGTTCAGTTGGAGAGGTTGGCGGACTCGAGGATGCGCGGGTCGCGGTTCGGATAGAGCGAGTGCTGGCCGATGGCGCGCAGCAGGAAGAACAGGAAGGCCGAGCCGATGGTCACGAAAGCGAGGATGTCCCCCCAGAACGCGCCGGGAATGGAGACCTGAATGTCTCCGAAGACCTCGTGATTGATGTTGCCAAGCGAGATGCCGCGCTCGGGGACGCTAATGAGATAGTGGTCGAGCACATGCATGACGAGCGTGTAGCCGGCCATGATCGAGAGCGTTTTCGGGTTTCTCTTGAGCCATGCCTGGAGCAGGATGACGAAGGGAACGACAAAGTGGCCGAAGACCAGCACTATCATCGCGGTGTTCCAGTTGCCGGTGTTGCGGATGAGGAAATACGAGGTTTCCTCGGTGATGCCGGCATACCAGATGAGGAAATACTGCGAGAAGGCGATATAGGCCCAGAACACGGTGAAGGCGAAGAGCAGTTTGCCCATGATGTGGAAGTGCTCGGGACCGGTGACGTGCTTCAGGTGGCCCTGGCTCTTGAGCCACGCGCAGACAAGGATGATCACCGCCATCGAGTTGAGCGCCGAACCGGCGAACAGATAGACGCCCCACATCGTGGAGAACCACTTGTAATCGAGCCCCATCATGAAATCAAAACCGGTGAAGGTGATTGTCAGCGCGAAGATGATCAGCGTGTAGGTCGAGTGGAAACGCGCCTTGAACAGGCGTGCGGTGCCGGGATTCGGGTCGCTGTCCTGGGCGATGGAAAGTTTTCGCAGGCCGATGATCACCAGACTCAGGCCGACACCCCAGAAGATCACGCGGCCATACCAGAACGGCAGGTTCATGAACCAATACTTGTTGTAGAGCAGGTGATCGTGGTGGTGGAGGTATTCCTTCACGTCGCCGGTGGCGGCGCGGTGGGTGTTCATCCACTCGTAGAGGTATTGCTGGACTTCCGGGCAGAGCAGCGGGATGCCGAAAAGGAACATCCAGGGGTAGGTGGAGCCGAGGTTCTCGAAGGTGCGGCGCACCGAGGTTCCCCAGCCGGAGTTGGAGACATTGTGGAGCAGCGTCCAGAAGCAGCCGCCGATGGAGAGCGTCAGGAAAAAGTAGAACGCGAACAACCAGGAGTAGGCGAAGGAACCGCTGATCTTCTCCGGCGCGAAGAATAGCAGATAGAGGCTGATGAGCGTGCCGACGGCGGCCACGCCCATGGCGATGGCTTTCACCTTGGCAACCTTCGAGTTGTCGAGGTGATCGCCGTCGATGGCGATGTCTGCGGAAGTGACGTGGTGGTGTGCCATTGCGATGGGAAAATTATTTGGAGGATGCCTTGGCGGCCTGCAGCGTGTGGATGTAGGCGACGATGGCCCAGCGGTCGCGCACCGGAATGTTGTAAGCGTAGCCGCTCATCTGGCCCATGCCGTTGGTGATGGTATTGAAAAGGCGGCCGTCCGGATAGGTTTCCTGCGTGAGGGCGTTGAGTTTTGCGTTCGGGTTGGCGGCGACGGGCACGCCGTAGCTGGCGGTGATGCCGTTGCCATCGCCGGATGCGCCGTGGCAGACCGCGCAATAGATGCCGAAGCGTTCCTTGCCACGCAGGATCATCTCTGCGGCGTTTTCGGAGGTGAGGCCGAGTTCTTCGGGCATGCCGTTGCCGTAATAGTCGCCGACATGGCCGGTGTAATAATAACCGGTCTGACCGCCGAATTCATACTCAGGTATTCCGCCGATGACTTTTGCACCTTCTGGATTGAAACCGCGCGGCTGGGTCTGGGAGACGGGCAAGCGGTCGCCCTGGCCGTTGGCGAAGAACGGATCCGGTTTCTGGGCTTTAAGTTTGTCCTGCTCGTCCATGTCCGGGAAGATCCGGACCGGCGGCTTGGTGAACTTCTGCCCGCGCAGGCCGAAGATGCCGACGACAAGCAGCGCGATCAGAGCGTAGGCGAGGAAAAAGTAGCGCATCGGGGAGTGGAAATTGGATATTGGAAACTTGAAATTCGGATCAGTCCTCTTCTTCGACGAGTTCGATGTTGGCACCGCCTATTTCCGCGAGCAGCTCACGGGTGGCGTTGGGGCTGAATTTCGAATCGCGAGCTTCGATGGCGATGAAGAATCCGTCATCGGTGGCGCGGTGGAATTGCTTGCTGGCGAAGAGCGGGTGGTTGAGGCGCGGAAGCTGGATCAGCGCGAGCAGGCCGAAAAGCACGGTGAAGCCGGAAAACAGGATCGTCAGCTCGAACATCACCGGGAAAAAGGCGGGGATGGTGAAGATGTTGGCGGGCTTCGCCTGCACCACGGTCGGATAGATGACGACCTGGGTGGAGTAGGCGAGGGTGAATGCGGTGGCGGTGCCAGTCATGCCGCCGAAGAAGACGAACCAGGGAAGGATCGAACGCTTGAGCCCCATCGCGCCGTCAAGTCCGTGGATCGGATAGGGGGAGTAGCAGTCCCATTTCCGGAAGCCGGCGTCGCGGATCTTTTCCGCCGCCTTGTAGAGTGCGGAGGCGCTCTTGAACTCGGCGAGGTAGCCGTAAACTCGTTTGCGGGTGGTGCTCACTGGAAAGAAGTTTTCAGTTTCAAGTTTTCAGTTTTCAGGATTTCGCCTCGGCGAGTTCCTTTTGGTAGGCGGGTTCGATGGCAACACCGTGGTCGGGGTGGTGCTCCTTGTCGTCAAAATGCGGATCGGCTTCGAGCTTGGTCCACTTCACCTCGGCGATGTTGATGCAGGGCAGGAAGCGAAGGAACAACATGAACAGCGTGAGGAAGAGGCCGATGGTGCCGACGAAGAGCATCTGGTCCTGGGCGGATGGAGAGAAGGTCTTCCAGTCGCCCGGCAACCACATGCGGGCGAGGGTGGTGACGATGATGACGAAGCGCTCGAACCACATGCCGACGTTCACACACATCGCCACGATCATGACGACCCAGAGGTTTTCCCGGCAGGCCTTGAACCAGAATACCTGTGGCGAGAGCACGTTGCAGCTCATCATCGCGGCGTAGGCCCACCAGTAGGGACCGGCGATCCGGAACTTGAAGGCGTCCATCTCGTAGATCGCTCCAGAGTAGAACGCGACGAAGAGCTCCATCAGATAGGCATAACCCACGATCGTGCCGGTGAGCAGGATGATCTTGGCCATGTTGTCGATGTGCTTCATGGTGATCAGGTCCTGGAGCCCGTAAACGAAGCGGGCGGGAACCATGATGGTGAGCACCATCGCGAAGCCGCCGAAGATGGCACCGGCGACGAAGTAGGGTGGGAAGATGGTGGTGTGCCAGCCGGGGACCACCGAGGTGGCGAAGTCGAAGGACACGACCGAGTGCACCGAGAGCACCAGCGGCGTGGAAAGCGCGGCAAGCAGGAGATAAGCCATTTCATAGTGGCTCCACTGGCGGTTGCCCCCGCGCCAGCCGAGCGAGAAGATGCCGTAGAGGATCTTGCGCAGGCCGGGCTTGCAGCGGTCGCGGATGGTGGCGAGGTCCGGCACCATGCCCAGGAACCAGAAGATGAGTGAAACCGTGAAATAGGTCGAAACCGCGAACACGTCCCAGAGCAGCGGGCTCTTGAAGTTCTGCCAGATCGCGTTCGCGTTGGGCACCGGGGCGAGGAACCAGGCGAACCACACGCGGCCGACGTGGAAGGCCGGGAAAATGCCGGCGCACATCACAGCGAAGATCGTCATGGCCTCCGCGGCGCGGTTGATCGAGGTCCGCCAGTTTTGTCTTGTTAGGAAAAGGATCGCCGAGATGAGGGTTCCGGCGTGGCCGATACCGATCCAGAACACGAAGTTGACGATCGGCCAGCCCCACATCACGCGGTTGGTGTTTCCCCAGACGCCGACGCCGGTGGAAACGAGGTGGAACAATCCGCCGCCCACGCCGATGGCGGCGATGATCGCGGACGGGATGAAGAGCAGCCACCAGAGCAGCGGTTGTTTGTTTTCAACGACGCCGCAGATGCGCTCGGTGATCCAGTGATAGGAACGCCCGTTGAGGATGAGCTTTTCGCGCTCCAGCACCGGGAGTTTGACTCCCGTGCGGGTCTCCGGCGCGGCTTGGGTGGTGGATGCCATGGTGGGGTAAATGGAAAGTCGTTAGGAAAGGCGGACGGAGACGCAAGACGCAAGACGGCAAGACTCAAGATGGAAGATACCCCCATTCATTGGCTTGTCGGTCACGGCGTATGTTGTCGGTTTCATGCTCTTCACTTGCGTCTTGTGTCTTGAAGTCTTGGGTCTTCCTCAGACCATGTGGATGGTGGCCTTGCCGATGAACCTGGCGTCCGGCATGTCGGGATTCGGGTTCTTCACGCGGGCCAGATAACTGGTGCGCGGGCGGGTGCCGATGTAGTTGAGCAGGTCGTAGTTGCGCTCGATGTGCTTGCTGCGGACCAGCGCCGACTTGTCGCCATCGAGCAGGTTTCCGAAGGTGATGGCATCGGCGGGGCAGGCTTCCTGGCAGGCTGTTTTCACCGAATCCACCGGGATGCGGAGGGTCTTGGTGGTGACCTCCATCTCGGTGGATGCCTTGCCGGCGACGAGCGCCTCCTGTTTCTGGCCGCGCTTCTGGCGGATGACGGAATCCTTGAGACGCTGCACGCAGTAGGTGCACTTCTCCATCACGCCGCGCATGCGGACGGTGACGTTCGGGTTCTTCTGGAGGTGATCGGCATCGCCCACGGTTTTCTCACCAAGCGGACCTTTGTAGAGGTTGTGTTTGATGAGCGGGTTGCGCTTGTTGTAATCGAAGAAATTGAAGCGGCGCGCCTTGTAGGGGCAGTTGTTGGCGCAGTAGCGGGTGCCGATGCAGCGGTTGTAGGCCATCGCGTTGAGGCCGTCCTCGGTGTGGACGGTGGCGTTGACCGGGCAGACGGTTTCGCAGGGAGCTGACTCGCAATGCACGCAGGCGACCGGTTGCGGAACGAGCGCCGGGTTGTCGGGATCGAAGGTGTTGTCCTTTTGCGCGGCGAAATACCGGTCCATGCGGATCCAGTGCATTTCACGGCCTTTGGCGACCTGCTCCTTGCCGACGATGGGGATGTTGTTTTCCGCCTGGCAGGCGACGAGACACGAGTTGCAGCCCATGCAGGCGGAGAGGTCGATGGCCATGGCCCACTGGTGGAGCGGGTCATTGAGGTGCGGTTGGGCCTTGCCGTCCTTGCCGGGGTTCCATTTCGCGGAGCCTAACGGTTTGTAGAGATAGACATTCGGCGGGGCGTGGGAGTCGTTGCCCTGTTTCTTGACGTTGGCGAGTTGTGCCTTGAAGTCGCCCTTTTCGTCGTCCGATTCGATGGTGGAAACCTCGCGGGCGAGCGCGCGGCCATACATCGCGCTGTGTTCCTGGACGAGCGCCACCGAGTAGCGTTTGTCCGTGAGTTCGACGGTGGCGCCGGTGGTGAAATAGGTGGTGGCGGAGCCGCGCAGCGGATAGGCGTTGAAACCGCGGTTGATGCCGACGAGTCCGACATGGGATTGATTGGCGGGCTTGCGGCCGAGTTCGTCGTCCTTGTCGAAGGCCTGGCCGTAGCCGAGCGGGATGATGAGGGTGTTTTCGGCCTGGCCGAAGGAAACGAGCACGGGGATTTCGAGCGTGCGGCCGTTGACCGTCACCTGGATCATCGGCTGCTTGCGGTTTTCGCCTTCGCCGTCCGGGCCGACGTCGGCGTATTTGCTTTCAACGCCAAGGATGGTGGAAACCGGTTCGGGTTCGATGATCAGGTCATAGATGCCGAGTTCCTTGGCGGTTTTGGGGGCGATGAGCGCGGCATTGTCCCAGGTGAGCTTGGAGATCGGATCCGGAGCTTCCTGAAGCCATGCGTTGTCGATCCAACGACCGTCGTAAACCGAGGCGTCGGTGGCGAAAATCACTTCGAGCGCATCCTTGACTGGGGCCGCGGCGAAAGATCCGGCGGCAAGCGGGCTCGCGACGGGTGTCGCAAGCGGATAGGAGGAATCGGCCAGGAAGCCATCGCGCAGGAGTTTTTTCCATGCGGACAGATCTTCTCCGCCAAGGGCGGCGAAGGTTTTGCGGACCTGGTCGTAAGCGGGCGAGGGGGCCTCCTTGTCACCTTCTCCATCAAGGAGTTTTCCGTCGTCCGAAAGCAGTGCGGATAGAATTTCCAGTTCGGAAACGCAGTTCGGATAGAGCGGCAGGATCATCGGCTGCACCACGGTGTAGGTGCCGCGGGCGCTGCGGGCGTCCGACCACGATTCGAGATAGTGGGCGGCCGGGATGTGCCAGGTGCTGGCGAAGGCGGTGGCGTTGGTGCGGTCGCTGAGATGGATGCTTGTCTTCACCTTGGCGAGCAGGCCGGCGAAATCGAGGTCCGCCGGAGCATCGTATATCGGATTGGATGGCGTGAGCAGGAACAAGGTGTCGATGCCGCCACTTTCGATGTCCTTCTTGAGAGCGGCGAGAGAACCGAGTCCGGTGACTTCGGTCTGTAAGGCGAGCAGGGCCTTGCCTTCGCCAATGTTTTCGAGGGCCAGATTGATCGCCAGGGCGATCTGGTGCACGGCGGGCGATTGGCGGGACCCTGCGAGCACCATCGACTTACCGGCATTGCTCTTGAGATCCGCTGCCATGGCCTTGATCCACGCCACTTGCTTGGAATCGGTGATTTCCGGACTCTCCACGATGCCCGGGACCGCGAGTTCGCGGGCGATCCGGGCGGCGACGAGCGCCACCTGGCTGGCCGCGACTCGCAGGCGATGGTCCGCCATGCCGCCGGTGAGCGAGAATGCCGCCTCCACGGCATAGAGGCGGTTCATCTTCGCCGCGTCCGGTTTGTGATCGTATGCCTTTCCTTCCGGTTTGCGGCGATCAAAGAAGGGAGTCACCGGTCCTTGCGGGTCGGTTCCGGCGAAATCGCAGTCGAGCGCGAGTATCCGGTCCGCTTTGGCGAAATCGGCGACGAGTTTCACGCCATCGCCGAGCACGACCGGTGCCTCGCCCGTCAGCGCCTCATATTGATAGAACTTCGCGGCGGGAAACTTCGCGGAAATGTCCTTGGCGAGGCGCTTGCGGGTCGGGCTGTCGTCGGCACCGAAGAGAAAACCGATTTTTGCCGACTTGTCGGTGGCGATGGCGGCGATGGCGGCATCGAGTTCCGCGCGTTTGGCGGGCTTGCCGGACTTGAGGATCTGGCGCGAACGGGAGGGGGAGTAGAGGTCGAGGACCGAAGCCTGGGCAAAGGCATCGGTGCCTTCCGCATCCGGGTGGAGTTTGTTAGGGGCCAGCTTGGTGGGGCGGCCCTCGAAGGTGGTGACCACCAGCGGTGTCGCTCCGGTGGCGCGCGGCATGGAGGAGGCGTAATAGGTCGCCTTGCCGGGGATGATCCACTCGGGGGCCTTGGTGTAGGGGACGATGTAGCTTTCAGGGCGGCGGCAGGCGGCCGTGCCGAATCCGGCGAGCGCGGTGGATGCTCCCATCAGTTTGAGAAACGAGCGGCGCGAGGTTTCCGCATCGGATTCATCGGCCATTTCGGCGGCTCCCTGTGGAAACTCGCGGTCCAGCCATTCGCGGAAGGCCGGGGTGTCTTCCAGTTGGCCCGCACTGCGCCAGGAAACGGTGGTTTCGTCGGCGGGGACTTCGGGGTGATGCCAAATGCGCTTGCTCATGTCTGACTGCGGAAATTTTTTTGGAAATTGAAAAACGGGCGGGTGAATCAGTGGTGGCAGGTGGCGCAACTTTTCTTCGGATTCACCTGGAACTGCTCCTTGAGCTTGAGGCCGAGATCCTTGGTGGTCTTCACGCCCTGGTCCTTGGTGTATTTCAGGACGTCGGCGTCTCCGTAGTTGAAATTATAAACCTCCTCAAGCGGACGCAGGGCATTTTCCGGCGCACGGTGGCAATCCAGGCACCAACCCATCGAATGCGGCTGGTCCTGCCAGACGACCTCCATCTTGTGAACATCTCCGTGGCAGCTCTGGCAGGAAACGCCGCGGTTGACGTGGGCCGAGTGGTTGAAATAGACAAAATCGGGCGATTTGTGGACGCGCACCCACTCGATCGGCTTGCCATCGTAGCCGGGGAATGCCGGGTTCATCGATTTGTGGAGCGGCGCGAGTTTCGGACTCTCCCGCTGGACATGCTGGTGGCAGTTCCAACAGGTGTTGCCGCCAGGCACGTTCGAGTGACCGGAAACCTCGACAAATGAGTGGCAGTAGCGGCAGTCGAGACCTACCTGATCGACGTGGATCTTGTGGGAGAAGGGAATCGGCTGCGAAGGCTGGTAGCCCACCGTCAGGGTTTTGGGGGTCGCGTAGTAGGTGAAGGCGAGTGCGACGCCTGCCGCTGCGGATCCGGCGCAGACGGCGATTTTCAGAGGCAGGAGATTGGACCAGCGGGGAAAAATGTTTGCCATGGCAAGGGGCGATGCAGTGCGGAGGAGAGAGATTGCCCGTGAAATGAATCACAGGCCGAATCCGGGCGACGCCGGGCGCGTCTCGGTGCGCGGGAGGATGCAAACCAAAGCCGTCCTTGCAACGGAAAAAAGAAAATTTGCGGGGACTTCTGATGGGAAAACGGACAAACGTGACTCCTTTTGCGTCACGCGCCCGGCCTCGGACGGATCGGTGTCAACCCATTCGATTCGTTTTTGATGGGATTTGCCGGATCGCCGCGGCTATTTCCATCAGCGATCTCCATCCTCGTCTGGATCGCAACCGTTGGCGCAGCAGCCATCCTTGCAGAACCAGTAGATGCCGGCGGCGATCAGGCCGACGACCACCGCGCCGCCAATCCATGCCGTGGCGGGCTGGTTCACCTGGTCTCGCAGGGCACGCAGGTGTTCTGCGGAATAAACCCTGCCGGCGGCCAGGCGGTTTCTAGCGGAGTCCGCCAATTCGCGGGCCCCGGCAGGCAGGGTGTGGCGGGCGGCATGGGAGAACAAGTGGCCGATGTCCTGCCGGAGTAAGGAAACATCCTCGCTGACACGGGAAAGGAGGTCGTTGGCGCGCGGGTCTTGGAATGGTGCTGTATTCATGAGTGCTGGTGGGGGTTGGTCCACAAGGCAGCCTAGGCGTGTTGTTTTCATTCAGCAAGCAGCCATCCATTGAAATGACCAAGGCTCAGCGCGAGATCGACTGGATCAACTGGATGGCCTCGGGGAAATCGCGGCGGAGTTGGAGGGCCCGGGTGGCGGCTTGCAGCGCCTCGTTGCGCTGGCCGAGGCGGGCGTGGATGGTGGCGCGGGCATAAGGAATGGCGGAGTCCGAGGGCTCGGCCGTTTCGCCTTGTTTCAGCGCGGCGATGGCGGACTGCGGCTGATTCACGCCATTGTAGGCGAGGCCCAGATTATACCATGCGCGGCCGTTGCCGGAATCGAGCTTCACGGTGGTTTCCAGTGCGGCCACGGCCTTTGACATATCTCCGGCCTCGGCCAGGGCGAGCGCGAGTTTGTAATGATACTCTGGATCCTCAGGTGCGAGGGCGATGGCCTTTTCAAGCGCCTTGATCGCTCCGGCATTGTCTCCGGTGGCGCTAAGCAGGATGGCGAGATCGTGATGGAAGGGTGGCGAGTTGGGATCCCATTCGATCGCCTTGCGGATCTGCCGGATCGCGGCGGCGCTGTCTCCCCGAAGGTGGGCGAACTGGCTGAGCTGCATCCGGCCGGTGGGTTGGTCGGAGTTGAGATCGAGCATGTGGGTCAGCTCGCGGCCCGCCTTGCTGGTGAGATCGAGTTTGTCCACCAGCGCCCATGCGGCGGCCACGCGCACCGAGCGCGATGCATCGTCGAGCATCGGTTGGATGGCGGCGCACACGCGTTCATTTCCAGCGCGTGTCTGGTGCGTCAGGCTGCGCAGCGCCGCTTCGCGGACCAGCGGACTCTTGTGCGAGGTTTGTTCCATCAGCGCCTTGGCGGCCTCCGGATCCATCACCCAGCGGGCTAACAAATGACAGGCCGTGGCTTTCCATGCCGGAATCTCCTCGGTGGCAAGCATCCGGATCAAACCCTCGCGTGCCGAAGGTTCTCCACGGCGGGCGCGGGCGACAAGCATGGCGCGGTCCCGCGCCGGACGCTTGAGCCGTTTACCGTAAAAATCCTCCGCGGTCTTGACCGCCCAGTCGGTGTCCTTGTCGGTGTGGCAGCGGTTGCAGGCGTTGGGGATGCCGTATTCCCGTGTGAGCAGGGGGTCCGGGCTGGAGAAGCTGTGATCATGGCGCGGATCGCGCCGCATGTAGGTGGTGATCGGCATGTGGCACGAGGTGCAGTCGCGGCCGGTGGTGTTCGGTGCGCAGGGGCTGTGGGTTTCCGGATTGATCACCGGCGCGGGTGGTTGCGTGCCGCCGCTGTGGCAGCGCATGCAGAGCATGTTGCCCGGGATCAGGCGGGTGGCGGAGTGCGGTTCGTGACAATCGGCGCAGCGGATGCCCACATGGTGCATGCGGCTTGATAGAAACGAGGTGAATTCATAGTTCTCATCGCGCACCTGGCCATCCGGATGATAGGTGTCCGTATCATCGGTGACGGTGAGGCTGAAGTGGTCGTAAAACGATTCGCCGGGAATGAGATCGCCGGTGAGTTCCCCTCGGCGGGAGTGACAGGCGCCGCAGGTTTCGAGCATCTGGTCGCGTGTCTGGCGCTTGATGGTCGGATCATGGATTCCTGGTTTCTTGTTATTCTCCTGATCCTTCCTGGTAGATTCCGGGGGAGGGGATTTCTGCCAGTCCACATGGTCCTTCATCGGTCCGTGGCAGGCTTCGCAGCCCACGCTCATCTCGGCCATGGTGGTGTGATAACTGTTGGTGGAGGGTTCGTAGTTCTTGCGCAGGCGCGTGTTGTGGCAGGCGGCGCACATCGCGTTCCAGTTCATGCCCTGGCCGGTCCAGGCCCCCCAGTCGCCGGGATTGCGCTCTTCCTCGCCATAGACATCGAACAGCTCGTTTTTGTGCGGATCGTAGCTCACATCGCATGTCTGGAGGCGTCCTCCCGGTGCTGGGATCAGGAACTGGCGCAAAGGATCGTTGCCGATGATGCGCGTCACCGGATATGCGCGGCGCAAGTCGCCGAGACCGCGGGTGAGGATTTTGGCGAGCCCGGCGGCATCCAGAAATGCCTCAGAGGTGTCGGGGCCGTGTTGCAGGCTTTGTTTCGGTGAAAACGCAGCTTTGTCCATGTCTTCGCGGTATTCACGCTCGGCGAGACCGTGGTTGGATTTTTCCCATCCGGTGTAAGCGGTCGCATGGCATTCCTTGCAGGAGGCGGATCCGGCGTATCGGGAGTGGACTTCATCCTCCGGTGCTGGAACCGGCGCTGGCGCATAGGTTTTTGCGGAATCCACCGTCCGCGCCGGATCGGCCGGGTCCCGATCCCGGCAGGCCGATAGCAACACGATACCCGCCATGGCGGCGACCGGCGCGGTGGTAATGATGATTCGGCTTAGCATGCGCACTCGGTGTCCGCAAGCAGTGAACCGGAGGCGGTCATTGTGGTCAACATGCTTTCCCCACCGGTCGGCATCGTAAGATTCTCCGGGAAAACCCTTGCCAACGGCCGGAATCCGACTATGGGTTCCGGCGCGCCGGGTTACCGGCACCGCGGAATTGATCGTTAGATTCCGCCCTTGTCCGGTCTTCATCGATGAGAGAGATTGTTTGAGGCTCTTCCGAAATATCCCTCATCGACACCGCCCGCCGCCGATTTCCGGAGGGTGCGGGCATTCTGAAAGACATGACCTCGACTCCATTCGAGGCGTTGCCGCTGGCAGCGCCCCTCCACCGCGTATTGCGCGAACTTGAATACACCACTCCCTCTCCCATCCAGGCCCAGGCCATCCCGCTGCTGCTGCAAGGGCGCGATTTGATGGGCTGCGCCCAGACCGGCACCGGCAAGACCGCTGGCTTCGCGCTTCCGATCCTCCAGGCCCTGCACGAACAGCCGCGCCAGATCCGCAGCCGCTGCTGCCGCACGCTGGTGCTCGCTCCCACCCGCGAACTCGCGGCCCAGGTGGGGAAAAGTTTCACCACTTATGGCAGATACGTCCGCTTCAGCCAGACGCTCGTCTATGGCGGCGTGGGCCAGGTGCCGCAGGTGAACGCCATGCGCCGCGGCGTGGATGTGCTGGTGGCCACTCCCGGCCGCCTGCTCGATCTGATCGACCAGCGCCACATCGATCTCTCGCAGGTCGAGTTCTTCGTGCTCGATGAGGTGGACCGCATGCTCGACATGGGCTTCCTGCGCGATGTGAAACGCATCGTCGCGCTGCTGCCCGCGAAGCGCCAGTCCCTATTCTTCTCCGCCACGCTGGCTCCTAACATCGTCGAACTCGCACGCACGATCCTGCGGGAACCGGCTCACGTCAGCATCACCCCGGAAACCACCACCGCCGAGAAGATCGACCAGCAGGTGTGTTTCCTGGCGCGCGATAGCAAGCGTCCCTTGTTGGAGCAGCTGCTCCGCGCCCAGGCCAACGCCACGGAACAGAAGCTCACCATCGTCTTCAGCCGCACCAAGCACGGTGCGAACAAGCTCGCCAAGAGCCTCTGCGCCTCCGGTTTTCCTGCGGATGCCATTCACGGCAACAAGTCGCAGGCGCAGCGTGAAAAGGCGCTCGACCGCTTCAAGAAAGGACTCACGCCCGTGCTGGTGGCCACCGACGTGGCGGCTCGTGGCGTGGATGTGAGGGACATCGGACTGGTCGTGAATTTCGATCTGCCCAATGAACCGGAGGCCTACGTGCATCGCATCGGCCGCACCGCTCGTGCCGGAGCGGAGGGCCGCGCCGTTTCGTTCTGTTCCGAGGACGAGCTGGAATACCTTCGCGAGATCGAAAAGATCATCAAGATGCCGATCCCGCGCTGGGACGCGCATGACTGGCACATCGAGGCGCTCGCGGACCATCATTCACGCGGGAAATTCTCCGCTGCCGCGAAATCCAAGTCTCCCGGTAGTCCGCGCCGCAGTGGTGGCCAGCGCCGCAGCCATGGCCGCGGCCGCTGAGCGGCGTCATCGTTCGCCGCGCGGGTTTCATTTCTAAAATGACATGGAAAACATTCGGGTTGGCAGGCTCAAACAACCCGCCGCCATGCTCCTGCTGATCGCGGTGGACAAGCGTCTAACAGCCTTCGGCGCTCCAAGCGGCGCCTGCCTTCATATCGACAAGTCGATGCGGGACCATGGCCTCTTCCAGACGTGGAGAGTGGTGTTGCTTGCCGATGGTTCTGGCGATGCTGCGGAATTGTGCGTCGTGGAGGCAGGTGCAACCAGCGGTGCCGTTGTGGACTGAAAAGATCGTGCCCCTCCCTGGCATGTGCGAAAATTTCAGCTTGCCTTTATATCGCATATTTGAAATATGCAATATATGCCTGTTGCGAAACTGGAAGCGTTTGAGAAGACCTCGGTGGATCTGGCGGCCTTTGCGAAGGTGCTGGGGCACCCGGCGCGGATCTGCATTTTGCGGCAATTGGCGGCGAATGGGGAAATGCCGTGCATGGAAATAGTAGCGGCCCTGCCCTTATCCCAGCCCGCGTGTTCGCGCCACATCAACGACCTGCGCAAGGCGGGCTTGCTGAAATCGCGCACGCTGGGCAGCAACGTGTTTTTCCGTATCGACGAGTCCGTTCTGAACCAGTTCTGCCAAACCATGAACCTGCTACTTCATACAGACTCCTGAACTCCCCTCTAAAAATCCACAGCCCCTTGCCGCTTCATTTCCAAACCATTTTCCAGTACCATCCCATCCCATGAGAACCACACCAGAGACCCTATTGATCATCGGCGGAGTCGCCGGCGGAGCATCCGCAGCCGCCCGTGCCCGCCGCCATTCCGAGACCGCGCACATCATCCTGCTCGAACGCGGGCCGGACGTTTCCTTCGCCAACTGCGGCCTGCCCTATCACATCGGCGGCGAGATTCCCGACCGTGCGGAACTCGCGCTCCAGACCCCGGAAAGCCTCCGCACCCTGCTCAATCTGGACGTGCGCACCCTCACGGAAGCCACCGCCATCGACCGCGCGAACAAACAGGTCCGCGTCCGCTCTCTAACTGACAACAGCGGGTCCGTGATTTCTTATGACAAGCTCATCCTCGCGCCCGGTGCCAGCCCGTTGCGGCCGCCGCTGCCGGGTATCGAAAGCCCGCAAGTCCTCACCTTGCGCAACCTCCAGGACATGGACCGCATCAAGGCCGCCGCCGCTGCGGTCGATCATGTGGCCATCATCGGCGCGGGATTCATCGGCCTGGAAATGGCCGAGCAGCTCCACCACATCGGCAAGCAGGTCAGCGTGATCGAACTCCAGCCGCAGGTGCTGCCGCAGCTCGATGCGGAAATGGTCCGTCCGCTGGAAAACTCGCTGCGCGAAAAGGGCGTCGAGCTTATCCTCGGCGATGGCATCGATGGCTTCGAAGCCTCATCTAACGGAATTTCCGCGAAACTGAAATCCGGCCGCAACCTCGCCACCGGACTGGTCATCCTGTCCATCGGCGTGCGCCCGGAAAGCGGCCTCGCCAAGGATGCCGGCCTCGCACTCGGCCCGCGCGGCCACATCGTGGTGAACGGCCATCAAGTCACGTCCGATCCCGACATTTACGCGGTCGGCGATGTTTGCGAAACGGAAGACCCTATACTCGGCAAGCGCACCGCAATTCCGCTGGGCGGCCCGGCCAACCGCCAGGGACGCACCGCCGCGGATCACATCTTCCTGGGCGACAAGGCCCTCCACTACCCCGGCAGCATCGGCACCGCAATCGTGCGCGTCTTCGATCACGCGGCGGGCATCGCAGGCTATTCGGAAACGCGGCTCAAGATGGAGGGCGTTCCCTATCAGACGGTCACCGTCAACGGCTCGTCGCATGCGGGTTATTTTCCCGGCGCGGAAACCATCACGCTCAAGCTGCTGTGGTCGCCGGAGGACGGCCGGGTGCTGGGCGCGCAGGCCAGCGGCAAGGATGGTGTGGACAAGCGTCTCGACGTGATCGCCACCGCGTTGCGCGCCCGCATGACCATCGAGGATCTCGTGCACCTCGAGCTTTCCTATGCTCCGCCATTTGGCAGTGCCAAGGACGTCGTCAACATCGCCGGTTTCGCGGCCTGCAACATCCGCGACGGCCTGCTCGTTCCCGTGCCCGACCTCAAAAGCGCGGGTGCGCAGATCATCGATGTCCGCCCGGCCGCGGCCGCAGCCAAACTGCCGGTGCCCGGTGCGAAAAACATCCCGCTCGGCGAGTTGCGCGGACGTCTCGATGAAATCGACCGCAGCCAACCGGTCTTCACCGTCTGCCAGATGGGCAAAACCAGTTATTTCGCCGCGCGCATCCTCGCCAACCATGGATTCGACGCCCGCAGCATCCTTGGCGGCGTGCATCATCAGGTGTGGTCCCGCAGTATTCTGATCGCTGATTTGCACTTCCCGCCGGTCTCCTCCCGTCCTAGCGTACTCGGCGATGTCCGATGAATCGCCTGCTTTCGAGCCCACCCGCCGCCAATGGACCGGCTACTGGAGCATGATCGTCCAGCAGACGCAGAACGCGTTCAACGACAAGATGGCCCAGTTCATCCTGATCCCGCTGGGCGGCGCGGTCGGGCTTGCGGTGGAGTCCATCGCCGGGCTGATGATCGCGCTGCCTTTCGTTCTTTTCGCGCCGCTGGCCGGCTGGCTGAGCGACCGCTTTTCGAAACGCGACGTGATGTTTGGCTCTGCCGTGCTGCAATTGCTGGTGCTGCTCTGGATCTGCGGCTCGGTGTGGCTCAAAAACCTGCCGATCGCCCTCATCGGATTTTTCATGCTGGCCGTGCAATCGGCGTTTTTCAGTCCGGCGAAAATCGGCATCAACAAGGAACTGGTAGGCTCCCGGCATCTCGGTTTTGCCACCTCCATCCAGCAAATGACCGCCATGCTCGCCATGCTCGTCGGCCAGATCATCGCAGGCTGGCTCTTTGATCGCCGCTATCATGCGCTCGGGGCGGGTCCCGGAACGGCATGGCAGGCGGCGCTCGGCCCCCTGGTCGTTCTAACGGCATTTTCGGTGCCGGCGCTGGTCATGGCATGGATCGTCCCGCGCGTCCCGGCGCAGGGCGGCGGAAAATTCACCGCCGGCCTCGCCGTGAGCCACTTCGTGAATCTCTGTGAGTTATGGCATCATCCACCGCTGCGGCGGGTCTCGTTCGGCGTGGCGTTTTTCTGGGGATTCGCGGCCTTCATCAACTTGTGGTCGGTGAAGCTCGCCAAGGTGATCACCGGCGGCGGCGAGGGTTTTGGCACGCTTTCCTCGATGTTCATGGCCGCCGCCTCGCTCGGAATGGCGGCAGGTTTCGGCTTCTCCTCCTATCTGCTGCGCCGCCGCATCGAACTCGGCTGGGTCCCCCTGGCAGGTGTGGCGATGACGCTTGCCTCTCTGGCGCTCGCCCTCGTTCCGCCGGGCAGCGCCGCGGAGTTCCTGCTCCTATTGAAAAGCAATCCGCTCGCCTACGCCTGCGCTTCACCGCGCGAAACGGTTTTCCTAACCATTCTCGGCCTGCTTGCCTTCTCCGGCGCGGTTTTCCTCGCCCCGCTCAACGCCTGGTTGCAGGATCACTACCCCGCCGCCAAACGCGGCGAGATGCAGGCCGCCGTGAACCTCCAGGATTGCCTCGCCGGCATCATCTCCGTGGCCGTCATCGCCATTTTCGAGACCAGTGCCGGAGCGTTCGGCATCGCCCTGCCCACCGGCTTCCGCTTCCAGATGATCTTCATCGCGCTGGCTTGTTTTGTAGCCAGCATCCTGATCATCCGTGTGCTCCCTGCGGACTTCATCCGCGTGATCGGCGTGGCATTGATGCGCATGATCTATCGGATCCGGACCGCCCGCCCGGAGCGCCTGCCCGCCAAGGGCGGGGCACTGCTGCTGCCCAACCACGTCACCTACATGGATGCATTCTTCATGTCCGCCGCCAGCCCGAGGCCGATCCGCTTCGTGATGGATGAGGCCTTCATGGCGCAACGCGCGATCCGCATCTTCACCAGCATTTTCTCCACCGTGACCATTCGCCGCGAGCACCCCCTGGAAGCCATCCGGGAAATCATCCAGGCTTTGCAAAACGGCGATGTCGTCTGCCTGTTTCCCGAAGGCCAGATCACCCGCACCGGCACCTTGTGTGCGCTCCAGCGCGGCTTCGAAGTCATTGCCAAAAAGGCCGGCCAACCGCTCATTCCCGTGTGGTGCGATGGCACCTGGGGCTCGATTTTTTCGTATGAGCGCAATTGTTTCTTCCGCAAGATCCCGCACCGCATGGAACACGGCATCACCATGGCCTTCGGCAAGGCCATCGCCCCGAAGTGCGCGAACCAGCCAAGCGTCCGGGACGGCATGATGGCGGCCTCATCCGATGCCATCTCCCGGCGTTTTGCCAGCCGCCGCTGGTCCAGGCGGCTGCCGGGCGCGAAAAACCCTGCGGCCTCCGCGTTCCGTGCCGCGGACGCATCCTGCAGGCGCATGATGTGGATCAACGGTTATCAACTCGGCATGATCAACGCGTTGCCGCGGCGGCGCACTTTTCATATCATGAAGGACGATCCGCTACTCACCGAACTGCCGTCCCTGACTGCGGCGTTTCCCGTGTTGTTTCACGCGGAATTGCGCATCCGGGAGACTTTCGAAGGTGACGATGACGCCGTCTGGGTGGGTGGCGATGTCCTGCGCCATGCCCTGGAATTCTCCCAGATCACCGCCAGCCATGTGGTGTTTTATGATTTCGGCTCGCGGGCCCTCTCGCCCATCGAGCGCGCCGGCCTCTGTCATTATCCGGGACTGGTCGCGGGCGATCGCGTCATCTCCATGTCGATGCCCAACCCGCCCCCCTCGGCCCAGGGCATCGAGTCGCAGCTCGGCCACAAACCCGGATCATGGGGAAAACTCCTGCCCGGCTGGCACCTCGAACGTTGCGAGGAAAGCGGCACCCTCAGGGTCCACGGCCCGGCCGCGCCCGCTGGCGGGCTGCCGCTGCCAATCGCTTGCTCGCTGGATGCCGAGGGCTTCCTTGTCAGTTAGACTCACGCCTTCCACAACATCCGCAGGCCGAAGACCACCAGCAGAATGCCGAAAATGCGGGTGAGAGTCTGGTTGCCGAGACTGCGCATCAGATCGCTGCCGAACCATGCGGCCACCGCCGAGGCCGCGCCCACCACCAGCACGATCTTCCAGTCGATGAGGTTGTTCGCGCGGCTGTTGTTGAGGGTGGCGGCAATGGCGGTTAGAATGATGACCGCCATTGAGGTGGCGACCGCCTGCTTGTGTTCCAGGCCGAGCAGCGCGACGAATGCCGGCACCATCACGATGCCTCCGCCGACGCCGCACAGTGCGCCCAGCAAGCCGGCGGCTAGTCCGATGAGTATGGCGAAGAGCGTGAGTTTCATGATGAAAATGACATGGAGCATCCCCTGCCCGCGCCTCCCTTATCCAAGCCACCCCCGAACAACCATGAAAAAATCCCGCGCTCGGTGGCTGTTGGCAACCATGTGAGATGAGTGCTTTTCATCTGGAAACCCGCAGGTACAGTTCCGGCCATGCATTCAATGACAGGATTCGGCCGCGGTTCCGCGACCTCGGAGACATGGCACGCGGCGGTGGAGATCAACTCGGTCAACCGCAAGCAGGCGGAGGTGGTCGTCCAGGCATCGCGCGAACTCTCCGAACTCGACGGGCGGATCCGCAAGACCGTGCTCGGCGTCGTTTCGCGCGGGCGCATCCAGGTTTCCATCAATCTGGAGCGCAGCCAGGGCGCTCTCACGGCCATCCGGGTGGACAAGATGCTCGCGCGGGCCTTTCACTCCGCCTTCATCGAGCTCGGTCATGCCGTGGGCCAGGACGTGGCACCAACCGCCGCCGACTACCTGCGCCAGCCGGGGATTCTCAACACCGGCACTGGCGAGATCGATGCCGGGGATGCCTGGAAAACCATCGAACCCGCGCTCAACGAGGCGCTCGCCGCCCTCGCCGCAATGCGTGAAACCGAGGGCTCGCACCTCAAGCAGGACCTGCTGGCACGGCTCGACCTGTTAGGAAAATTCGTCGCGAACATCACCGCCGAAGCACCCGCCCGCCCGATCCGCCAGCGCGAGTTGTTAGCCAAACGCCTGCGCGAGGCCGGGCTGGACCTCGATCCGGCGGACGAGCGCGTCGCCCGCGAACTCGCGCTTTTCGCCGACCGCTGCGACGTGAGCGAGGAACTCACGCGTCTGGATTCGCACTTCACGAAATTCCGCGAATACCTCGATGCGGCCGAAGCACCAGGCCGTGCGCTGGATTTTCTCTGCCAGGAACTTTTCCGCGAGTTCAACACCATCGGCTCCAAGGCCAACGACGCGGGCATCGCCCAGGCCATCGTCGAGGCCAAGACCGAACTGGAGAAAATCCGCGAGCAGGTGCAGAACGTCGAGTAAGCATCCGGCTGGACGCCAGCGCTTGGATCAGCCAAGGTTTCGGGCATCAGCCGCACGACATTTGAATCCTCCTGATCCGATGTGGTGCGACTGGCCGCATTTTCTGAAAAATTCAGCTTGAAGGCCTGATTCGAAAACTGTTCATAAGAGCTCATGAGACCAATAGCCGTAGATTTGTTTGCCGGTGCCGGAGGAATGTCTCTGGGCTTTGAGCAGGCCGGATTTGATGTCGCGGCGGCAGTGGAAATCGATCCCATTCATGCCTGTGTTCACAAATTCAATTTTCCGAATTGCACGGTCATTCCGCAGTCGGTCCGGGAGCTCACGGGTGAAAAAATCCGCGCACGTGCCGGGATCAAAGGCAAAGTCAGTTTGGTTTGTGGAGGCGCTCCCTGTCAGGGTTTTTCAATGATCGGAAAGAGGGTGCTGGATGATCCCCGGAACTCTTTGGTCCGTGATTTTGTGAGATTGGTGGCCGAATTGGACGCGAGCTATTTCGTGTTTGAGAATGTCAAAGGACTGACGGTCGGGCCACACCGCGCATTTCTTGAGGAGCTCATCGAAACTTTCGAAGCGCACGGATATGAAGTCCGGCTTCCATGGTGTGTTCTGAACGCTGCCTCTTACGGAGTGCCCCAGGATAGAAGAAGGCTGTTTCTTCTGGGTGCGAAAAAGGGAATGCACATTCCAATATATCCGTCGCCAACCACTGCGCGAGCCGAAACGCCAAGGGAGTTTTCCGTCGTTCCAGGGCCGACATGCCGGGATGCGCTGGAAGATATTCCCGATGCTGATGGTTTTCAAAGTCTGCTCTTGCGTGATGAGGTGACTACCAAGTCATGGGGTCATCCATCCGCATATGCTCGCGAAATGCGCTGCATCGCTGACGAGGCCTGGCACTTCGGCATACCCCGCCAATGGAATCCAGCGATTCTAACTTCCAGCGCACGGACGGATCACTCGGATATTTCACGTCGGCGGTTTGCAGAGACTCCACCGGGATCGGTGGAGGGTATTTCCCGCTTTTTCAAACTTTCCCCGAACGGAGTATCCAACACTCTCCGGGCTGGAACCGATGCGGCGCGTGGAGCGTTCACGAGTCCGCGGCCCATTCACTACAAACATCCCCGCTGCGTGACTGTCCGTGAAATGGCGCGTCTGTACGCCTTCCCAGATTGGTTTAGGTTCCATCAGACGAAATGGCACGGTGCGAGACAAATCGGCAACGCCGTTCCTCCGCCACTTGCCCGGGCGGTGGCGGCCTCGGTGATTGATGCGCTTGGACACGTTCCGAAGCGCGCATCGAAACGCATCGAGCTTGGTGATCCCGAATTGCTCGGGTTCGAAATGTCCGCAGCATCGGCATATTGGGGTGTGGAATGCCCGATACAGAAACGGGACCGCAAGAGTGGAACTCGTAAGCGGCCACAGTGGCAAACCGAAATCGACCGTCTCTCCCAGCTTGCCCAATGAAAGAGAAACGCCCCAATCGCTACCAGGCGCTGATCAAAAGCATATTTCTGCGGCACTACGTCACGGGCAATATATCTGTCGCATTTCCTCGTGAGGAATTGATTGCCACCGCCAACGCTCTTTCCGACGAGCAGGCACTTCTTGCCAAGGTCCGTTACAATCGGCTCATCGATGTGTTCCTCGGAATCTCCGCTTGTTCTCTCCAAAACCACCTGCGAACCACGGTTAAGGATCTCGGACAAATCGAAATCGACGAAGTCTATGTGGGTGTGGATCGTCATGGATGCCAATATATCGTGCCGGTTCAGGCAAAAGGAGGATCAGACCGTCTCTCTACCGTCCAGACAAAGCAGGATATATCCTGCTGTGCCGGAAAATTTCCGAATCTTGTCTGCCGTTCGGTATCCGCACAATTCATGGACGATTCCAGAATCGCGATGTTCGAACTTTGTTTGGACGCTGATGGACTTGTGAAAGTAGCGGAGGAGCGTCACTATCGCTTGGTTGCGGCGGATGAAATTTCCGCTTCCGATCTGGCAGGTTACCGTCGCAACGCCTGAGATCGGTCATGCCCTGCGAATGCAACTACGGCAGGACTCCGACGCACAATGATACGTTTTTCCATCCACCTACTTGCCGCCGTGAAATGGCTGGCGGTGCTCATTCCGATGGCGGTGGTGATCGGTTCGGCATCGGCTTTTTTCCTGTGGAGCCTGGATGCGCTCACCCGTGTTCGTTTTGCAAATCCATGGCTGCTGTGGCTGCTGCCGCTGGCGGGTCTGGCGATCGGCTGGATCTATCATCATTATGGGAAATCCGCGTCCGGCGGAAACAACCTGCTCATTGATGAAATCCACCAGCCCGGTGCCGGAGTGCCGCGGCGGATGGCTCCGTTGATTCTGTTAGGAACATTGGTCACGCATCTTTTCGGCGGCTCGGCCGGGCGCGAGGGCACGGCGCTGCAGATGGG
The DNA here is from genome assembly GCA_030696085.1 of Luteolibacter sp. GTDB lineage: Bacteria > Verrucomicrobiota > Verrucomicrobiia > Verrucomicrobiales > Akkermansiaceae > Luteolibacter. Next base: position 51,978 of record JAUYNL010000029.1, read on the forward strand.
CGGAGGCACCGCGGCCACCTTCGCGCGGATCCTGAAACTCGATGCCGCCAGCGTGCGCCTGCTGCTGATGGCCGGGGTGGCGGCGGGCTTCGGCTCGGTCTTCGGCACGCCCATCGCCGGGGCGGTGTTCGCGCTGGAGGTGCTCGTCATCGGGCGGATGCAGTATGACGCCTTGATCCCTTGTTTCATCGCCTCGCTGGTGGCGGACTGGACCTGCGGCGCGTGGGGGGCCGGACACACGCACTATCATGTGGCGGTCGCCGGAGTCGGTGCGCGGCCGGATCTCGTCCTGTTTGGAAAAGTCGTGCTGGCGGCCATCGCCTTCGGGTTGGCGGGCGGCTTGTTTTCGCTCTGTTCGCACAAGCTGGCGGCGATGTTTCAGCGCTTCATTCCGCGCGCCGAGCTGCGGCCGGTGGCGGGCGGCTTGCTGGTGATCGGGCTGTTTTTCCTGAGCGGCACGCCGGACTACCTCGGTCTCGGAGTGATCGGCAACCGGCCGGATGCGATCACCCTGTCCGCCATGTTCACCTCCACCGAGATCCCGGCCGGCGCATGGATCTGGAAACTCGTTTTCACCGTGGTCACCCTGAGCGCAGGCTTCAAGGGCGGCGAAGTCACGCCCTTGTTCTTCATCGGCGCGGCGCTTGGAAACTCGCTCGCCATCGTGATGGGCGCGCCCGTCGATTTGTTCGCGGCGCTGGGATTCGTGGCCATTTTCGCCGGTGCCACCAACACGCCGCTGGCCTCCACCCTGCTCGGCATGGAGCTCTTCGGCGCGGGCAACGGCCTCTACCTCGCCACCGCCTGCATCGTCGCCTACCGATTCAGCGGTCACAGCGGCATCTACGCCGCCCAGCGCCTCGCCGTGCCGAAATTCCGCGCCCTGCATCACGACAAGTGACTTGCCAGCCTCCGGCCCCGCGTTTACTCACTGGTCCCACGCCCCCGTAGTTCAACGGATAGAACAAGCGTTTCCTAAACGTTAGATTCAGGTTCGATTCCTGACGGGGGTATTGTCAAAAGTTCCATCCAAGCCATGCCAAACTACGATTACGAATGCCAGAAATGCGGAACCCGCTTTGAAGTGTTCCAGAGCATGAACGATGCGAAACTCACCGATTGTCCGGCCGAATCCTGCGATGGGGCGGTGAAACGCCTGCTCGGCACCGGGGGCGGCATCATTTTCAAGGGATCGGGCTTTTATCAGACCGATTACCGCTCGTCCTCCTACCAGGCCGGTGCCAAGGCGGACAGCGGAGTGGCCAAAAGCGAGACTCCGGCACCCGCCCCGGCGAAGAGTCCGGCACCCGCGGCCGCAAGTTCCGACTGAGGCCCGCAGGCGGCCATCCCGGGCTTTGCAAAGCTTGCGCGCCGTGTTAAGCGTTCGCCCACATGGCCGATTCCTCAAAGTCCAAGTCCGGTGGCGGCTGCCTCGGCAAGCTGCTCTTTCTGATTCTGCTGGCATTTGGCGGCACGCTCGGCGCGACCTTGTTCTTCATCGTCCAACCGCAGGATTTGTCCGATATCGGCGGCTACGGCCCGACTGCCCGAACGGCTTCCCCACGCGATCTCAACGCGGTGCTGCAAAGCGCCCTCAAGCGTGGTTATCCGGTGACCCTCACCGAGGCCGAAATCAATCAGTGGCTCGGCAGCACGCTTGCCGCCAAACAAGGTGGCATGCTGGCCTCGCAGGTCTCGCTGGAGAGAGTCTGGGTGCGCCTTGAGGACGGCCTTGCAGAAGTGGTCATGGAACGTTCGCTCATGGGGCGGCCCTTCACAGTCTCAATGTTTTTAAAAGTCGAGCAGTCTGTGGGGCCACGCGGAATGATAACCGAGATTCTTCGCCACGGCGGACCCTACCATGCCAATGTGCCGAAGCCTCTCAGGGGTGGACGTTTCGGAAAATTGGTGGTGCCTCAGGGATTTCTGATCCTGGTGATGCCCGCCTATGCCAAATTGGCGGATCTATACCGCGAGGAAATCCGGCTCGCCTTCGAGGAAATGGCCCGCATCCGCATCGAAGCCAACCGCCTGATCCTCAACTCACGGGAACCCGCAGACGATCCGTCCAAACTGCTCCAAACTTTCTGAATCCGGCATGAGCAGGTGTTTTGCGGCATGGCTTCTGGGTCTGATCACGGTCGCTACTGCGGAGGAAATCCCGCGTGCGGTTCAGATCACAGAGCCGCCCGCCGCCGCCGTGCCGGATGCAATCATCAGCCGCACCCAGCAATTCCGCGTTTCCGGCGGGGACAGCCTGTCACGTGGGGCCGCCGCCCTGCTCGCGGAGGAAACCAAGGATGAGCTGCTGCGCCTGACCGGCGAGCAGGACGCGTGGAAGATGCCCGTCAGCATCCGCCTGCATGGCAAACCCGGCGATCCGCTGCCCGTGCGCACCGTGGCCATGCGGCTCAATGTGATCGAAGGCGTGCCGGAGCTCCGGCTCGACGTCCACCTGTCCCGCGGTATCGAACACGAACAGGAGCGCTTCAAGCGGACCATCACCGCAGCTCTGCTCTACGGGCGCTCCCTGCGGCCGGATGCCGAAGGAGCACCCGAGCACGACCTCTCCGTGCCGCCATGGCTGTCCGACGGGTTGCGCGAGGCGTCCGCCTGGCGGCTCAATCAAAGCGACCATCGCCTGTATGAGGCGCTTTTCAAACGCGGCGGCCTGTTCAAGCTCGACGGGCTTTTCACAGTGGACGAAAATGAATTCGAGAGTCTGGACGGTGCATCCCGGGCGGCCTTCCGGGTTTCCTCCGGCACCCTGGTGATGGCCTTGCTGGAGCAACCGCAGGGACGCGAGGGATTCCGCTCCTTCCTCACCGAAGTGGCTTCCTATCAGGGGGAGATGCCTGGCTTGCTGCGCAAACATTTCCCCGAGCTCAATCTATCCGAAACCAGCCTCTCCAAATGGTGCGAGCTCCAACTCGCCGCGAAGGGCGGGCGCAAACTGCTCACCGACATCCTCACCATCCAGCAGTCAGAGACCGCTCTGGCCGAGGCATTGCGCCTCGATTTCCGCACTGCGGAGGGCATTGTCCTGCAAAAGGAACTCGCCTCCTGGCCGGAACTCGCCGCACTGGCCGAGCCCGAACGCATCGCCGCCGTGCGTCAGCCCCAGGATGCACTCGTCCGCCTCAGCTACCGCTGCTTCCCCTCCTACCGTCCGTTGCTGGCGGATTACCAACAAATGCTTGAATCGATCGCAAAAAACAAAACTCGCGATGTGGCGCAGCGGCTCGCCGCGCTGGACGAGACCCGAGTGACGATGGTCGCCCGCGCCGCCCGTGCCAAGGATTACCTCGATTGGTTCGAAATCACCCGCGCCCGCGAAACCAGCGGTGCCTTCGATGACTACCAGCGCCTCAAGGAACGCCTCAAAGCCAATCCCCACCAACGCAAGGACGAACTTTCCGCCTACCTCGACCGCATGGACCGCATCTTCCACCGCGAACAGCCGAAAACCCCGGCCCTCCCGCCGCCGTGACTGTTCACCGCGCCGGAAATCCACACTTGTTGGCTCGAAGTGTGAGTTCTTTACACATCCGGACAGCCGTGTAGGCTTGCTTCGCTGCCACCCACACCCACCCTGAATGTTCCGTCAGTCACGTCCCCCCGACCCTGACCAGGATCTCGTCACGCGCGCCCGCGAGGGCGACACCCGCGCGTTCGATGCCCTGATCCTCAAATACGGCGATAAGCTTTACGGCCTCGTCTATCACATGACTTCCCACAAGGAAGACACCCACGATCTGCTCCAGGAGATCTTCGCCCGCGCCTATCAATCGCTCAAAAGCTTCCGTGGCAGCTCCACGTTCTACACCTGGATCTATCAGATCGCGGTCAACCTGACGCTCAATTTCCTCAAGAAACGAAAACGGCGCTCTGGCCTCAGTCTCAACGAACTGGATTCCTCCGTGCAGCATGACCCGGCGCTCATTGATACCACCCATGAGGCGAATCCGGAGCAGCAAACCAATCTCAACGAGCTTCAGATTAAATTGAACGAAGCCATGCAAACACTGTCTGAACCCCATAGAATGGTGGTGACGATGTTTGACATCCAAGGCATGTCCCATGGGGAGATCGCCCAGGTGCTTAAAACTTCCGAAGGCACCATTCGTTCGCGACTCCACTACGCGCATCTCCAACTCCAGTCCGCTCTTCAGGATACTTGGAATGAAAGATTTTAAAAAAATCTCTTGCCGCGTGGGGTAAAATTTTGTAAATCCTAATTATCAACCGCAGTGAAACCATCGGTCGAACAACTTGAAAATCTGCTAGCCCTCAAGCGCCACGAGCGTCCCGAGGAGGGTTACTGGCAGGATTTTCTCTGTGAATTTCATCAACGCCAGCGTCAGTAGGCCGAGGTGCAATCTGGATTGATGCGCTTCCTCACTCCCATTTTCGCCTGGTTCTCCGATCTGAGTCCCTCGAAATGGGCTTATGGAGCAGGCTTGGCCTACGCCTCGGTCGCCGCCTTCGCGCTTCTCATGCCAAAGGATGTGGAACTTGAAAACACCGCACCCTCACCGGTGAACTTCCAGGTGGTTCCCAGTCCGATTCAAACTCAAGGAGTCGAGCAACTCGACCAATTGGACTTGAGTCCATCGACTCAAGGCAGCGCGGGCGAGCAGGTGTTTTAATTCCGGGATTCCCTCTCAATGGAGAATCAGGAAAGCCCGCGTCGGTGCAAGCCGGCACGAAGGATCTCATGGATGCTGGCGGCATCCGCATTATGGGTTCACGCTCAACCCGCAGCTCCGGGTTCCCTCTGCCAGGCAAATTACCCGCCCTTGTTGCGGGATGGCAAGGCCAGCGAATCGGTGGCGATTCCCATGGGCAATCCTTCCCTGCTGGTGACGGTGGTGATTCCCGGGGCGAATCCGCAGCAACCCTCGCTTCGCATGGGCGGGCAAAACGTCGCCACCCATGTGGTCGGCTACGATCCGGTGTCACGACTCGGTTTTCTCCAGGCACAGGGAGCAGGCATCCCCAAATCCGTCGAATGGCTGGATGATGCCGGGGGCCGCATCGGTACCGAGCTGCGGGCCATGACTCCCAGCGGCCCCGTCAAATGCCTTACGACCGGCTGGGTGAAACAGGTCGGCGGTAAAATTTTACCCTTTGCCCTGCTGCGCATCCAATTCGACCATCTGGTTCCGCCCCCGGGCACGCCGCTGCTGGATTCCCGCAGCCGGGTGGTGGCCCTTGTTTTTCAAAGCACCGGCACCGGCAGCAGCGCCTGTGCCATTCCTGCGGAAGCCGTGCACCGAGTCCGGCGGGATGTCTCCAATGGCGGCAACCTCATCCGCGGATGGCTGGGACTCACCCTGCATGCCGAGTCCCAACTGCCCCGCATCGTGCGCGTCCTGCCGGATTCCCCCGCCGCCAACGCCGGCATTCTACCCGCCGACGTCCTGGTCGGTGTCGGTTCACGGTCGATTTCCGAGTATGCGGATGCCGCCAACGCGTTCTTCTATCTGGTTCCAGGCCAGGCGACAGCGGTGAAAATATTGCGCGGCACCCAAGCGCACGAATTCAACATCACCCCCACCAGCCCGCACGCGGAGTAAGATTTTCCCGCCCAGCTCAATACCCGTCGAGGTGGAGGTAGAGAGGAACGCCGCATTGGAGTCGTGGCAGAAGCCGTTCGGATACATCGATCTCCACCCGGGAGCGTGAATCGCTGGCCGAACTGAATTGGGAGAAGACATCAAAAATGCCGATTTTCGGGCTGTATCGGATCACGGACGCACCGGACACGCCGGCCAACTCCATGGCATGGTCATAGGCATCCTCGATAAAGCCGTTTTGATCGACCATGCCTGCGGCTAATGCTTGCTTGCCTGAAAAAATACGGCCGTCGGTGAGCGTCGATGCTCGCAGATCCTCCACGGATTTGTTCCGGCTGGCGGAGACCACTTCGAGGAAGCGGGTGTAGGTTTCCTGAACGAGTTCGTTGACCAGAGTGATTTCCTCAGGACTGGTTTCGCGCACGCCGGAGAGCAGATCCTTGAGCGCTCCACTTTTATAAACCTCCATCGAGACACCCACCTTCTCGATCAGGTCGCGGTATTTCACCGACTGCATGATCACACCGATGGAACCGGTGAAGGTGGTCGGATGGGAAATGATGTGCCGGCTGCCACAGGCGGCATAGTAGCCGCCGGATGCCGCGATGGTATCCAGATAGGAAATCACCGGCTTGTGCTCATCCGCCAGCCGGATGATGCGGTGAAGGCGGTCCGATGCGGTCACCTCACCGCCCGGCGAGTTGATGCGAATCACGATGGCTTTCACTGAGTCATCCTTCACGGCGGCATCCACAAGATCGTGGAAATCATCCACCATCGAGCTCTGCCCATGGGAGCGGGATGCGGTGATGATACCCTCCAGATCGATGTGCGCGATCCGCTCTGGGCTGCCACTGCGGATCACCGTCTTATTGAATTGTTTGGATTTTCCGACAAACGCGGGACCTTCCTTAAGGCCGGTGGCCACCGCCGAGAAAAACCCGAAAATCACCAGCGCGATCAACCCGATGCCGCCGAGCCCCAATGCACCAAGGATCCAAGGCCACGCGCTGCGGCGCTGCGGTGCTTGTCGGGCGGCGGCGGGTAGTGGCGGTGGGTAGTGCGTGTCCATGCCCGTGACGCTAGCGCGGCTATTGCGGATTGCACGCGCAATGACGGCCGGAATTCAGCAGAGGCGTTGCCACTGGAGGACTGTCCGGAGTTCACGGTTTACCGCGCCTCTGGTGGAAACAAACCGAAGCCGCAACACTCAACATGGTCCGCTTGCCGGAAATCACATTGGAGTCACAGGAACAAGGCCATCCGTTGATTGGCACCGCAGGCCTTGCGAGCGTATGGCGTCTTTTATTTGCGTGACACAAACCCCGGTTTTCTTCGTATTGCATGAATGCGTCTTTTTGGTTTGTCATCCGTCCTGTCGCTTGTCCTCGTTTCCTCCATCTCCGCAGCTACGGCCCCCGTGACTTTCGGCGCGGTTCCGAGTCAGGCCCAGCTCCAGTGGAGCGAGTTGGAGATGTATGCGTTCTGCCATTTCACAACCAACACCTTCACGGACAAGGAGTGGGGTTTCGGCGACGAAAGTCCCTCAGTCTTCAATCCCTCGGCCTTTGACGCGGATCAAATCGTCGGGACGCTCGCGAAATGCGGCTTCAAAGGCGTGATTCTGACCTGCAAGCACCACGATGGTTTCTGCCTTTGGCCCACCAAGACGACGGATCACAATGTTTCCAAATCCCCATGGAAAAACGGAAAAGGGGATGTGGTTCGCGAGTTTTCCCAAGCCGCGGCGCGCCACGGCATTCAGTTCGGCGTCTATTTATCGCCCTGGGATCGCAACAACGAACACTACGGCACTCCGCGTTACATCGAGATCTATCGAGAGCAGCTCACCGAGCTTCTAACCAATTATGGTCCGGTTTTCGAAGTCTGGCACGACGGAGCCAACGGCGGAGATGGATTCTACGGCGGCAAATGCGAACGACGCTCGATCGACCGCACGTCCTACTACGACTGGGCCAACACTTGGAAACTCGTCCGAAAACACCAACCGAACGCCGTGATCTTCTCCGATGTGGGACCGGATGCGCGTTGGGTCGGCAACGAACACGGAATCTCACCCTATCCGAACTGGGCGACCTTCTCACCTCTCGGGCCGGAGGGAGGGCCCGCCGCGCCCGGCTACTGCAAGACCCAGGAAGGATCGCCCGCCGGCAGGCATTGGATCCCTGCCGAAGTGGACGTTTCGATCCGTCCGGGTTGGTTCTGGCATGCTCACGAAAACTCCCTCGTTCGTTCGCCGAAAGACCTCCTTAACCTCTACTTCAACTCCGTGGGCCGCGGCTCCTCGTTCCTGCTCAATGTCCCGCCCGACCGCCGGGGACTCATCCACGAAAATGACGTGATCTCCATGACCGGCTTTAAGAAAGCGCTCGACCAGATGTTCTCCAAAAACCTCGCCGCTGGCGCGAAAGTCACCGCCGATTCAAATCGCGGCGCTGGTTTTGAAGCCTTCCGCATGCTCGACTTGGATCCGAAAACCTACTGGGCCGCGCCCGATGGCAAACTGGACGCCACTCTTGTAGTCACACTGCCCGCAGCCCGGAAATTCTCGGTCATCCGCCTGCGCGAGCCCGTGCAACTAGGCCAACGCATCCGCAAGTTCGCTGTGGATGTGAGAGAGAATGGAAACTGGTGCGAATGGATCAATGACGGCTCCACCGTGGGCTCTCACACCCTGCTGCGCGGCAAACCCGTCACTGCGGATGCCGTGCGCGTCCGCATCACCGAATCCGGAGCCTGCCCTTGTCTATCGGAAATCTCGCTGTGGCTCGAACCCACCGGTGTTCCGGATTCGCTGTCCACAGCCGATCCCAAAACCCTCGCCAAGGACGATTGGAAAATCACCGCCAGCATTGAAACCAGCGATCATCCAGCAGTCCACGTGATCGATGGAAACCCGGCCACGATCTGGTGTACGCCCGTCAGCGCCAAAAACGGGCAAGGTCCGCCACAATCGATTTCCGTCGATCTCGGGGCCGTGCAGGACATTGCCGCCGTCATCGTGCTGCCTCGCCAGGATGGAATCGCTGATGGCATGGTGGACCGTTATCGTCTCGAATGGTCCGTCAATGGCAGGCAATGGTCGCCGCCCCTCGAGGGCGAGTTCTCCAACCTCCGCGCCAATCCCGTCGAGCAGCGCATCAGCCTGCCAGATGGAACGAAGGCAAAACACCTCCGCTTCACCGGGCTCCATGTGCTGGAGAAGAACCACGTCACCGTCGCCGAATTCGGGGTGGTGCTTCGTTAGATCTATCAGAGGCAGGACTATCCGGAAATCAGCTCAACGAGCGAGCCACAGGGTTTGATCATGCGGGTGGATGGAAACGAAACAACCGCGGCCCTTGCGGAACGCGGTTGTCTGGGAAAAAGGTTGGGAGAAACCGCAGGTCAGACCTTTGCCGCTGCGGTGCGGGCCTTGCGGATCATGCTATTGACGGTTTCCGAGGGCTTGGCGCCGACGGCGAGCCATTTGTCGGCGATCGCCAGATCGATGGTGAAGTTGGTGCCTTCCTGAAGCGGATCGTAGGTGCCGAGTTGTTCGATGTATCGTCCGTCGCGGCGCTTGCGGCTGTCCACGGCAACGATTTTGTAGTAAGGGCGGTCTTTGGTGCCCTTGCGGTTGAGTCGGATGGATACGGACATGGTGAAACTTGATGGATCGTGCCCGGATACGGGCGGGCGCGGAAATTGGAAGATAGTGGCGGACTTGCCAAGCAGAATCTTGATGAAATTTGGGTCGGGTGGAATCAGTCGCGGCGTCCGAGGGCCATCATCAGGAAATACAGGAGCTGGGCGACGGAGCCGACGGCGGCGGCCACGTAGGTCATGGCGGCCCAGAAGAGCGCGTTTTCCGCCTTGCTGTGCTCCATGCTGGCGGCCAGTCCGCTGCTTTCCAGCCAGACCAGCGCACGGCGGCTGGCGTCGAACTCGACCGGCAGCGTGACGATCGAAAACAAGGTGGTCACCGCGAACAAGGCGACCCAGATCCAGAGCATCGTACTGCTTTGCATCAGGCCCACGCCGAGCAGGCCGACGATCATGATGTAATTGAGCAGCTTGCTGGAAAGCTGGACGGCGGGCACCATTTTGGAGCGTAGGCCGAGCCAGACGTAGGCCTGCTGGTGCTGGAGGGCGTGGCCGCACTCGTGGGCGGCCACGGCGGCGGCGGCCACCGAGTTCACATGATAGACCGGCTCGCTGAGGTTGACGGTCTTCTGGACCGGATCGTAGTGGTCGGTGAGCTGGCCGGGCACGCTGATGACTTTCACGTCGGTGATGCCGTTTTGGCGCAGCATGGCCTCGGCGACCTGGGCCCCCGTGACCGATAGGGGGATCTGCGAATATTCGCTGAAACGGCGCTTGAGCATGCCGCTGATGAGCATGCTGGCGAGGAAGGTGGCTCCAAGAATGACGAGATACAGCGGAGAAAATCCACCGGGTGCGTATCCGACCTGGGCGAGATGAAGTGTTTGTGCAAACATGTCGGCAAACTACCCGGATTTTCCGATCCCGCAAGTTGGCAGCGTGTGGAAAATCGCGCCTGATTTCCAATCCGGTGCCTCAGTGGGTCATCGGGCTTTCGCCGGAGGCTTCACCGAGGGCGGAGAGATGCTCTGGCAGGAAACGCTTGAAGCGGGTCTTGTCGATCGCCTTCATGTAGGCTTCCTCTGGAGAAATCATGCCCTCGCGCAGTTTCGACCAGATGGATTCATCCATGAACTGCATCCCATCGTTCTTGCCGCCGGTGATGACGTCATAGAGCTTCTGGGTGGCTCCTTCTCGGATGATCGCGGCCACGGCGGGGGTGGCGAACATGATCTCATGCACGGCGGTGCGGCCGGGCTTGTCCACACGCTTGCAGAGGAGCTGGGCGACCACGCCGCGCAGCGAGGCGGCGAGCATGGTGCGCACCTGGGATTGTTGGTCGGAGGGAAAGACGTCGATGATCCGGTCCACCGTCTTGCGCGCGTTGTTGGTGTGCAGGGTGCCGAAGACGAGCAGGCCGGTCTCTGCGGCGGTCAGGGCGAGCGAAATGGTTTCGAGGTCGCGCATTTCGCCGACGAGCACGATGTCCGAATCCTCGCGCAGCGCGGCGCGCAGGCCGTCGGCGAAGGAGGGTGTCTGGATCGGCACCTCGCGCTGGGTGATGATGGATTTTTTGTTCGAGTGAACAAACTCGATGGGTTCCTCGACTGTGATGATGTGGCGGCTGAAGTTGATGTTGATATAGTCCAGCAGGGCCGCGAGGGTGGTGGACTTGCCGGAGCCGGTGGGGCCGGTGACCAGGACCAGGCCGGAGCGCATGTGGCCGAATTCCTTGACGACGTTCGGCACTCCGAGTGACTCGAGCGAGGCGATCTCGGTGGGAATGAGCCGGAAGACGGCGGCGAGTCCGTTTTGCTGCTTGAGATAGTTGCAGCGGAAGCGGGAGTCCTCGTCCATTTCGTAGGCGAAGTCGAGATCGCCGGTGGCAAGATATCGCTCGAAGGCCTGGGGCTCGCAGATTTCGGCAAGCAGCGCCTTGAACGCATCGCCGGCGAGCACCGCCTGGTCCGGGATGGGGACGACGGCACCATGAACGCGGATTTTCGGCGGCTGGCCTTCGGATAGATGAAGGTCCGAGCCTTTGTTGGCGATCAGGTGGCGGAACAATTCGTTGATACGGGCCATGGAGTGAAGTTCTATTCAGGATTCGAAGAAGGCTTTCATCTGCGCTTTGTCATCGGAGCGGAAAAGCGCCTCATCCCGCGAGATGGCTCCTTCGATGTAGAGGCGGCGGAGGGATTCATCCATGGTGATCATGCCGACGTTCTTGCCGGTTTGCATGACGCCGGGCAACATGAAGGTTTTGCCCTCGCGGATGCAGTTGGCCACGGCGGGCGTGTTGACGAGAAGTTCGAGAGCGAGCACGCGACCGGTGCCGTCTGCCTTGGGCACGAGCTGCTGGGATAGGATGCCGCGCAGGGATTCGGAGACCATGATGCGGATCTGATCGCGCTGGTCGGTGGGGAATACGTCGAGCACGCGGTCGAGCGTGCGCGGTGCGTTGCCGGTGTGGAGGGTGCCGAGCACAAGGTGGCCGGTCTCGGCAGCGGTTAGAGCGAGCTGGATGGTCTCGAGGTCGCGCATTTCACCGACCATGATGACATCAGGATCCTCGCGCAGGGCACCGCGCAGGGCTTTGGCGAAAGACTCGGTGTGGGTGTGGACCTCGCGTTGGTTGACGTGGCAGCCCTTGGACTCGAAGACGTATTCGATGGGGTCTTCGAGGGTGAGGATGTGGTCCTCTCGGTCGCGGTTGATGAAATCCACGAGTGCGGCGAGGGTGGTGGATTTTCCGGATCCCACGGAGCCGGTCACGAGCACCAGGCCGTTCTGATAGCGGGTGAGCGGCAGGATGTGTTCCAGTGGCAGGCCGATGTCTTCGAGCGTGCGGATGTTGGAATTGATGATCCGGAACGCCATGTCATAGCCGAGGCGTTGTTTGACGACGGAAGCCCGGTAGCGGCCGTTGGGCGCGGAGTAGGCGAAATCGATGTCGCCCTTGGATTGCAGGCGTTCCCATTCGGTGGCTCCGAGGAAGGAACGGGCCAGGCGCTCGGTGTCCTGGGGAGTCAGCGGCTGGTGATCGCTCCAGATCGGCATGAGTTGGCCGAAACGTCTCCAGGCCGGCGGATATGCGGTCGGGAGATGGAGGTCGGAGCAGTCGTATTCACGACCGAGTTGGAGATATTGGTCAACGTGGTCCAGAACCTGGTGAGTGGACATGAGGCGTGGTTAGAGGGATTGGGATTTCGACAGCGGACGGGGCGTGGGACGGCCATCGTGTGCGTTGGACGAGTGGGCGGCCAGCCAGCGACCGACTTGATTGGTGAGCCAAACTTTCAGCAGCGGACGGGCGGCGGTCAAGCCGACACCCAGCAGCATGCCAATCATGCCACTGGATTTTTTTGCGACGGCGGGGGCGGGTCTGCGGCGGAACATGAGGCTGGCGGCCAGACCGGAGGCCAGAGAGCCGAAGAGCCAGGATGTCGGGTGGCCGGAGAGTGACTCGCGGATTTTGGATGGAACATCGAACCGTCGTTTGAGCGCGGCCGCCTCGTTTCCCAGACAGGAGCGGGAGACCTCGGCAAGGCGGATCAATTGTTGGATTTCGGCTTGTTCTGAAAGTTCTCGATCCATTGGCGGTCTTTTTGAAATTCGGCGCGGGTGACAGGAAAGGACGGCACCCTCGATTTGCCGACGCCTCCGGCGAGCAGCAGCGCGATGAGCAGGTGGATGGCGGCCGTCCCCAGGGCGATCCAATGCCACGCCCAACCAGATGCGGAGGAAATCGCGGCGATTCCACCGGCCAGCAGCAGCGCCCAGGTGAAGAAGACGCAGAGGACTGCGGCCACCATGCTGGCCGCGCGTTTCACGCCGGATTTGGCGCTTTGGCGCGCTTCCAATTGGATCAGTGCGGCGCGTGACGCCACCAGGGACATCAAGGCTTCGCGCCAGTTGTTAGGCAGCGCGTTCCGCCCGTCCGGTACCGCGCCAAGCGGATCCACCGACGGTGGGGAGGCTGGTTCCGATGTGGAATTCATGCGGCGTGATGCAGCGGTCCCCGACCCGGTTTGCAGGATGCGGTTGGCGCGCGTGAGTGCCTCAGCGGCGCACGATGAGGCCGATCAGGAAGCCGAGACCGAGCGCACTGACAACGCACTTGGTGGGATTCTGACGGATGTAATCCTCTGCGGTGACTTGGAGTTCCCGGGCTTTCACACGGGTGTCCTGCCATTGTTCGGTGGCGCTTTCCTTGAGGTGATTGGCCTTTTCTGTGGCGGATTCGCGGAAATGCTGGGCGGATTCGACCGCGCGTTCCTTCAACACTGCGGCTTTGGACTCGGCGGTTTGCACGAATTCGCGCGCTTTTTCACCTGCGGCGACGCGGAGGTCGTTGGCGGCTTGGCCGATGGAAGGCGTCTGGGTGAAGCCCGCTTCGGGATCGAGGCTGTTGGGTGTGGAGAATGGATTGGACATGGCTGTGATAATGGTTCGGACAGTCCTTCATGGAATTGTCGCTACGGACGACTTGTCGCACTTTAATGCCTGCCGTGCAAGGCGCGACTTGCAAAAATCCGGCATCAATCTTTCACCGGAACGATCCTTGCCTTGGGGGCGGCTTGCAGCAGTTCCTTCTGTCCTTCCGGAGGTGCGGTGAACATGACATTCTCCCACTGGGGATTTTTCAACGGGCCGGTGCCACGGAATTGGAACATGCCGTAAAACGGCCGCAATGGCAGGGTGATCAATCCGAGTAGCCCGCGCGCGTTCATGCGCATCGTCATGTCTAGCGTGCGTTTGGCCAGATCGACCTCGCCCTCGCCGGCGAAGGTCAGCGAGGTGGTCGCAGTCTGGAAATCCTCGGTGCGCAGCACCCCCTTTTCGATCCGGAAGTTGCAGAACGCACTTTTGGCCCGCTCGAATCCCGCCCGGCGATCATTGAGCACGTTGCTGGCCACCGTGCTGAGTGGGCCGAACATCGGCACGGAAAAGAGCTCGGTTTTTTCGAGCGCGAACAAGCCCACGCCGCTCATGGTTTCCACCCGCCCGTCGGTGAGTGCGAAGTCCAGCCTGCCGGTGGTCTCGCCGCCGCCCTTGACCTGGAAGCCGTAGGTCGAGGTCAGCGCCGGGATGGAGAGTTGGGTCCAACTGAGTTCTCCGCTGAGTTTTCCATCACCTCGGAAGTCGAACTGGCCGCTGATCGGCCCGTCGAAGGCGTTGAGTTTCAACTCGGCCACCGTCACCCGCGGTCCGCGGATCAGAACTTTGCCAACGGGTTGTGACAGGGTGATGTTTTCGCCGAGAAACCGATAGTCCGCGGCATCCGGGGAGTTGAATGAAACTTCGAGGGCCGTACGCCCACGCGGGGTCACATCCACCACCCCGGAACCCTTCAGCGTGGGCGGCCGGTGGAAACGATAGATTTCGAGCGAGTCGGCCACGGTTGGCGCGAACAGGCGCACCAGTGGCGCGGCCCAGATGTCTCCCGAGACGTCTTCGACTTCCACCACTTTTTCATCCCCCGCGTAACGAATGCGTCCGACTTTGGCGGTGGCTTGATTCGGCCCGCCGAAGGCTTCTCGCAGCGGATAGTTGCGGTAGTTGAAGATGACTGTGCCATCGAAGAAATCGAGTTCGTGATGGCTGAGTGAAAACCGGCATTCCGCCGAGTCCACGGGCACGCCCTTGTAGTTGACGTTTTGGACCGTGCCACCGCCGGTATAGGCCCAGGAATGGCGATCCGTCGCGTCGAAGCCGCCTTCGAGCCTGACATCGAACGAAGCTCCCTTTCGCTCGCTGAAGTCACCGGCGACGATTTCGAGCGGCTGCCCCGCGAAGAAGGGTTTGTAAACTGCGGCGGGCAGGGTGCTCTGGAGTGCGAGGCGCACCAGCGGCCATTGGATCAGGGCCTTGCCTTTGGCCAGCCCGTCCGGCCGGGACAGGCGCAGATCCCTGAGGAACAAACCGCCATCCCCCCATGCGAAGGCGCTTTCCACCACGTCGAAACGCGTGCCGCGCAGCATCACGGATTCCGCGGACGCGTGGCCGGTCATGCTGATGTGCGGGATGTTCCGCTCATCGATGTGGAATTCACCTTCCGCCTCCAGCGCCTGGCCGCCACCAATCACGATTTGGCTCAGTGGCGGCAGCCCCAGCCAGGCGGTGAGAAGCGGGGCGATTTCCAGCGATGTTTTCAAATCGAAGCGTCCGGCACGCTCACCGAGGTCATAATCGACCCGTCCTTCGAGCAGGCCCCGCGAGTCTTGGATGCGCAGCTTGGTGAGGGTCAGCAGGTCACCGGTGATTTCTGCCTCGGCGGAGAGTTCTTCGATGCCGTGCTGGTTCTTCTCCAGATCGTTGGCATGTAGCGTCAACTTCGCGGTCAGCGATGCATTGTCGTTTGCGTTGCCTTCGAGGAAAACCCCGACGCGTGGCGGATTGTCCGCTTCGAAATGCCATTGGCCGAGTTCCTTGATGATGCGGGCGATCAGCTTACGGCGTTTTCCGGCATTTGAGGTTTCCGTTGGCGAGTCGCCCGCCTGGTGGTAACCCACGAGGCGGGCATTGAGGCTTACTTCGATGCCGGCGATGCGGCCGCGGGCGTCGCGCACTTCGAAGCGCCGGCTGCCGGGCATGAGCAGCGTGCCGTTCAATCCGGTGACTTCCAGATTCTCGGAGGCCGGAACGTCCGGCTCCACCGGCAAGGTGAGCGCGGCATCCCTGAGTTCGATTTTGTTGAGATGGAGGATGCCCCGCGCGAGTTTGGTTTTATCGAAATCCAACAGCACTCGCTCGAGTTTCGAGATTTCATGCCGTCGTGCCGGGTCTGAAAAGATCCGCACTTTTGAGGCGATCACGCCGCGCAGCGGGTGGTATCTCAAGGCTCCGACTTCCACATGGGCCCCCTGGCGGCTGATTTGGCGTTCAATGGCGGATCGCCAGGATTCCGGCAGTCCGGTGCGGTTGGCCCACCAGAGCATCCAGATCCCGGCGATCACCGCTGCCGCGATGAGCAGAAAGCCGAGGGAACGAAGGTTCCGGGTGAAGTGGAGGTGATACATGCGGAGCTCCCGGGACCGTATGGACTCATGCCGTGGAATGCAACCCGGCAGGGCCTGCCGCCTTCATGTTCTCAGATCACGAGGCCGGCCTCGCGAAATGAGTAGTATGGGGCTCTGCCGGGAGAGGGCCTGCCGATGATGACGTGATCGAGAAAACAAACCTGCATCATGGCCGAGGCCTCGATCAGCCGGCGGGTTACCAGCTCGTCTGCGCGGCTCGGGCTGGGATCGCCCGAGGGATGATTGTGGATGAGTACGAAACCATGTGCGCCACGGGTGATCACGGGCCGCAGTATTTCGCGAGGGTGGGCGGCGGATTCCGACACCGTGCCCATGGAAACCACCGTGGTGCCGATGTGCCGCAGCCGGGCATCCACCACTGCCACCACCACTTGCTCCTGGGCGAGGTGGCGCATTTGCGGCGCGAAAAACTCATGAATCAAGTGCGGTGTGTCCAGCGGCTTGTCGCGGAGTTGCTCGCGTGCCACTCGCGTACCGAGCTCAAAGGCGGCTGAGAGCTTGGAGGCCTTGGCGAGGCCGAGGCCGTGTTCCTTGGCCAGCTCGGAAACCGGCAGTCCGCCGAGTGCTCCCAACGATCCGTATTTTCGGATCAAATCCCTGCCGATTTCAATCGCACTGCGCCCCTTGGTGCCTGTGGAGATGAACAAGGCCATCAACTCGGCATTGTCCAAGGCTGCCGGCCCGAGCTGGGCGAGTTTTTCGCGCGGGCGCTCGCCATAGGGCATGTCCTGGATCCGCCGGCCTGCCGGACACGCAGCCACGAGGGTTTCCGAGCGATCCGCAGGCGATGGGATCATCTCCGATTCATAGCCCGATGCTTCCATTTTTTCGCGGACATTCATGCTCTTACGAACACTATTCTGTAGAGCGGCGGTCCAGGCAAGCTGGAAATTACTTTCAGGAGCACCCGGATGCCGGGATGTCGAAACCCTGTTGTTTGAGGATTTCAATCGCTGCCTCCACTCCGGATTCGATGCTGTGATCGGAGGTGTCGAGGATGGTGGCACCATCGGCCACCTTGAGCGGTGCGGTCTTGCGTCCGCTATCGGCGGCATCGCGTTTGGCGATGGAATCCACCTGGCCTTGACCGCCGCGCCGCGCCGCGCGGACGTGCTCTGCGGCATCCACGTAGAGCTTGAAGGGCGTGTCCGGAAACACGACCGAGCCGATGTCGCGGCCCTCCATCACCACGCAGGTGTGTTCGAGATAGGCGCGTTGCAGATGAATGAGTTTTTTGCGCACTTCCGGGATGGCGGAGATGGCCGATACATTGGCATTGACCGCTTCGCTGCGAAGTTCATTGCCCGGATCGATGCCATCGATGGTGATGGTGGAGGAGCTGCCATCGCTGCCGCAGCGGATGTCGATGCGTTCGAGAAGGCTGATGACAGAGGCGGCGTCGAGCGGATCGATGGCTTCCTTGAGCACCCGCCAGGTCACGGCGCGGTACATGGCACCGGAGTTGACCATGATCAGTCCGAGGCGCTGGGCGAGCCGGCGGGCCAGCGTGCTTTTGCCGGAGGCTGCCGGTCCGTCGATGGCGATGGCGAAGTGTTTGGAATTGGAAACGAGAGGCAGGGTGAAATCCGAGGCATCGGAACACTCGCGGAGGATCGCCGCGAGGTGGTGGGAAAACCCGGGGTAGGAGGTGTTCACGCAGTCGGTGTTGCGGATGACGGTTTCGCCTTTGGCGAAAAGTCCGGCGATGGCGAAGGCCATGGCGATGCGGTGATCTCCGAAGCTGTCGATTTCCGCAGCGTGCAGCGGGTGGCCGCCCTCGATTTCCATGCCGTCCTCGAATTCCTCGACCACGGCTCCCATGGCGCGCAGGTTGTTCACCACCGTGGTGATGCGGTCGGTTTCCTTCACGCGCAGCTCGCGCGCGTTGCGGATGATCGTGCGGCCCTCGGCCAGCGCGGCGGCCACGGCGATGACGGGAATCTCATCGATCAGATTCGGCACTTCGCTGGGGAAAATGGTCGTGGCCTTGAGCGCAGCGCCATGGATCTCGATGTTGCCGATCGGTTCGCCCGTGGAATCGTGCAGAATATCGATCATGTGCGCACCCATCCGGCTGAGCACCTTGAGGATGGCGCTGCGGGTCGGGTTGAGTCCGACGTCCCTGATGAGCAGGCGCGATCCGGGCAGGGCGGCGGCGGCCACCAGCCAGAAGGCGGCGCTGGAAATATCCCCGGGCACGGTGAAATCGCAGGCATGCGGGATCTGCCCGCCGCGGATCGAGATGGAGTGGCCCTCGTGCTGTGTTTGCATGCCGAAGGAGGCCATCATGCGTTCCGTGTGGTCGCGGGTTTCAGCGGGCTGGATGACCGTGGTTTCTCCGTCGGCGAAGAGCCCTGCTAGCAGAACCGCGCTTTTTACCTGCGCGCTGGCGACGGGCATCCCGTAGGTGATGGGAGCGAGCTTGGCGGGGTGGATGAGCAGCGGCGCGCAGCCGGGTTTTTCACCCAGGCATTCGATCTTCGCACCCATTTGTCCGAGCGGGTCGGTGATGCGGCCCATCGGGCGCGAGGAGAGCGAGGCGTCGCCGAACAGCTCGCTGGTGAAGGCTTGTCCGGCCAGCAGTCCGGCCAGCAGGCGCATGCCGGTGCCGGAGTTGCCGCAGTCGATGGGCGCGGAGGGAGCGGTGGGTTTGAGGGAGAGTCCGTGGATGCGCAGCTTGATCGGGCCGAATCCGGCGAGCTCATCGAGCACTTCCACCGAGGCTCCGAGGGCCTGCATCGCATGCAGCGTATTGAGGCAATCCTCGCTGGGCAGGAAATTGCGGATGGTGCAGGTGCCATCGGACAGGCCACCCAGAATGGCGGCGCGGTGGGACATGCTCTTGTCTCCCGGGACACGGAATTCCGCGTGGAGTTTGGTGATGGCGGTGACTCGGAATTCCGACATGGGAGGAAATGATATCTGATGATTGGGCGCTTGCCGGGGAAACTCAAGGGTTGAGAAGATCGCGCCTGTGCTTGGCGGCTTCCAGCCATTCGCATGCACCTTGCTGATCGCCTCTTTCGAGATGACCGATGATGTCCTGAAGGTCGGCGAGGATCGCGCGCAGGGGGGGGAGCAAGGCCTCCCGATTTTCGCTTAGAATCTCCGCCCACATCTCGGGATTGCCGGCGGCCACGCGCGTGGTGTCCCGCAATCCGCCGCCGCCGAAACGGCCTTCGTCCGGGTTTTCCAGGCACACCCGCGCGGCGCTGGCGGCGACGATGTGCGGCAGGTGGCTGATCCGGGCGACCAGTGCGTCATGATCCGCAGCGCTCATCCATGAGGTCCGGCAGCCGACGCTCTGCCAAAAGCGCTCCAATGCCTCCGCGCTCACGGCGGGGGCTTGTTCATCGTTGGTCAGAAGGCAGGCGGACTTGAAAAACAAGTCCGCGGAGGCTGCTTCCAGTCCGTTGCGTTCCGAGCCGGCCATCGGATGACTGCCGATGAAATGAACGCCCCGTCCCGCGAGCAATGGGGGAATGGTCTGGTGGGGAGTGCGTTTCACGCTTCCCACATCCGTGATCAGACAGCCGGCGGGCAGGCCCGCTTCCAAGGCTTGGCGGACCAGCGAGGGCATCGCTCCCACCGGCACGGAGAGGATCAGCAGGCTGGCTCCATGGACGGCATTCGCGAGATCGTCCGTCGCTCCGGAAATCCCGAGATCGCGGGCTGCTCTAACGGTTTCCTCCCTGCGCGCCCACAACCGCAAACGGTGATCGGTCCCCGCCAGCGCCATGGCGAGCGATCCGCCGAGCAATCCGCCGCCCAGGATGGTGATATTCGGGAAATCCACTCTCATTCGATATAAAACCGGGTCCAGACGGGCCGGACCCGGCGGGTTGACCGGTAACAAGTGCGCCGGATGGATGAATATCGATCAGGGAACCCGGAAGAATTTCTTCTCGGCGGCGGGGTAAGTGGGGTCCTGCACCAGCGTGCCGCTCGGAATGTCCCGAACGTCCACCACCTTGTTGTTATATGGACTGAAAACGAATCCATCCTTGCCGGGAACCTTGTTGGCAAACGCGTAGTCGGTGCGTTTCGGCTCCACCGGTGGCGGAGTGTTTCCCGGAGGGGTGCTGGTTTCGCGCGGGCTATCGGCCAGCGGGCCGCCGGCGGTCTCCTGGGATTTCTTCAGTTCCTCCTCCTTGGTTTTTTTCAAATCCTGCTCCTGTTTGAGCCTGGTCTGCTCGGCGGTGGGTTTTTGTGTGGCCTGGTTGGCCTTGTTTCGCTGTGGATTTTCTTCGTAGGGATAGCAGGAGGCCAGCATCAGGCAGAGGGCGGCGGCAAATCCTGTGGAAAGTCGGAACTTCATGGCGGTTGGGGCGGGAGTTGGGGATTCGAATGAGGCCGCCTGGAAATGGCGGACACAGGGGAATGAAGATCTTCCGAGGCCACGCGTCAAGCAAGCTCATCCCGCGCGGCGGGGATTCCCCATGAAAACCACGCGCCCGCTCTTGCCGCCGGCCGCATGCCGGGGTGAGACTCCGTCCAGCCATGCCGGACTCCGCCATCCACACCCACGGAACGATTTTGGAAAACCGCAGCCCCGTCCTCTATCGGGTGGAACTGCCGAACGGGAAAATCATCCTCGCCCACCTCTCCAAGCGCCTGGCGGACGAACAAGCCGTTTTCCCAACCGGCGGTCGCGTCCTGCTCGAACTCTCTCCCTATGACTTCGACACCGCGCGCATCCTCGGCGGCTGCGGGGCGTAGTGGTTCATCACCATTTCAACCTCGGGGTCAGGGGAACAAGGGGTTTCCGATTTACGAGGCGATATTCCACGGATGGTTTCACGGCGGGCAAGGTCATACCGGGTAATATATCCGGAAAGTTCGGCGGGATGATCGGGCAGGGGCAGAATGCCAGCCAGGCGGCGAGGTTGTCTGAGGCGGATCAAGGCGCTCGGGCTGTTTCCATGAATCAGTCCGGGCAAACCGTGAATCCATATGAGGTGGGCTATTGCCTCCGCGGTGACGAGCGCCAGGTTCCACCCATCACACCGCCGGGACGTGGGGCTCGAAGGTCATGGCGCGTTCATGTTCCCGGGCCTTGGCGGCTTTTTTCGCCTGCTGGTGGAAATATTCCTGGGCGCGGAACGGTTTACGGCCCTTGGCACGCGTGATGCGCCGGGATGTGCCGTCCGGCAGCAGCAGCGAGGCCTGGGTGTTATCCTGGAAAAACGCATCCAATATCCGGATGAGCCTGCGTTTCAGCACGGGCTCCTCGATCGGGATCATGAGCTCGACGCGCTTTTCGAGATTGCGCGTCATCCAGTCGGCCGAGGAGAGATATACCTTCGAGTCGCCGCCCTGGAGGAAGTGGAACAATCGCGCGTGTTCCAGAAAGCGGTCGATCACGGAAACCACCTCGATGTTTTTCGAATATTTGGCATCGCCTGGTTTGAGACAGCAGATGCCGCGCACATTGAGTTTGATTTCCACGCCGGCGCGTGAGGCTTTGTAGAGTGCTTCGATGATGTCGGGGTCCTGCAACGAGTTCACCTTGGCGGTGATGCGTGCGGGCAGCCCCTGTTTCGCGCGTTCCGCCTCGCCTGTGATCAGGTCCAACACGATTGATTTCATCACCGTGGGGGCGGGGACCAGGCGCTGGAAACGCAACAGCTTGGACCTGCCGGAAACGGCGTTGAAGAACAGCGAGGCGTCGTTGCCATATTCCTGCTTGCAGGTGAGATAGGAAATGTCGGTGTAGAGCCGGGAAGTGGTTTCATTATAATTTCCAGTTCCGAGATGAACATACCGGCGCAGGTGGCCGGACTCGCGGCGGATGATCATGCAGATCTTGGCGTGGGTCTTGAGACCCTTCACCCCGTAAACGATTTGTACGCCGGCACGCTGGAGTTCGTCGGCACGGTCGAGATTGCGGGCCTCATCGAAGCGTGCCTTGAGCTCGATGAGCACGGTGACGTGCTTGCCGTTTTCCGCAGCCTTGATCAGTGCGTCGATGATACGGGATTTTTTCGCGGTGCGGTAAAGGACCTGTTTGATGGCCACGACATCGGAATCCACGGCGGCTTCCTCGATCAGGCGCAGGACCGGTTCGAAGGATTCGTAAGGGTGGTGCAGCAACAAGTCGCCGAGGCCGATGGTTTCAAACATTGAGGCTCCCGGCGTGATCGCCGGCGAGGTTTGCCCCGCCCAGTCCTCGTCGCGCAAATGCTCGAAGTCCGGCAGGAAGGCCAGCTCCATGAACGAGGCGAGGCCGGGCTGGCCATCGAGCAGATAGGTTTCCTGCGATCCGGCAGCGGTGACATCACGGATCATGCGGGCGAGGTCGCGCGGGGCGTCAGCGCGCAGTTCCAAGCGCACGGTATCGGCGAAACGCCGCGCGGTGAGGACGTCCTCCATTTCATCGGCCAGATCGATGGTGTCATCCTCCTGTACCGCGATGTCGCCGTTGCGGGTGACGCGGAAGGTGGTGGTGGCGGCTACGGTCTCGCCGGGGAAAAGCCGCGCTGCGTGGCTGGCGACGAGATCCTCGATGAGCAGAAAGGCGTGCGGGCTTCCCTCGTCTGAGACGGGAACCCGGCGACCGAGGGCTTCTGGAATCGGGATCAACGCATGGCGGGTGAGTTTGGTTTCCGAATCCAGCAGGCGGCAGGCGACGATGAGGTTCAGCGCCGGAACGACTGGAGGCGCTTCACCCGGATCGACCGCCAGAGGCGTGAGCAGCGGAAACACCTGGTCCTCGAAGGTGGCGGCGAGTAGGGTGGATTGGTCAATGGTTAGATCCGCGGGAGCCAGCAGGCGGATGCCGGCCTTTCCGAGCGCCGGGACCAGGGTTTCCTTGAAGAGGATGTATTGATCCGTGGTCATCCGGAGGATCCGCTCGCGCAGCGCGGCGAGATTGCGCGTGGGAGTCAGCCCCGAGGCGTCCGGTTTTTTCATGCCGCTGCGGCGCATCGCCATCAGCCCGCCGATGCGGACCTGGAAAAATTCGTCGAGATTCGAGGCCGTGATGGCAAGGAACTTGATCCGTTCCAGCAGCGGAAGCTCGTCTCGCAGCGCTTCATTGAGCACTCGCTGGTTGAACTCCAGCCATGAAAGCTCGCGGTTGAGATAGGGAGTGGGCATTTGGAATAGTGGATGGTGAATTTTTGAATTTTGAAAAGGCGGAGATGGTCGGGACGGAATGCGGATCTTGAATTCATCATTCATAATCCAATGATTCAAAATTATTTTAGCCGTCTTCATCGATCACCACGCAGAGGCCGAAGACCTGCTCGAAGAGGTCCGCCTTGGTGGCCATGGCCAAGCGCTCGACGGCGGCATCGGCAAGACCCGGGAGGCGGAGACGCAGCTTGCCGCTATCCCGGTGAATCTCGATTTGTGAAACCCGCTGGGCGTGGGTGCGTTCCAGTGCGTCGGCCACGCGCAACAGGGCGGCGAGTTTCGATACCCGGATCCGGTCGTCGGTGGTGAGCGCGGCGTAGCTGGGATGATCCAGCACAGGGACCGAGTGCCGGTGATATCGGGCGACCAGGGCGACGATGGTGACGTCCATCCGGTCGAGCCCGAAAACTTCGGAATTGAGAATGATGTATTCCGAGTGTTTGTGATGGGCGCGCGGGCTGACATAGGTGCCCACTTCGTGAAGGATGGCGGCCACCTTCAGAAGCAGGGCGTCATGTGCGGGGAGTTGGTGGAGGTCCGCCAGTTCATCGAAGAATCGGGAGCAGAGGTTGCAGACATGTTCTCCGTGGCCGGGATCGGATTGATAACGCTCGGCGAGGATGCGGGCCGAACGCAGCACATCCTCGGCGAAGGCCCCCGTGAGCTCGCGCGAGACTAACAGATCATGCAGCAGGCCCTGTTCGTATTCGCTGTTGGGAATGTGCGCTCCATCGAGCTTCAGCGTTTCCGCCACCGCAAGGTTGATCTCCAGGGCGGGTAGCAGCGCCTCGGCGGTCTGATAGTCGAGGTGGAAACGCTTCACGAGCTCGACATCGCTCATGCGGGAGGCTTCCGCCGTGAACTGCCGCAGCGTCTTGAGCGAGCAGGCGCCGCCCGCGCCGGTCAGCGGGGCGGTGATCGATTGCACCTCGTAGCCGATGATGACGAGCCCGTCGATGCGGACATCGGAGTAATCAAAACGCAACTGCGCGAGATTGCCGAAGGCGTGCTCGCGGATCACGCGCAGCAAGGTGGGGCCTTCGGCATGGGATGCCTCGACCGCCTCGCGGGTGCGGTGGGTGCCCATCCGGTAGCTCGTGTAGCGGGTGATCCGTCCATTTTGAAACAAGAGGGCGCGCGTATTGCCCGGGCCGACGTGGACCACCAGCGTGGTGTCCTTTCGCATGGCCGGCAGATGTTGGAGGCGGCGTCGTGTTTTCAGATAGATCAGCCGTGTCATTTCACCGTCGTCGATGGTGCTCACGCGCAGGCCGCAGGCGATGCGGATGCGGTTCATGACGGTTTCGTGATTGCGGGCCTCGCTGAGAATGTTCGTCGCCGCCGCACGGGTGATGCCGTGGGGATCCAGCCCCAGTTCGGCGAGTGATTTTTGATAGCCCCTGACGATGGAGACGATCCGCTCCACGGTGGAGAGGCTCACACTTCCCAGCCGGAAGATGTCGCGGGCGAGGGGGGCGGGTTGTTCGAGGAAATCCACCGGGGTGAGCGTGCCGTCGGCTGCCCGCTCCGCCACCATCATGGAGACCGAGCTCGCGCCAATGTGCAGGGCGGTGGTGAGTGTTTCCGCGGGAGGGGCGATATTCGCGGGCTTCCGGAATTTGGACATCGGCGGAGCACAGCGCGTGACGGCCCCGGTTTCAATCCCGAATGTGTGGCATCGTCACCAGTCGGGGCTTGTCAACAGGGTGGCAAGCCGGGATAACCCGAACATGCCAGTCAGTGGAGCGTTGGAACGATATTGGGTGAAACCCGGCAGCAAGGTTGATCTTTCAAAGATCGACAGCGGCGAGAAGTTCCTCTTTCAAGGGCCGGATAAATCGGAATTCGAGCCGCAGTTCCGCAAGCTTCAGGACCAGCTCCAGAATCTGCAGAAGATGCTCTACGCCCAGAACAAGCACCGGATCCTGGTGGTGATGCAGGCCATGGACACGGGCGGCAAGGACGGCTGCATCAAGCACGTTTTCTCGCACATCGATCCCCAGGGCATTCATGTCCGTTCGTTCAAGAAACCCAGCGAGGAGGAGCTTTCCTACGATTTCCTCTGGCGCATACACTCGAAAGTCCCGCATCGCGGACAGCTCGTCATCTTCAACCGCAGTCACTACGAGGACATCATCGCTGTGCGCGTCAAAAAACTGTTTCCCGATGAGGTGTGGAAACGCCGGCAGCGCCATGTCAACGATTTCGAGTGCATGCTGGCCGAGGAGGGCACCACCATCGTGAAAATCTTTCTGCACATTTCCAAAGAAGAGCAGAAACACCGCCTCGAATCCCGCCTCGAAAATCCGGTGAAACACTGGAAGTTCAATCCGGACGATCTCGCGGACCGCGCCCGCTGGAATGATTTCATGGCCGCGTATGAGGATGTGATGACCAAGACCTCCACCGAGTATGCGCCATGGTTTGTCGTTCCAGCGGACCGCAAGTGGTATCGCAATCTGTGCGTTGCGCGCATCATGCTCGACACCTTGCGGAAACTCGACATGAAGCTGCCGGAAATCGATTGGGACCCGAAAAAGATCCGCATCGATGAGTGACGTGGCGGATGCGCGGGCCCTCCTTGCCTCACCAGGTAAAGGATTCCTTGACGGCATTCCGTCCGATTGTTTCATTCGCCGCGCCGGATGATCAAGTGATCATGCCGCTGTAGCTCAGGGGTAGAGCAGCTCATTCGTAATGAGCAGGTCGTCGGTTCGAATCCGACCAGCGGCTCCATTCGTAATCAATAGATTATGGATTTTATCGGCTGTGGGAAAATGTGCCCGCGTGCATTTTTTGTGCAATCCGGCAAGCCAACGTGCATTCCCCCCTTCCAATTCCCAAGCGGCGGCAATCGCCTTTTCACTCGATGATTTCAAGGCGGTCAGTCGAAATTTCTGCCGCTTCTGTCTCGCCACGTTTTCCCTGTGCGGTGCCAGCACGTCACCGCGCCGCTTTGGTCGTGATCCAACACTTGGGCAAAGTGCTGTTCCCACGAGTTGAGATCGGCCGGCGGGATGCCACAGAGATTCCGGTTCGAGCTTGGCAGCGCCAACTGGTCCTTCTTGAAACCAGATTTCAGCAGAGATTCAGCGCCTTTTCCGGACTCTTCGACGTGGAATGCACCAAGACTCACAATGCAGCTATTGAAATGCCGCCGACACGATGTATGGGACTTCACACCTCGGAATCCGGTCCTTGGTATGTATTCCAAAAGTCCGCAACCTGCTCCCTGATTTGCAATTCGGTGAGCTTGGATGGTGCGCATCTGTCAGCCCAGTGCCTTCCAGGATGCAGCGTGTCCCAGTTTGGGCGGGCTCCCCGATGACGACCCGAGCCGGGATCGTGATTTCCGAATCCATCGATGAGCGAGTTCCAGAGGGGGCGATAGTGCTGAATGAGAAGTGACTCGCCCAATGGAATCCAAATGTCGTCCACAACGAGAAACCTGCACCAGAAATCCTTTGAGTCGAGATTCCCGGCCTGTTCAATTGATTTCCGATGCTCGTCCAGACGATTGAAGAGCGAGGCTCCCTTCGCAGACACTTCGGAATCCACGTTACCCTTCCGTCCGCCTGTTGGGACAGCTTTTCCGATGTAGATTGGGAGATTCAATTCCTCATTGCTGTTGTTCCATGCCGCAACGGGAGCATAGGGCTTAAAGTTGCCCACGTAATAAATGGCGTAAACGCCAGCACCGGGAAAGCGGCTGATTTCTGCCAGTGGTGACGCTTTCTGCTTAATCAGAGAGATTGCAACGCTTTTCCCGAGATTCTCCTTCTCAAGGGGATTATAAAGCTTCATTGCCGTAGGTTTGACGACTATCAACCGCTTGTCCAGTCAGAGCTTTCACCACAGATTTTCCCACAACGGCGGCTAAATTCTTGGGAACTGCATTCCCAAGCTGACGCATGGCCTCCGTCCAACTGCCAAGGAATACATAGTCGTCGGGGAAAGTTTGGACACGAGCACTCTCTCTAACGGTAAGGTACCGCACAGAGCCATCAGGATAGAGAATCATGTTCTCACCGCCCGGAACTCCATGATCTCCGGCTTTTAGTGCCTTGGCTGGTCGATCCAAAGCGCTCCCTGTGTGCCCTGGATAAGTTTTCGCTCCTTGTTGAAATACGTGATTGTGCCAGTTCTTTGCGGCTCTTGACGCTGGGGAAGGAAGATCTCGTATTGCTTGCTTGAGCGTGACCCATGGAAGCAACTCACTATTGGAATCCCTTTTGCCAAGAGTGTTACTTCCTCCCTTGTTGAGAAATTTCTTGTCCGAGTGCGTTGGGCAGGGAAACGACCAATCAGTCGTTATGTCCGAACGAAATCCGACAAAAAACACACGATGCCGCTGCTGGGGGATGCCGTAATCTGCCGCATTTGCCTGGTGGACATGAACCCTGTATCTCAAACCACCTGTCGAATTCCCGACTCTTTCCTTGTGTCGCTCAAGTCGCCGTAGGTTTTGATCCCAACTCACATTGTTGGAAGTCGGAAATTCAGGAAATTCCATTTGCAGCCTGATATACTCCACATAGTTGGAAAAAGCTGGTCGCAGTAGTCCGCGAACATTCTCGAAAATAAATGCCTGTGGTTGAGCTTCGGCGACGGCACGGATCGCTTGTGGGAACATGTCTCGCGAATCATTCATACCAGCCGCTTTTCCTCCCATCGAGAACGGCTGACATGGCGGACCTCCTGCTACAAGATCGATTCCACGATATTTGGTGAAATCTACTTCCCGCACGTCGCCGCGGATTATTTTACAGCCATGAAGAGAGTGATGCCCCAATTTCTGATTATATAGCAGAGTTTCAACCGCTGCTGCGTTCCACTCATAAAGAGCTTTGTGCCGGAATCCGGCATCGTGTAGCCCCAAAGCGAGACCACCCGCGCCTGAAAAGAGTTCAATAGATTCAAGTTGCTTCATGGGTTCAAAAGAACAGTTTTTATTTAGGCTGTCAATATTGAAAAGAGAGATTCTTTTGTGCAGGCACCTCGTTGTCGTCGATGTTGAGAAAGGCCGCGCCATCCTCAGCGAGCAGGTCGCGGGTGAGGGTGAGGCGCAGGAATATGAATTCGAGCCACTTTGAGTGCCGCCGGAGGTCGTCCTTGCCGGAGAAGCCGGGGCGCGGGGCGCGCAGCGCGTCGAAGTTGTCGTCCTGGATGAGCAGGTTCCGCCACGGCGGTGGGCCGCAGCAGAGTTCCGGCACCAGATCGAACGCCACATAATCGCCGTTGAGCTCCTGTTCCGCCTCGATGCCATCGGTTTCCCAGGCCAGCCCGTAACGAATCGCATCGCGGCGGGCACGGGCCTCCATCAGCCGGAGCGGATCCTCCTTGCTCAGCGAGTCGTATTTCCCCATGGGTCGGCAAATCGTGAAATTTCGCACGGCGGAAGTGCGGTTCTCCGTTTCCTTCGTGATGCTGGAAACCCTACGTTTCCGCCGTGCCCGGCGGCGAGAGAAAAGAACCCGGTGAGTCAGTCATGCCATCGGTTTTCAAGGGGAATCCGGTTCTTTCACCGTGACCGGCAGAGGTCATGCGGGAGGGAGGATGGCCGGCAGGGACCGGCGTCCGAAGCACCGGTAAATCGAGAAATCGCGGACGGCGGAAAGGGTCTTGAGCGCCCATGTGTGCCATGGGTCGGCTCGCATTGAGCCACCCGATCAAAGGTCTGGCATCAGCGAGATTCGCGACTTCCATAACCTTCGCGCGTGGAAAGATCCGCAGGCCCGGAAAACATCCCGACATTGGATGAAGCCAGCTTGGCGAAATCGACGGCATCGGCTTCCATTTCGCGGGCGAGCGCCCGGCGCACGATCACCGACACGGGTTCTTCGCCCGCCTTCACTTTTTTCGCGGATGGGTTTCAAGATCTTCAGGGTTTTCCATAAACCGAGGCCGGATCGAACGATTTTCCGGGGCCGATCCATTCGAGTTTCGCGGTTTCGCCTGCGGCGGCGGGAGCGATCACCTTGCGGTAGAAACATGATCCGCGGCCGGTGTGGCAGGCACCGGCACCGATTTGCTCGACCATGAGAATGAGCGCGTCCTGATCGCAGTCCGTGCGGATTTCCACGATGCGCTGGATATGGCCGGAAGTGGCCCCCTTGTGCCAGAATTCCTGGCGCGAGCGCGACCAATAGACGGCCTCGCCGATCTCCAGTGTGCGGCGCAGGGACTCCGCGTTCATGTAGGCGAGCATCAGCGGTTCGCGGGTGGTGGCGTCCATCGCCAGTGCGGGAATCAATCCATCCTTGTCGAATTTCGGGGCGAAATCCAAGCCCTCTTCAAGCTCCGCCTTCCCTCCCCGCGGGGCAAATTCTGTGTGGCAATCCATGGCCGGAAGGTGAAATGCAGGCCACTGCCTGTCCAGCCCGCAGTGCCCTCATTCCTTCGCAAAAACCGGGCGGATCTTGACCCGGAAAGGAAATATGAGGGAAATCCAATGCGGCGCACGTCATTCTGTGCAGGGGCGTCCTGATGAAGGATTCGCTGCTTGCGGGCAACGCCCGAGGGCAATGTGAATAACTTGGGAAAAACCGGATTCGTGCGGAAAAACCACCGATGAGCGGCCCGGCACCCGCCGGCGATCGCATTCCCGATTACAGCTTGGTGCAAAGAAACGACCGCCAAGACGCTCCGCATGTTTTTGCATTTGAGTCCGAAGTTTCAAGCAAATGTTCTTCCCGTATTGTGTTGTAATCCAATGGATTGAAAGGTTGTTCAGAAATGATTCCCAGGCTTTGCCGGGTTGTTCACATGGCCTTGAAATGGTCGCTGGTCGCTCATGGTGAAGCATCCGCCCATTGGCTGAAATCGCGGCATTATCAACGACTTGTCTGAGAACGAGGGGGAAAACAGTTTGTGAACAACTTGGGAAAATCCGAATGAATGAGCCGAAGGCACGAGTTCGCGAGGATTTTCAGAAGCATGCTCCTTTCGGCTTTACGGCGTCGGCGGATCGCTTCACAGAGAGGGCGCTTTCCGGCGGTATGCGCGGGGGGCAGTTTTCAAAAATCATCCAAACATCCATCATGGACATTCAAATCGCCACTCTTTGCGACTTCGCGGCTGACTACAACGGCAAGCTGGTCATCACTGGAACCTTCGACACCCTGGCGGCCCGCGCGGTGCCGGTCGTGCATCCATCCTGTGCCCTGGCCATGCGTTTCTGCTTCACGCCGGAGGATGCGGGACGCCACCAGCTTTCGATCAACATCATCAATGAGGATGGAGAATCGCTTGATCCCAACAACATGCCGATCAAGCCGGACTTCGATGTGCAACTGCCGAAGAACGTGCCCTTCCTCACGCGCAACATCGTGATGAACCTTCAGGGCCTGCGCTTCCCGACCGCCGGGATTTACTCGATCGACATCGGCTGTGACGATGAAATTCTGGTGCGCCTGCCGCTGCGCATCGTGCAGGTCTCCCAAGGCCCGAACGGTGAGACCCAGATCGCCTGAGGCGGCTGCCAGACCAGCATTTATCGAAAAAGGATCACGGGGAATCTCCGGTGATCCTTTTTTCGTGAGGCATCACTCCAGCCAGGCGGCCACTGCGCGGGCGGCTCGTTCGTGGGCTCCCTTTTCTCCGAGTTTCCCCGCGGTTTCCGCGAGTTGCTCCTGCAGGGCCGCGCGCTTTTCAGGGGACTCCAAAAAGCCTCTCAAGGAGTGCGAAACGACCATCGCCTCCGCATCCGCCTGGATGAATTCCTCGATGACCTGCCTGCCCGCCAGAATATTGACCAGCCCGATGTGCTCGATTTTCACCAGCATTCTCCCCAGCACATAAGTGAGCGGCGCCACCCGATAGACGAGGCAGTAGGGCAGCCCGTAATAAGCGGCCTCCAGTGTCGCAGTGCCGCTGGCGATCACCGCGCAGCAGGCCCGCTGCATCAGCGAGTGGCTCTCGCCGGAGCTGACCGTGATCCATGGATCCGCGCCGCTCTCCACCAGCAGGGCGCGGATCTGGGCGGCGAGTTTCGCCGAGGCCGCAGGCACCTCGAATTTCAGATCGCCGCGCCAGGCTTTGAGAAGCTGCGCGGTGCCGATCATCATCGGAAACAAGCGGGCGACCTCCCGTTCGCGGCTGCCGGGAAACAAGCCGACCAGCGAGTCATCGCGCTGCGCGTCCGGCAGGCGTTTTTCCTCGAGCTCATCCACCAGCGGGTGGCCGACAAACGTGGTTTTCAAACCCGCGCTCTGAAAAAGCGTCTGCTCGAAGGGAAACAGACAGAGCATTTCATCGAGCATGCGCGCCATCTTGGGAATCCGCCCCTTGTGCCAGGCCCATACCTGCGGGCTGATGTAATAAACCAGCCGTGTCTCCGGGCACTCGCGCTTCACCGCCTCGGCAAAGCGCAGGTTGAATCCCGGGTAGTCGATCAAGAGCAGGACATCCGGCCGGAACGCCTTGAGATCCTCCAGCATTTCCGCGAAGCGCTGCTTGAACCAACCGTAGCGCTTGAGCACCTCCCACACGCCCATCACCGAGGCGTCCTCCACCCAGTCGCGCAGGCCCGGGCCGGCCACCGCCGCCATTTCCGGCCCGCCCACGCCGTGAATCTCCACCGCCGGGACCATCGTCTTGAGCGAGCGCAGCAATCCCGCCCCGTGGGCGTCTCCGCTCAACTCACCCGCCACCACATACAGCCGTTTCGCCATGCGCGTGAACGCTAGGGACGCGCCGGCCCGCTGGCCATGAAAAACAATCGCATCACGGCATCCACAGCGGTCCGAGGAAATCGACGTACCAGGCCCACAGCCGCCATCCGCCGAAGGCCCAGGCGAAGGCTCCCATCGCGAGGAATGGACCGAAAGGCAGTTGCCTGCCAAATCCAATCCGCCCGATCAGCGCCGCGATGATCGCGAACATCGAGCCCGCGAACAGCGAGAACAACACGCCGGTCCAGCCGAAAAACGCGCCGATCATTCCTAACAAATGGATGTCGCCCGCGCCCATCGCCTCGCGCGGAATCACCACCGAGCTGGCCGTGCCATCCAGCGATTTGAGTTTCGCCAGCGGATGCTGCGTGCCGTCCGGAAGCTGGATTTCCGTTTCCCGGATGATCAGCGTGCCGCCGCCCACCGACTCGCCGTCCACCCGGATGTCGCCGGCTTCAACGAGCAGGCGGTCGGACTTGCGGCAGAACATGTCCCACCAGGGAATTTCCTCCTCATCGATCACGAAACACATCGGCTCCGTATCATCCGCGGGTTCGCGCAGATGCCACCCGGCGGGTTTTTCAAAACGAAGCTTCTTTTTTCCGAAGGCCAATTTTCCGAGTTCCACCACCAACCACAGCCCCACAAAACCGGAGAGCCAGCCGATGCCGCCGTGCTTCAAGCCCGGGAGCCAGCCGCCCGCCACGCCGGCCATCACCGGGATTTGCGGCCAGACCGCGCAGGCTCCCAGACCGACCAGCGAGCCCGCCCAGGTGAGCGAGGTCGGGATGATGAGGTGCTCCGCATCGATGAAGGTGATCGCCACCAGCAGCGCGGCCATGATCCAGAGAAAAACCACCACCTGCGGCGGGAAAACCTGCCAGATGGCGACGAACAGCAGCGCCGTGAGCAGTTCCACGGCGAAGTAGCGGAACGCGATCCGCGCGCCGCACTCCGCGCATTTCCCGCGCAGTTGCAGCCAACTGATGAGCGGCAGGTTCAGCCACATCGGGATCGGCTTCTTGCAGTTCGGGCAGAAAGAGCGCTTCGGCTCGTTCACCGACATGCCGCGCGGCACCCGATAGATCACGACGTTGAGGAACGATCCGATGCAGGCACCGATGAGGAACGCGGGGATCAGCCAGATCCAATGGTCAAGTGGTGGATAGAACAAAGCGCCGCCATTCAATCCTCCAATTTCGCGCTGCCAAGAAGAAAGCGGAAGAGGTTGAAATGTATCCCAAAGCGCAGTGAAACGGCCTAACCCCCCGCCCGTCTCTCTTTTGGAAAACCCTTGGCACCGCCTTTGCGTGAGTCCCCAATCCAAGCGTGGATTGCTCATCCGCCATCAAAATGGGATCACGCGGGCGGTTTGGAGCACGCGCTGCGGTTCCACAAGCGCGGGCCCAGTGTCACGCATGCCACGAAAAGCCCCGCCGCGAGACCCCACCAGACACCGCAGGCTCCCAAGTCGAACCAGAAGGCCAGCCCCGCAGCCACCGGCAATCCGAACAACCAGTAGGAAACAAAGCCCATCACCGCGGGTACCCGGGCGTCGTGCAGGCCGCGTAACATCGCCGACGAGGCGACTTGCAGGCCATCGACCATCTGAAACACGCCGACGATGAGCAGCAGTGAGGCGCTTAGCCGAATCACCCCGGCATCGCGGGTGAAGGCCGCCGCCATCCATTCTCCGAACAATAGGAACGAGGTCGCTCCCAGCAGCGCATAGCCGGTCACGAGCAGCCATCCCGAAATGGCGATGGGGCGCAGACGCTCCGTCGCACCCGCGCCCTGCGCCTCTCCGCAACGAACCGTTAGGGCCATTGAAAGCCCGAGCGGAATCATGAAAGCCGTAGCCGCCAGGGTGATGGCGATCTGGTGCGCCGCCATCGATTCCGGCCCGAAGCGCCCCATGATCAAGCCCGCCAGCGAGAATGCCGAGACCTCGAAGAGCATCTGGGCGCTCGCCGGGAAACCGATCGCCAGAAGCCCGCGTATTTCACTGAAATGAGGTTTGCGCCACCAGCGTTGCGGCACCCATTCACGCAGGCCCTTCGCATGGCCCAGCCAGACGAACATCGCTAACAGAATGGCCGTGCGCGAGATCAGCGTCGCCCATGCCGCACCCTCGAAGCCGAGCGCGGGACAACCGAGTTTTCCATAGATCATCACCCAGTTCAGTCCGATGTTCAGGGCCACTCCGCCGAGGAAGATCCAGAATGGCGGCCAAGGCCGGTTCAGCGCGTCGGCATGGTTCTTCAAGGCGATGGACGCCAGCGCGGGCACCACCGAGGCCATCAGGATGCGGAAGTAAACCGCCGTCGTGCCGCTCACTTCGGGCGGCTGGCCGAAACGATCAAGATGCGTGGACACCAGCCACGAAAGCGCGAACAGGAACAATCCCAGCGCGGAGGCCAGGATCAATCCATGGCGGCAGCTCCCGCGCGCGCCGGGGGCGTCATTCGCGCCGCGGCAGTTCGAGGTGAACACCGAGACCGCCGTCAGAACCCCGATGCCAAACACGAAGGGCACATGAAACAACGAGCTCGCAAACGTCAGCGCGGCGAG
Source organism: Luteolibacter sp. (assembly GCA_030696085.1). Classification (GTDB taxonomy): domain Bacteria; phylum Verrucomicrobiota; class Verrucomicrobiia; order Verrucomicrobiales; family Akkermansiaceae; genus Luteolibacter. The sequence goes on from JAUYNL010000029.1 coordinate 86,586, forward strand.
TTCCGTCACGCCGAGCCGCCCGATCATCACCGTGTCCGCCACGCCTAACAACATCTGGCTGAGTTGTCCGATCATCAGGGGGAGCGCCAGCCGCAGCGTCAGCCGGGATTCATGCCAGAGCCTCATCCGGGGTGGGTGAAATCCCGGGGCTCATTGTCTCCATGAGCGCCCGTAGCCGGGGCATCCACCGGATTGAGTTTGCCCAGATAGGCGGGCAGTTCGACCCCCACGTTTCTGGCGATCTCATGCAGCGGAGGAACCGCGCCCGCCAGGCCGGAGAGGAATTCCGCGGTGCTGGATTTGCCATCGGCGTTCTTGCCGCTGTCCCAGACGGTGATCTTGTCGATCTTGAGATTGGCGATGGCCTGGACCTGTTCGCGCACGAGTTGCGGCAGCAATTCCGTGACCAGCATCTGCTGCGCGCCGCCGGGTCCCTGGCAGCTCACGATCAGATCATGGAAGCCCTTGGCCTTGCTGGTTAGAACCGCCTGCGCGCCTTCCGCCTCCGCCAGCAGCTTGGCCTTGAGACCGCCGGCCTCCGCCTGCTTCACGAACATGATTCCGTCCGCCTCCGCCTGCTTCTGCGCGCGCACCGCATCCGCATGGCCCTGCTGGATCCTGCGAACACGCTCGGCCTCGGCATCCGCCTCGACAATCTGCCGCTCCTTCGCCACCTGCGCGGGCACCACGATGTCGGCGAACTGGCTCGCCTTGTCGCGCTCCGCGCGCTGCATTTCGGCCTGCCTTTCGGAAACGTAGGCCTCTTCCAGTACTTTGGCGCTGGCCACCTTTTCGGCCGCGGTGGCGTGGCGTTCGGCCTCGGCCTGGGCGCTGCGGCGCTGCGCGTTGGAATTCGCGATCTCGATCTGCGCTGTGTTCTCACCGCCGGTGGCCGCGGCATTCGCGGCGGCCACGCTGATGCGCTTGTCGCGCTGGGCGGCGGCCGATCCGATCTCGCCATCCCGGTCCGCCATGGCGACCTTGATTTTCGCTTCGGCGATCGCCTTGGAAGCCGCTTCCTGGCCGAGCGCATCGATGTATCCCGAGGCGTCCGTGATGTCCTGGACGTTCACGTTGATCAGGCGCAGGCCGACTTTCTTGAGCTCCACCTCCACGCCGGTGGAAATGTTGGCGATCAGCTTGTCGCGGTCCGCGTTGATTTCCTCGATGTCCATCGTCGCGATCACCACGCGCATCTGGCCGAAAATGATATCTTTCGCGAGTTCCTTGATGTTCTCGAGACTCAGGCCGAGCATGCGCTCCGCTGCATTCTCCATCACGCCCGGTTCGGTGGAGACGCCAACCGTGAAGGTGGACGGCGTGTTGACCCGTATGTTCTGCTTGGACAGAGCGCCCTCCAGGCGGATGTCGATGGGCAGCGGCGTGAGATCCATGTACTGATAGTCCTGGATGATCGGCCAGATGAAGGCAGCGCCGCCGTGATGGCAATCCGCGGATTTGCCGCTGCCCACCTTGCCGTAAACCACCAGGATCTTGTCCGAGGGGCAGCGCTTGTAGCGCAGGGCCAGCGCGACAAGGGTGCAGAATAATACGGCGATGACGGCGACGACGGCGATGATGATGTCCATGACGGGTGGGAGGAATTGGCTGTTAGGATTCGTGGATCGGTTCGATAATCAAGGTGGATGTTCCGATTTTTTCGACAACTATCACTTTGGTGCCGGGTGCCAGCGGCTCGCCGCCTTTCTGCAGGGCCTCGGCGGTCACCAGGCGGCCCTGGATCATCGTTTCCACCTGGCCGCCGCCGCGCTGCGCGGGCGGAATCGTCACATAGACCGTGCCCATCTGGCCGACGGCGTTCTGATAGTTGAGGGTGCCGCTGGATTGCATCCGCAGGAAGCTCATCATGAGCAGCATGATGGCCGCCATCAGGGCACCGCCCGCGAGCACCGCCAGCAGGATTGTCAGCGGCAGGCCCATGCCCGCCTTGGTGCAGATCACCCCGGTCCAGCCGAATCCGAGAAAGAACGCCGTCACACCGCGGATCGAAAAAATGCTCAGGCCCGAGCTGTGATCCCCCGCGCCGACGTCGCCGAAGCCATCGTCCATGCCCACGAAAAACGATAGCAGGATCTGGATCACCAGGCTGAACATGGAAATGATAGCGATCCCGTAAAAGATCTGGAGTTCGAAATTCAGAGCCTCCCACCAACCATGTAGAAAATCATGTTGCATCAATTCCCGGAACCCTAGCGGACCGCTCCCACGAGGCAAGGAATTTGTCCCGCAATTTGTCCCGCAACAGGTTGAAATGGATTCTGGAGGAAAGCGGAAGATGCGCGATTGCCGCCACCCGGCCGCCCACCGCGCGTTTCTTGAATCCGGATTCCGCGGGAGAGCAGGCTCACGGTTTGATATTCGGGAAGTAGCGGACCTGTGGGAGCCTCTCGAAGTGCGGGTCCTGGGTCCAGAGAGTCGCTTTGCGGGCGAGGGTGATGGCGTAGATCAGGGAATCGGCGAGGGAGAGCTTGCACTGGATGAAGATGTCGGCGGCGGCGATGGCGATTTCCTCGTCGATGGTGACAACGATGCCGGAGCGCATGGCTTGGGTGACTTCGTCGGCCTTTTCCAAGGTCCGTTGTTTGAGGGCCGCCTTCCGAATTTCCTTTGGAATTACGACTTGGTATTTGGGGGATAAGAGCGATGTCGTCATGCGAAATGAAAAATGGGCGATTTTTTGAAAACGGCCACCTGATCCGCCAAGAAGATGAAAGCCAGCGGTAACCTGATCTGAACTGAGGTGTGATTTAGAGCTCTTGCAAGCGGGACGCGGGCTCCAAACTGCAAGCGCCATGAGCGGAATGGGCGGAGGGCGGGTGATTTGCCTTTGCCGGTTTTGCCTTTGCCTTGGGGTGGGAATGGCCTACCAAGAGCGCCCGCCGCCATCATGAGATTGTTCCGCATCCTGACATTTAAAGAACTGAAAGGGTATTTCCTCACGCCATTCGGCTGGGCGGTTCTGGCATTTGTGGCGGTCATGCAGGGGGTTTCCCTGTCCACTGCGATGAAGGGTTTCCGGGACACGCCGGTGAAGGACAGCCTGGTTTACGTGACCTTTCACACCCCCTTGTTCTGGTTCTATTTTCTGTTTATTTTCCCCCTGATCACGATGCGGCTTTTTGCCGAGGAGGAACGTTCGGGTACGCTGGAAACCCTGCTCACCGCACCGGTGCGGACCTGGCAGGTGGTGCTCTCGAAATACGCCGCCGCGATGATTTTCTACACGGTGCTATGGATCCCGGCATTCGTGCAGTTCCGGATGTTCATCTGGCTCACCGACCTGCCGCCGGCGTGGTCGCCGGGTGCAATGGCCGGAACATTCGGCATTCTCATGCTGATGGGAGCGGCGTTCACGGCGGTTGGCTGCCTTGCCTCTGCCCTTACCTCCAGCCAGATCATCGCCGGCCTGCTGACGATCGGCCTGCTGGTGATCCAGTATTTCCTGGGCTTTGTGACGGTCATCTGGGGCGAGTCGTTCGCCGGCGCGCCGTTTTTCCATTACATCTCCTCACAAGGGCACCTGCATTATTTCGCCAGCGGCCTGCTGGACACCCGGCCGGTGGTTTATTTCCTGAGTGTCGCCGTGTTCGTGCTGTTCCTCACCTATCAGGTGGTGGATTTCCGCCGTTGGAAACGGTGAGCCTCTCCATTTTTCATGTCAGAATCCGAGTCCACATCCCACAAGAAGCCCGCCCGCGCGCTGAACCGCTGGGGCATGGGCACATTGTCCGTGCTGCAAACCGCGCTGCTGGCGGTGATCCTGCTCGCACTCAACTATCTGTCGGTCCACCACCACGCGCGTCTGGATCTCAGCCGCGCCGGAGATTACTCGCTCTCTTCGGCGAGCCGTCGATACCTCAAGAGCGAGGCGCTCGGGGGGCGCGGGCAAACCATCAAGTGGATCATGGCCTGCCGCAGGACCTCCCCATTTTACGAACGTGCGCGGGCCCTCGCCGAAGAATACGCCAGGTTTTCCAAGGATCGCATCGAGTTGGAAATCGTCGATCCGCTGCGCAGTCCGGACCGGATGCAGGAAATCACCGCCGCATATGGCCTGACGCTGGTCAGGGACCTGATCATCATCGATGCCCGCACTGACGAGAGTCCGGTCATCACGGAGGACGCCAGCAAGGTCAAAACGCTCAACCCGCATGTCAGACTGGTCGTCGCTGATGAACTGGTGGTTTACACCACCGCCGATGGCAAGCGCAAGATCACCGGTTTTCAGGGCGAGGATGTGCTGACCGCCTCGCTGGTCGCGGCGATCGAAGGGGAGGCGCGCAAAATGGCGCTGCTGGCCGACAAGGGCCGGATCGAGGAGGGGGACGGTCCCTCGCCGCGCAAATCCCTGGTGGATATGCTGCGTTTCCAGAATGCGGAGCTCTCCGAAATCCATCTATCAGGTATCGGCGACATTCCGGATGATGTTTCCGGCGTCGTGCTGGCAGCGCCGAAATATGACCTGACGGATGCGGAACTCGGCGTGTTGGAGCGATACTGGAGCCGGCCCCGCGCCGCGATTCTGGTGATGATCGATGCCGGTGAGGCTCCGCCGAAACTACGGGCCTTCCTGCGCGGCAATGGCGTGACTCCGCGCCAGGACCGGGTGATTGCCCGTGAAAAGGAGGCGCTCGTCACCACGGCGCGCGGCGTGTTCACCAAGGGCATTCGTTTCACCCGCGATCTCGCCGGGCAGACCACCGAGTTTGGCGGGGCGAGTTCGTCGCTCGACGTGCGCGAGGGGGCGGAGGATCTGCTCAACCGCCGCATCCAGCCGATGGGACTCATCGAGGTGTCGGCGGGTTTCTGGGGTGAGACGAAATTCGGCCGGGGAGGGGAGAAATTCGATGAAGTCGAAGACTACGGACCGCCCATGTATCTGGCAGCCAGCGTGACGCGCGGTGCGGAGGCCGATGATCGTTTCGCGGCGGATTCCTCGCGCATGCTGGTGATTTCCAACACCGATTTTCTCGATCCGAAACACCACCGCGCCGAAAACCTCGATTTTCTGGCATCCTCCCTCAACTGGCTGGTAGGCCGCGAGCAACTCGCCGGCATCGGCCCGCGCTCGCTTGGCACCTACAAGCTGCCGCTGCTCGATGCCCAGGTGTCCTTCATCAACCGCGTCAACCTGTTCTTCCTGCCCGCATTCCTGCTCGTGATCGGCGCGTTTATCTGGTCATCGCGCCGTGTTTGACCCGCCATGCGCTCCCTCGGATCCACCCTCATTCTGGCGCTCGTGGCCGCATTCGCATGCTTCCTCGCTGTCTGGCAGTGGCACCTGGGAAACTTCGATTCGCTTTTCGGTATGCCGCCGTCTGCGGTGGGGCAGCGTTTGTATGACTCGTTCACGCCAGAGGAGGTGAAGCACATCCAGGTGTCCGTAAACGGCGCGAGCGCCCGCTTTTCCCTCGAAGCGAAGGGCTGGCAGACCAGTTCCCCGTGGGTGGATCGCATGGATCCGCGTGCCGCCACGAGCATCATCGGGTTCACGCTTGGAATGCGTGTCGAGGATCTATCGGCGGAGGATGAGATTGATCTCTTGAAAACGGGACTCGGCGATGGCGGGGTCCGAATCCGTCTGGAGGACGCCGAGCGCAGGCCTCTCGCCAGTTACCGACTCGGCCGGGTCACCCCCTGGAAAGCGGAGATTGAGGGCATGGAACAAGCGGTGCCCACCGTCTTCGTCCATCCCCGGGACAAGCAGAACAAGCGGCATGTCTATGCCTGCACCGGAGATATCAATCCGCTTTTCAAGGACGGCCTGAAGTTTCTCCGCGATCATCGGCCTTTTTACTTCAATCCCGTCACCTTGGGAAAAATCCGCATCCGCTCGCAACAGGGCGATTTGCTGCTTGGCCGCGAGACACCCGGCAGCCCGTGGCGCATCGTCAAGCCACTGGACCTGCCTACCGATCCAGCCGTCATGAAATCCCTGCTGGAGGGGCTCTTCGACTTACAGGCCATCCGCGTGTCCGACCGCAGCAGCGCCACGCTTCCCGCTACCGATGCCACCGCGAAGCCGGTCCAGATCGCGATCACTCCATTCGGTTCGGAAAGCGAAACGCTGCTGGAAATTTTTCCTCCAGAATCTCCGGATGTCCAGATGGCCAGCGCCACCGTCAGCGACCGCCCGGGCACCCTTTTCGCTCTGCCGCTCAAGCCCGAGCCCGGTCTCGTCTCGCTGGCCGATCTGCCGCTGGAGATGAACGACCTGCGCGACCACACGCTCACGCGCCTCAACATCGCCTCCCTGCGCGCCATCGCCATCCAGCCCGCCACCGGCCCGGAAATCCCCATCTCCCGCCAGCCTCCACATCCCTGGATGGTCACGCTGGACGGCGTTTCCCGCGAGGCCAACGAGGGAAACCTGTTCTCCCTCCTCAACGCCGTCACCACCGGCCGTGCCATCGGTTTCGAAAGCGATGCCGCCACCGATTTCACGCCATGGGGACTTGATCGGCCGATTCTAACGATTCGTTTCCTCGTGGGCGACCACCAAGGGCTTGAGCTTCGTTTCGGCATCGATGGCAAGGGCGGCTACTTCGTCAATCGCCTCGGCACTCCCACGGTCATGCGCGTGGACGAATCGCTGATCACATCCATCGCCGTGCGCCCATATGAGTGGCGGCACTCCCGCTTGTGGTCGCTGGACCGCTTCAATCTCGCCGCCATCGAGCGCCGTGAAGGAAACGCCCCGCCGGTGATGTTGAAATACCAATTCAATGATGAGGCGTGGCAAGCCAACTGCGAAGGCGAGGACCTCGGCGCGAAGCTCGATCCAGCCCGTGCGAACTTCATGCTATCCGTGCTGGAGGGGCTCAATGTTTCGCGCTGGTTGTCACCCACCGATGAAGGTGCCGCAGCCGCGCTTGCCAATCCCTCGCTCGTTCTCACCGTGGTTGAGAAATCCCCGGATGCGGAAGGCGATTTCGCCGGCCTCGCGCAGCGCACCCTCCGTCTGGCACCCGCCGCAGCCGGGCCGAATCCCCGCATGTATTACGGCGGCCTGAACTCGGAGCTCCATCCGTTTCTGCTCGATGCGGAAACCTACGGGAAGCTCGCGATGGACCTGTTCGAGAAGTAATGAGGAGTCCTGAAATCCGTCCCGCCATGCCCGCCCTACCGGTCCGTTCCACACTTCCCGCCACCAGTGCCCTCGGCCTCACACCATCCGGCGTGGTCATCTGTCATGATGCGGAACATCCGCTGCACACGTCCTTCGCCGAATCCGAACCCGCCGCACTCATCAGCCTCGGCGGCCACCCTGGGGATCCGGCCGCCGATGCTTCCACCCTTTTCTGGAAATCCATCGCCGACCACCTCATCCGCAGCCTCTGCCAAATCCCCGATGGCAGTGATCCCCGGCCCGACATTCCGCAGCCGGATTCCGCGCAGCTCGCCGCCTGGACGCTCAACGCGCCCCCCATGCCCGGCGCGGAATATCTTTCGCCAGATGTCCTGCTCGCCCTCTGGCAGCGCCTCAGCGAGTGGACCCGTCTGCGAATTTCCCGGGAGAAATCCATCGCCGCCTTTCTCCAGAAACATGCCCCCGCGTGGTCGCGCGTTGGTCGCGTCACTCTTCACCTCGCGGAAAACAAAAACGACCAGGATTGCCCGTTCGCCTTTATGGCCTCCTATGCCTCCGGCCTCACACAATCCGGTCGCCTCACCCAAATCCCGCTCGGCACGGCCCTCCAGGAATACGGCGGCACGAAAAACAAAGCCGCCCTCCTCAAACTCCTCACCCCGCTTCACGCCGCAGCCAAGACCTGCCCTCTCATGGCCGGGATGGTGGAATCCGGCGATGTTTTCCACCCGCTCGCATGGACGCCGCCGGAAGCCTATCAGTTCCTCCGCCATATTCCCGAATACGAGGATGCCGGACTCCTTGTGAGGCTGCCGAACTGGTGGCGGAAACGCGGCAACCGCCCGCATGTCGCCGCAACCATCGGCGAGAAAAAAAGCGCGGCCGTAGGCCTCGATGCCCTGCTCGACTTCAAGCTAAACGTCGTCATCGACGGCCAGAACCTGAGCGCTGTGGAAATCAAACAACTGCTCTCCGGCCAGGATGGTCTGGTGCTCTTCCGCGGCCAGTGGATCGAAGTGGATCGCGGAAAACTCCAGCAAGCCCTCGATCATTGGAAATCCATCGCCTCCCGGGACGGCATATCCTTCATCGAAGGCATGCGTCTGTTAGCCGGCGCGCCCGCCGATCTCAAGGACGCCGGTGACCTCGAAGAACACCGCGAGTGGGCCTATGCCCAGGCCGGCTCCGCCCTCGAAGAAACCCTCCGCCGCCTCTCCACCCCGGACGCCGCGCCACCGCCGCCCGCACTCCGCGCCACCCTCCGTCCCTATCAGGCGCGCGGACTCGACTGGCTTTGGTTCTGCGCCCGCACCGGCCTCGGCGCCTGCCTCGCCGATGACATGGGCCTCGGCAAAACCATCCAGGTCCTCGCCGCCCTGCTCCGTAAAAAACAGGAAATGCCTAACAGTCCGCCGAGCCTGTTGGTTGTGCCCGCCTCGCTCATCGGCAACTGGCAGCGCGAAGCCGCCCAATTCGCGCCCACCCTGCGCCTTCACATCGCCCACCGCTCCGCCGGAGATATCGAAAAACCCGGCGCCGCCACCCTCGCCGCAACCGACCTCGTCATCACCACTTATGGCATGGTCGCCCGCCTCGATTGGCCCGCCGCCACCCGCTGGGGATGGGTCATCCTCGATGAAGCCCAAGCCATCAAAAACCACAGCTCCGCCCAAGGCAAAGCCGTCCGCAAAATCCAGGCCGCCACCCGCATCGCTCTAACCGGAACGCCCGTCGAGAACCACCTCGGAGATCTCTGGTCGCTCTTCGATTTCATCAATCCGGGATTGTTAGGCAGCTCAGGCCAGTTCGCCACCTTCGTCAAACAGATCACCCGCGACAACTCCTCCCACTTCGCCCCGCTGCGCCGCCTCGTCTCCCCCTACATCCTGCGCCGCCTCAAGACGGACAAATCCATCATCTCCGACCTCCCGGAAAAAACCGAAATGAAAGTCTTCTGCGGCCTCACCCCCGCCCAGGCGAAACTCTATCAACAAAGCGCCGGAGCCCTCGCCAAGGACCTCGAAGCCACCGATGGCATCCAGCGCCGCGGCCTGGTGCTCGCCTACCTCATGCGCTTCAAGCAAATCTGCAACCACCCCGACCAGCTCACCAAATCCGGCAACTACGATCCCTCCGGCAGCGCCAAGTTCACCCGCCTCGCCACCCTCTGCGAGGAAATCGCCTCGCGCGGCGAAAAAGCCCTCATCTTCACCCAGTTCCGCGAGTTGACAGATCCGCTGGAGTCCTGCCTCGCCGCCGTCTTCGGCCGGCGCGGCCTCGTCCTCCACGGCGGCACCCCCGTCAAGGAACGCCAGAACATGGTCCGGAAATTCCAGAGCGAGGACGGCCCGCCCTTCTTCGTGCTCTCGCTCAAAGCCGGCGGCACCGGCCTCACCCTGACCGCCGCCTGTCACGTCATCCACTTCGACCGCTGGTGGAATCCCGCCGTCGAAAACCAAGCGACCGACCGCGCCTTCCGCATCGGCCAGAAACGCAACGTGCTCGTCCACAAATTCATCACCACCGGCACCCTCGAGGAAAAGATCGACGCCCTCATCGCCGAAAAACAAGACACCGCGGACGCCATCCTAACAGGAGGTGCCGAGAAATCCCTCACCGAGATGAATAACGCCGAACTGCTCGACTTCGTCCGCCTCGACCTCCAGGCCGCTTCTACGTGAGTCGTTGGCGGGCACGATGGGCGCGAGCGGCAAAGAGTTGCTGCTTTTCAAATCCTCACCCGCGCATCCCTCCGGGTTATTGGTGCTTGGCGTGGTCCGGGGAAGGCGATAATCCGGCATCATGCGCAACGACATTGAGCGGGTGTTGATTGATGAAGAGGTGATCGTGAAACGCCTCGACGGGATGGCAATGGACATCGAGCGGGATTTTCCGGCCGGGACGCTTGTGGTGATCATCCTGCTCAAGGGGGCGCTGGTTTTCGCGGCGGACCTGCTGCGGCGGGTGCCCCGGGTGCTTGAGATCGAGTGCCTGAATGTGACGAGTTATCACGGCGGCGTGGAAAGCTCTGGCAAAGTCGATTTTCCAGACCGGCATTTTCCCGAGGTGCGGGGGCGGCATGTCCTGCTGCTGGACGATATTCTGGATACCGGACGCACCCTGCATGCGGTGAAGCGGCGCCTGACGGAAGAGGGGGCGGTGGCGGTTCACACCGCGGTGCTGTTAGCCAAGGACAAGCCGCGCTCGGAGGAGGTGGGCGCGGACTACGTGGGATTTGAAATCGGCGATGAGTTCGTGGTCGGCTACGGCCTCGACTATCAGGGGAAATACCGCAACCTGCCTTACGTCGGCGTTTTGAAATTAACGGCCACCGTTTGATCCGACGAACTCCGCGCTGACGCTGGATCCGCCCATGGATCGCCAATTCCGACCTGCTCGGTGGCAAGTGACGAGACGCATGGGAATTGCATTGAGTCTTCACCCGGATTCCGCGAGAACCACCGCGGATGAAAATCTTGGTAGTCGGCAAAGGTGGGCGTGAACACGCACTGGTCAGGGCCTTGGCGGAATCGCCCGGGAATCATGAATTGTTCTGCTTCCCCGGCAGCGACGCGATCTTCCAACTCGCCAAACCGGTGGCGGCCGATGGTTTGGAATCGCTCATCGCATGGATGAGGGAGCGCGCCATCGACCTCTGCGTGGCGGGTGAGGAAAGTTACCTGGTGAAGGGCGAGGGGCTGGCCAATCTCTGTCGGAAGCACGGCATTCCATGCTGGGGACCGCCGAAGGAGTCCGCGCAACTGGAGGCCAGCAAGGAGTTTGCGAAACAATTTCTCATTAGAAACGGCATTCCCACCGCGCGCGCCCGCGCCACCGACACGCTGGTGCAGGCCGTTTCCGCCATCGCCGGGGAGTATCCGACCGTGCTAAAGTTCGATGGACTCGCCGCCGGCAAGGGGGTGGCGGTTTGCCCGGATGAAACGTCGGCGCTCGCCTTTCTGGACGAGGTTTTCACGCAGCGCCGCTTCGGTCCGGGCCGCGTGCTCGTCGAGCAGTGCCTGACCGGCCCGGAAGTCTCGGTATTCGCGGCGATCGTGGACGAGACCTACCTGATCTTCACACCGGCGCGGGATTACAAGCGCGCGCTCGATGGCGATCACGGCCCGAACACCGGCGGCATGGGCGCGGTGGCCAGCCGCCAACTCGTTTCGCCGGAACTTCTCCAGCAGATCGAAAACGAAATCGTCCGTCCCACCGTGGCAGGTCTCAACAAGGAGGGGCTGCCCTATCGCGGTTTCCTCTACTTCGGCCTGATGCTTACCCCCGGCGGCCCGCAAGTGATCGAATACAACTGCCGCTTCGGCGATCCCGAATGCCAGGCGGTGATGCCTCTGGTGAAAGGCGATCTCGCCTCCTTCTGCCTTGCCGGGGCGAATGGAGAGCTCCGCGGCGATCTGGTTTCCTTCGATGACGGCTGGAGTGTCTGCGTGATCCTGGCCTCCGCCGGCTACCCGGAAACCTCACGCTCCGGTGATGTGATCAGCGGCCTCGAACAGTCCGGAGACTTCCGGGTTTATCACGCGGGCACCCGTAAAAACGCCGATGGCGACTGGGAAACCAACGGCGGGCGTGTGCTTGCCATCGTTTCCGGCGCAGCCACCCGCCCGGAAGCGGTCGCCAAGGCCCACGCCGCCGCGGATTTGATCCGCTTCTCCGGCTTGCAACGCCGGCGCGACATCGGCATCCTCAATTTCGACTGAGCCACCCCATGCACGCACTCACCCTCACCGCCGAAGACATTGCCGCAGGCGTGGAACGCCTCGCCGCCGCCATTCGCGGAAATACCGACGGCAAAGCCCTCGCACTCGTCGGCATCCGCAGCCGCGGAGACGAAGTGGCGGAACGCGTCCTCAACCTCCTCTCCAGCGAGGACCGCGAACTTTCATTCGGCGTGCTCGATATTTCGCTCTATCGCGACGATTTCGGACACCTCCACGAAAATCCCGCGATTAAGGAAAGCGACATTCCGTTCGAGGTCGAGGGCGCACACATCATCCTCGTGGACGACGTGCTTTTCACCGGCCGCACGATCCGCGCCGCGCTCGATGCGCTCTCCGACTACGGCCGCCCCGCCAAGATCGAGCTTGCAGTGCTCATCGACCGCGGCCACCGCGAAATGCCGATCCAGCCGGATTATGTCGGCATCACTCTCGACACCCGCCGCCTCGATCATGTATTGGTCTCGCTAGAAGGGACTGACGGTGCGGACGAGATTCGGATCGTTGAGCAAGAAAACCAATGAGCCTCCTGCCCCAGCGCAAGAAATCCCCCGGGGAAATTGCGAAACTCCGTGAAACCTTCGGCGTTTCCTCCGCCTCGTCCGGGACTCTGGATTCCAAGCTGCCGCCGGATGCCAAAACTCCCGCTGCCAATCCGGTGGATGTGATCGTATCCGGTAATCACCAGGCCACCGTGGTCCACGAAACGGGGGCCTCCCTCCTCTCGCCAGAGCCCGTGGCCCCCGTGTCCGGCCCGAAGCCGGTGCATTCCTTGAAACGCTCTGAACGAAGTGCCAGCACGGTGCCGGCCGCCCAGGCAGGGCAGGGGATTCCCGCCGCCGTGATGGTTCCCGGGCAGGTGCCCAAGCCCGTCCGTTCGCTGCGCAAATCCGAACGCACTCCCATCACCACGGATAGACAGCCCGAATCGCCGCCGGATTCCAGCCTTCCGCACCTGCGCCACAGCGATGAGGAAATCGCGGAAATCCGCCGCCGCGAGGTGCTGGCCCTGATGAACGCGCAGCCGAATCCCAAGCTCTTTCCCGCGCATCCCGCGCTCATCGTCCCCGGATACCTGTGCGCCGCCGCCGGAGCCATTGGCTGCTACTTCTATCAATTCCCCATCGCCGCCACCGCCGCATGTGCGGCCGCCGCCATCCTCGTCGCCCTCTTCATCGGAATCCGCAAGCCCATCTCACGCCACCACGCGGCCTTCATCGCCGTATTCGCCCTGTTCGTCATCGTTTTCGGCGCACTCCACTATTTTCCCCACCTCCGGCATGCCACGTAAAGACCTGCTCGACATCGCATCACTCGACCGCGCGGACATCGATCATCTGCTCGATCAATCCGTCCCCTTCAAGGAACTCTTCACCCGCTCGGTGAAAAAAGTCCCCGCCCTCAAGGGGAAATCCGTGCTCATGCTCTTCTACGAGCCGAGCACCCGTACCCACTCCTCCTTCGAGGTCGCCGCAAAACGGCTTTCCGCCGATGTCACCAACTTCGACGTCGCCCAGTCCTCCATCACCAAGGGCGAATCCGTTAGGGAAACCGTCGAGACCCTCCAGGCGATGCGCACCGACTATATCATCGTCCGTCACAAGGCCTCCGGCCTTCCCGGCACCATCGCCCGCCTCACCCGCGCCTCGGTCATCAACGCCGGAGACGGAGCCCACGCCCATCCCACCCAGGCGCTGCTGGACGCCTTCACCCTGAAGGAGAAATTTCCCGATCCGGCAGGAAAAAAAGTTCTCATCATCGGCGACGTGCTGCACTCACGGGTGGCCCGCTCCACCAGCACCATTCTGAAACGCATAGGTGTCGAAGTCGCCTATCTCGGCCCCGGTTCGCTGGTGCCCAGGGCTGGCCCGGAAAACATCCGCCGCTTCACCGACTACAAGCAAGCCATGGACTGGAATCCAGATGTCGTCTATCTGCTCCGTGTCCAGATGGAACGCCAGGACGTCCAGTATTTCCCCAGCCTGCGCGAATACCACAAGCTCTATGGCGTCACCGAGACCCGCCTTGAGGAAATCCGCAAACGCGGCCTCTACATCATGCACCCCGGCCCCGTGAACCGCGGCGTCGAACTCTGCGACGCCGTCATGGACTACGAACGCTCGCTCATCAACGACCAGGTCGAAAACGGCATCGCCGTCCGCATGGCCGTGCTCTACTGGCTCAAGCCGGGCGCTGCCATCGCTTGATGCCCCCCATGAATCTTCATCTTTCCGCATCACCGGGACCGCCACGCCCCGCGCCCGCCAATCTCCGCACCGACCTTGAAACTTTAAAGAGGAATCACGGATATACAGGCATGCACACCGATCCGGCTCCCCTGAAGCCAAGCGGATCAGGCCGCCGACGGGGGGCGTCGGCGGCCTTTCCAATATTCCGAATGATGAATGGCAGGCACGGCAGGGGGGATGCGCGTGCCTTAGTTCACCGGAATTGCGTGCGCGCGGGGCTTCGCGTTTGGATTCTTCGGCAGATGGACGGTCAGGATGCCATCCTTGTAGTCCGACGTGATCTTGTCGGAGTCGGTTTCCTCCGGCAGTGAGAAGGAACGCTCGAAGCGGCCATAGGCCCGCTCCACACGGTGGAATTTCGTGCCCTTTTCCTCTTTCTCCACCTTGCGTTCGCCGGTGATGGAAAGCGTCCCATCATCGATGTTCACCTTGATGTCCTCCTTTTTCACTTCAGGAAGCTCTGCTTTGACGATGTATTCCTGATCGTTTTCGCCAATGTCCACTGATGGGGTCCAATCCGCCAGTGTCATCGATTCATCGGATTTGGCCATCCAGCTTGGGAATGACCGTTGCATGTTGCGCACAAGTTCCTCCATCTCGCGGAGCGGATCCATCCGCAGGGAGGGCCGGAACAAGTCGAGCGCTTCCGTCTTCGCAAACGGGTTGAATTTAGTGAGCATGTTCATGATGTTTCCTTTCTCTTCCGGCGAGATGAATGCCTACGCGCCATCCCGGTCGCCGGTGCCGGGATGGCAAGTCTCGGCTTCTTTCCGTCCGACCCAGTCAGAGCGCCTCAAAGCGCGATCACTTTCAGAAAGGTCCTCCAGTCGCATCGGACGCCGCCATGATGCCAAATCCGCAAGGACTGTAAATTGGTGGAACTCCTCGTCCGCCATCGCCGGTTGGCACAGCATGGCGTACGCGAATTCATTATCCCGCCGCTTGATTCCCGGTCGATCCGCCCCAAAGCTCCCGCCATGCAAGATGCCGCCTACGTCCGCGACGCGTTCGCCCGGATCGCCGATCGCTATGTGCTCACCAATCATGTGCTGAGCTGCGGCGCGGACATCTGGTGGCGCAAGGTGGTGACCGCGCGGATCCGGAAATGGAAGCCCGCCCGCTTGCTGGACGTCGCCTCCGGCACCGGTGATCTGGCGCTGGAAATCCAGGACCAATGCCCGGATTGCGAGGTGACCGCCTCGGATTTCTGTGCGGAAATGCTCGCCCACGCCGCCAGCCGCGGGCTAGCCAAAACCCTGGTGGCCGATGCGCTCAACCTGCCGTTTCCGGACGGAAGTTTCGACGTGGTGACGGTGGCCTTCGGCCTGCGCAACATGGCGGATTACCCGGCGGCGCTGCGCGAAATGCAGCGCGTGCTGCGGCCCGGCGGCCACCTCCTGATCCTGGATTTCTCGCTGCCGGGTGCCATCCTGCGGCCGTTCTATCGTTTCTATCTGCACCATCTGCTGCCGCGCATGGCCGGCTGGCTCACCGGCCAGCGCGATGCCTACGAATACCTCGGCGGCTCGATCGAGGCCTTTCCATCCGGCAGGGCGATGACGGAGCTGCTGGAATCCTGCGGCTATGCCGAAACCTCCGCCACGCCACTCAGCCTCGGCGTGGTTTCCATCTATCAAGCAAGCCGCCCGCAGCCGTGAAGACCGTGCCCACCATGCCCGCCCGCGAGGCGGCCACCGAACTCGCCCGCCGGCTCAAAGCCTCCGGGCACGAGGCATTCTTCGCCGGCGGATGTGTGCGCGATCGCTTGTTAGGCAATCCGCCCGAGGACTTTGACATCGCCACTTCGGCCCCGCCCGCCGAGGTGTTGAAACTCTTTCCAGGCTCCAACGAAGTGGGAGCTCACTTCGGCGTGGTCATCGCGAAATGCGGCGGGCACCATGTGGAGATCGCCACCTTTCGCACCGATGGCAGCTACCGCGACGGACGGCGGCCGGAATCCGTCACCTTCTCCACGCCCGAAGAGGACGCGCGGCGGCGGGACTTCACCATCAACGGCTTGTTTGAAGTTCCGGAAACCGGCGAGGTGATTGATTTTGTCGGCGGCCTGCCGGACCTCAAGGCCGGTATCATCCGCGCCATCGGTGATGCGAAAGCACGCTTCACCGAGGACGGCCTGCGCCTGCTGCGCGCGGTACGTTTCGCCGCGCGGATGGGCTTTTCCATCGAAGCTGGGACGGATGCGGCGCTTCGCGACTGCGCACACCTGCTGGATAGGATCTCGCCGGAGCGCATCCGCGATGAGTTTTCCAAAATCCTCACCTCGCCGCGCCGCCGGGCGGGGGTGGAGCATCTGGTGGACACGGATCTCATCCGCCATTTCATGCCCGAGGTGCTGCCGATGATCGGCTGCGATCAACCTCCGGAATGGCACCCGGAAGGCGACGTGTACACCCATACTCTCATCATGCTCGACATGCTCGCGCCGGACGCGCCGATCGAGTTATGCCTTGCGGTGCTGTTGCATGACATCGCCAAACCACCGTGCCGGACGATCGATTCCGATAGCGGCCGCATCCGCTTCAACGGCCACGATGCCATGGGCGCGCAAATGGCGGAAACGATCCTGCGCCGCCTGCGCTATGCGAATGCCGTGATCGAATCCGTGGTGCCGATGGTCGCCCGCCACATGCAGTTCATGAACGTCCAGAAGATGCGCGTGGCGAGGCTCAAGCGCTTCATGGCCGAGCCGACCTTCCCGCTGGAAATGGAGCTTCACCGCGTCGATTGTGCCTCGTCGAACGGCTTCACCGACAACTACGAGTTTCTCCAGGCGAAGGGAACCGAGTTCGCCAGCGAACCGCTCATCCCGCCGCCTCTGGTCACCGGGCGGGACCTCATCAAACTCGGCCTGCAGCCCGGCCCGCGCTTCAAGGAAATCCTCGAAATGATCCAGACCGAGCAGCTCGAAGGAAGGATCTTGGAACGCGAGCCCGCGCTGGCATATCTCCGCTCCCTTGTCTTGTAGGTGCATTCGTGAGAATGCCATCTTCCCGGTTCCGGTGTTCATCCCCATCGTTCTTGCGAACGCCTACCGTTCCAGAAGAATCCTTGATCGCGAGCCAGCCCTCGCTTACTTCCAATGCCTCGCCGCCAATCCCTGAGGGCGTTCCCGTATCCCATTCCCAAATGACTCCCACCTTTCCCGTCGAACACAACGATCCGATCAATGCGAAAATCCTGGCGATTTCCGAAGACCTGATCGCCGGATTCCAGCGCCAGCCCTTCCATATGATCGCGGAAAAATCCGGTGTGCCGCTCGAAACGGTGCTGGAACGCATCCGGACCATGCAGCAGGCGGGCATCATTCGCCGCGTGCGCCAGACGCTGCTTTCCACCAAGCTCGCCCACGGCGCGCTGGTCGCCTGGAAGGTGCCTGAGGAAAAACTCAACGACGCCTTTGATTTCATGGCAAAGGAGGACCCGTTTTCCGGCCATGTCGTGATCCGCTCCACCGACACCGGTGTTTCCGGCTCGGGCTACCGTTTGTGGACGACGCTCAAAGTGCCGGTCGGCGAGTCGCTCGACCATCACGCCACCGCCTTGCTTCGGCTGACAGGCGCGACCGAATACCTGCTGATGCCCGCCAATGGCGTCTTCGCCCTCGGCGTGGGCCATACGCGCCGCAAAACCCTCGAACCCGGCGATAAATCCGATGAACCCGCCGTGATGATGACCACCGCCACCGTGGAGCTGACGCCGGAGGAGTGGCGCGTCCTGCTCGCGCTGAAAGAGGAGCTCGCATTCGATGAAATTTGCGAAAACCCCTGGGTCCGGCGCGCGGAAATCGCCGACGTCCCGCTGGAGCGTTTTTGCGAAGTGGCGGAAACACTCAACTCGAAAAAAGTCATCGGCCGCTTTTCCACCTTCCTCGAACACGTGAAACCCTCCGCCAGCGGCGAGCGCGTCACCCGTTTCAACGGACTGTTCCACTGGGCGGTGCCGAAAGGCCGCGAAATCGAGGGCGGAGCGGAGGTCGGCCGTCATTATTGCATGACGCATTGTTACTGGCGCGAGGGCGGGCCGCAGTTTGGCGACGTCAACATCATGGGAGTCGTGCACGGCACCGAAAAGGAACGGGTGCTCGAACACAAGGCCGCCATCGACCGTCACCTGGAGGCCGTCGGCATTCCGGTTTCCTACACCAACGTTTTCTGGGGCGGTCGTTCCGAAATCAAGCCCTCGGAAATTTCGCCGAAGGTGTATGCGGAGTGGCACGCGCAACACGCGGACTGACTCACGATTTCATTTTGCTTGGAGGCGGGGTGGGGGAGTGAGCATGGTTTCGCCCATGAGCATGCGTTTCATCACAGCCGTGTGGGCGGGATTCCTGGCCACTTCGATCCCCCTTGCGGCGGAGCCTGCCAATGCGGCGGCGAGTCCCGCTGTCGATGCGGCACCTCCCAATGCGGAGGCGGAGCTTCCCGATGTGGAGGCGGCGATTCCCGATGTGGAGGCGGCGATTCCCGCGCCCGTGAAAGCCCTCGGGAAACCCGCCATGATGGTCTTTCCCGGCGGCATCCGCATGGCCGTGAGCGCCGCCACCGAGGAGGCGCAGGCCCATGTCAACCAAGGCCTGAATCACCTGCATGGCGGCTGGGAATTCGAGGCCAGCCGTCATTTCGCCGCCGCGATGCGCGAGGATCCGGATTGTCTGCTCGCCCATTGGGGCATGATCATGGCCTTGCTCAACCCCACTCCCGAAACGGGCGACGCGCGCAACGCCGCCAGCGAACGGCTGCTCGATCTCATCGAACAGGGCAAGGGCACCGATCTTGAGCGCGGCTATGCCTACGGGCTCATCAAATACATCGAGGAAGGGCCAGCCGGCGCCGCGAACGCCTTTCACAAGGTGGCCGACAGGTTTCCCAATGAACTCCAGGCAGCCGTCTTCGCCGCCCTCTTCACCAGGGGCGGCTTCGATGAATCCGGCCATGCCACTCCCTCCCAGGAAACCTCGGAGAAGGAGCTGCTCGCATTGATCGAAAAACATCCGGAAAGCCCGGTGCCGCTCAACGCCCTGCTGGTCATCCGCGCCGAAGGCCCGGACCTGCGTGGCTCGCTCTGGCTCGCCCGCAGGCTCTGCCAGATGGTGCCCGACTATCCGCCCTATCTCCACTTGTTAGGTCATTATGAGTGGCGCAGCGGCCACCACGGCATGGCCGCATCCGTCTTTGGCCGTGCGGCGGCGTCCTATCAGAGCTGGATGAGGAACCAGAAGGTGACGGTTGCCGATTGCCCGGAATGGGCCAGGGCGGAGTGCTACCGCATCGTCGCGCTGATCTCCAAAGGTGATTTCGAGACATCCTACGCCGCCGCCCGCCAAGTGGCTGCCACGCCGCTGATCGAGGCACGCCCCGCGTCTCCTGGAAACCGTTTCCTGCTTTGGGAGGCCAAGACCCTGCCCGCCCGCATTCTCGTTCATCGCGGCCTGCGCGGCAATGCCGGCGAGGCCTTCCTCTCCCTTCCAAAGCCCGGTGCCTTGAAGGAATACCGCAAGCATTCTTTGGCATACTGGTGGATCGATGGCCTCCGTTTCGCTTTGGAAGCCCAGCGTTTGATCGACAAAAAGGACCTCGCAGGAGCCCGCGAGGTTGTTGCCGCACTCACCCAACATGGCGAGTCGATGACCGGCGTCCAGGCGGCGGCGACCGCCGCTGGCGAACGCTCCGCATGGGTTCGATCGTTCCGCGCCCTCGAAGTTTTGGCCAGCGACCTCCGCGGCCGGCTCGCCATGGCCGGCCCCGCGGACAAGCGCGATATCGCCTACAACTGGTTCAGCTCCGCCGCTGATCGCCAGCTTCCCGCCACCCTGTTGCTGCCGCCGATGATCCTCACTCCCATGGCCTCGCGTCTCGGAGATTATTACCTCAGCCTGAAAAAACCCGCCGAGGCGGCGGAAGCCTACCACAGGGCGCTCGCCTCGTTTCCGAATGACATGAACTCACTGCTCGGACTGAAACGCGCCTGCGAAGCCGCCGGAAAATCGGCCGAAGCTGCGGAAATCGACAAGATGATCGAGGCGCTGAAAGCCGAATGACCCCAGCCGCAGGGTGGGGGAGTCGAAGCTCCCGATTCGGCCGAATTATTTAAAAAAGAAGGCCGCCGAGGGGTCCCTCCCCCGGCGGCCGAAGTCATCTTGCCCACATCCACACCCATGGATTTCGGCAGACAACTGCTGTTACACCCTTACAAGAAGCAGCGGTTACCCGTCGCTTACATTGGAGTCAGACCATCAAGTTTTATGAATGTTCAAAGAATTCTAAAAAATTATCAAACTTTCTGATTCCCCCAACTTGGCACTTGGAAAGCGGCCCGCGTTTCCCGACCTTTTCGCCATGCCGCACAGCCACATCGACGTCCGCTATGTCGCCAATCTCGCCCGTCTCGAACTGAGCGATGAGGAGGTGGCGACCTTCCAGCCTCAATTGGAGGCCATCCTGCATCACGCCGAGGCGCTTTCAAAACTGGATGTCAGCGGCATCGAGCCTACCGCCCACGCGACACAGGTGTTCGGCAGGATGCGTGCCGATGTTCCCCATGAAAGCCTGCCGGTCGCCGCCATCCTGCAAAACGCCCCCGACCAGGCCCAGGGCCAGATCCGCGTGCCCAAAGTCGTGACCGACGCCTGATCTCTCGGTTTTTCAGCGTTTCAGCATTTCAGCTTTTACCTCACCATGTCCATTTCCACCCTTCGCCAGCAACTTCTCTCCGGAGAAATCACGCCCGCCTCCATTCTTGAGCGGCTCTCCGGAGAAATCGCCGCCCGCGATCCCCGCACCGGCGCTTATCTTTCCCGTGATCTGGAATCCGCGCTCGCAGAGGCGGCGAATGCGGATCTCTCCCTGCCACTCGGCGGCATCCCCATCGCCATCAAGGACAACATCAACGTGCTCGGCCAGCCCTGCACCTGTGGTTCGAAGTTTCTAGCGGAAAACTACACCTCACCCTACGATGCCACCGTCATCCGCAAGCTCCGCGCGGCGGGGGCCATTCCCTTCGGCCGCATGAATCAGGATGAGTTCGCGATGGGCTCGTCCACCGAAAACTCCGCGCTGCAAACGACCCGCAATCCCCATGATCCGGAGCGCATCCCCGGCGGTTCCTCCGGTGGCTCCGCGGCCGCCGTCGCCGATCTAACTGCCATTGCCGCGCTCGGCTCCGATACCGGTGGTTCGATCCGCCAGCCGGCCTCCCACTGCGGTGTCGTCGGTCTGAAACCCTCCTACGGCCGGGTTTCCCGCTACGGATTGGTCGCCTTCGCCTCGTCGCTCGATCAAATCGGCCCGCTCACCCGCAGCGTCGGGGATGCCGCGCTCATTTTGCAAGCCATCGCCGGCTTCGATCCGGCGGATTCCACCTGTCTCGATGCGCCGGTGCCGGATTATCTATCCGGTCTCAACGATGGCGTGAAAGGGCTGAAACTCGGTGTGCCGAAGGAATACTTCGGCAAGGGCATCGATCCCGGCGTGCGCAATAACGTCGAGGCCGCCATCCAGAAACTCGCCGCCAAGGGTGCGGAGATCGTGGAAATCTCCCTGCCGCACACCGAGCACGCAGTGGCCACCTATTATGTCATCGCGCCGGCCGAGGCCTCATCGAACCTCTCGCGTTTTGATGGCATCCGCTACGGCCACCGTGCCGCAAATCCGGCGAACATCCTCGATCTCTACAAGAAATCCCGCGAAGAAGGATTCGGTCCGGAAGTGAAACGCCGGATCATCCTTGGCACCTACGTGCTTTCTTCCGGTTATTACGATGCCTATTACGGCCGCGCCCAGAAAGTCCGCACGCTCATCCGCCGGGATTTCGAAAACGCCTTCCAACAGGTGGATGCCATCGTCTCGCCGGTAGCCCCCACGCCCGCGCGCAAAATCGGTGCTTTCGCCGATGATCCGCTGCACGAATATCTATCCGATATCTTCACCCTCTCCGCCAACCTGGCCGGAATCCCCGGCATCTCCGTGCCCTGCGGCGTCACCGATTTCGACGGCGGCAAGAGCCTTCCCACCGGCCTGCAGATCCTCGGCCCGCACCTCGGCGAGGCGAAGCTCCTGCAAATCGCCAGGGCGGCGGAGGGCTGAGATTCAAGTAAATCTGCGGCAGGACACTCCCTCGCAGAGGATCACCTCATCTCCATCGCCCGGCGCGAACACCGCGCGCGGCAGATAGGAATTCCGAGGTTTTTCCAGCATCCCGGCATCCGCCAGTTCCGGGATTTGGAATTTCATCACGCCGCGCTCGTGCAGATCGAGCGCCGCCAGCAGCAGCGGACAGGAGAAGGAATGGGTTTCCAGCATGCGGCATCCGGCCCGCAGCAGGACTTCCGCGCGGGCGCCGTGCCCGGGTTGATCCAACAGAACCGCCAGCTTGAGCAGGTTTTCCGCTGCCAGATGATTGGGCGATGGCTCCGCGCCGTCGTAGTCCTCGCGGATCACCATCAGCGTTTCACCCGCCAGGGCGGGACGCATCACGTAGCCTGATTTCGAATCATCCCAGAAGCCTGCATCAAGTTTCCGCTGGAGCTTCGCAGCCCAGTCCAGCCAGCCACCATCCGGCAGCACGGCATGCAGCTCGATGAGCCCGGAAATCAGAAACGCATAATCGGCGGGAAACGCTTCGGCGCTGCCACGGTGCTTGCGATAACTGCGAAACAGGCACCCGCCATGCCATAACTCCCGCTTGAGGAAAGTCGCCGCTCCACAAGCCGCGTCCGCCAGATCCTTGCGGTCCAACACGCGCGCGCCACGGGCCAGCGCGCCGATGGCCAGGCCGTTCCATGCCGTGACGATCTTGTCATCCCGGTGCGGTGGCGGGCGCTTGTCGCGGTTGATTGTTAGTGAGGTTTTCGCGGCGGAGATGCGTTCGCGGATCTCCTGCTCCGGGCAATCGAACGACTGGGCCAGCGCATCGTCCTTCATCGCCCGGAACAAGGTGTTTTGCCCTTTCAATTCGCCGTGCGGATCGCTCTCCGGTCTTGCGTTTCCGTCAGCCTCCACGCCGAAGGCCGCGCAAAAAATCGCGGCATCGCGCGCTTCGAGCAATGCGGATATTTCATCCGCGCCCCAGGTCCAGAAGGCCCCCTCTCGTTTGTGTTGCGCCTCCGCATCCGGCAGGCTGTCGGCGTCCTCCGCAGCGTGGAACGCGCCACCGGTATCGCGCAGTGTTTCCATCAGATAGCGGAAAATCCCCTCGCTCACATCGCGGAAGCCATCTTCGCCGGTGATCTGCCACGCATCGAGATAGGCCATCGCGAGCTGCGCCTGATCGTAGAGCATTTTCTCGTAATGCGGCACATGCCAGTAGCGGTCCACCGAGTAGCGGTGGAAGCCGCCGCCGAGGTGATCGTGCATGCCGCCGCCCGCCATCGCCCGCAGCGTGCGCTCGCTCATTTCCCAGGCCATGGCCCCTTCGGAACTTTGCCTGCCGAAGCGCTCGCTGAGTTGCATCAATGCCCGCACTACCACCGGCCGCGGAAATTTCGGCGCACCGCCGAAACCTCCGAGTTGTGGATCAAACATCGTTTCACATCGATCCAAAAAATCTCCAAACACCCGCTTGTGTGGCAGCGCCGATGGTTCCGCGTCATCTTCCGCCTCGCTTTGCAAATGACGGATCGCGCGTGCGGCCGCACGCTCCATCTGCACTTTGTCATCGCGCCAGAGTCGGGCGAGTTCGTGGCAGACTCGGGTGAAACCGGGGCGGCCATGGCGATCATCGGGCGGGAAATAGGTGCCGCCGAAGACGGGTTGTCCATCCGGCGTGAGCCACACGCTCATCGGCCATCCGCCTTGTCCGGTCGTCGCCTGGACATAGGCCATATAGATGGCATCGATGTCCGGCCGCTCCTCGCGGTCCACCTTGATGCTGATGAAATGATGGTTCACCACCTCCGCCACGCGTTCGTTTTCAAAACTCTCGTGCTCCATCACATGGCACCAGTGGCAGGTCGAATAACCAACTGATAGAAATACCAGCTTATCTTCGGCGCGCGCCCGGTCAAACGCTCGCTGTCCCCACGGCTGCCAGTTCACAGGGTTGTGTGCGTGCTGGAGCAGGTAAGGGGAGCTCTCGTGGATCAGCGCGTTGGGCATTTACAACTCCCCCTCGATGAGGTCCTCCAGCTTCTGGCGCTTGCGAATCACCGTCGCCACATCTCCCTCGACGAGGATTTCGGCAGGCAGCGGGCGTGAGTTGTAGTTGGACGCCATCGCGAAGCCGTAAGCACCCGCGGACATCAGCGCGACGGAATCGCCGGGCTGGAAGTCCGGCAGCTCGCGGTTCTGGCAGAAAAAGTCGCCGCTCTCACAGATCGGCCCCACCACGTCCATGGTCACGCGTGCGTCGCTCCGCGCTTGCTTGAGCGGCACGATTTCATGATGTCCCTCGTAAAGCGCCGGGCGGATCAGGTCATTCATTCCGGCATCCACGATTTTGAAAGTTTTTGCCCTGCCCTTCTTCTCATACAGGCAGCGGGTGATCAGCACGCCCGCGTTGCCGACGATGAGGCGTCCGGGTTCCAGCAGGATTTTCAATCCGAGATCCTTGAGCAGCCGCACCATTTCACTGCCGTAGCGGCTGATGGTCAGCGGGCGTTCCTCGGGCTGCTGGCTTTCCCACCAATCCACACCCCCGGAGGCGAGGGAATTCTGATAGATGATGCCGATGCCGCCACCGATCGACCAGAACTCGATGCCATACACCTCCTTGAACTGTCGTGCGAGTGGTGCCACCTTGTTCACCGCCTCGAGGAACGGTGCGATGGACGTGAGCTGCGAGCCGATGTGCATCTGCAGGCCGCGCAGTTTGATGTTGGGGAGTTCCTTGGCCGCGCGCTCGTAAAGACCGGCGATGTCTTCGAAATCCACGCCGAACTTGTTCTCGGACTTGCCCGTGGAGATATACTTGTGGGTTTTCGCATCCACGTTCGGATTCACCCGCACCGCGGCGGGCGCGATCATGCCGAGTTCGCCCGCCACCTCATTGAGATAGCGGAGCTCCTCCTCGCTCTCGACATTGAACGAGTAAATCCCTTGTTCGAGCGCATAGACGATCTCCTCCCGTGTCTTGCCCACGCCGGCAAACGTGCAGTGCGCCGGATCGCCGCCAGCCTTGATCACACGGAACAACTCACCGCCGGAAACGATGTCGAAACCCGCGCCTTCATTGGCCAGGAGCCGCAGCACCGAGAGATTCGAATTCGCCTTCACCGCGTAGGCCACCTCGTGGTCCACACCGGCCAGCGCGGCATCGAGCCGACGATAGTGATCTAAAATCGTCGTCGCGGAATAAACATAAAGCGGCGTCCCGTGTTCCGCCGCCAGCGGGGCGAGATCCACGTCGTCACAGTGAAGAGAACCGTTTTTGTAGGAGAATCCATGCATTGCGGCAGGGAATTAACCGCCACAGGTGCTGCGGGTAAAGCCCGGATCACCGGGATGTTGGGGATTGCATGCTACGGAGGGTTTCGCGCATTTTCACTGCGGTAAAAGTCTCCAAAGCCGTGTCATCACCGCCGGACTGCGGAGAGCTTCAAATGCGCGGTTTGCGCCGCCCAGGGGACGCATGAGAGCATGCTGCCCTACCATGGAAGCACCGGTGGCCGCCGCTTCATTTCCAAGCACCCCGCCATGCGGCAAATTCAGCCGGGCGCAGGCGGTAGCGTGCGATGTTCCCCTCATGAAGGGCGACCAATTCGGTTTCCACCACCTCGATGAATCGCGCACGGTCCTCCGCCGGCAGCGCGCGGGACGCCTCTGCCGCAATGTGCCGGGCCGCGCTCATCCGGTCCAACCTTCCATCCACCACTTCACGCACCACACGGCCGATCTCCGCGCGGTGGGTCAGGCGAAAGGGATCCGGCTCACCCAGCGACTCGCGCACCGCCGAGTAGCGGACGCAGGACCGGCGGTATGCCCAGACAAACACGTCCCGCAGGTAATCCACTCGGTTCAGCTCATAGACGCCGATCAGGCCGCCCACATAGTCGGCTTGCACGACATCCACAAACGAAAGCGGGCACAGGTTCTGCCGGATCAGCGGAATGTTCGCCGCCAGGCGCGAAACCCGTTTGTTCGCATCCTCGAAAGGCTGGAGATAGGGCAGATGCACCATCATGAAAAACGCCTGCTCGAACGGATCCTCGATCTCCTCCGCCGTCACCAGCATCCGCTCGAAGCACTCCTCGATCTTCTGCGGCACCGCCAGCGGATGATAGACAGTGCCGCTGATGCCCACCGGTCGCGAGCGGATGCGTCCGGCCGCGTGGGGATTGGCCAGCAGGTTGTCCGCGAGCAAGGCATGCAGATTGCAGATCGTGTAGCGGTTGAAACCGATCTCGTCCGCCTGTTCGGCGAGCATCTCGATGGCCGCCTTGTGATTGAGGATCATCTGGGTTTCCGCAGTGCCTTTTTCCGTCACCCCCAGCCCGACTTCCAGCAGCCGCTGGGTTTCCAGAAGTGAATACGTATTTCCCTCCAGCCGACTCGAATTCCAAGACAGATCGATCAGCAGCCGGTCCATCAACTGCCGCAAATAGGTGCCTGCGGGCAGATCCGAGAGCCCGGCCTGTCCGATCTCCGCCAGGTTCCGGCGCAGTTCCTGCGGCAGGTAAAAGGTGACGTTCGGAACATATCCATTCAGAAAACCACACTGATATCCCACGGCTCCGCGTTGAGCCTGAGGTTGCAGCACCGCCAGACGGATCTGCCTCCCCTCCATCGAAAGCCAGTCCAACTTCGCCGCATAACGCGCGGGCTCTTCCCGCAGCACAGGAGACGATGCCTCTACCGAGGCCAACGATAGATAGCGCCGACTCCGTGCCTGACCGCTCACTCGCAGATTCCCCTCGTTCCACAGGAAATCCAGACGGCGCTGAAGGGTGCGCTTCGGTAGGCCTAGCTCTGGCATGCGCATCAGCGCGCTGACGGACACGCCCATCGGGAACCGTTCCACGGCCCGAAGGATGTCGTGATATTGTTTTCCTGGAATGAAATGTGGCATGATTGGCGCGATTGCTCACGAATAAATGCCACATTGCCTCATATCGCGCCACTCTTTTTTCAACCCACCCATCAGATTCTCGATCACACGGATGTGCCCGCCTCCGCCTGCGTCAAACTTCAGAAGTCGCTGGTTCTCGTTCACCGGGCATGGCCCGGAACGTGGGGCGGCTCTCGCCCGCCTATCTCGAATCACCCTGCGGATGGAAGAATGATCCGAATCGGCGATTTTTTGTGAATTTCAGGCTTCGTTACCCGTTACCGCCCCTGCAAAAAACGCCCATGAACATTTCCTCCCACACCGGTGGCTTCACCCAGACCAATGGCTATCTCGTCGAGACCGATGACGGCAATTTCCTGATCGACGCGCCCGAGGGCATCGCCGCGTGGCTCGATGGCAAGGGCATCCGCGTCGATGACGTGCTGCTCACCCACCAGCATTACGATCATGTGCTGGATGCCGCCGCCTTGCAGGGCAGGGGAGCGCGCCTGCATGCCTTCGCGCCCTACTCCAAGGAACTCACTCTCGAGACCGCCGCAAGGGCGTGGGGCATGCCGATCTCGGTGGAGCCCTATCAGATCGACTCATTGTTTGAAATGGACCAGCCTCTCCGCCTGGCGGGAGTGGAGATGCAACTGGCGCACGTCCCGGGCCACGCGGCCGATGCGGTGACGTTTTATCTGGGTGATCACGGCCTGGTGTTTTCCGGCGACACGCTGTTTGCGGGTTCCATCGGCCGGACTGATCTTCCCGGCGGCAGCACGCGGCGGTTGCTGGATGGAATCGCGCGGCACCTGATGACCCTGCCGCCCGAGACGCGTGTTCTATCAGGACATGGCCCGGTCACGACGATCGCCAGGGAGGCGGCGGGAAATCCTTATATCGAGTGATCTAATTGGTTTGATCCGGGGGATCATCGGAGGCGATCACCGACGTCTGGGACGAGGGTGCGTTTCCCAAACCGGGGATGACGCGGCGCACGAGTTTCCGGAAGCCGGATTCCGCGGCTTCGAGTTCGGTCTCGCCCTGGCGCAGGGCTTTTTCCCATGCGGGTGCGAAGCCCGGCGCTTGTTCCCTCATCGTGCGGATGGCGACTTCATAGACCTGCAGCAATTGTTGTTCGGCGCGGCCGGGTTTCTGTTGGAGGGCGGCATTGTTGACCCGCAGCGTCTCGTTCTGGCGGCGGAGGGTTTCCAGTTCGGTTTGCAGCACCTCGTTGCCGCTGGCGTTGATCTTGAGCTGGGTGTTGAGGTGGCCCTGGAGGTCCTTGATCTCGGTTTCCAGTCGCTTGATTTCACGGGCGTCGCGGCGGCCATTGTTGTATCCGGATTTCCAGATGAAAACGGCGATCAGGAGTCCGAGCAGCAGGCCCCAGACAAAGGGGCTTTTCAGAGCTTCGGTGAGAAAATCCATGGCATTCAGGGTTTGGCGGTGGCGGGAGGGGCGGGTGCCGCTTTCGCGGCGGCATCCTGGAGGGCGGCCTGCACCGTGGCGGTGAGGTCCGGCGGATTTTTCTGATAGATGATGAAGGGCATCGAGGTGTTGGTGTTTCCGGAGCTGTCGATCACCAGATCGTATCCCTGCTCCTTGGCTACCTTTCGGGAGGTTTCCGCGATCAGGTTCAGCGATTCGCGCATGCCGGCGACCATCTTGCGGTTGATGGCTTTTTCCTGTTCGCCACGGAAATTCTCGAATTCGCGCTGCAAGGTCTGCGCCTCCTGCCGCTTGATCTCATAGGTCCGGGCGAACTTGCGGGCTGTCTCGTCGTCGAGCGGATTTGCCTTGTCCGAGAGGCGTGCCTGGAGGGACTGGAGCTCGCCGATGATGCGCCGGAGCTGCTCCGCGCGCTCGTCCTTCATGACGGCATCCCGTTCGCTTTTGATCTGTTTCTGGAACTCGGCGGTCGCTGGCAGTCCGGCATAAATATCCTTCACGCGGACCAGTGCGACACGCGGTGCGGCGCACACGCCGAGCGTGGTGGCGGCGAGAATCAGCACGGTGGCGGAAAATCGGTTCATCTGCGCGGCAACTTGCAAGAATGCGGGACGGATGTCGATAGTGGATCGGGGGACTACTCGAAGCCAAAGGACCTGCGGCGCGCGGGGTGCAGCGGGAAACGCCCGCCTCCGGCCTGTCGGAACGGATCGAAGACGCTGTCCATGCCGACCGCCTTGATTTCAAAAACCTGCGCCATGAGCTCGCCGAGACGGCCTTTTGGAAAACCGCGCTCCTGGAACCAGGCGAGGTATTCGATCGGCAGATCCATGATCGGCACCCCGGCGGGCGGATAGGCTTTGATGCCGAATTTGCCGAAGGGAATCCTGGTTTGGCTGATTTCCAGCAGCAGATTGCGGAAATCCTCGCGGTCGATCTCGGTGAAGTCGTGCATGGCTGATGATGGGAGCGCGAGTTTCCAAACTCACGGGGAAATGGAAAGCCCGGGAAATGACGCATCATTTCGCAATGATTGATCTTTCGCTTTGACGAACAACGGGCTTCTACCTAAAAGCACGCAGACTGAAACCATGAAGTGCCCGCGTTGCGTCCAGCGAATCCACCGAGCGGCGGCATCGTGCCCGCATTGTGGATTTTCCATCGCGGATGCGGACGGGCGTTTCGGATCCGAGGAAGTCAGCCTGCGTTGCCTGACCGACAGTGCGGGAATTCTGAGACGAGGGGATCGCGAGCGGGTGGAAGCGGCGATGGCGCGGATCTCGCGGCGATTTCCGCAGATTTTCGTGGCGGTTTACACCGGAGCCCTGGGCGAGGTGGCGAATATCCGGCAATTCGGGTTCTGGTTGTTGAACCGCTCCGCCTTCGAGGATCTGCCCTTGGACAAGCCGAACGAGGCCGGCATCCTGTTGACGATCGACCCCGAGTCGAAGGCGGCGGGGATGGTGTTTGGTTACTTGCTGGATCCCTATCTGGAGGAATCCGATACGTTCGAGTGCTTGTCCCGCGCCCATGCGCACTGGCTCGAGGAGCATTATGCGGACGGCGTCATCAAGGCCCTGTTCCATTTGGAGGGCATTCTCTGCAAACGCAGCCGCCAGGCGCGGCGTGATCCGGAGCATTTCCAACGCAAGGTCCTGCCGCCCGCGATGATGGGTGACCTGGTGCGCCGGATTCGGGCCGGACATCGGAATGTGAGCACGGAAGAACAAGCCGCGGAGGTGCTGAAATGAAAACCCTGCTGGCAGTGGGAGTGGGCTCCATGCTGGCCTTGGGGTCCGCGTTTGCCGCCCAGGAGCCCGGACTTCCAAGTTGGAACGAGGGTGAACTGGCCGGATTGGAAGCCGGTGGCTGGGTGGCGGGCAGCCTGTTGCTGACGGATGAACCGTTGCCGGAGGAAAGCGCGCAAACGAATGAGAAACCTTTGGATCTCGCCCAGCCGACGGCCGAGGAAATCGCCGATGAGCAAATCCCGCCGACACAGATCCCGGAGAAGTTTTGGCCGGAGTATTTCAGTGAGCGTCCGAAGTCGTTTCTGGTCGATCCCCAGGGCTTGCTGGGCCCGGTGGATTACCGGGATCGCCTGGGTTTCCTCAACTATCACGCGGGGGACTCGATGATCGACCTGTTCGTGTATGTGTTCGGCGGCGATCAGGAGATTCCCGGCGAGGTGCGCGAGGAGGAACTTGTTGAGCGCTTGTTTTCACAAGGCCGCCCGGCGGCGGTGGTCTATTATTACCTGGGCGCGCCGCAAAGGTCGGTCATCTATCTGAGCCCATCGCTGACCGACACTGTCTCGGCTCCCGAGCAGCGGCGGGCGCTTGAAAGCTCGGTGATGCAGGCCTTCAATCATGTGGATCCCGCCGGGCAGATCGAGGGGTTTCTGGTCCAGATGTCGATTCGGATCTACTGGATGGAGCGGATGCTCGGGGGAGCGGAGTCCGAAGGCGAGGCCATGCCGGTTTTCGCACAGGCAGCCCGGAAGAGCGTGAAAAAATCCTCTCTGATGGAATGGTTGCGGCCGCATTTTGAGAAGGCGCGGCGCTTCACGATTCCCGCGGCGGTGATTGCCATGGCGCTGCTGGTGGCGTTTGCGACGAACTCCTGGTTGAAACGGCGAGCCCGCTACCGATTCCCGGAGATCGAAGTCGAACCCCGGCTTGGCGGTGCCCACGCAGCCGGCGTGGGCGCGGTGATTTCATTTGCCAGTGCGGCACTGCCGCCGGCATCGCAGCGCGATCAGGTGCCGGATTATCTGCGCCGGGCGTGAGTGGGCGGCGGGCTCAAATCTCCATTTCGCCCTCGAAGACAAAATCCGCCGGGCCGGTGAGGGTGACGTTTTTGAACGCCTGATCGCCGGCTTTCTGGAAGCCGATTTCCAAGGTGTCGCCACCGGCGACCACGACTTGGATGGGAGAGGGGGCTCCGGTGAGCAAATGGTGGATGAGCGCGCAGGCGACCATGCCGGTGCCACAGGCGAGCGTTTCGTCCTCGACGCCGCGCTCGTAGGTGCGGATTTCGATGTGGCCGGGTGCGAGCACGGTGGCGAAATTCGCATTGGTGCCCGCCGGGGCAAATGCCGGGTGCTGGCGGCTGGCGCGGCCATGGGTGAAGACATCGAGTTCCTCAAATGCCTCGCCGCCGGGCACGAAGGCCACCACATGGGGGACGCCGGTATTGACGAAATGAAGGGCGGCATCCAGTCCGGGCACGCTGGCACCGGTGTCGAGCCTGAGATCCTTCGGCTCGGACATGGCGATGCGGACGTTTTCGCCCACCATCTCCGCGGCGAGCGTGCCGGCGATGGTTTCAAAGGTCACCCGATCCGGGATTTCCTCGCACAGATGCGCGGTGAAGCGTCCGAAGCAGCGCGCGCCGTTGCCGCACATCTCGGCTTCGCCGCCATCCGCATTGTAATAGCGGAACTTGAAATCGGCGCCACGTTCGGCCGGTTCCACGGCCAGCAGGCCGTCCGCGCCGATGCCACGGTGGCGGTCACAGAGCGCCTCGATGGTGGCGGTGTCGAGCTGGATGGAGAGATCGCGGTTGTCGATGACGATGAAGTCATTGCCGGCACCGTTCATTTTGTAAAAGTGGAGGAGCATGGAATGGGTGGGGTTGCGGGTGGCGATGGATAAGCATGGAGGTGGCCATCCGCAAGCACCGTGATTCGAGCTTTGGCTTGCGCCGCGGCGGATTTCCGCGGAGTCTCGGGGGCTGATCGCCGCTCCGCCAGTGATATGGAGTTTCAAGAAATCGCAAACCGTATGTCTTTCGTTGTGACCAGAACCCTGCTAACGGTGTTTTTTGCCGCTGCGGTTTTGGCGGACGCCCAGACACCGGCGGTACCCCGGGTGGTGGTGCCCACGGGCGGCCGCACGCTTGAACCGGTGCGGCCGGTGGCACCCGCCACACGGATCCTCTATCCATGGAAAACCCACGTCACCTGCACGATTTTCTGGATCGGAGAGCAACCGACCCAGAACAATCCGACCCCCAACTGCAAGTCCTCGTGGGACCAGCAATGGGCGATCAATTTCGGCGGCTACGATGATCCGGATCCCGCCAGGCGCATCGCCAACCACACGGCTGGCGATTTCCGGCCGAAGGGCTTCGTGCCGAAACTCAATCCGTTTTACATCGCGCTGCCCTACAATGATGTGGTGAGCCACCGCAGTCACAAACCGGAGGCGGCGCGGGTGATTCCGTGGTTCTCACGGATGCGTCCGGAGCCGGGCAAAACCGTCTGCAAGGGGCGCTGGCTCCAGATTTACCGCAATGGCCGCAGTTGCTACGCCCAGTGGGAGGATTGCGGACCCTGGGTGACCGATGACTGGGAGTATGTGTTTGGCAAGCGCCCGCCGAAAACCGGCCAGAACGGAGCGGCCGGTCTGGATATCTCACCCTCCGTGCGCGACTACCTCGGCTTGAAGTCAGGCCAGAAAGTCCACTGGCGTTTCGTCGAGGCCGGCCAGGTGCCCTACGGGCCGTGGAAGAAGTATGGCCAGGACAATCCTGCCGCCGCGGCGGATCCGGATTTGGCCGCCCAGCAGAAATATCTCGAATATCTGCGCAAACTGCGGGACGAGCAGTTTGCGAAAAAACCGCTGGACGATTTACAGAAATGAAGCGCTCGCCCTGCGGCCCGGAGGAACCGTTTCGGAAAGCGTGAAATCTTCACCGTGCCGGGATTTTGCCTTCATTCTTCTTGACTCGCCTTGGTCCGGAGCCTAAATCGCCGTCCCCGAACGAACTTTTTACTCCTTAGTTTCCATGGCCAACGCACAAGTAATCCTCAAAGAAAAAATCGAAGGCCTTGGTGCCGAAGCTGATGTCGTCAAAGTCCGCGCCGGCTATGCCCGCAATTTCCTGGTTCCCCAGGGCAAGGCCTATGAAGCAACCCGCTCGAATCTCCGCCACGTCGAGGCCCTAAAAACCGCTCGTGCCCGTCGCGAAGCCGAGGAAATCCTCGCCTTCCAGGAAATCGCCACCAGGATTTCGAAACTCAAGCCGAAGTTCGTCCTTTCCACCGGCCAGGGCGGTAAGGCTTTTGGTTCGGTCACCAGCATCGACATCCACAAGGAGCTGGAAACCGCAGGCATCGTGATCGACCGCCATGCGATCGAACTCGACAAGCCCGTCAAGAAATCCGGCAAGAGCGAGATCACCATTCGCCTGCATCCGCAGGTGGTCACCACTTTGATCATCTCGGTGGACGCAGGCGCGGAAGATAAGGCGGAAAAGGCCGAAGCCTGATCCACCCGCGCCGCCCGCGAGAGGAGACTTTCAAGAAAAACCCCCGGTTCGTGAGACGAGCCGGGGGTTTTTTGGATTGCGAACTCCAATCGCAAAAGTGTCAGACGATGCCTTGCCGCAATGCCTTGGAAACGGCCTCGGTTTGTGAGCGGACCTGCAATTTCCGGTAAACCGAGCGCAGGTGCATGTCCACCGTGTGCTGGGAGATCGCCAACTGATCGGCGATTTCCTTCTTGATGAAGCCTTTGACCAGATAACGAAGCACTTCCTCCTCGCGTGAGGTGAGTGGTTCGATATGCTCCACCGGACCATGGCGTGAGAAGCCCTCGAGGATCATTTTTGCAATCGGACTGCTGAGCGCGGATGCACCGAGCATCACGTCACGGATGCCGCTGATGATGTCATCGGGGTCGGCCGTTTTGAGAAGATATCCGGAGGCTCCGTTGCAGATGGCGCGGTACACCTTGTCGCGATCATCGGACGCGGTGAGGATGAGCACTTTCACTTCCGGCAGGGCTTTGCGGACGTCGTTGAGAACCTCCAGTCCGTCGCGGCGAGGCAGACCGAGGTCCAGTAGCAGCAGATCCGGCCGCTCGTTGGTGAAGCGCAGCTTGTCGAAGAGATCGGCCGCGGAGGTGAAGTGATGGGGGCAGATGAAATCCTCCTCGGCGCTGAGAAGGCGGCGGATCTGCTTGGCGAACAATTCGTGATCCTCCAGGATCCAGATATTGATGGTGGTGAGGGCTTCGGAAATCATGAGAGGGCGGGGTGTAGGGTGAGGTGGGAGCGTTTGACCAGGAGCCGGATATGGGTTCCGTTTTCCTTCGAGGAGGAGATTTGAAGCAAGCCATCCAGCACTCGGGCGCGGTCTTGCAGTTTGATGACTGCGGCCGGTCGTTCCCGATCATTCACTGGCAGGCCCACGCCGTTATCAATAATTTCGAGTGCCAGCTTGTCATCCTCATCCCACAGGCGGATCGAGACGCGGTCCGCGCGTGAGTGTTTGAGCACGTTGTGGATGGCTTCCTTGTAAAACAGGAAGAGGTGGCGCTTGGCATCGAGCGAAAGTTTCGCAGTGGTCTTGGAGGACTCACATTCGAGGGTGTAATTGATCTCGCGCAGCAGCCGGCCCGCCGTTTCGCGCATGCGCTGGACCAGATCGCCGATCGAATCCTGGCGGCGTTCCAACAGCCAGACGATATCGCGCATGGCCAGGGAACTCTCGCGGGCGATGGTCTCCACCTCGTTGAGGTCGCCGGCGATTTCCTCGGGGCCCTGAAGCCGGACGAGATCCTTGCGCGCGGTGCGGGCGATCAGCGAAATGCTGCCCAGATTGCTGCCGATGTCATCGTGCAGGTCCGAGGCGATCCGTTTGCGGATGGTATCGAGTTGCTCCTTGGACATCAGCCTGCGGCGCTCGACGATGAACACCGGAATCAGGAAGGTGAGGCCCAGAATCACCGCGGAGCCCCAGGTTGCGTTGAGTTCGCTGTTGGATGCCAATTGACGGTGCGCTGCCCGCAGGTGGGATAGTTCGTGCTCGATGCGGCCTCGTTCGCGGAGTTGGTGGAGCCAGACTCCCACCGGGATGATCTCCTTTTCGGAACTGTAGCCATCTGTCAGTGAGGTGACTGTGAGACTCTGACCGTTGTTTGTGCGTGTGATTTCGCGACCTTTGGCGAGGTTTTGTCCGCCAGACCAGACTTCCAATTCAGAGAACGCGTGCAGTTTGCGATCCCCCATGATCCATGGCCGGGTGGCGGTGATGCTGAGGGTTTTGGCGATCCTCCCCTTCATGGGAATCATCAACGGTGCCATGTGACTGGATCCGGGAAGGGGGTTGGACCATTCAAACACTGTTTCTTCCATGCCTCCGTCTTCCAGTGTTTGGCGGACGACAAGCGACTCGGGAAAGACCGAGGTGTCAAAAGAGCGATTCACCTGATAGGGAAACAAGATCACCCGGTCGAGCGGCGATGCTTCATCCAGGCGAATGCTCCAGGTGGTGCTCTGCTCCGGGTTTTCGACCATCACCGCATCACCGGGATTCAATTTCGGCTTGCTCGCATTGTGCCAGATGCCCAGCGGTGAACGGCCATCGATCAGAGCCTCTGGAAACCACAAGCCTGCGACATTGAGGCTGCCCACGGTCTCCACCGTTGCGGCGAATGAGACCGGTTCACCCTGGGAAATGACCACAAATTCCGCCAAACCGAAGAGATCCTGGGCTTCCTTCATGTGCCCTTCCTGAACGGTCAGTTTGACGTAGCGGGCGCTGTTGCGACAGGTGAATAAGGCAGGGCTCCCATCTGGCTGCGGGTGTGGAATCCTGCCGGATTTATAAATAACCGTACTCTGGATGAAATCAGCCCGTTTGGAGACTTCCAAAGTGAAGCGTTTGGGGAAAATTCCGGAATCTTCCAAAAATTCCCGCTGCGAGGGAACCAGGAAGATTTGATCGATCGGCAACTCACGACCCAGATCAAGGGTGATTGATGGATCGGCGCTGCCATTGTTCGCGCGAGCGCCACGATAGCCCAAACCTGTTTTCAAAGGATACTCGCAGTGTTTTGAATAGCTTGATACTTGGCTGTCGAGCCAAGTCACACGGTCTTCTACCTTAACGAGTTGTGAATTGAAAAGACGGGCGATTCGGGCGATCGGATTGGTAACTTGCGCGATTGCTGCCGCTTCCACTTGCGAGGGTAGCCAACATGCGGCAAGCGCCATCAGGGTGCCGGCAGATTTTTGAAATCGTTGGTGGGGCAGACTCATCCGTAGCAGTGATACAAACGGAGAATGTGGATTTTTTAAAAATAATCAACACTTTTTAATTAAAAACTCCTCCGTGATGTTTCAAAGATCCAGATGCCGGTGAACTCCAGTTACGAACGCATCCGTGCAGACGATGCAGTGATCGAGCACGGCGCTGCCGGAAATTCTTGCGCATGGCCAGATGACGGAGTCACGAACCACGGCCCCGGATGCGATTGCAGCCCCCGGGCCGACGACCGAGTTTTCGACGACGGCTCCGGCTTCCACACGGGCCAGAGGATGGATGGCGGGACCTGGTGCGAACTCGCGGTGGGCTTGCAGATACGAGGTCCGATCGCCGAGATCGAGCCAGAGGCCATCATCGATCACGATGGCACCAAGTTTGCCCCCCCTCGCCAGCTCAAGAAAAGCTGGGATCACGGAAATCACCTGGCCTGCGGGGATCAAATCGAGGAAACCGGGATTTGCGCAGTAGATGCCGGTGAAGACATGGGTGCCATCGCAGCGGTCGAGACGGCGGTGGATGTCGGTCACGCGCGCTTGCGTTTCATCGAGCGCGATGTGTTTGGCGGCGCCATCCGTTCGCAGCGCGAGCGTCACCGGCAGACCGGAAGCTTCATGCGCGGCG
This sequence comes from Luteolibacter sp., assembly GCA_030696085.1. GTDB lineage: Bacteria > Verrucomicrobiota > Verrucomicrobiia > Verrucomicrobiales > Akkermansiaceae > Luteolibacter. The sequence goes on from JAUYNL010000029.1 coordinate 123,816, forward strand.
ATGAGTTTTTCCAAGGGTAGTGTGGTGAAGATGTCGCCATTGTGGACCAAAAGGGGCTGGTCATCGATCCAAGAAGCGAGGTTTCTAAGACCTCCGCCAGTTTCTAACAAAATTGGCTCATGAAAAAGCGTGATCTCGCTGTTTCGATTTTCGGGCAGTCCAATGAAATCGTCCCATGCCTCCGGCAGGTGATGGGTGTTGATGGCAAAGCGCTGGACGCCGGCGCGCGCACAGGCGTCCAGCGCCCATCCGGCAAGCGGGCGGTGAAAAAGCGGGACCAGCGGTTTGGGCAGCCGGTTGGTCAGCGGCCGCAGGCGGGTTCCGAGTCCGGCACCGAGGATGAATGCCTGAGTCACCGTGCTGCTGTGCCTTGTGGAGACCGGCTTTTCAAGCCCGCATGGAAAATATTCCGCAGTCGCCCCTGTGAAGCTTCGCTGGACAAGCGCCCGCTTCCGCGCGATTGGAATGGACCTTGCGATTGGATCCCGACATTTCAGAACGCTCGCATTTGTGCGATTCCCACCGCGAGGAGGTGGCCAGCCTGGTGACCCATGCGGCGGGCGTGCTGTTCGGCGTCATGGCGCTGGGCACCATGCTGGTGCTCTCGGTCGGAGATGTATTGAAGTTCGTTTCCGCCGCGGTGTTCGGATTGTCGCTGGTCCTGTTGTACACCTCCTCCACGCTCTATCATTTTTTTACCTCGCCGAGGTGGAAGGTACGGTTCCAGGCGCTCGACCACGCGTGCATCTATCTGCTCATCGCCGGTTCCTACACGCCCTTCACGCTCATTACCCTGCGGGGGCCGTGGGGCTGGTCCTTGTTCACCGCAGTCTGGACCATGGCGGCCGGCGGTGTGTTCATCAAGCTGGTGGGGAAGGGAAAGAAGGATCATTGGATCTCGACGGGACTCTATCTGGTGATGGGCTGGCTCATTCTGTTCGCCATCGCCCCCTTGATACGGAGCATGCCCGCCGCAGGAGTGGGATGGTTGGTCGCTGGCGGGCTCGCCTATTCCCTGGGTGTGGTTTTTTTCGCATGGCGCAGGCTCCCCTACAATCACGCCATCTGGCATCTGTTCGTGCTGGCCGGCAGCATCTGCCATGTCGTGGCCGCCTGCCTGTTCGTGTTCTAACTAATCTTCCGCCGTGCCCGAGCTTCCCGAAGTCGAAACCACCCGCCGGGGCATCGAGACACACCTGACCGGTGTTCGCGTCGCGGAGGTGATTGTTCGCCGTCACGATCTCCGGCAGCCGGTTTCGAAAGATCTCTCAACCATCGAGGGCCGGCGCTTCACAGCAGTGCGGAGACGCTCGAAGTATCTGCTGCTGGAAACCGATGATGCCGGCACGCTGCTCATCCACCTCGGAATGTCCGGCAGCTTGCGTGTGGTTTTCCCGTCCGATCCATGGAAGTTACACGACCACGTCGGCATCACGCTGGACAATGGCAGGCAGATTCGGTTTCACGATCCGAGGCGTTTCGGCTTGGTACTCCGCCTCACCGGAGATCCGATGCGCCACCCGTTGTTGAAGAAGCTCGGTCCTGAGCCTTTGGAGGATGCATTTACGGCAGGGTATTTGCAATCCGCCTGTGCGAAACGATCCGCCGCCATCAAGGGGGTGATCATGGACGCAAAGGTGGTCGTCGGGGTGGGTAACATCTATGCTTCCGAGGCTTTGTTTCGCGCGGGCATCCTGCCGCGCACCCAGGCCCGCCGCATTTCCAAAGTCCGCCTCACCCGCCTGGTCGCGGCCAGCCGCGAAGTCCTGACAGACGCCATTCAGGAAGGCGGCACGACCTTGCGGGATTTCCTCAACTCCGATGGCGAGCCCGGTTATTTCAAGCAGCGACTCTTCGTTTACGAGCGCAAGGGGCAGCCCTGCCGGGTCTGCGCAACGCCCATACGCCACGCCGTGATCGGCCAGCGTTCGACTTACTGGTGCCCGAAATGCCAGAAGTGAGGTCCCTGAAAGTCGTTAGGTCTTGAGGAAATTCTCTAGCAGGCGCTTGCCGTCCTGGGTGAGGATCGACTCCGGGTGGAACTGCACCCCATGGACTGGGTGCTCCTTGTGCATCAGGCCCATGATTTCACCTTCCTCGGTCCAGGCGGTGATTTCGAGGCACTCGGGCAGCGTCTCGCGTTTGACGATGAGCGAGTGGTAGCGCGTCGCTTCAAAGGGACTCGGCATGCCGGCGAAGACGCTCTTGCCGGAGTGGTGGATCGGCGAGGTCTTGCCGTGCATCAGGCGGACGGCGCGTACGACATCGCCGCCATAGAGCTGGCCGATGGATTGATGGCCGAGGCAGACGCCGAGGATTGGAGTGGTGGCGCCGAGTGCGCGGATGAGCTCCAGCGAGATGCCCGCCTCGTTGGGCGTGCAGGGACCGGGAGAAATGCAGATGCGCTCCGGCTTGAGTGCCTTCACCTCATCGACGCTGATCACGTCGTTGCGGAATACTTTCATTTCCGCCCCCAACTCGCCGAAGTATTGCACGAGGTTGTAGGTGAAGGAATCGTAGTTATCGAGGATGAGGAGCATTGAAATCAGTCTTCGAGTGTTCTGGCAAGGGCGATGGCGCGGAGCATGCCCTTGGCCTTGTTGACGGTTTCGATGTATTCGTAGGTGGGATCGGAATCGGCGACGACTCCGGCACCGGCCTGGACGTATGCCTTGCCATTCTTAAGCAGGCAGGTGCGCAGGGTGATGCAGGAATCGTGCGAGCCATCGAAGCCGAAATAACCGACCGCTCCGGCATAGGCGCAGCGTTTGTGTTTCTCCAGCGAGTTGATGATCTGCATCGCCCGGATTTTCGGCGCGCCGCTCACGGTTCCCGCGGGAAACGTGGCGCGCAGCACGTCATAGGCGCTATGCGCTGGATCGAGCTCGCCGCTCACGTTGGAAACGATGTGCATCACATGGCTGTAGCGCTCCACGATCATGAAATCATCCACCTTCACCGAGGAGTGCCTGGCGATGCGGCCCACGTCGTTGCGCGCGAGGTCCACCAGCATGAGGTGCTCCGCGCGTTCCTTTGGATCGGCTAACAGATCAGCGGCGAGCGCGTCGTCCTCCTCCGGAGTAGCGCCCCTCCAGCGGGTTCCGGCGATGGGGCGGATGTCGATGCGGCCGTGGATCGAACGCACATGGACTTCCGGCGAGCTGCCGACGAGCGAGAAATCGCCGAGTTCGAGAATGAACATGTAAGGCGAAGGATTTACGAAACGCAGCGCCCGGTAGAGGTCCACTGGTGGGAGCTCGAAGTCGGTTTCGAAACGCTGGCTCGGCACGAACTGGAAGATGTCGCCGGCGGCGATGAACTCCTTGCCGGCCAGCACGATGGCCTCGAACTCCTCCTGGGTCGTGTTGCTGCGGGCATCCACCGGTTCCACCTTCAAAAGGCCGTTGAGCGCCGGGACGTGCAGCGGACGGTTGAGGATTTCCACGATGGCGGCGATTTTTCCACAGGCCTCGGCATGGGCATCGGCGGGAGTGGGAAATTCGTCGATGAACGCGTTGGCGATCACTGACAGGCGGCGCAAACGGTGATCAAAGACGAGCAGCGTGTCCGCTAGCAGAAACATCGCGTCCGGAATGCCCAGCGGGTCTGGCGGCGGGGGGCCGAGTGTGGGCTCGAACTGGCGCACCGCGTCATAGGACAGGTAGCCGACCATGCCGCCGGAAAATATGGGCAACGCGCCGTGGGTGACCGGCTTGTAGGCGGCCATTTCCAGTTCCAGAGCGGCGAGCACATCGTCGGGTGCGGTGTAGGTTCTGGTTTTCGGGCCCTCGCGGATGGTGATTTGCTTGTCGCGCGCCTCGAACACCCGGCGCGGATTACTGCCGATGATCGACCAGCGGCCGCCTTTCTCGGTGCTTTCCGCACTTTCAAGCAGGAACGAATGGCGGCTGTCGCGCAGCTTGAGGTAGGCGGATAACGGAGTCTCGAAGTCCGCCGCCAACTGGGTGTGAACAGGTACGACATTTCCGCGCTCCGCCAGAGTGGCAAACACTTCCAAAGATGGCTCGACCGGAATGGAACTCACAACGCGGCGAAGCATGCCCGGGAAATGCGACAGGGCAAGCCCGGAGAGGCGTTGGGCTTTTGATTGATGCCGCTGGATTTTTATCCAGCGTGAGGCTTTCATGCCGCGCGGGGCAGGGAAATGCTTTCCTCACACCCGCGAAACAAATTCCGATTTCCGCGACGCTGTATGGACGAGATTTCCGACATGTCCACTCTGACCGCACTAGCCCCTGCCACAGGCCGCGCTCCGTCCGAATGGCGGGAGTGGCTGCAAATCAACGGCCCGAAAATGCTGCTGTTTGCCCGCCAGCAGACTCGCGCCCACCAGGATGCGGAGGATGTCCTGCAGGACGCGATGGTGAAACTCATCGAGAAGATCCGCCATGATGAATTCATCGGTGGGCCGGAGGCATGGCAGCCGTATCTTTATACCACCATTCGGCGTCTCGCGATCGATCTCAGCCGCCGGGACGACCGCCGTAAGCGCCGTGAGGATACGGTAGGGGCCGAAACCGGGGAATCCCGGCAAGAGGCGTTTCACCCGTGGTTTGATAGCGAATCGTCAGACGATGAAACGCGCGTCCAGCTTGAGCAAAAACTCAAGGAACTACCGGAAAAGTTCGCGGAAGTCATCATTATGAAAGTTTGGGGCGAGCGGACTTTCGCGGAAATCGGGGAAACTCTCGGCATTTCTCAAAACACAGCGGCCTCACGGTATCGCTATGGACTTGAAGCTCTCAAGCGGAGTCTCGGAGGAGCCCGCCGCCGCGGCGATCTATCAATCTGAAATTCCTTACCTCAACCGCCATGCCTACCGATCCATCATCCGTTGAAAACGATCTCCGGCTACTGCGTGCCGCAGCGCTCGATGAATCGCTGCTGGCACGGCTCGAAGCCTGCTCCGGGGGAACGTGGACCCGGCTCGATCCGCAGGAACTCCAGCTGGAACAAGAACTCCGCGGTATCCTGCCTGCCCGGTTGCCGGATACCTTGATGGCCTCCCTGCATGCCTCGCTCGCCGGAGTCCCATTCACCGCTTCCCAACCGAAAATCGTTCGTTTCCCGGTTCGTCAACCCGCAGCATCCCGTCCCCACCGCCACTGGTGGAGCGCCGCCGCCGCCGTCGCGCTTTTCGGCGGGCTCGCCGGCTGGCTGGTTCCCACCGGTAATCCGGCAAACCCCGTCGCCGCAGCGGAGCCCGCCGTACCTGTCATCCGTTCCGCGCCGAGCGGTAGTCCGCTCATTCCCGCCGGTTTCAACCGCGGCCTCAGCGAGGCGAGCGACGAGGGGGTCATCTGGCAATCCAGCCGCCAGCCGCACCGCGTGCTGCGCGTTGTCTATCAGGAGCGCGTCACCCTCAAGGATGCGGAGGGTCGCACCTATCAGATGGAGCAACCCAAGGTGGAATTCATCATCGTTCCCGCCAAGACCGATTGAGTCCGGGTGTGAGAAACAAAATCAACCTCCAGCCGCGCTGTTCCGGTATCAATTATGAAAACCATAACTTTCCCAACAATCACCGCCGGGTTGCTTGCCATGCTCGTCGCCCCGGCGACCGCGATCGAGGCCCCACCGGATGACGCGCCGCCTCCGGTGGAGGTGATGCCTCCCTCCGTTCGGGAAGCTGCGCCCGCTGCGGATGCTGCCGCCGTGAAGGCGGAAACCGCCTATCTGGGCGTGGTTTCCACTGAGATTCCTGAAATGCTCGCCGCGCACCTCGGCCTCGCGCCGGTCGAAGGCATTGTCGTGAGGGCTCTCATGCCTGACGGCCCCGCTGCCAAGGCCGGTCTCGCGGTGCATGATGTCATCACCCGCGTCGCTGGCGAAGCGGTGGACTCCTCCGAGGATCTCACCAGGCAAGTCACCGCGCACCGCCCCGGAGACATCGTCCATCTCGATGTGATCCACAAGGGCAAACCTGCGGGAATGGAGGTCACTCTGGGCCTTCGCCCTGAAGTGGCGGGCATGCCGCCCGTTGCCGGGCCGCGTGCCCTTGATGACCTGAATCTCGATGGGATTCCCAAGGAACTGGCAGACCGCGTGCGCGGCATGATCGAAGGAAATCTGGGTGAGCTGCGGCTTGATTTCGAGCGTGGTGTGGAGGAGGCGGCCCCTCAAATGGAGGATGCCTTGCGCGACATGAAGCGGCGCATGGAAAAAGCCATGCGGGGCCTGCAGGTGCCGGATATTCCGCAAGAGGGCGGGATCCAGATTCATCAGGGCGCGACCATCCGTCTGATGGATGAGCAGGGAAGCATCGAGTTGAAATCCAACGAAGGCGGCAAGGAAATCACCGTGCGCGACAAGGGTCACAAGATAGTCTGGAGCGGCCCATGGGACACGGATCAGGACAAGGCCGCCGCTCCCGAGGATGTCCGCCAGCGCGTGGAACGTCTCAATTTCGATGCCGGATTTGGCGGTAATGGTCTGCGCCTGCAATTTCGCGGCGGCGATCTCGCACCGGAGATGCCCGAGTGATGGCTTTTTGGTTGGAGGAACGCGATTGGAGGCGTTCATGGAGACACCCGTGTCCGGCCAGTCCGGGCGCGGGTGAATCATGATTTCCATCAGGCATCAACGCCGGTCGTCTTGCCGCTGAGCGTCACCGTAGCGCTTGCCAAAGATTTGTCCGCCACCCGCACCTCTCCATCGATTTGCACGAGCCCGCCCATGCGGCCCTGGACCTTGGCGCGGATTTCCAGCACATCCCCGGGCGTTGCCGCTCCGAGAATTTTCGCCGCGCGAACGCCGCTGAGGCGGAGATCTTCCAGAGGCGCGATCTCGGGATGGGTTTGCGCCACCACACCGCCCAGTTGCGCGATCGCCTCGATGAGAATCACTCCCGGGACCATGGGGTTTCCCGGAAAGTGCCCCTTCAGAAAGGCTGAATCATCGCGCACCTGATAGATGGCGGTGGCTTCTCGTCCGGGATCAAGGTTCGTCAACGCATCGACGAATCGGAACGAATCGCCGTGCGGCAATCGATTCAAAGCGGTCTCAAAATCGGCATTCATTCAGACACGATTCCGAGTCCCGCTTTTCCAGTTGATTCCGTAGGCTGTCACTTGGCGAAATTCGCGGCGACCACATCCCAGTTCACCACGTTCCAGAAAGCTGCGATGTAGTCGGGACGACGATTCTGATAGTTCAGGTAATAGGCGTGTTCCCAGACATCGAGGCCGAGGATCGGCTTGCCGGAGCAGCCTGCGACGCCCTCGCCCATACACGGGCAGTCCTGATTCGCGGTGGAGCACACCGCGAGCGAGCCATCCGTCTTTTTCACCAGCCATGCCCAGCCGGAGCCGAAGCGGGTGGCACCCGCCTTGGCGAAGGCTTCCTTGAAGGCGTCCAGGGAGCCGAATGCCTTGTCGATGGCCGCCGCGAGATCGCCGGAAGGGGCCTTGGCACCGCCCGGAGCGATGACTTGCCAGAAAAACGAGTGGTTCCCGTGGCCGCCACCGTTGTTGCGCACCGCAGTGCGGATGTCATCCGGCAGGGAGGCGAGGTCGCCGAGGATTTCGCAGAGTGATTTCGCTTCCAGGTCGGCTTTGCCGGCGATGGCGTTGTTGAGATTGCTAATGTATGCCTGATGGTGCTTCGAATGATGGATTTCCATCGTGCGGGCGTCAATGTGGGGTTCGAGCGCGTCATAGGCGTATCCGAGGTCGGGAAGTGTGTGGGCCATGGTGTTAGGGGAGTTTGGTTTGCGTATCGCCCGGTGGTTCGATATGAACTCTGCACGGCGACACCGCCTACGAAACCGAGCTTTCATCCACCCGCAAGCGAAATTCCCCATGAGCCTGATTCTTCCACCTGAAATCGCACCCTATTTGTCCGAAATCATCGCCGTGATCGCCGGCTTGCTGGTCGGTTGGTTGTTCACCCGGCTTGCCTCATCGGGGAAAATCTCCGCCGGCATTGAGCGCCTGAAGGCTGAGGAACGCCGCTCGGCGGAAATCGAGGCCCGCCTTGCACATACCGCTGCCGAATCCCAGCGCAACGAACAGGACGCCCAGAATTTCCGCAGCCAACTCGCAGAAATCCGCTCCCGCCTTGAGTTCGAACTCAAAGCCGCCGCCGAAAAACAAGCCCTGCTCGAACGCGCCGAAATCAAGCTCTCCGACACCTTCAAAGCCCTTTCCGCCGACGCCCTGCGCGCCTCGTCCGAGCAATTCCTCCATCTCGCGAAATCCTCGCTTTCCACCCAGACCGAGGAAGCCAAGGGAGAAATCGAAAAACGCAAGGTCGCCATCGAAAATCTCGTCAAACCCGTCGCCGATTCGCTCGGAAAATTCGAAATCCGCATCGGCGAGATCGAAAAACTCCGCGCAGGAGCCTACTCCGAACTCAAGGAACAGGTCCGCGCCCTCGGCGAAGGCCAACTCGGCCTTCAGCGCGAAACCGCCTCGCTCGTCAAGGCCCTGCGCCAGCCCACCGGCCGCGGCCAATGGGGGGAAATGCAACTCCGCCGCGTGGTCGAACTTGCCGGCATGCAGGAGCACTGCGATTTCGAAATCCAGCACAGCACCACCAACGATGAAGGCAAAAAACTCCGCCCAGACCTCATCGTCCGCCTGCCCGGCGGGAAAACCATCGTCGTTGACTCGAAAACCCCGATGGACGGCTACCTCGATGCGCTCGAAGCCACCGATGACCAGGTCCGTGAGGAGGCTCTGCAACGCCACGCCCGCCAGGTCCGCACACATATCCAACAGCTTTCCTCGAAAAACTACACCGCGCAGTTTGCCCGGACGCCGGAGTTCACCGTGCTTTTCCTGCCCAGCGAATCGTTCTTTTCCGCCGCGCTACAAAGCGATCCCGGCCTGATCGAACGCGGCGTCGATCAAGGCGTCATTCTCGCCACGCCCACCACCCTCATCGCCTTGCTGCGCGCCGTTTCTTACGGCTGGAGACAGGAATCCATCGCCGAAAACGCCCGCGAGATCTCCTTGTTGGGCCGCACCCTGCATGAACGCCTTGGCAAGCTGGCCGATCATTTCGCCAAGCTCGGTCGCTCGCTCGGCAATGCGGTGGAGAACTACAACAGCGCCATCGGTTCCTTCGAAACCCGCGTGCTCACCACCGCCCGCAAGTTCGAGGAGCTCAAGGCCGCGCCCGAAACCGCCACCATCGCCAATCTGGAGCCGGTGGACAGCGTCCCGCGCATGCTCCAGGCTAACGGCAGCCCGCCGCCCGCAAGGATCACCTTTGATCCCGGCAAGGCGGCGTCCCTGCTCGCCCCGCACATGGAGGACGATTTCACCTTCGTCCCCGATGCCCCGACGAGCGCCCGCAGCGCCGCCGCAGACCTGCGCTCCGCGCTGGAGTGAGCGCGTGCGCTTGCCTTTCCCCGCCAATGACTTGGTTGCCTCCATGACCTCGACCTTTGGTCCACTCATCCGAAGCCATCGGGCCGGCTGAGAAATCCGCAATCACGGAACGCGCGACGTGCTGTGGGGAGGAAGATAAGACCCGCTCGGGCAATTGGACTCTCAACGCCTCTCTGGAGATCCTGCGCGTGGCGCTCATCCTGGTGGAATTCCGCCTGCGTGGCAGCCTCTTCCTGCCTGGTATTTTCGAGCAACGTGCCCACTCCACCGTCCCGGAATTCCGCATGCTCAAAGGAAAAGACCGAGGGCAAGCATCAACCATGTGTCGATTCCGATAATATCCTTGTCAGAAACGCCCTGAACTCAACTATCGCCCATGCCTACCAAACTCACACTCGCAGTCTGGATGACCTGCCTCGCCGCAGCAAACGCCGGTGAACCCGCAGCCGTCCCGGACGCTCCCGCCCAGGAAAAACTCCCCAATATGGATGTTTCCATGGGCTTCCTCACCTATTCCGACGCAATGGACTTCGACGATCTCCACGGCAGTCTGAGTGTCGCCGAGTTTGATTTCATCTCGCTGCTTTCACGTCCGATCACCGTGGCTGGCGACATCATGCTGGTGCCTCTCGTGCAATATGGCTGGACGGGACTGGATTTCGACGACGTGAACCCCGGATTTCCAATCGATGACGAGGATCTTCATTCCGCGTCGCTGCATCTGGCGGCGGTCAAACTTAATCGGGATTCGCCATGGTTCTACGGTGGCTGGGCACGCGCCGAGATCGCCAGCGATTTCCAACACATTAACGGCGACGACATCACTTTTGATATCGCCGGAGGTGTCGGCTATCGTTTCAGTGAAAACTTCACGCTGGCCGCTGGTGCCGCAGTGCTCAACTTCAACGGTGATACCTGGATTTGCCCGGGCATCAATTTCGACTGGGTGGTCGGCGATCAGGTGCGCATCGGCCTGTATGGCCCCATGCCCCTCGCGACCTACACCCCCAACGAAGACTGGGCCTTCAGCCTGCGCGGATTCCCCGGTGGCGGAGTATGGAACATCACCGATGACAATGGCGACTCCAAGTCCATCAATCTCACCTCCTATCAGGTGGGTGCCTTCGTAGGTCGCAGGCTCACCGGCAAACTCTGGCTCAATGCCGGTGTGGGCATGACCATCTTCAATGGCATCGAATACTCCGATCAGGATGGCGACGATGAAATCCTCGATGAGGACATGGAAAGCGGGCTCTTCGGCCAGATCGGCCTGAGTCTCAAGGCTTGGTAAAGTCAGCATCCCATATCCTGCCCTGCGTCGCCTGAGAATTGCGGCTTGGTGGTCTTGGCGGCAGGCGGGCCAGGGTTCCTCCATTAGGGAAATACCACGGGAGGGCTTTCTAACAGCCCGCGCGCCGTAACTTCAGACATCCTGATCCGGGCACCGCAAATTCAAGACTTTGCGGTGCCCGGATCAGAATGTCTGAACCTGGGGCACCGTCATCGTCGCGGAAGTCGATCTAGACTCCCGTTTGCAATGGTCCAGCCTCGGCGACTTTAAAGGAACGATTCCGCGCCACCGCCCGCCGGTACCCGGTGAACTCGGCAAGCCCGGCGCGAAATGCCTTTTTCTCTGGTTCACCAGCCCGCCATGGATAGGCTCCGGGGATGAAATTCTACCAGTGGCTCCGAACGGGAAGGCTATGGTTTTCCATACTCGCGGGTTGCGGCGGCGCGGCCCCGCTTTCCGCACAAGGGCTGCCACCCCAGAACTCCGATGAGGAGCAAGTCCACATGGCCCCGCTGCCCGACGCGCTGGTCCTGGCCAACGGCACGCGTGTGACCACTGCGGAGACATGGACGCGCGAGCGGCGGCCGGAGTTATTGGAACTATTCCGCACCCAGATGTACGGCCGCGCCCCGGAAAAACCGGCGGGAATGACCTTCGAAACACGCGGCCTGGAACCAGCCGCGCTCGGCGGGCTGGCCACGCGCAAGGAAATCACGGTCTTCCTCACCGGGCGCAAGGACGGCCCGATGATGACCATCCTCCTCTACGTGCCCAACGCCGCACCCAAACCCGCACCCGCTTTCCTCGGCCTGAATTTCTACGGCAACCAATCCGTGGATGCCGATCCGGGAATCACTCGATCCACCGGATGGATGATGGCAAACGACAAACTCGGCATCGCCAACCACCGCGCCACGGAAAAAACCTGCGGCGCACAAGCCAGCAGATGGCAGGTGGAAAAAATCCTCAAACGCGGCTACGCGACGGCCACGGTGTATTACGGCGACATCGAGCCGGACCACCCCGAGGGCTGGAAAACCGGCATCCGTGCCGCGCTCTCCAAGGACGGCGCGGAAACCCGGTGGAAGGATGACGAATGGAGCGCCATCGCCGCGTGGGCATGGGGACTGAGCCGCGCAATGGATTATCTGGAAACGGATAAGGACATCGACGCGAAACACGTCGCCGTCCATGGCCACTCGCGCCTCGGCAAGACCGCACTGTGGGCGGGCGCGACGGACGAGCGCTTCGCCCTCACGATTTCCAACAATTCCGGCGAGGGCGGCGCGGCGCTCGCACGGCGTGATTTCGGCGAGACCACCGCCATCATCAACCGGGCGAATCCGCACTGGTTCTGCAGGAATTTCCACCGCTATTCCGACAACCCCGCCGGGCTTCCGGTGGACCAGCATGAACTCATCGCATTGATGGCTCCCCGCCCGGTCTATGTGGCCAGCGCGGAGCAAGACAAATGGGCGGATCCGCGAGGCGAATTCCTGGCAGCGAAAAACGCCGGGCCGGTGTACGCGCTCTTCGGTAAAACCGGCATCGACCTCGCCGAGCCGCCACCCGTGAACCAGCCCGCCGGGGATTTCATCGGCTATCACATCCGCACCGGTGAACATGATATCACCGCATACGATTGGGAGCGGTTCCTCGACTTCGCCGACCGACATTTCAAGCAGCCCCACTAACAGGATTCCGGGCCGCGGGATCAGCCGACGAGGAACACATCGAGGAAAAACCAGACGATCATCCCCGCGCCGATGGCGAGCTTGATGCCCATGCCCGCGAGCGTCCCCACCACCGAGCCGATGAATGGCCATCAGAGTACACGGATTAACATGATAGATTGCCTCCAGTCTCCTGTTGAACTCCCTCCAAATCGTCGCTCCGCATCACCAAACATCCCGCTGCGTGCTGTCACGCGCGCTGCTCGCCTGCGGGGCCATGTGACGTGCGCGGTGTAATGCTGCATCCGGTCCAGGACCCTCCCGGCAAGCCGGGTCCCTCCTCCCCGGATGTTCCCTCGGGGAATACCAAGTTAAACAAAACCGCGCCTGAAGCACCATGGCGGCAACTTTTGAAAAAAGTGGCCGGACGAAGGCGATTTCAACAAAATACCATCACTTTTCAGCTCCGCAAGTCATTGAATATTAAAATGGTGCGCGCGAGAGGACTCGAACCTCCACAGGGTTGCCCCCACTAGAACCTGAATCTTATGGATCAGAATTGCCCTGAGTAGTCATGACTACTCGTGACAACAAATTTCCCCTTTATATCAATGACTTATGGGGATTTTTTCTTGCATGAGAGCCCACGGGAAAGCATAGTGCGGCAGAAATTGTGGCCGAAGATTGGCCGAAGATTATGAGCTCAAAAGCCAAAACACCCAAAAAAAAGAAAGTCCGTACCGCGTCTAAAACCACGGCTAGTTACTGGATGGATACGATCCGGCTAGAAACCAAACCGGGTTGGCAGTCGTCGAACTACTTCGCCCGCATCCTAGCCCATGGACTCCGAAAGAAAGTGCGTTTGGATTCGTCCGTTAAGGAGGAAGCAGCCCGCGAAGCAGCCGATCTCTATATTTCCGTACTCGCAAATGGCTGGCCCGGAGAAGATGACAACCAACTCTCAGTTCCGGGAATCTCTGGTCTTCCTGAGAAGACCACCATCCAGGATTGGTGCGCGGCGGTGAAGAAAAAAACAAAAGCTCGCGAGGAGAGCGTGGACAAGTACGGGGAGTCACTGCGGACAATTGTTGGCGAGATTCTTGGAACGCCTCGCGCCCGAAAACCGGAACAGCGGGCCAAAATCAACGCATTCCTGATTTCAGACCTCACAAAAGAGACTCTCAAGAAATGGTATGATGCCCGCATGGAAAAAGCGAGGACCTCTGACAAGCTGCAATCCGGCAGGGCACAGAACACGCTTCGTAGTGTTCTCGCAAACGCAAAAGCCCTGTTTTGTTCGGAGGTTCTCACAGCCATGGAAATTACCGACGAAATGATGCCCAAAGTCCCGTTTTCCAATCTCAAGTTACCTCCGAAAGTCAAGAGGCGATACACCAGTCGTTTTGATCCAATTCTACTTCTTGCCTGTGCCGTCAAAGAATTGGGAAATGAATCGGAAGAGGGTGAAGATGCGGAATCAAGATTCGAACAATGGAAAATCATCTACCTGGCATTGGTAGCGGGTCTCCGCTACAACGAGATCGACAAACTACGAGTCCACGACATCATGCCCGCCGCTTGCCGCATATCAATTAGGACTCATGATGATTTTGTTCCTAAAACTGATTCATCCGAAGGCGACATCCAAGTGAACACAGTCGCTGCCAAGGTTTTAGAGGGCATGATAAAGCAAACGAAAGGCCAGTGGTTTATCAAGGCTGGAGTTTCCAAACAAAGCCCCAAATACCGGGCAGGCCTTTATCACGATGCTGCTCTATCCTGGCTCCGAAATTATGAGGAGCGCGGTTACAAACCTTTGGCTGATATTCCGAAGCCATTGCACGAACTAAGAAAAGAGGCTGGCACGCTGGTTAAGGCCGCGCACGGACTTGACGAGGCCCAGCGTTTCCTGAGGCATAAGTCGATCACAACGACCGCAGAATTCTACGTGGGCTCGAAGGGAGAAACTAACACCGGGATTGCATAAGATTAGCCTTGGCCACATCCACGGATATGAAGCAAATCTGCACTTCAGGAAAAACCTGTCCTCGGTGGGGCTTATTTGAATTTTCACAACTTTCTCCGAAACATCTGTTCAACCAAGATCGGTTGTTCCTCTTGGGAGGCGGTGGTAAAAGACTTGACGAACTCTGAGTCTGCGAAACTCCCCGACTCTTGAATCAAGCGCAGCAAACTACGCAAAAAGTCATTACCGCCTCGGGACCCTGGCACCGTTCCATTCCTGCGCATCACGAGATCCAAGGACAACCGGGTTTCCACCATTTTAACCACGATCCTTACAACGCTCTCAGGGTTGATCTCCAGAAGAAGCCTCCAATTCAATTCGGAATCATCACCTTGTAGCGGATCTAAGGCCTCCTCCGGATTCCATGAATTGCCCCTCACGTCCAGGATTGGATCCGACAAACTCGGGTTGCTCAGCATCCACTCGGCAGACACTCCCGTTTTCTTTTCGATCTGCCGGGCCAAACGGTCCCACTTCTTCGTACTTCCGCTCTCCACATTCCTGACGGAACTTGCGGAACGTTCGATCAGACTCGCGAACCCTTCGCTCGTCCGGAACTCTCGAAGGCCCGAGTTCTCCGAAGTTTGCCCAAGTGCGTCCCTTATTCTTCTGACTGGATGGGGACATCGTGTTTTTGACATGCCGATAAATTGCTCTCTCCGAGACCATATTGCAAGAGGGGATTTACCCTTTTGTTAACGATCAAATCTTTTTAAGCAATTTTGTTTACAAGTCCGCTATTTTTTTACTATTTGTCTTTCATGGACTCGAACTCACCTACCAGATGGACTCGCCTCGATGCGGCGCGCCACCTCCTTTGCTCTGTCTCATCCGTCATCCGCTACGAATCTCAAGGAATCCTTCCTTCCCATCGTGTTGGACCCAGAATGATTCGGTTTTGGATGTCGGATGTGATCGCATTTCAGAACGCGCGGAAGAACGGGGGGGGCAAGGGGAAGCCATGATGAGCGAACGAGCATTCGTAACACAGACTCACTGTCGGTAACTAAAAAGTCGGATCGTTGAGAAACGATTGAGCCCCACCTCGAAATCTCCCGAAAGCCATGAACCATCCTAGCCAAAAGCATTTGAATCCGCAATCCTCCACCCCTTGTCACTTCTCGTCGCTGCGTCGGCTCAATCGCGATTTCTGGCTCGAGGCGCTGGAATGCCCAGAAACTGTGCTGGAAACGGCCAGTCACAGGATCAGCCTCCGGCTGCTTCGGCATTGCGCTTACAATGCGCCCGATATTGCTTACGAAATCCGCCATAAATTGTGCTCGCGGCGCCGGGCAGTGATTCTCGGGTACATGATTGAAATGGCTGGGCTGTGTTTCGACGACGACGAGGTGAAGATCTTTGTGGATGAGCTTGTGGATTCCATGATCTCCCATCCCTCGATCTGGAGCGCAAACTTTGGCCATGAGTGGGACAAGCTTTGGAACACGCTTCAACGTTTCCTCGGCTTCAGAATCGGACCTGACGAACTTCCGCCGGAAGTCCGCTTTCCGGAGTGCCCGGCGGAGCCTCGCTCAGTCCTTAATCAGGATTCAGGACCATCTGCCAAAAAAACCGAAAAGCAGACGCCCGCGGGCTGACCGGCAACGGCGTCCGTGCAGTCTCCAGCATTTCCGCTGAAATCGGATTAAAACCTTCGCTCTGAAACTCCTCCTCGGTTGGCTCACCTCGACTTGAGACGTCGAGGTGCACGTGTTCCACGAAACCCGGAGAAAGACCTCGGTGTGAGCTCAGATTATTCCGACGCAAAAAGCGACGTATGCCCTTCCATTTGGCCCGGAATTGGTCGTGTAACAATAAAAAATGTCCGATGGGCGAGATCACGAAAAATCAACTCATCTGAACTAGAACGGCGGACGGTGATTTTAAGGCCCGATGATCAGTCCGGTTCAGTCAGCGGATGGTGTTAGGGATGTATTCTTTGAAAACCCAACCAAAAAACCACCCACAAACCTCATCTAAAAGACCCAATCAAACGTAATCCCGACCCTTTCCCAAAGCAACTTTGAAACGCGGGCGGAACGGCTTATCCTCGAACACCGGAGGATAGGGAACCTCATGATCCGGACGCAACATGCTTTCCGGGAACTTCATCCCGATAAAAGCACCACCGTCCGAGGAACGGGGCCTCCTGGCTTCCAAAAACTGGAGGTAAGTCCCCACCGCATAAAGCGACGGCATGTGCGCCGCAATCCGGATCTTCGACAACTCCTTCTCAAACACAAGAAACCCATCCGCAACATCCCAATAACTGGATTGCGCACCAGGGACACCCATCACGCTCTCAGTAAACCACTCTATATTCCGCATCCCGAACCTCGTGGCAATCGAACCCGTCGCACAAAACAAAGGAGAGCATTGCATACGGCCGCCATCCACCAACAAGAAAACCTTCGAAGAATTCACATTCCAAAAATTCTCGAAATAATGACCCATCTCCGGAATCGACGGATTCGACGAATACCTCCGTCCATCCACCCGGGCCATAATGTCCCGACACCAATGGTGCAACAAATGTTTCACGTCCCGGGAAACGTCATCAAAATCAGGGTGGTTCTCACAAGCGGGTCCCGCATACTCCCGAATCTTCCCAAAAGCAGATTCCGGAAGGTAACCCAATCCCGTCACCCAAATATGGCCGGGAAGATTCTCCGACTCACAACGTGGAGCCAAAGTCTCAATAAAAAGAGGAGAGGTCGAACGCCAAGGGCGAAAATAATCCAATTTTGCAGCTATCGCGGCAATCCCATTCTCAAGCGACGGAACCGCTGCCATCGGAATGTAACGCTGTCCGCCCTGGTGACCCCACACTGTAGGAAAACCAAAAAGCTCCCGCATCACCAAGCCCATCATCCAATGAATCAGAAAAGATTCATGCACACCCCAAAAACCAGGGCCCATACCCCGGTCCAACAAATCCATCAATATCGGAGTCGGAGCCAACATCGTCATCGAATCCTGACCCGCAAATGGACATGGAAGCTCCGGAGTCTCCTTCGACTCAACCAACACCCATTCATCAAAACAGGCCTTCGCCTGTTCCAACGGCATTTCATACGCCTCCTTCTGCGTCCGCGGAGCCGCAGACAACTTCGGAAAATAACTCGGAAAAGTCATCTTGATTGGATCCACCATCTCCACCGGGTTCATTCCCCCAAACCGGGAATAAATCCCCAACCCATGGTCCCCGGTCACAACCCAGGGCGCATACTTCGTATCCTGGACATGCTCCACCAAATACGGTGCAGCATCACCCAAGCTCTTGTAAAAATCCGAGGGCTCCACCTTTGAACGACCAAAAATCTCCAAATCCAATTTCCACACCCGGGGAACTCCCCCGATATTGAAAGGATCCATCCCAGGAACATCCCGGACTCCCACTGCAATCCCTAACGCCCCATGACGCAAACATTCGGAATCCGGAACCGGATCCAATGGCGAAGGCGGCCGACGCCAAACCTTTTTCTCCTTCGGCGGCTCCACCACCTCCGGAACAATAGTCGCCACCGTCTCCGCAGAAAGCGTCCCCCCGGAAACAACAGGAACATCCGGAACCTCTATAAGAGCATCCGCCGATACCGGCTCCAAAACTCCACCCACACCATCCGAACCATCCGAACCCAACTCCTTCCCCGGCTCCACCGGTGAAACCAGATCCCCAGATTCCTTCGCTACCGCTGAATCCACCCCATGGGAATCCACAGGCTTCCCATCCCCCACAGAACTTTCACCAGAATCATTCCCGGAAACACCAGGAACCACCGGCTCCTTAACGGCCGGCACCACAGTCGATCCAGCCAAACCAGAACCCCCGGAAGATCCGGAACCCCCAGAAACCTGACGCTTCTTCAAAAACTCTCCCAGACCCACTGCATACGCCTCCATCGTCTCTGCCGAACTCAAATTCAAAGGGCCACCACGGGCCAACTCAACAAGTGCCACCTCTTCCAAAAACCGGGCACTCTTCTCAGATTCCGAACCAACTACAGAAACATCAGCCCCCCCCGGACCCGCCGACACAGCCGCCACCGCCGGAGAAACAACACCAGAACCAACAACCGGGGAAACCGAAACCTCACCGGTCACCGTCCCCACAGAAACACCGGCCGCCTGCCGGCGAATCAAAACGGCAGAAATACCCTGAGCCTCCCCAAGGACAATTTCCTCCGGCGTCGGATCAGGAATACCAGAACGAGAAGAACTGTATTTGATCCAAGAATCCCAAAAAACAATACCCCTCTGGATCTCCTCCGGGGTCTTCTCACCCACCGACTCGCCGACAACATCCTTACCAGAATCCTTCCCTTTCCCTTTCAGGGAATCCTTACCTCCGGATTTTGGTTCCTCCAACGGAACCCCATACTGCTCCCGCAACCAACCCGGGGCATTCTTAGCCCAAGGGCCGGCCCTGAAATCCTGCAAGGCGTCCCGGAATTCATCATCCAAAATAAGTTCCCCAGCAAAAGCACGCTCATACGCCTTCTCAACACTGAACCGAACTCCCCAATACGAAAGAGTGGGAAACACATTCGGAATTTCCGTCAAAAAGAAAGTCCGAATGTAACTTGGCGAATATCCCGCCAATACCAAATACCAAACCAACTCCCGGAAATTCCGGAGACGATCCCAACACACCGGAGCAACCTTTTTCTTCTTCCGATAAGGACGAATCCGATACCGAGCCACATCCAAGAACTGGTGCCGTACCGCAAGCCGGCCACGAGATCCCGGCTCCCGCTCACCCTCACGATGCATCGAAATCGACGGCGGCATCTGAGAACGCCCCTTATAGGGACCACTCTTCTTCCCATCCTCGTAATACTCAGAACTCTCACCCCTTTTCGGAAACTGACCCAATGCCCAAATCGAAAGCCCAGAGGGAAAGCCCATGGCCGCCTCGGAATACCCAGTCTCCAAATCCTGGGGAAATCCCTCATGTCCCAAATCAGTCATTCGACACCCCACCTTTCTCCCTACGTTCCAACAAAGCTACAAAACCATGAGCCAACCCAAAGGCCAGATCCCCTGATTTCAAAACACACCCCCCCGGGACCATCAGGGAGTAAACCTCCCAACATCCCAAAAATTCACGGATGCGGACCAAGTCCTCCACCGTGTCACCCACACCCGCCGGCACTTCGGCCGGAACTTTTACAGCCTCTGCATCACCATCCTTATCTCCCGATCCGGATCCAGCCGGAGATCCCGTCAGCAGAACCCCATACTGAGCCCGCAACCAATCCGGGGCATTCGTAGCCCAAGGGCCAGCTCTAAAAATCTTCAAGGTCTCAGAAAACTCATTGTCCAAAATAAGCTCCCCAGCAAAAGCACAGCCATACGCCTTTTCAACACTCGTCCTCACCCCTTTATAGGAGAGAGACGGAAACAAGTTCGGAATCTCCGTCAAAAAGAAAGTCTGGATGTAACTTGGCGAATACCCGGCCAAAACCAGAAACCAAACCACACTCCGGAAATTCCGGAGGCGATCCCAACACACAGGAGAAACCCTCTTCTTTTTACGATAAGGGCGAATCCAACACCCAGCCACATCCAAGAACGGGTGCCTTACCGAAAGCCGTCCCCGAGATCCCGGCTCCCGCTCACCCTCACGATCCATCGAAATAGACGGAGGCATTTTCGACAAACCCCGGTAGGGACCAACCCTACGACCCTCACCATAAAAACCTCCAGTTTCCCCCAATTTGGGAAACTGACCCAATGCCCAAATAGAAAGACCAGGAGAAATGCCCATGGCCGACTCCGAATGGCCAGGGCTCAAATCCTCACCAAAATCTCCCGTCACCGCCGGCACTTGGGCCGGAACTTTTACAGCCTCTGCATCACCCACAGAATCCTTACCTGAATCCATACCGGAACACTCAACATTACACCCCAAAACACCATACTGCTCCCGGAGCCAATTCGGGGCATCATGGACCCAAGGACCAGCAACATACTTTTTCAAAAGGTCCAAAAACTCCCCCTTCACCCGCAAGGAACCCTCCCGGGCTTCCTTCACCGAAAGAACAACACTCGTTTCAGCACCCTTGTAAGACAACACCGGAAACAGATTAGGAAATCTCCGCAGGAAAAACGTCCTCACAAAATTCGGGCTGTAACCCGCCAAAACCAAAAACAAGACCACCTCCCGGAAGTCCCTCAAAACATCCTTCCCCCGTGAACGAAACTTCTTACCCAGGATCATACCCGAGACCCGGCATTCCGCTGCATCCAAAAATTCATGGATCACAGGCGCCCTGCCGCCAAGAACCGAAACACCTCCCTCCGAGAGACTCGGAGGAGGCAAAGAAAAACCCTTCAACGGATCACCACCACGACCAGAAACACCCACGGCATCCCCACGGGATCGCCCAAAGGAATCCCCACCGGAGACCCATCCAGAAATACCAGAAGGACAACCCTTCCGGGGAGCAGGATCCGCGGGAGATTCAAAAAGCATGCCTCAAACTTACAAAAAGCACCAAGCTTGTCCACAAACAATTTTGAATCGTAAACCACTTAAAACCAAAGATCCAATCACCAACATGCGAACACTTTAAGGCATCCTGCAAACTGACCTCAAAACCTTAACCTCACAAACCCTTTAAATACAAGGGTTTCTCCGGCTCCACAAAACAAATATGCGTACAAAACTTCTCAAAGATGCGAACCTTGAAAACAGAAATGCGAACACACACCTATTCCCCAAGATCCCAACTCAATACCTCCAAACCTTGGCGTCACAATCCAATCAAAAAGAACACTCTACAAACTATGCTCCTTACAAGATGCGTACCAAACCCGCAAAAATGCGAACCACTTAGAAAATGTGCGAACACTTTCCAAAACATGCGATCTATTCCCCATTTCGGGGCCTTTTTACCTCATTTTGCCCGGCTCCGGCCTTGGTTTAGGGCCGGCTCCGAGGACTCCATTTGAGGGGCACAGAATACAGAAGGCCTATCGCCCAACGTGCCGTAATCAGGTTACAGAATACAGGCAGGATGGGCGGGCTTGCGCCCGCCACCACGTTCGTCCACCCTACGGGATGGACTCTCTATCCTGCTCTTTCGGAAAGGGATCATCCGGCTGCGCCTCCGACACCTTTCCTGGCCAGAGAGGCCGTGCCTGCGATCGTGGGTCCCTGCGGGCCTACATCCACGATCTCCGGCGCAGTCGGACCCACCCCGAGCCGGGGTGACCGCCTGCCACGCGCACCGGCCGGAGGCCGGATTTGCTGCGTGGCGGATGCCATAGGGGCATCCCGGGGAAAGCCATGGATCCCGGTGCCTGATGGCAGCGGGACCAGTGGCTCTCCCGCCGCCCATCTTCACGACAGGACGCCCTGCGTCTTGCGTGAAGAATGGGCGGCACCGGAATCCCGCAGCGGCCGCTGGCCGACCTGCAGATCACCGGCACCCAGCTCCTTGATCCGCCCTTCCAATCCAATGGATTTGGGCGCCCCGGAGCGGGTGTGCTTGGCGGCGAACTGCCGCAGGTAAAGCCTTCTTGATACCAGAACCCTTCAAAAAAGTAACCCCTGACCGCCCTCGGCAAGGCGCGGCGGCTTTGGTTTCAGGAAATTTGCCGCCCCGACATATTGGAGCAGCACAGACGACGGCCCGAACTCGTGGAGGTCTCCGTCGAGGAACGGGTCGATTTGTCCATCCGCCAGCACCGCCGGCATCCGGTCATGAACCTCTCGGACGCACTCCGACGGCTCTGTGGTGAGCATCGAGAAACAAAACCCGGTTTCGTTTTCCTCCCAAATCCCGGCGATCATGATCCAACCGTCATCCTCTCGGGTGAACCGCAGGGGAACCGCCTTGCCCCCCGGGTCTTCCACCCATTCGTAGAAAGCAATGGCAGGAATCAGACACCTGCGCTCGCGGAATGCGTGACGCCACATGGCGGAATCCAACTTGTCCTCGCGCGAGTTCACCACGGTCCGGGAAACCGGCCCCTTTGCGCCTTTGAAACTCCGCCGGAATCCCCAACTCATTTTCCGCAGATTCCCATCCGGCAAGATCACGGGTGCCGACAGGGTCGGCCGGACAATCCGGCTTCCACTTAGAGATCGCAGTTCCTCTGCCGCAGAAATGGTAACCCGCGCAGGCAGGCGGTTTCCCTTTTTGCCGATTTCGTAGGCGGTACACACATCACGAACGTCGAGTGCCCCCCGTGATCTGGCAAGGAATCAAATCAAGTCCAGTGGGGAATTTCTCAACAACGTTCCTTGCCTCGCCGCGCGCTTTCGCGCGCGGCGGCCGTCGGCGGCTACGCAGGGGCATGAAGCACAACAACAACACCCACACCATCCTATCACCTCAGCAGGAAAACGTCCTACGCCAGATTCTGCCCATCGCTAAAATTGCTACCAGCGGTACGGTTGCCGACCTACCGGTCCGCCCGCGCACTCATACTCTCGTTGCTGGACCCAGCGGCTCGGGAAAGAGCCACATCGCCCGGGAAATCGGCAGGATGCTCGGTATTCCAACTCTTGTGATCAATGTTTCCTCCTGGGTGGTCCTCTCTGCCAGAAATGAACCGTGGACCTTCTCCGAGATTTGCACTTGGCTGGATGCCTCCTGCTCCAGTGGCGGGATACTCGTACTAGACGAATGCGACAAGTTGACTACCGGGGGTGATAGTTCCTGGCTTGGCCATATCATCCTGGAAATCCACGACCTGCTCGATGGCATCATCCCCTTGGCCGCGCGCCTGCCTAGCCAACCGGATACCGACGTTTGGGAATGCGCGCCCGCTCCTGTCCCGGACAACCAACTCCGCACGATGCTCTCTGCTCGTCTTAGAAACAAAGTTTACATCTTAGGGTGCGGTGCGTGGCAGTCGGCATGGACGGGCATGGCCAAGCCGAAAATCGGATTCGGTAGAGGCTTTCCGGACACAGATCTCCCAGGTGCACGACAAATCCTCGAAATGATGCAACCGGAATTGCGGCAACGTTTTCGCGACGCCATCTGCTGGCTGCCCCCGATGACCAGCGAAGATTACCACACCGTGTCCGCCCGGATCGAGGCGGAACTCCCCGAGCAACGTATGCGCGAGATTTGGAACCGGTTGGCAGGGCCAATGATCCAGCGGGCAATGGATGGCGGCCTTGGGATGCGTGTTTTCGAGGAACTCATGATGCAGACTTTGCTGGAAATCCCCGCGCGGCCGGTACCCCACTCTACAAGACAAAATCTCCGGGAACCTTTGGTCTGAACCGCCACAAAAAAACCACCCTCCGCAAGCCCGCTCCCGTTTCCGGTCCGCGTGCCTTCGGGAGATTGGGGTTAATGCATGAAAAAGAAAATCCACCTGGGAAAAAAGACCCTGATGAGTCTCGAAATTCAAATCACCACGATTCTCACGTCGCTGAACCGAACAGAAGTCCGCATTGATAAGTTGAAACCCGTGCGACACAACACCGGAAATTTCGTTCTGGTCACGTATCACACGGTTGCCGATCCGGGAGTTCTGTGCAGCCAATACTGCGCCCATCAAAAAGTCGGTGACTGCTGCGATGTGTGGTTGGAGTCACCACCGGCGCACACCGACAGAATCACAAACACCTGTGCAGCTTGATTCGATCATGCCTGCCACACTCCATAGCCTTTGGCACGGAGTTCGCGGGCAAGCCTCGCCTCCGCTTTGATCGCCTGCGCGCGGGGCATTTGCTGCCCAGCATCGGGCACGAGATCCATCCGGAGGGCGCGTCCGTAGCGATGGGCGATGCGGGATGCGTTTCTCCCTCCCGTAACGTGTTCGATGAATCTCTCTTCAGGGCGCTGACTTGAAGATCCACAGTAGAATGACGGCAGCCCCAGAATGAGGCGTGGGTTGGCTTTGAGGAACGCCGGATCCAGCGCGACGCGCGGGTCAAGTTCCAGAAGATAGATGCCCCGGCGAAGGTGCCTTGGGGAATGGTTTCCGGACGATGGTTTCTTTTTTTTGCGGCCGTTGCCGCCGTTGTCGCCGAAGGGATTGGGATGGTTGGACATGGTATTGGATGTGTTTTGGTTGATCGGCGACGCCAGAGAGGCAACCGCCGGGCAAACTCGTTACCGCGTGGCAATAACTTGCGCAACAAAAATTTGACCAAACCGACGAATTAGCGCCATTGTCATCACCGTGAGCGAAAACAACTCCGGAACTCCGAGCCGCGGTCCCAATTTCGAAAAGAATCAACGACCAGCATCAAGCAAAAGGGTGACCTTCGCGCTCGGTGCAGAGGGTCAGGAACAGGCGGACCGGTTGGCGCGAATCCTGTCAGTCGGTCGCAAAGGCGGTGTCTCACAATCCGCTGTCGTCCGGGGTCTGCTCCAACTCGCAGAAGCCGCAGCGCTCGAATCCGGCGATCCCGTGGCCCAAGCGGTCCTTAGATCAGCGGGAGCCACTCCCGCCCACAAGTCAGGCAAAGCCAACCCGGAGTCAGTGAAGCTTTGGAACGCGATCCGCGACACGATTCTCGAAAGCTGAAGCCACGCGGTTGAGACAGGCACCACGCCTCCCCTGATCCCCACACGCGCTACCGCGTGACTCAAGGCCGCGCCCATATCCCGGCGCGCGCATCCGGACGCAAAATAGCGGCAGCACCATCGTGCCCGCATCCAGCGCCCTCAACCCAAATTTCGCCCTTGCCAGCGACTACACCCCAACCATCCCCCAAAACAATACACCATGACCACTACACCCAAGATGAAAGAAACCAAAACAATCCCTATCAATTACACTGTTGAAAGGCTGAAGGATGGCACCGCGCGTCTCCTCGTAGAACAGACGCCAGTCCCTGGACCGCTCACTCGGCCTGTTGCGGTTCGATATTTGATCGACGATCACGGTGAACCCGTAATCCGGAGAGGCGCGCTGCTCGGATATGATCGAATCAATCCAAGTCTGCTCTTCCTGGTCGTTAGGGCGGGCGACCTGATCTCGCTCGGAAAAAGAACGATAGGCGAAGCATCGACCGTATGGACCCATTACAAGGTCGGGCGGGGATTTCGCCTGATGGAAATCGATATCAAAGGGCGCCGCCTCTCTTATGCGGAAATCCGTTCGCGGGTCGGTCCCTATCGACTGCTGGAACAACCATCCGAGTGCGACGACTCATTGCGCGAGTTCTTATCCGATTCCGATCATCCAAAGTGGATGCTTCCGATCCTCGAACGCCAGAAAAGGAAATGGCGAGCGAACCACCCCTCAAAGTACTATCATCTCGTCCCATCCGAAATCAAAGAATCGGAAATCCGCCGGGTTGTGAAAATCGCCCCAGGTGCCGCAATCCGATTCCTTCTACCCAAACTGACAAAAATCCAGACTCGCAGTTGCATTCGTCGCGCGCTCGCGACTGCGGTCATCCACGCCTACGATGAAATTCCGCCGACTCATTTAAAAACGGCGATTCGTGACTACCCAAGCCTCCTGCTCAAGCATCAAGGCAAGCGCATTCCCGTGGACATGCTGATGCACTGCGTGCGGATTGAACCATTTGAGGCCTTCGTGATCCGGAAACAGTTTCCAACAGACCTTCGTGCTAAAATTCTCGCCGAGACCTGCGTGCTCCCCTTCCAACTATTCAAAAGCGGAAACATCAGCCGGCTTCCTGCGGAAATTGAAACTTCCTTCCGTCGGTATCCAGTTGAATGGATCGAGATCTATCACAACGACTTCTCCAAGTTGTTTCGAGTCCTCGAACGTCACGGACGAATGAAGATGTGTCCGAAACTCCTCAATTTTCTGAAGAGTTCGCTGCCACCTGAATACCGTCCGAGCCTATTCAAATTCATCGCAAACCAACTCTGAAATCATTTTCCACATGTTTTGCTATATCACGAAACAAAGCCTGTTTCCGCTTGGAACAATTCTGATCGCACCCGAAATCGAACACCTTGGAATTGAAGTCCAACGTCTGCTCCGGCGACACCAGTCGGGAGATTTCGGTTGTGTTGATTCCTATGACTCGAATCAAAACTTAGAGGCCATCGAATCCGGCGAAGGAATCGTCTCTCAATATGATGTCATGGTTGGAGAAACGGCGATCATGATCTGCGTCATGACCGAAACGGACCGCTCTTACACCGTCATTTTCGTCTTGGACAAAGAGAAGCTCAAATCTCTGAACGAACCGGAGAACGGTAACAATCAAAAACCCGAAGGTTCCTGATTTTTTGGGTGTCTTAGGTTGGCCTTCTTGGCACGAGGCTTTCGCCTCAATGCCCAGTTCAGCCCCCTCTGGTTGTGCAGAATTCATAAACTGCTAGAACCACAATGAAGAGAACATCACAAACAACCAATTGCTGTATTCGAAAAACCGGTCGCGACATAGCCCGTATCGCCTTCGAAATTCACATCCCGCATCCTAACATCATGTCCGAGTCCGGAATCTTCAGGCGGCCAGCAGGTGGAAACGACACCGATTGGCAGCCCGACGGATTGCTGCTGAGCCACCAAGGAAACGGCCCGTCAGTCGTCATCATCCATGTTCGGCGCGGTGATGCCGTCGCGATCCGCTGGAAATACGGCGGGGGCCGAGTCGAGGCCGTCTCGTGTTTCGAGGTCTCAGCCACCTTTGAACCAGTCCAGATTACTTCCATCCATCTGGAAGAAATCAGCAAGGTGGAAGACTCTCGGAATCAGAATATCACCCATGACGCAACACGCATGAATATGCGCGAGGAAGATTTGCGCCAGCTTCTATCTGCACGCCATCCGGCATGGCTACAATCCCGGATCGACTCCACGCTTGACGGGTGGCGCGAGGACGATCCTTCTTTTTATTACCGCGTTGTCCCATCCGGGAGAATCGAAGCGGAGATTCCTCGACTAGCTCGATGGAACCCGGCGCGGGCACTCACGGAGTTCAAGAACTCTCTGGGTCCGGAACTGCTTCAGGATTGTATCACAAGAAGACCAGATGCTGCCGTTCATCACGCGTTTGAGATAGTCTCGCGCGCCGACCGCGCGGGACTCGTCCGGAAGCATGCCACGTACTGATTAGTCCTTGGCATAGGCTACACTTGGCGCGTGAAAAAAGGATTTGACGAGCTTTGGGTTTGATTTGATTGCCGCCAAGTCAGCTATAACTCGTTCCTTTAAAGACTCATTTTGCTTCAAAGGCTTTTTGGATACACCATTTGTCTTCGCATGCTGCCAGACAAACTCATCTGGATTGAGATCCGGTGCGTATGGCGGAATGAAGTGAAGCTCTAACATTCCGCGTGTCCCCTGCACATATG
>JAUYNL010000001.1 GCA_030696085.1 Luteolibacter sp.
CACCGTGCCGCCGAACCATTCGAAGGCGTCGTCCGTGTTGGAGACGACTTCGATGTTCTCGATGCGGGTTCCGCGACCGATGGCACCCATGGTCAGGCCGTTGATCTCGCTGCCGGTGGCGAATTCGTAGCCGCCGTAGCGCAACGACATGTATTTCAGCACGCCGGAGCTTTCCTCAGGCTGGGCCGGGTTTGCAGCAGGACCGTACAACACGCGGGAGTCGGACTCATTGGCCGCGAAGCCTTCGATTTTTGTCTCCCGAATGATATTGCCGCTGCCGTCACGTGCGGTGAGTGGGGCATTGCCAAGCAAGACAATACCGCCCCATTTGCCACCGTCGCGGCCTGGAACCGGTGCTTGACCGGCATTTGCGTCACCCACCGGAAGTCCGTCACGCTCCGCCACCGATGTGATGACAATAGGAGAAGTGGCCGTGCCTTCAGCGATCATTTTACCGCCGCGTGCGACAAGGATCGCGCCATAGGTGTCATCAGTCTTGGACACCAGATCGGCGCCTTTGTTGAAATCCGCATAAATGGTGGTGCCTGGTTCAATGATCAGGGTTGCACCGCTTTCCACGAAGACGATATCCGGAAGATACCAGTCGTTGCCATCGGTGCGGGGTTTGATAACGTAAACACCGGCAGGAAGGGGACCAGCAGGACCATCATAGTCGACGGTAGCCTTCACTGCGTCGGTTGCACCACCGGAGAAGGATCCGAGGTGGGTGTTGATGTTGAAATTTCCCGCACTGACAGTGGCCGTAAGGCCCATCATCGCGGCAAATGCCATGAATTTTGTGTTTGGTTTCATAGTTTGGAGGGGTGGGTTCACCCGTTGCGAAAGATGAAGGGCGACGCTCGCATTGCCCGCCACTTCGTGTGACGATTTCGACATGCAACATTCCAACCCGGCGGAGTCGGAACCCTATGGTGGATGGAGCGCACGTCGCGGTACCCCGTGGTGCAGTCTCTTTTGAACCGACCGCTACAGGACGGGTTCTTCGCTTCGGTGGGAAAATCGTCGCAAACCTGTCCACGTTTGACGAGTGAGGGTCTAGAACGAAATCTTGCAGGATAGGGTAAACCCGCGGCCGGGAGAGTATTTGTCGTAAATCCCGTTGTCGCCTTCCACTCCCTCATTGACCCGCTCGACATCGGAGTCGAGCAGGTTGGTCACCTTGAATGAAGCGACGCCATCGTAACCGAAGGCTTTGAAATCCTTTGAAATGACGAAATCCAAACTGTGATAGGGCAGTTGCACAACCGACGGGTTCGACGAAGGATCACTGGCCAAAGCAACCAAAAATTGTCCGGTATAATTGTAAACGAGGCTTGTCCGAATCCCCCAGTCGGCATGATCGTATCCTAAGATGAGATTTGCGATCAGGTCGGGCTGACCTTCGAAGGTGGTTTCAAACCTCAATTCCCTGCCTGCAGACTCCTGGCTAACTCGTAAAAGGGATTCAAGGTGGGTGTAGTTCGCTGTAAGGCTCCAGTGTTCGTTAAAACGTTTTTCAGCCTCGATTTCCAAACCCTGGATGCTGCCGCCCTGCCCGTTCACCCATGTGAGGACGCCGGTGGGACTAAGCACCTTGACAATGGGCTCGCTGACGCTTTTGTGAAAAAAGTTGAGGGCATAACGAATTCCGGGTGCGGGTGAGTAACTGTAGGCAAGATCGAAATTCTCGATAAGGGAATCCACCAAATCCGGATTTCCCACCACTGAGTCTCCGCTTGCCTGATCGGTTGTGAATACGGGGGCAAATTCGTAGAAGGTAGGACGCGCTATCGTGCGGGATGCCGCTGCCTGAATGATATGATTGTCCTCATCACCGAATGTGCGTATCAACGTGATGCCGAAAAGTCCGTTGTTGTTTTCCTGTTCATCGCCGCTTCGAAAAGCCCCCGACTCGGTTAACAATTCAAATCCGCGGTTTTCCGTTTCATGACGATAGCCGCCTGTGATCTCCCACTTGTCCACGTGGAAGCTTCCCATAAGAAACGTCGCATCCACCTCGGTCGATGCGTTAACGTTGCGTTCCGTGAAACCTCGCCCTGTGAAGTCCACGTAATGCAAACCGTTTGTGGTGCCGTCGAAACGATCACTGCCATCGGGTAGCTGCAAAGAGTCCACATTGGCCGCATCATCGATTCCGGTCTGACCATTATCCGTAGGATTCTGATAGACATCGTTGTTGAAGTTCTGGGGTATGCGGTAGGTAACAAAACTACCGCGGACCTCGCGCTTTTTCTCAAAGTTGGCCGCACCAAACCTCAATTCGAAGCGGTTGTCTCCAGATTCATCGAAGTAATATGGAAGGGTCACAGCCATGTTTGCGTCTGTCGATTCCTCAGAGGTTTTGAGAGATTCACGAAAGCTCTCGACCTCTGGAGGATTGGATTGCAGAGGATCACCCGCAGTTTCTTGGATGCCACGCGATGGTTCGTAAACCTCTGGTACTTCCACGGTGATGAATCGTGGAGGAGGATTCGGATTCGGAAGACGTTGGAAGAATGTCGCATCCTGAATACGTGGATCAGTGAAGTCGAGTATTGACGTGAAGAAGGTGCTGGTGTGAGGCCTGTTTTCCAGAGATTCGGAAAACGCAAGACCCCAATCTATAGCAGGTCCGCGGTTCTCCTCGTCGAAACTGTGACGTCCCGAGAGTTGATTCACATCAAGACTCCGGAATAACGGTTCAATTTGGTCGAAGCCGCGGTAGATGGCATGTGCCGCATCATAGATGCCCTGAGACGACAGGATTTTCGCTTGGACCTTCGGCTGACCGTTGACCAGCGTCACATCGGCGGTTTCTGGCGTATTGACATCCTTGGCAAGCGTCACCGTATCCCTGGAATTGTTATTGGTGAAATACACATAACCGATGTCGTGTTGTTCCCCAATTTGAAGGCCAGCGCTGAACAATCCGCCCCACTCGACGTAACGTGTATACTCGTCCTTTGTGAAAGATCGGTTGTTAACACCAGCCCCTGCAAGAAACCGGCGGCCTACCTGATAGTCGAGGGTCGCCTCGTCACCCTTCTCGTGAGTGAATGCGGCCACGACTCCCAAGCGCATATCCGGTGTGAGATCGAAAGTTTGACCGAGTGTGGCTTCAAGCGATAGGGGAAGTGCATCTGGATCGTCCTTCATCGCGCGGAATCCCTGCGAAGTATGAATGTCCTCCATGACCGCCTTCTGCTCGGCAGCCGTGCCATTGCCGAGTTTACTCAAACCGTCCACGGGCAGCGCACCATCATTACTGTTGCCCCAGAAACCCAGATCCCTGCCTTTGATGACGTAGAAGTCATCTCCTTTTCCGAGATTCGAGTTTCCATCCATCCCGATCTTGAAATCGATGATCGGCTCGTCCGGAAAACGCAACGTTTGAATGCCTACAAGGCCGCCCGCAAACTCCGCAGGCATATAAGGCAGGAATGTCTTGTCGATCTTTATGGATTGCAACAAGTGCGATGGGAACAGGTCAAGTTGCACGGCCTTCCGGGATGGGTCGGCGCTGGAAATCAGCGAGCCGTTGAGCGTGGTGTTGGAATAGCGGTCTCCGAGTCCACGAACTACGGCATACTTGCCACCGATGATGTTCGCTCCAGAGATTTTTGAAACGGCCCCAGCCGCGTCTGATACGGCAGCCCGTGTGAATTCCTCCTTGCTGATGCCGGCGGCTATTGAAGGAGTCACCTGCAGGTCCAGAAACAAATCCCCCTGAGACGACTCCGAATATTCCCCGACGATGGTTTCTTCTTCGAGGGTGGTTTCCTCCGCAGTGTCGTCAGCGGGTTTGAGGCGGAGGCCGAAGCGGACTTCGGCGGGCTGGCCATCGAGGGTGGTGACGACGGTGCTTTCAGTGAAGTAACCGAGCTTGGTGGCTTCCAGAGTGAAGGAACCCGCGGGCAGGCCGCCGATGGAGAAGCGGCCCTTGGCGTCGGTCTCTGCGGTGCGGCCGGTGCCGACGACATCGACGAAGGCTCCGGCGACGGGATTGAGGGAGGTGGCGTCTGAGACTTCGCCGGAGATGACGCAGTTGCCGACGGCGTTTTCCAAACCTGGCAGCGGACTGGTGCTGCCGGAAACCGGCATGCCATCGGGCGGAACAAGCGGGGCGTTATCATTCACCGCGGCTGGTTGCCAGGCAGGCGATGCGGCTTGGACGAGAGATGGCCTTGGTTTCCTGCGGGTGCTTTGCTGCCAGGCCTCGGCCCAGCCGATGCCATTCGCGGAACTCTCTGCTAGATATGGGGTGCTGGGGCGGGGGGGGGCCCAAACGAAAGGATTGGGCTGCTCCACGGCAGCCGGGGCGAAGTGGGAGATCGGCACCACTGGCGCGGCGCTGGCCGTCGTCGCAAACGGTTGCGCGATGCATGAAATCAACAGCAAAACGGCCATCGAACGGTGCCACAGCGGGAGAGGATCACCGCGCCTGGAGTGGCTGGGAACGAGACTGCGGAAGAAGTGGAGGATGACGCGGGAACCCATGACGGCAGGTGCGCCGCGTCGGTGACGCGCGGCAGCCGCATTGAGGTATCCGGGTGGGGAATGCGCCCGAAGTCGCGCTTGGTGACGAAATTGTCACCCGCTGGCACCGGAGCAATCGGTTATGCTTCGGCGCGAGATGTCCCGGCCTTGCGCACTTCCTCGGCGATGATGCGGAGGCCGTCGCGGACGACGCACTCGTCCATGGCATAGGAAACGCGGATGCACTCTTCGCGGTGTTTCCAGTCCGGATCCTCGAGGCCGTAGAAGAAGCTTTCTCCAGGAATCACCAGCACGCCGCGTTGTTTGAGGCGTTGATACAATTCCTTGGTGCTGATGCGCAGGCCGGGAAACCAGAACCAGAGGAAGATGGCTCCCTCGCTGCGATGCACGGCCCACTCGATGTCCTCACCGAAGGCCTCGCCCGCGGCGCGCAGGGCGAGATCGCGTTTCTCCTGATAGTAGGGCCGCACCACCTCGCGGCTGAGGCGCAGGATCTCACCGGACTCGACGAGTGGCAGGACGATGTGCTGGCCGATGCTCGGATTGGCGAGGCCGACGATGGCGCTCATCGAGCAGACCGCGCGGATGATTTCCGGCGGGGCGATGACGATGCCGGTGCGGGTGGCGGGCAGGCCGATTTTCGACAGGCTGTAGGTGAGGATGCAGTGAGGCCGCCAGAATGGCGTAGCCGGCTCGAAGATGATGCCGGGGAAGGGGGCACCGTAAGCGTTGTCGATGATCAGCGGGATCTGGTGGCGCTGCGCGAGATCGGATAGACGCGCGACTTCCTCGTCGGTGAGCACGTTGCCGGAGGGATTGGTGGGCCGGGAGGCGCAGATCGCGGCGATGTCCGGGGTGATTTCCATGCGGTCGAAATCGACGCGGTATTTGAATTCGTGCGGCCCGGTTTCTTCGATCAGGGGAGGCACCGCGCGGAACAAGCCGCCGTCGATGCCCTGGTCCGAGTAGCCGATGTATTCCGGGACGAGCGGCATCAGGATTTTCTTGCCGGCACCATCCGGCATGCGGCCGGCGAGCAGGTTGAAGAGCAGGAAAAACGCGGTTTGTCCGCCGCAGGTGACGGCGATGTTTTCGGGTCCGATTTCCCAGCCGAAGGTGTTGCGGAAAAGTCCGGCGATGGCTTCCAGGAAGCGCGGATTGCCCTGCGGCCCGTCGTAGGTCGTGAGCGCGCGTTCGATGCCGCCGGACTCGGCGAGCAATTCCTCAAGCCGACGCTGCCAGACGGCGTTCATTTCCGGAATTTGCGCGGGTTGGCCTCCGCCGAGCATTTTGACCTCCGACCCGCATTTGGCCAGTGCGCGGCCAAGATCGTCCATCAATTCGCCGATTCCGCTACCGCATCCGAGGCGGTGCCCAAAATTTGAAAATTCGTATGACATGGGCGGGAACCGTGTTCTAGTCTGCCGCTCACACCACAACAACCCCAGAAACCACCATGTCCATCAAAGTTGGCGATCAAGCCCCAGATTTCACCCTCGTCACCAAAACCGCCGAGGGTCCGCAGCTCGTGAAACTGAGCGATCTCATCGGAAATTCCAACATTGTGCTGTTGTTTGTGCCGATGGCATTCACTGGCGTCTGCACCACCGAGTTCTGCGAGATTTCCGCGGGAATTTCCGATTACGAATCGCTCGATGCCAAGGTGCTCGGCATTTCCGGCGACAATCCCTTCGCCCAGGCCGCCTGGGCCGAGAAGGAAGGCATCACCATCCCGCTGCTCAGCGATTACGAGCATGAAGTCGCCAAGGCGTATGGCGTGGCCTACGAGCAATTTCTACCCGCCGCGAACCTGATCATGGGGGGCGTGGCCAAGCGTTCCGCCTTCGTCATCGATAAGGCCGGTGTCGTGCGATACGCAGAAGTGCAGGACCATCCCAAGGATTTGCCGGACTTCGAGGCTGTGAAAGCCGCTCTGCGTGCGCTGTGAGAGGTGCAGGAAAAAAAGTGATCCCAGACACGAGATCGCCTGACACTTCGTCCAAGGAGGGGCGGAACGTGTCCGCCCATGTGGATGGGGTGCCGATGGTGAGCCAATTTGGCATGCTCATCGTCATTTCATCCTCACGGCGAACACGTTTCGCCGCTCCGTGACTTTTTTCCTGCATCCGTCTGTGAGCCAATCACGCTTCTACCTTTGACCTTCCCGGGTTGAACCGGCAGTCTCCCCGCCGATGACCCCGCTGGATGCTCTTGTCGCGCTCAACATGCTGCCGAAAATCGGCCCGGTGCGGGTGCGGCGATTGTTGGAGGCTTTCGGCGATCCGGCGGCGGTGCTGGGCGCCGCCAAGGACCGCTTGATGCGCGTGGACGGCATCGGCGAGGAAACGGCGAAAATCCTGCATTCCTGGCAGGACCACGCGGATCCCGCCGCGGAAGTCCGCGAGGCGGCGGAGCGCGGCATCGAAATCGTGACTCAGGACGACGAGGGCTATCCCGCGCCGCTGAGGGAAGCCTATGATCCGCCGCTGCTGCTCTATGTGTGGGGGAAATTGGAACCGCGCGACCGCCATGCGATCGGCGTGGTGGGTTCTCGGCGCGCCACGCACTACGGTGCGCAGGCGACGAAGAAGCTTTCCTATCAACTCGCACAATCGGGATTCACCATCATCTCCGGCCTCGCCCGCGGCATCGACACTGCGGCGCACGAGGCCGCGCTCGCCGCCGGCGGCCGCACCATCGCGGTGATCGGCTCCGGACTGGGCAAACTCTATCCGCCTGAAAACCTCGCGCTCGCCGAAAAAATCGCCGCCGGAAACGGTGCGGTCGTTTCCGAATTCCCGCTCCACACCGCGCCCGACAAGCAGACCTTTCCGATGCGAAACCGCATTGTCGCGGCTTGGTCGCGCGCGCTGCTGGTTGTGGAGTGTCCGGCATGGTCCGGCTCGCTCATCACCGCGAATCTCGCCACCGAATATGGCAAGCCGGTCTTCGCCGTGCCGGGGCCGATCGACAAGCCGACCTCCGCCGGTTGCAACCAGCTCATCCGCGACGGTGCCACCCTCGTGGCGGATGCCAGTCACATTCTCGACGACCTCGGCGAGCTGCCATTCGCCAGAAAAGCCAGCGCCGCCGAGCCGCAAGCGGAAATTCCCGAACTGCCCGAAGAGGAAGCATCGGTGTTCGCCGCAGTCACCACCGATGAATCGCCGGTGGACCGCATCATCGAGCGCAGCGGCCTACCCGCGCATGTGGTGACGGCCAACCTGATGAAACTCGAAATGCGCCGCTTGGTCAGGGCGTTTCCGGGGTTCCGCTATGCGCGGAGATAATCCTTCAAATTGAAAGCGGGTCCTGCTACCGATCCGCATGTTGAAGCGTTACTGGTGGATATTCCTGGTGATGATGGGCGTGGGTCCGCTGGCGGCTTGTGTGGTTGCGTTACTGATTGGTCAGAAGAGTCCGAAGCAGTATGAGAGCCAAACGGTGATCGAGGTGAAGCCGCGTATTCTGACTCCAAGATCGGAAAACTCGGTCGAATCCAAGGTGGAGGATCACCTTGAGTTGATCAAAAGTCCCGGGATCCTGGCATTGGCAGCGGAAAATTTAAAACTCCCCGAACGCTGGGGTATGGAAAGGGAGGATACCTTGTCTGTTCTGGCGGACATTGTGAATGTCGGACGGATCCGAGGCACGGATTTGTGGTTCATCCGGGTTCGCCACACGGACAATATTGCGGCAAGGGATATCGCGATGGGCGTGGCCAGCGCATATCACCAGCACGGGAACGAAACCCGACAGAGGCAGGCCGAGGGCGTATTGCGTGACATCCGTGAAGCAGTTCACAAACAGGAGGATATCGTGGAGGATTTTTTGAAGGTTCTGCGTGCCAAACTTCCCCCAGGGAATGAATTCGCGGTAAACACGCCCATCACAGCGGATTTAGCGAAGGCCAGAAGCGACTTTGATGACGCCCAGAATGTCTTGCGGACCATGAAGCTGAAACTGATGGGAGAGACCATCGCGCTGAAGATTCCAAACGAGAGCGTGGAGATTCACGAAGCGGCGGTAATCTCCCACATACCTGTTGCCCCCAATGTCAGGCTCAACGTCGTCATGGGAATAGCGGCCGGATTCTTTCTCTCACCGCTGTTGGCTGTGCCGGTGATATGGTTTCGCGGCGGATTCATGCCGACCAGGCGATGAACGTGATGCGGTCTTGTTTGGTAGCCTTCCCGCAAGGACCGTTAGAGCGCTCAGGCGTCAGCACGGTTTTTTCCGGCATTCCAAAACGGCAGACAGGATGCTCCCATGGAGGGACGGGAACAACATGTTCCAGACACGATTTCTTTTCACCTCAAGGCACGACCCGCAGTCCCGTAGGCGCGGCCGGTGGCAGGGGCGGGGCGGTTTCGACCTTGTCGATGCGCAGGGCGATATCGGCCTGATAGACCACCCGTGGGAGTGTGACGTTTCCTCCCGCATGGGTGAATTCCTGAGTGCTCACATCCACCAAGTCGCCAGGCCGTGTCCAGACCGCGCGCCATGTGCCGGCGGCGAGCGACACACGCAGCGAGACATTGTGGTTCGCGTTGTCGATCGGATCGTAGTGGAGTTGAAAATCCTGGCCGGCGGTTTTTTTGCCGTGGTGGAGATAGGCGACGTACTGCCGGTTCGTGGTGGTGGAGCCGGCCTGGAGAGTGGCACCCGTGGGAATGCCGCCCGCGACCCAGGCCAGATTGCGGCGGAGGTTGATCAGATCCAGACGTTCCATGTAGGTGCCGGCGTTGTTCACGCTTTTGCGGATGGCGTTGCCGAGGGCGTTGTCGCCGGAGGGACTGCCGGTGCCGTACACCGCCTCCTCGGCATCCAGACCGCTGTATATCGCGCCCCCACCGATGAGGAACATCCATGCCTCCAGGCGTGTTTGCAATGCGGTGACCGTGTTGGTTTCATCGAGCGAAAGGATTTTGTTCCGTGAATACTGGTCACGCAGCAAGACCTCGGCGCCGGCGATTGACGCACCCGGCACGGGGATGGGATAATGTTCGTTAAGGATGTCGAAATCGGACGACATGGTGGTGAGCTTCTGTAGGAAGTTGTGGGCCACCAAATGGCGCTTGGGCAGGGTGGCCTCCTCGGCACGGATTTCGGCGAGCATCGTGTTCTGAAAACTTACTTCCTGGTCGTCCTTCACGCCGGGTTCGTTCCAGAATGGCTCATTCTGGACTTCGAAGTAAACATTGTCGAAGCCGTTCAACTCCCGGACGATCCGCCGGACGGCCGCTTTTTGCGCGGCGAGAAGGTTGGCGTTCACCGGGCGCAGGCAGTCATAGCGGTTGTTTGGTCCGTAGCCCTGGACGTTGTTTGAAGGATGGAATGGTCCCGCCCGCCACTGATCGTCCGCGTACAATGTTGAGAAGAAGGTGAACTCGACCACGATGCCCCGGTCGCTTGCTGCCTGTGCGAAGGCCTTGATCCGGTCAAAATAGGCGGGGTTCCAGGCGGAGAGATCCCATTTGCCCAGTCCGTCCAAGGCATTGCCATTGGTGGTGCTGCGCGGCCATGGCTGGATCATGTCGGAAGCGTTCCAGACCGGAAAGGCGAAGCACCACGCGCGGCAGAGATTCATGCCATCCCGCTGAAGCACATTCATATAGGGGATGTATTGCAGGCTGGAATCGAACAACCAGTCGTAGCCGGCGGCGTAGGTCCGGAGCACGGTGGGTTTGCCGCGGAACTCAAGGATGTGGGGATTTTGAGGATGGACACGCAGCGTCACCTGTGCGGATGCGGGAGCTCCCAGCGAGATGAAGAACATCCCCAGAATGAGCGCGAAACGGGAGAACGAGTGAATGTTGAAAATCCGATCATGTCCCGGAGACGGATCTGATTCGTATTCTCTGGATGTTTTCATGTTCATGATCATCTGGTACCAATGTATCGATGAGAACACTTTTGCCAAGGATGGATTTGGCGGACGGATTTCTCGGACAGGGCGATTGGCAGGCGGGACTACGCTCGCAGGCGCGCTTTGATTTTCGATATTCACATGAACAAGCCACCCCAATGCTCAGGCCTCGCGGCCGCAGCAGTTCTTGAACTTCTTGCCGGATCCGCAGGGGCAGGGGGCGTTGCGGCCGGCGTTTTCAATCGAGAAGCTCGGTTTGCGCTTGGGCAGGTTGAGCTTGAGCTGGGTGCCCTCTGGAGAAGGGGCCATGGAGGGATCGATATTGCCGGAGCTGCCGGATGTGGCGACGTTGTCGCGGGTGAGGGCGGCCTCTCCGCCGTGGAGTTGCCGGGGCGCGCTGTGAAGCTGCTTGAGGAAGGCTTCCAGATTGGAGGCGGATCGGAAGAGGTTTTGAAGGGCTTCCTGTTTGATCATATCCATCAAGGTGACAAACAGGTTGTAGGCCTCGTTCTTGTATTCGATGAGCGGATCCTTCTGGCCCTGGGCGCGCAGACCCACGCCTTCGCGAAGGGCGTCCATGTTATACAAATGTTCCTGCCACAGCTTGTCGATGGCCACGAGCACCATGCGGCGCTCCTCCTGGTCGAGCACTTCCATCGGCAGATTGCCGACGCGCACTTCGTAGGCTTCCTTCACCTTGCCGACGAGCATTGCGGAAATGGCATCCTCGTTCTGGCCTTCGATGAGATCTCCGGCAGCGATGCTGATGGGCAAAGTGGCGTTCACCCAGTGGAGCAGTTCCTTGTAGTCCGGCACGTCATTATCGCGCTCGGTGAGGTATTCGTGGACTTTCGCGGGGATGGTTTCCTCGATGATCTCGGTGACGAGGTCGCGTGGGACTTCGGTGGTGAGCACCTCGTTGCGGTAGCCGTAAACGACTTCGCGCTGCATGTTCATCACGTCGTCAAAATCAAGGACGCGTTTGCGCCAGGTGTAGTTGCGTTGTTCGACGCGTTTCTGGGCGGTTTCCACCGACTTGTTGAGCCACGAGTGTTCGAGGGCCTCGCCCTCCTTCATGCCGAAGCGTTCCATCATCGCCGTCATGCGGTCGGCGGCGGCGAAGTTGCGCATCAGGTCGTCCTCGAACGAGATGAAGAATTGCGAGCGGCCGGGATCTCCCTGGCGGGCGCAGCGTCCGCGGAGCTGGCGGTCGGTGCGGCGCGATTCGTGGCGCTCGGTGCCGATGACAAACAGGCCGCCGAGTTCCGGCACGCCGGGGGCGAGTTTGATGTC
Source organism: Luteolibacter sp. (assembly GCA_030696085.1). Taxonomy (GTDB): domain Bacteria; phylum Verrucomicrobiota; class Verrucomicrobiia; order Verrucomicrobiales; family Akkermansiaceae; genus Luteolibacter. Next base: position 11,660 of record JAUYNL010000001.1, read on the forward strand.
GGTGCCGCGGCCGGCCATGTTGGTGGAAACGGTGACGGCACCCAACTGACCGGCCTGGGAGACGATTTCGGCTTCCTGTTCGTGGAACTTGGCGTTGAGGACCGTGTGCGGGATCTTGGCTCGCTTGAGCATGCGTGCGAGAGTTTCCGAGGACTCGACCGAGGCGGTGCCGACGAGGCAGGGCTGGCCCTTGGTGTGGGCTTCCTCGATCTTGGCGATCACCGCATTGAATTTCTCGCGGCGGGTCTTGAAGACCTGGTCGTTCTCATCCACGCGGATATTGGGTGCGTTGGTCGGGATGGGCAGCACATCGAGCCGATAGATGTCGTGGAACTCGGCGGCCTCCGTTTCGGCGGTGCCGGTCATGCCAGCGAGTTTCTGATAGAGACGGAAGTAGTTCTGGATGGTGATGGTGGCGAAGGTCTGGGTTTCCTTCTCGATTTCCACGCCTTCCTTGGCCTCGACGGCCTGGTGGAGCCCGTCCGACCAGCGGCGGCCGGGCATTTCGCGACCGGTGTTTTCATCGACGATGATGACCTTGTTGTCCTTGACGACGTATTGCACGTCCTTCTCGAACACGCAGTAGGCCTTGAGGAGCTGGGAGATGTTATGGATTTTCTCGGCCTGCGAGTCCATGCGGCGCTGGCACTCGTCCTTGGCGGCGATCTTCTGTTCGTCGGCGAGTTCGCGGTTGGTGTCGATGTCGGCGAAGAGCGTGCCGAGATCGGGCAGGGTGAAGGATTCGGGATCGCCGGGTGAGAGGTATTCGCGGCCCATTTCCATGAGGTCGGAGTCATGGCCCTTTTCATCGATCACGAAATAGAGCTCTTCCTTGAGTTCGAAGAGTTCCTTTTTCTGGGCGTCCTGGTGGAAGGAGAGTTCGGCTTTTTCCAGCAGCTTGCGCATTTCCGGCTCCTCCATGAAACGCATGAGCTGGCGATTGCGCGGCTGGCCGAGCTTGAGTTTGTAGAGCAGGCGGCCGGCTCCGTCCTTGTCGCCGGCGTCGAGCAGTTGTTTGGCCTCGGAGGCGACTTCGTTGCAGAGGGCGACCTGGCGTTTGACGAGTTGTTCGACGAGCGGTTTGTATTTATCGAACTGATGGGAGCTGTGGGCGGAGGGGCCGGAGATGATGAGCGGCGTGCGGGCCTCGTCGATAAGGATGGAGTCCACTTCATCGATGATGGCGAGGTAGTGGCCGCGCTGGACCTGTTCGTCCTTGGTGGAGGCCATGCCGTTGTCGCGCAGGTAGTCGAAGCCGAACTCGGCATTGGTGCCGTAGGTGATGTCGCAGGCGTATTCGGCGCGGCGTTCCCATGGCGGCATCTGGTTCTGGATACAGCCGACGGTGAGGCCAAGAAACTTGTAGAGCGAGCCCATCCAGTCGGCATCGCGGCGGGCGAGGTAATCGTTGACGGTGACGATGTGGACGCCGAGTCCGGTGAGGGCGTTGAGGTAAACCGGCAGGGTGGCGACGAGGGTTTTGCCTTCACCGGTCTGCATTTCCGCGATCATGCCGCGGTGCAGGGCGACACCGCCGATGAGCTGGACGTCGAAATGAATCATTTCCCAGGCGAGCGGGTGGTCGTTGACGGTGATGGTGGATCCGCACATGCGGCGGGCGGCGTTTTTGACGACGGCGTAGGCTTCCGGGAGGATTTTTTCGAGGTGCTTGGCGCGGGATTTCGGAAACTCGAACTCGGCCTGATGGAATGCGGCCTTGGCGGCCTCGATGGACTCCGGAGTGGGCAGGACTTGAGCGGGCAGTGCGGGAAATTCCTCGCGCAGCGGGGCTAGGCGGACATCAAGGGCTTGCGCCGTGGCCTGGAGATCTGCCGCATCCATGCGCTCGATCACGGGTTTCGCGGGGACGTCCAGCACATGGTAACGGGCGAAATAGGCCTGCCAATTGCGGGTCATTTCGCGGAGTTTCTCCTCGGGCTCGCGTTGAAGGGCCTCCTCGATTTCACAGATCCGGGCCACCGTCGGGCGGATGCGGCGCACTTCGCGCTGGTTCTTGCTGCCGACGATTTTCTGGAGAATCCACTTGATCATGAGAGAGATGGGGTTGGGCGGAGGACCCGCCGGGCGGAGGCAATACACCGTGTGATGCGCGGGTGCAAGCGCTAGACTTGTTGTTGCCGGAACACGCGGGGTCACGCCATTTGAGCGCACACCCAAGCGGCGAGGCGGTGGTCGTCATCTCCGGCGGCCCACACCTGGCGGAGGAAATCCGCGGGATGGATATCTCCGTGTTTCCTGAGGAAATTCCGGTCGCCGCCGCAGCCGAACATCAGATCGGGATCGAGCGTGCCGCGGAGCTTGGCCCGCGCCTTGGCGAGAATGCGCGGCAGGTAGTGGAAGCCCACCAGCGCTTCGCCGAAGGAAGGAACGTCATCGCGCGTGAGGTCCGGCCCAGCACCTGGGGTGCCGCCCTGCACGCTGAGGAAATAATCACGGCGCACTGCGGCGATGAGCAGTGCGGTGGTGGCGGATGGCGTGCCGTCCTCGCAGAAATCTTCGACGAAATCGAAAAACTCCCGTGTGAGGCAGCCGATTTGTGCCAGAAACGCCAGATCTTCCGGCCCGTAGTAAGTCACGAAATTGTGGTTTCCCGCCTGATAGGTGGCCACGCAGCGGTCGAAGAGGGCGAGAAAGTGGTCGTTCCAATGCATTGGGATGCGGTAGCTGATACTTTCCAGTCTGGCAAGTGAGTGGAGGACGCGCCTCCACATTTCCGCTTTCCACAGTGGTGGGCATTCCCTACAGACCGCCACGACATGAGCAACATCGTTCTTCTTTTCTCCGGACAAGGCGCCCAGAAGGTGGGCATGGGCAGGGATTTTGCGGAAAGCTCCGCCACTTGCCGGGAAATGGCCGCCAAGGCCGACCAAGCCCTCGGGTTTCCCATCTCGAAAATCATGTTTGAAGGTCCGGAGGAGGAACTCACCAAAACCTCGCGTTGCCAGCCCGCGCTTTATCTCCACGGTCTGATGGCTCTTGCCCTGATCAGGGAGCGCCTGCCAAAACTCAGTCCTGTTGCCGCTGCGGGCTTGTCGCTCGGCGAATTCACCGCCCATGCCGCCGCCGGAACCTTTTCGTTCGAGGAAGGACTGAAAATCGTCGGCAAGCGCGGCGCGTTCATGGAGAAGGCCTGCAATGCCACCGAAGGGGCGATGGCCGCCTTGATCGGTGGTGAGGAGGAACAGGTGCAGGCACTCGCCGCCGCCGCCGATGTGGACATTGCCAATCTCAACGCGCCGGGGCAGATCGTGCTCTCGGGCACCGTCGAGGGCATCGATATCGCCTTGGCCAAGGCCAAGGAGTTCGGTATTCGCCGTGCGATCAAGCTCAACGTGGCCGGGGCCTACCACTCGCGCCTGATGCAAAGCGCGCAGGAAAAGCTCGCGGCGGAACTTGCGGTGCTCGACTTGAAAACGCCCACCATTCCGGTGGTCTGCAACTATGCGGCCACCACTGTTTCCGATGCCGCGGTCATCCGCTCGATGCTCGAAAAGCAAGTCACTGGATCCGTCCGATGGACCGCATCAATCCAGGCGCTCATCGCCATGGGCCATCGGAATTTCCTCGAACTCGGCCCCGGCAAGGTGATCGCCGGACTCGTCGCCAAGATCGACAAGGAAGCCGTCGTCCACTCGGTGGAGGACCTCGCAAGTCTTGAAGCCGTGGTGGAAACACTGGGCTGAGAAAAAATCTCACCAAGCTGGAAAAAAGGTGTTGCGCCTCCCGGGACTGGCTCCTAGCGTCCGCGCCACCCGAACGGGATGGAGCGGTAGCTCAGTTGGTTAGAGCGCCAGCCTGTCACGTTGGAGGTCGCGGGTTCGAGCCCCGTCCGCTCCGCCATCCCTGTTCGTGAAATCACCCCGCCCGCAAAGGCGGGGTTTTTTCTTGGCTGGCTGCCGACATGGGGCGGGTCCGTCATCCGTTTCATTCCGGGTTGCGTGATGGCGCTTCCGCCGCCAGTCTTCGGCGCGCGCGGTGAATGGCTATCCGCTTGCGCGGTGAGGTTTTCCGGACGAAACATGAATAATCCCAGTGATGATCCGTCGAAGGACGTGCGTGAACCGGTCGGTTCCGTCGTTCCGGGTGATATGAGTGAAGATCCGGACGATGATTTCAGGCTGGTTGCGCGTGCGCAGCAGGGGGATTTGACTTCCTACGACGCACTGGTGACACGCCACCGGGGAAGAATTTTCGCCATGATCCGCAACATGATCCATCAGGAAGCCGACGCTTGGGACCTCTCGCAGGATGTCTTCATCAAGGCGTGGCAGGCGCTGCCGCGCTTCGAGGCGAAGGCGCGGTTCTCTACGTGGTTATATCGGATCGCGCACAACACGGTTTATGACTGGGTGCGGAAACGCAAGATCGAGAGCGTGGGTGAGCTCAACGACGGGATCTTTGAACGCGAGCGCATCGATTCCTCATCATTCACCACGCCCTCTGGCGGCGAGTCGCCGGATGCCTCCATGGTGCAGAGCGAGCTGCGTGCCAAGATCGAGGTGGCGCTTGGAAAAATCTCACCGGAACACCGCGAGGTGGTTCTGCTCAAGGACGTGCAGGGGCTTTCCTACAAGGAAATCGCCGAGGTGATGTCCTGCGAGCTCGGAACCGTCATGAGCCGACTTTATTACGCCCGCCAGAAACTCCAAACACTTCTAAAAGATGAATATGAATCCCGATGAAGCCAAGCTGGCCCTGTGGCTGGAGGATGAACTGCATGGTGAGGAGCTCGCCGCCTTCGAGACATGGGTGGCGGAAAATCCAGAGCACCATGCGGCGCGGGAAGAAGCGCGTCGGTGGCAGGCAATGATGGCTGCGGCGGTCCCTGCCACGGAGGACCCTCCCTATCCGGAATTTTTCAACCATCGCATTACCCGCACGATCCAGGAATTGCAGCCGGAGCCGGTGCCGGTGTCTGCGACTGGCAGTGGGTTTTCATGGCGTTCGCTGTTCATGCCGCTGGCGGCCTGTGCGGGCATGATGCTCGCCTTCTGGATGGGTGGCAAAAGGCAGCCCGGCATGCCTGAAATCGACGTGACGGGCGCTCCCCGGGCGATTCCGGTGGAGCCCGTCCTCTACACGCCGGAAGGAGGAGTGAAAGCCGAGTGGTTCACCAGCCTGACCGCTTCCGCCACGGTGATCGTGCTCGATGGTGTGACGGCCATTCCGGATGCCACGGACTTTTCGAAAACCGCCTTCCTCCAACAGGCGCGGGAAATCGATGCGACGGCGGACCTCAACTCCGAACCCCTATCTAACGGACAATGACGCGGCGCGCATGGCTCATGGCTTGTCTGGCACCCGCGCTCGCAGGTGTGGTCTTCGCATTGGAGGATCCGGGCCGTGCGAAAATCAGCATGGTCACCGTGACGGTCTATCTTGCGACTGATGGCGATCCCAAGGCGGCCGGGGAAAAAGCCTTGCCCGTGGGGAAGCAACTTGCGGAGCGGCTGAATCGCGAGCAGCGGCTGCGCTTCAAGCACTACCGCCTGCTCGGCCAGGACACCCAGCCGGTGCTCAGGAGTTACGAAAGCTGGGCACAGCCGCTCAAACCCTCGGATGAGGTGTTGGTGCGCTTCGAAGCCCAGGGACAACCGACCAAACAATCCGCCCTGCTCGATCTGGAACTCTGGCTGGGCCGAAAAAAAATCGTCAAGACCGACGCGCGCCTGGAGGGCGACAAGCCCTTGTTCATGCTCGGGCCCGAATGGAGGGGAGGTCGCCTCATCATCTCCGTCGCGCTTGCGCCGCTGCCGGAATCCAGATCATGATGTGTCTTATGATGAGATTCGCATGCGGCATTCTTGGATGGGCCATGATGGCATCGCTACAGGCTGCGGGTCTGGATTTCCCGCACACACTCAAGGAAATCCACGCCCCGGCAGATGCCAAAACGATCACTGCGGATTTTGAGTTCACGAACCTCTCGGACAAGGCGGTGCGGGTGGTGAAATACGACGCCGCCTGCTCCTGCATGGCGGTGAAGATCAAGGGCGGCAAGCTGCGCTACGGTCCCGGTGAGTCGGGGCTTGTGAGGGCGGATTTTGAAATGGGCAACTTTTCCGGCACGGTGGACAAGGTGGTGTCGCTGTGGCTCGATGGTGATCCTGCGGACAAACCCTCCGTAACCCTCACGGTGCGGGTGCATATTCCGGTGCTCGTCATGTTGGAGCCCAAGACCCTGAAGTGGGAGCTCCATGGTGGAAAGGATGCGCAACGCATCCGCATCACAATGAACGATGTGAAACCAATCCGTGTGACCGCCATTTCCTCGTCATCGCCGGCTTTTCATCCCGAGCTCAAAACCATCGAGGAAGGGAAGCATTACGAGCTGGTGATCACGCCGACCGAGGTGGATTCGCCAGGGCTGGGGATTTTCCGGATCGAGACGGATTGCGTGGTGGAACGACATCGGATCCAGCAGGCTTTCGGCGTGGTCCGCAAGCCGACTCCGGCAGAAGACGCCGCGAAACCATGAACGTCTGGGGGCAATTGGCCGTCATTTCCATCATCGCGCTGGCGGCGGCCGGCGGGACCTGGTGGATCAAAGGGCCGCCGGCACGCGTGCTGGCCTGCGATCCCGCCACCCTCAAGCCAGACGAACTTTGTCTGGATCAAATCGCTGCCGGAACGGATGTGTTGTGGGTGGATGCCCGTCCGCGCTCGGAGTGGGAAAAAAACGGGGTGGAAGGCTCCGTTTTATGGAATCTGGATCCTGCGGAGGACGCGCAGGCATTCGAGGCGGAGGTGGCGGTCAGGGTCGCCGTGGTTTCACAGGTCATCGTCTATTGTGGCGATGAGAACTGCGGGGTGAGCCGGCAGGTGGCCGGGCGCATCCGCGCCCTGGGCATGGGAGCCGGAGTTTTCGTGCTTCACGGCGGATGGCGCGCCTTGAGCGAGGCCGGGCGCGTCAGGAATTCCAGTCCAGATCCTTGATGGCCAGCGCTTCGAGGAATGGGTGCTCCGGGTTGTCCTCGGTGTTCCAGCGCAGCATCACGGTGCAGGCCTTGGCATTGCCATAACTCAGACTGTAGGTGCCGTCCTCCAGCATCTCGCCGATCTTGGATTGCCTGCCGAAATAGGCGCGGGCGATCTCCTTGGTGTTGTCGCAGGAAAGCAGTTTGAGCGTTAGTTTTTTATCACGATTGGGGATTTTGGGGTCGGTGCAGGAGGCGACGGCATACACCACCACCTGGAACACGCCCGCATGCTCCACGGGGCCGGAGGCGTAGGCGGCAAGACGACCGCCAAACATGTCGAGGAAGGGATCCGCCACCACTTTCGGCGCGTTGCCGCCACGGCTGCGCACGAGGATGGTCTGACTGGGGGCGGGTGTCTCCCCGGTATCGAATTCCACGGTGTAGTAACAATCGACAAGGTTTTCGATCGGGTTGGATTCGCGCAACTCCGGCACCATTTTGCGGGCGGGCGGCAGCGAGGCGGCCAGGCAACTGCTGGCAAGCTGGTCTTCGGCAGTTTTGCTTTCGATAATCGGTAGCCGCTCGGCAAGGGATTTCGCGGTGAGGAATTTTTCGAGCACGGTTTCGGAGTCTTTCCACGGTGAGACCGGTTCGAGGCCCTCCGGCAGTTCCGGCGGCGGCTGGCTCAGGGGTGCTTGTTGCGGCGCGGGAGCGGGAAGGGGGGGCAATGGCGGATTCACCGTTGGAGCGCGCAGGGTATTGATGAGTTCCCGCGAATCGCGGGTTGTGTTCTTGGATGGCGGGTTTTTTAAAATGGTGAGAACTCCATAAACCAGCGCTACGGATGCGAGGAGAAATAGCGCCAGCATCAGGATGCGCGACAGGTGCTGGAAATGGTGAGGTCGCCTGTGCGGGCCGGCAAAGCCGGATTTGCGCGCTCCTCCGGCGTGCTCCGGTTCCGGCATCGGGCGGGCGACCACCTCCGCCGCCGCCGAACGGTTTGGCAACTGGCGGGGCTCGGGCTTCAGTGTGGCTGGTCCCGCCATCACAGGCGCTGCGGCTTCGGCCAGCGGCATCCGGGGCTGCGGCGGGGTGGCTTCGGGCATGCCGTATGGCTCGGGCGCGGGTGCAAGCACTTGATGTGGAGCCTGGATCTGGTTCCGACAGGATGGACAGGGGCCGACCACGCCCGCCAATTGTGCCGGCACGGTCAGCTTGATTCCACAAGCCGGACAGAAGAAGGAAATCGTTTCGTTCGCCATGGTTTGAAATGGACATTAGGAAGATCGGGCGTCGCCGTCAATCATGCCGAAACCCTGCGGTTTTTCGACCGGAGCGGCCTCCTTCATCTGGTGCTGGTGCGACGCCTTGTTCATGTTGCCGCCGGTGTGGAACTACCTGAGCCAGCTCACCGGTGATCCGAAGTATCTGGATTTCGCATCCGAGGTGGCCGGCAGGCCGTTTTCGGATCACTCCACGGATTCCGAGTTCGTGGTGCCGAATCTGGCCGTGCCGTGAGGATCTAACGGTCCAGCAGCGCGAACTTCAGCTCCGCCTCGGAAACGACATCGCCGTTCACCAGACAGCGGCAGCGTGTCTGGCCGATCGATCCGCGCATCTTGATGATTTCCGTTTCGATGAAAAGCGTGTCGCCGGGCAGCACCGGGCGGCGCCATTTCACGTTGTCCGCGCTCATGAAGTAGCCGATTTTTCCGGTGTTTTCCGGCTTGCGCAGCATCAGCACCGAGGAAACCTGGGCCATCGCCTCAAGCTGCAGCACGCCGGGCATGATCGGGTGGCCCGGGAAGTGGCCGGGGAAGAACGGCTCGTTGATGGTCACGTTCTTCACGCCCGTGCACTTGCTTTCGCTGAGGCAATCGACGATGCGGTCCACCATCAGGAACGGGTAGCGGTGCGGCAGGATGCGCAGCACCTCGTTGATGTCCAGGACACTCTCACCATTGGGCAGGATCACCTCGGCGGGTACCATCGAGCGCATCCGCAGATACTCCGCCTTGAGCTTGGCCGCCATCTTGGTGTTCGGCCCGTGGCCGGGCTTCACCGCGATCACATGGCCGAGGATGCGCACGCCGGAAAGCATCAGGTCGCCGATGAGATCCAGCGCCTTGTGCCGGGCGAATTCGTTGGTGAAACGCATTGGCTCCTTGGACATGGTTTCATTGCCACGGATCACCACGGCGCTCTCAAGCGATCCGCCCTTGATCAGGCCCTTGTCCAACAGCGGCTTTACGTCTTCGTAATAGACAAAGGTGCGTGCGGCGCAGATTTCCCTCTCATAGGCCTCCGGGGTGATTTCGCAGGAGAAATACTGGGTGAAGCGTCCTTCCGGGCCGACGTTGGTCACCGAGACCTTGAAGGTCTTGCACGGGACGATGGTGATGATTGTGCCATCCGGCGTTTCCTGATGGATCGGCTCGCGGATCTCCCACACCCGGCGCGGTGCGGACTGGGCCACCACTCCCACCTTCCTGATCATCTCCACAAACAGCCTCGAGGAGCCATCACTGATCGGCGGCTCGTTGGCGTCCATCTCGATCAAGGCGTTGTCCACGCCCATGCCGGTGAGGGCGGAAATGACGTGTTCCACCGTGTGGACCTTCACCGAGCCCTCCGCCAGCGTCGTAGCGCGCTCCACAGTCTGGACCTTATCCACGTCGGCGTTGATGAACGGCTGGTCCGGCAGATCGATCCGCCGGAACTTGAATCCGTGGCCTTCGGCAGCGGGCTTGAGGGTGAGCGTGACTTTCTCTCCGGTGTGGAGGGAGGTTCCTTCCAGCGTGGCGGGACCGGCAAGAGTGTGCTGAACAGCGGTGGACATGGGGGACAGCCTTGGTTCCCATGCGCCCGGGATCAAGCCGGAATGACGGGCCCACCCTGCATCCGGCACGGCGGGCGAATCAGGAATTGCGCTGAATAGAACAATCCGGGTTGCCGGGTAGGGGAGAGCGGGATAGGAATTCCCCAGCCCAGCCATCTCATGAAAGCCATAATTCCATGCATGTTGACCGGAGCCGCCGCGCTTTTTGTGGTGGCTCAAAACCCCGCCGCGGAGCAAGTCCCGCCGGGAACTGCCGAAAAAATCGCCGAGGTCCTGCCGGCGGAAGCCTATGCCAAGCCCAGGAAAGCCCGCAAGCTGCTGGTGTTTTCCAAGACCAACGGTTTCCGCCATGCCTCCATCGCCACCGGCAAGTTGCTGCTCACCGAACTGGGCCGCAAGACCGGGGCCTTTGAGGCGGTCATCAGCGATGATTTGGAGCAGTTCGAGATTGCGCATCTGAAAACCTTCGACGCCGTATGCTTTCTCAGCACGACGATGAATGTCTTCCTGCCGTCTCCCAAGGAGATGGAAAAACTCAGCGACGCGGACAAGACTGCGGCCCGCGAGCGGGAAACGCGGCTGAAGCAGAATCTAATGAAATTCGTCAAGGCCGGTCGCGGATTCGTGGGCATCCACGCGGCGACCGATACCTGCTACGAGTGGTCGGAATACGGCAAGATGATCAACGGATTTTTCGATGGCCACCCATGGGGTTCCGGCACGCAGGTGAGCGTGAAGGTGGAGCCAGGGCAGGAGAAGCATCCCCTGGTGGCGATGTTCGAGGGCCGGAATGTCGATTTCAAGGAGGAGATCTATCAGTTGAAGGATCCCTATGACTCCAAGGCGGTACACATGCTGCTGCGCCTCGACACGGAGAGGTCCGACATGAATGTCAATGGGATCAAGCGCACCGACGGTGATTTCGGTATTTCCTGGGCACGGCACTGGGAAAAGGGCCGGGTCTTCTACAGTTCGCTGGGGCACAATCATGAGATCTATAGCCATCCGAAGGTGGTGCGCCATTATCTCGCCGGCATCCAGTGGGCGCTGGGCGATTACACGGTGGACGTGAAATAAGGCGACACGCGGCGGGAATCTTGGGGAGAAATCCGCTTGCCATGCTACGGCCGGACGTTTCAAAGTCCGTCGCACCAAGGCGGCTTGGCGGAATTGGTAGACGCGCTCGACTCAAAATCGAGTTCCAACGAGTGTGGGTTCGAGTCCCACAGCCGCTACTCTCACTTTTCCACAGGGCGTCCGGGTTTCACAAGATCATGGCCCCATCCCGAATCATCGGAATCATCGCAGGCAGCGGAGTTTATCCGGAAACTTTCATCGCCGCCGCCCGGCGTCACTCGCCCGGTGTAAAACTCGCCGTCGCCGCTTTCCACGGCGAGACGAAACCCGAGCTCGCCGATCAAGCCGACGCCATCGAGTGGTTCCGCGTCGCCCAACTCGGCAAAATGATCAAATTCTTCAAGCGCGAGGGCGTGACGGAAGCGGTGATGATGGGACAGATCTCGCCAAAAAACCTCTTCGATCTGCGGCCTGATCTGCGGGTGCTCATGATGCTCGCACGGGTGAAGGAGCGCAATGCCGAGACGCTCTTCGGGGCCATCGCGGAGGAGCTCGCAAAGGATGGCATCACCGTACTGAACGCCACGACTTTTCTCGACGACCACCTGCCGGGCCCCGGTCATGTCTGCGGGCCGGCTCTGAAAAAACGCCAGCTCACAGACGCGGAGTTCGGCTTCCGAATCGCCAAGCAAACCAGCGCGCTGGACATCGGCCAGAGCGTGGTGGTGAGGCGCGGCACAGTCCTCGCGGTGGAGGCCTTTGAAGGCACCAACGACTGCATCAAGCGCGGCGGCGAACTCGGCCGCGGCAAGGAGGTGATTCTGGTCAAGGTTTCCAAACCGAACCAGGATTTCCGCTTTGATGTGCCGGTCGTCGGCCCGCAAACCATCGAAACCTGCGCCGCGGCCGGCGTCACCGGCATCGCCATCGAGGCGGGGAGGACGCTTTTGTTAGAGAGGAATGGGGTCGCGGCGCTCTGTGAGCGGCACCGCATCGGCATTCATGCAGTGGAGTGAAAGCGGCGATCCGTTGGCGCTACGCGACCTTGCTCACATGCAGGAACTGCTGGAATCCGATGAATGCCTCCAGGATCTGCGGCGGCGCATGGGCTGGCCGCACTGCGGGCATGGCGGGGACGGCCCGGCATTGCCCATGTTCTTGATCTTGGCTTCGTAGAGGTGGGAGAGTTCATGTTTCTCCTTCTGCGAGCCAAATTTCAGCTCGTCCACATGGTCGATGATCTCGCGGAGGTTTCAGCCGCTCTGGATCTTGTTGCGGATCTCCGCTACATGTCCACCAGCCACTCACGGAAGGCCGTCTTGTCAGTGGTCATGGGGATCGCGACTTTCTCGCGGCTGGCGAGCACCGCGAGGCGCTCGGGGACTTCCACCGCGCCGGGGCCGAGTTCCACCTCCATCACATCCGGGAATTTCGCCGGGTGGGCGGTTTCGAGCGTGATGGTGGAGCTGCACGGGTGCTGCGCGCGCCAGGCGCGGGCGGCCAGCCAGCCGATCGCACCGTGGGGGTCGATTTCGTAATCGTGGATCGACTTCACCTCGCGGATCGCCGCGCGGGTTTGATCGTCGTCGAACCACATGCCGTTGATCCTGGATTTCATATCCTCCCAGGACCCGCCGAAGAGCGCCTGCATGCGGACGAAATTCGAAGGTGCTCCCACATCCATGGCGTTGGAGATGGTGGCCGTGCTCGGGCGGGGCGTATAGGTGCCGGTGCGGAGGAATTCCGGCACCACGTCGTTGAGATTGGTGGCGGCCACGAAGTGTGCGACAGGCAGGCCAAGTCTCATCGCGAGCAGGCCGGCTGTTAGATTCCCGAAGTTTCCGGATGGCACCACGAAGACCGGCGGCACGCCCTCCGGGAGCTGGCGGGCGGCGTGGATGTAATAGAATGCCTGCGGCGCCAGCCGCGCGAGGTTGATTGAGTTCGCGGAGGTGAGATTCAGGTTTGCCGAGAGTTCGCGGTCGAGAAAGGCGGATTTGACGAGCGCCTGGCAGTCATCGAAGGAACCATCGACTTCCAGCGCGGTGATGTTTCCACCCAGCGCGGTGAGTTGTTTTTCCTGAAGACCGGAGACCTTGCCTTTCGGATAGAGAATGACCACCCGCGTGCCGGGCACGTTATGGAATGCGGAGGCCACCGCGCCGCCGGTATCGCCGGAGGTGGCCACCAGCACGGTGAGCATGCGGTCATCGCCACGGGTGAGCCAGGCCATCAGGCGGGCCATGAAACGTGCGCCGAAATCCTTGAAGGCGAGCGTCGGACCGTGAAACAACTCCAGAACATGGTCGCCCGGGCCCAGCGTGACGAGCGGGGCGTCGAAGGTGAGCGTGCCCTCGACCATTTCCCGCAGCGCGTCCGGAGGGACATCGGAGCCGAAAAACGCGTCTGCCACGGCGAAGCCGATTTCCTGGAAACTGAGGTGACGCCAGATTTTCCAGAACTCATCTCCCAGCACCGACAGCGAGTCGGGCATGTAGAGGCCGTTGTCCGGCGGCAGCGAGCGGAGGATCGCCTCCTTGAGATCGACACGATAGGACGGGTTGTTGGTGGAGTGATAGAGCATGGAGAGAAGATTAGAAAAAGAACCAGCTCCGCTTTTTCTTCCGGCGGTAGGAGCCATCGCCCACGGAGAGCACTTCGATGCGGGTGCTGGTGAGCCCCTGGTCGTAAAAGCCGAGTTTTTTCGCGGCGCGGGGCGTGAGGTCGAGGTGGCGGTTGGCTATGAAGGGCCCGCGGTCGTTGATGCGGACCCTCAGGGATCTGCCATTCTCAAGATTGGTGACCTTGACGAGGCAGGGCAGGGGTAGCGTCTTGTGCGCTCCGGTGAGGTGCCAGGGCATCACCTTTTCCCCGAGCGAGGTGTTGCCTCGCTTCAGGCCGAAGAACTTCGACTCGTTGTACCAGGAGCAGGTGCCGGTTTCCTCGAAATGGAGAGCCTCGTCCACCGACATCGGGCTGTAGCTCTGGCCGCGCACGGTGTAGGAGCGCGTCATGTAGCCGTGATGGCCGCCGGGGCGCGAGGAGCAGGAGGCGAACAGCGGGATGAGCAACGCCGCGACCACCGTGGACCTAACGGATACTAACGGGTTCATGGCTCGGGTTCCGCGGCGGGAAGGCCGCCACGGGTCAGGGCTTGCGCTCGCGGATGATGCGCAGGGTGGTGGCCACCTTTTCCTTCATTTCCTTGCCAGGCTTGAACTTGACGGCGGCACGGGCCGGGATGGGCACGTCCTTTTCGGGATCCTTCGGGTTGCGGCCGATTTTCGCCTTCATCTCGCGGACCTGGAAAGCGCCGAAATTGCGCATCACCACGGTGTCGCCCTCGGCAAGAGCATCGGTGATTTCCTCGATGAGGGTTTGAATTACTTCGAGCACATCCTGTTGGGTGATCTTGTGATTCTTGGCTCCGAGCTGGTCGGTGATCTTGATGGCGAGTTCGCGTTTGGTAATGGTGGCCATTTGAGTAAGGGAGTTGGAAAAATGGAGGGCGGGCGGATTCAACAACGCGGGGTGGCGCTTTGTCCCGTTAAAAAATCGACTAATTTACAAGGATTTACGTTCCATCCGCGGAAGACCCGCCGGGAGAATCCTGAAGTGGGTCGAGAACCGACGCAGTCGTCCGGAAATGGAGTTTCGCGACCTTGCCCAGCGCCTCGCTTCCGTGCTTCTCCACAAACCCGCGGCCCGCCCGCAGAACCTCCGCGGAGGCCCCCAGCGGAAGTTTGACGCCGCACCCGGCCGAGGTCTTGTCCATCCAGTCGATGAAGCGCTCCCGCGCGAGGATCGAAGCTGCGGCCACGGCGGTGTCGGACTCGCCCTTGGTGCGTTGTTCGAGCGTGAGGGTGAGGCCTTTTTCACGCAGCGCGCGCTGGAGCACCTCGGGCCGGGCGAACTGGTCGCTCAGGGCGCGTGGGCAATCCGGCCGGGCGGCGGCGAGATTTTCGATCACCTTGGCGTGGCCCCAGGCGAGCAGACGGTTCAGGTTGCCGAACGACGCGTGCATCCGGTTGTAACTTTCCGGGCCGATGGAAACGACTTCCGTCGTGCATCCCGGCGTGGCGCGGATGATGGCGGCGAGCTTGCGGATGCGCCCGGCGCTGGTCACGCGTTTCGAATCCATCACGCCGGCCGCGATCAATTGCCGGGCGATCACGGCATCGGTGAATACGCCGGCGATCACCAGCGGCCCGAAAAAATCGCCCTTGCCGCTCTCATCGATGCCGAAGTGCGGCTCGAACTTGTCGGGCTCCAGCAGCTCCTCGTAGCCCAGCCGCGCCTCGCCGAGGACTTCGGGTTCGAGCGTGAAGCGGATGAAGTCCTCCGTGCCCTTGCCCTGCACCAGCACCTTCGGCCCTTTCTGATAGACCGTGACGTTCAGTTTCCCCTTCCGCGCCGAAAACAGCGCGTGGGGTTTCGTTTCGAAATCATAAGCCTGATCCTCCAGCACCCGGCGGAGTTTCTCCACCTGTTCGGATGTGAGCGGAGCGGTGTGGGTGGTCACGGGCTTGAGACTTAGGATTTCAAACGCCGGAATCAAGGCGCTTGGCATGGCTGCCATACCGTGGCCACATTCCCGTCGGTTGGTAGCGGGTTGTTAGTCCGGCTTTTGGAGCAGCGAGACAATTCCGTGGATGATTCGATCACGGGCGGTCGGTTTGAGACGGCCCGCCTCGGCAACGAATAGGGTTTGATGAGCTGTGAACAGCTTGGCGGGACGGGCATAGCTGACAACGCGCAGGGTTCCGTGGTCAAAATCCTGATCAGTGAGTTCCACGGCATGTGGATCCGCGTAACACCGGCTTGTTACCTGGCAAAGAATCCAATCGCCACGCCCGGCATCGGCCAGAACCACCGCAGGCCGGAGTTTGGATTGGGACAAATCCGAGAACGGAAATGGCACGAGGACTACAGAGCCTTCCGCAGGTGCGACCATGCCTCCTCCTCTTCAAGTCGGTTCCAGTCCAGAGCCAAGGCGGCCTCACTCAACAGCGCGGTTTCGAGGCCATCGCTTGGTTCATCGGATAAAATGGTGAGCAGGGCGCGGTGACGGCGGTCCAGATGAACCTGCTCCAGCAGGCGCACCGAGCCTTTTTCGTCCACAATGGCTTCCACAGTTTGGATCATGGAGGAAAGATACTCAACCAGCCCTTGGAAACAAGGATGGAATCGATGGCGGGAGAGGTGCCGTTTGACCGGGTTTGCCGCGTCGGAATCAAGCCGGGAGCGGCGGCATGCCATCGTAGTCCAAACTCCACCGCTCCGCATTCTTTGTGATGTTTGGCTTGCCGCAGTCTATCCATAATTGTTGGAATGTCCGCATGAAGACCCTGTCTTTCCTGTTGTTGGCCTTGTGTTCCGTTTCCCTCGCCGCTCCCCCCGTGGTTTCCAACATCCGCGCCTCCCAACGGCCGGGGACGAAGCTGGTGGATATTTATTACGATCTCTCCGATGCGGACGGGGATTTGCAATTGATCCAGGTGGCGGCCTCTTCCGATGCCGGGCTGACTTACGGCATTCCCTGCGTGTCCCTGAGCGGCCATGTGGGCGCGAACATCTCGCCGGGGTCCAACCGCAAGATCACCTGGAATGCCGGATCGGATCGGATCGGATTGGAATGGAAACTGGGTGCCGCAATGCCGGATGCGCGTGACCGCCCATGATGGCACCACGCCGCCCGCGCCTCCGGGGATGGCCTACATTCCCGGCGGGCCGTTTCAGATGGGGGATAATCTGGATGGCCTGACCGATGCCATGCCGGTACACAACGTGCAGGTGGCCGCGTTTTTCATGGATAAAACGGAAGTCTCCAAGGAACTCTGGCAATCCGTCCAGACATGGGGAAACGCCAACGGCTATTCCATCGGTGGTGGCAGTGCCAATGGAGCCGGACATCCGGCCCACTCGATGTCGTGGTACAACATGGTGAAATGGTGCAACGCCCGCAGCCAGAAGGAAGGCCTCACGCCCTGCTATTACACCGATGCCGCGCAGAACGTGATCTACAAGAGCGGCGATGTGAATGTTCAGAACACCTGGGTGAAATGGAACGCCAGCGGCTATCGCCTGCCGACCGAAGCGGAGTGGGAAAAGGCGGCGCGTGGCGGCAGCACGGGACTGCGGTATCCGTGGGGAAACAGCATCACGACTTCCAACGCGAATTACAGCTCCGGAGGCACCACGCCGGTTGGCTCCTATCCGGCGAACGGCTATGGCCTGTTCGACATGGCGGGGAACATCTGGGAGTGGACGTGGGATTGGTATTCCGGCTCCTACTACGGCTCACCGGAAAGTACGGACAACCCTCCCGGTCCGGCCTCCGGCTCGGACCGCGTGCTTCGCGGCGGCAGTTGGAGCACCGTTTCCAGCAACTGCCGTGCCGCCTTCCGCTACTCCTACAGCCCAGGCGGCAGCTACTACGGCCTCGGGTTCCGCCCCGTCCGCAGGTAGGAGTCATCTTCCTCTGAGCTCAAGAGCCGCATGAAACAAAACCAGACAGAACAGGGAAGCCGGGCAGGCGAGGGGCTGAGGGACGAAGCCCATGAGCGCCCGGCGGTGTTGGTTGTAGCGGCGGTCTGCGACCAACGAGTGCGCAATTACACCACTTTTTAGTGTTGTTGCAGATGTGAGACAATCGGCCAAGGCAGGGTCCTTCGGCAGAAGGGCCGCTTGCAGGGATTGGCGGAAGCGGATAAAATATTCGCAGCGTGACGGAGGCGTCGCAACAGGCCGAAAATGCCAACTGCCGTGAGTATGGCTGCGCTCGGTTCGGGAATGGCACTGCTGACGAACTCAGAACTCAAGACGGATTCCACACTTAGCGAGCGGTCAACGGCGGTCAAATTCAGTGCTGTTTCATCATAGTGATCGAGAACCGTGCCACGCCCTCTTCTGCCTTCAGTTTGAAGGGGCATGCTTTCGATAATCCATCTAATGCTTTCGGAAGAGCTTCCTTGGGGTGACCAAATATAAGCATCTGCCGCTAATTCTCGTTCGTCGTCAGCGGGCAGGCTTTGGAACCACATTGCCGCAGCCTCCAGATCGGTCTCCGCAATTGAGGCGACGACGCTACGCTGGGCGTTGTTTTCAAGGAGTAAGTGGGATTCGGCAATCATCCGCCCATCACCAACGGCCATTGGGAAAAGCTCCTTGGTCCTTCCCATCGCGTTCGTGTCACAAATCGTGGCCGCGTTCGACTTTGGTGCCAGCATCGGACTCGCAACGAAGAAGAACGTAAGCGGTCAACGGATGGGCATGGGGAGCTGCTGGCCGCCGGAGCATAAGTAGCATACACAGGTGTGTATGTTTTCTATGCTCCCTTCCGGCTCAGGGCATGATTGCTGCCTCGACTTCAAGTGCCGGGGTGGCGGTGCTGGGCTGCCAGTTGGATGGGAGCAGGACGCTCAGATCGTCCTGGTTGGTCATGGCGGGGAGACGTTGGAGGATGTCGGAGAGATAGACTTCGGGGTCGTGGCCGTGGCGGCGGGCGCATTCGACAAGGGTATAAATGACGGCGCTGCGCTGGCCGGTGGTCTCGCCACCCATGAAGAGCCAGTTCTTGGCATTATGCAAATCTGCGCATAACAAAAATTATGCGAATATGCGGATTATGCGAAGGTGCCTTGCGAGGGTGAGATGCAGTGTCGCTCGGAAGTCGCCCCGAATGAATATCGCAGGCCCATTAGGCGTCGG
>JAUYNL010000041.1 GCA_030696085.1 Luteolibacter sp.
GAATGGATTGCCACACGTCTGCAAATGGGGCATCCTGGCTCAGTAAGCCGTCTGGTGTGCGGCGTGAAGCGTGACCGGAAACTGGAAAAAAGAATCAATGAACTGGAGAAAATGTTGCAATGAGCGGACTGACCCCAGAGAGAATGGGAAAGGAACGCTGTTTGACGGCGGGGATTTAGTTGGGCCAGATCCTGCTGGGGGAGGTTATCCTGGTCCATATATAGACGGCAATTTCAAGTGGGAAATTGGGTGGAAGTATAAATGTAATAGCTCCGAAGGCGAAATTTGCACACTCGATCAGGTATTGACTATGAGAGTTAGTACGGATACTAATCCTACTACAGTGACAGCAACGGCGAGCAAAGGGGGCAAAGAAGTTAAGGCCATTAAAAATTTACCATGAAAATATTACTAATTCTGATAATCACATCCTTGAGTTCATTCGCAGAAATAGAAAGCGCGGCGTTCAATGCTAATTTCTTCGATCGCATTTCGAAAGAGAGAAACGAGAATGTCAAGTTAATGATGCTTTTAAACCAAGTAATGGCAATTAATAAATATTTAAGAGATCCTGAAAACAAGTTTTTTCTAAATATGGCTATCCCGACTAAAGCGGGGCAGATCTTTATAGCCGGCATGTCACCAAAATCTCTGGCAGATAATGATGATAGAACAAAATATATTGAGGCTATCAAGCGAAATGAAGAGAAAGGTAATATTCGGGATGGTCTTATTAAACAAAGAGAATTGATTCGGAAAATGATTGATGAGTGCATTGCCATGCTTCCTATTGATCAAATGAAAATTGCGAGATCTTTGGCAGACCAAGTTTTAGATACCTCCAACTTGCAATCTAGATAGTTGGAGCGTCGTCTCCAGGGTCAGTCCCAAATAACAGACATTTTGGAATCGGTCTTTGAGGATCATTACAAAGACGGCGAATGAAGAAATCTGGATCACCCACTGAACCCCAGCGACAACATCGGGCACTTCGGTTGGCGGGCATGGTTCTCATGGTCATTGCCATGGTGGTCGGGCTGTGGATTGGCATGGATAGGAAGACCAGACCTGTGAGGCAGGGAGGAGTTCCTGATGAAATAGCAGGGGCTTTTGCGAAGTCGAAGAAAACGATTGGAGCAGAGAATCCAGGGATTGGTGGAGCCGGGATTGGTGAAGCGGCAGCCACCTCCAGTCCTAGACAGCCGCTACAGTTCCGGGCGAAGGCGGTGGAGCCGGAGGCAGTGCTTGCGGTTCTGGCAAGCGGGAAGCAGACGGTGAACGAGCGGGTGCGGCAGCTCCAGGGGATGCGCGGGATTTCACTTTCCAAGGAGGAGCATGAGGCGGCATTGGCGTTTCTCGCGGGAAGGGAAGTGCCGGAGGGGATGGGCAAGGGCTCGATACACTGGCTGGCGGATGAGTTGCTGACGGTGATGCGCATGCAAGAGCCGCCGTGGGAAGGCTTGGCGGCGGCATTGGGTGAGGCGGCGTTCCAGCCGGAGACCGATCCGGTGGTGCGGGACTACATCATGCAGCATCTCGGGCATCTGTGGGAGCAAGGCGGAGCGCGGCAGGAGATGGAAAGCGCGCTGTGGCGGGCGGTAGGGACGACCGATGAAACCACGCCGGGATCGGCGCTGATCGCTTTGAGCCGTGGTTACGAGCGAGATCAGCAGGAGAAGAATCTGGCGGAAGTGCGGCGACGTGCGTTCGACCTGGCGCAAAACCCGGATACCGGCCTGGCCGTGCGGGTGACGGCATTGTCCATTGCGGGCGATGGCGGCGGCAGGGAAGTGACGGAACTGGCGGAGAATCTGGCGAAGAATCCGGAGACTCCGGTGATTCTGAAGAAAGTGGCGGAGCGTATTGTCGGAACGAGGTAGGCGGCATTGGGTGGCTGATGTCGGATCTTCGCAATCCGACCCTTTACAAGCGGGAAAATCCCTGCCAAACCCCGTCCAATTTAGCCGCCACGGCGCGCGGACAACCAGCCTCCCATCATGCCCAAAGATACCTCGATCCACAAAATTCTCGTCATCGGCTCCGGCCCCATCGTCATCGGCCAAGGCTGCGAATTCGATTATTCCGGAGTTCAGGCCTGCAAGGCTCTGAAGGAGGAAGGCTACGAAGTGGTGCTCGTGAACTCGAATCCGGCCACCATCATGACCGATCCGGAATTCGCGCATCGCACTTACATTGAGCCGATTACGCCAGAAGTGGTGGAGAAGATCATCATCCGCGAAAAACCCGACGCGCTGCTTCCCACGCTCGGCGGCCAGACGGCGCTCAACACCTCGATGTCGCTCTTCAAGTCCGGCGTGCTCGACAAATACGGCGTCCGCATGATCGGTGCGAATGCCGACGCCATCGACAAAGGCGAGGACCGCCTGCGTTTCAAAGAGGCCATGTTGAAAATCGGGCTCGACCTGCCGCTATCCGGAGTCGCCCACACGATGGAGGAGGCGAAAAAAGTTTCCGAAACCATCGGCCGTTTTCCGCTCATCATCCGCCCCGCCTTCACCCTCGGCGGCCAGGGCGGCGGCATCGCCTACAACCGCGACGAGTTCGAGGAAATCATCACCCGCGGGCTGGATCTCTCGCCGGTGAGCGAAGTTCTCATCGAGGAATCGCTGCTCGGCTGGAAAGAGTTCGAAATGGAAGTCATGCGCGACTGCAAGGACAACTGCGTGGTCATCTGCTCGATCGAAAACCTCGATCCGATGGGCGTGCACACCGGCGACTCGATCACCGTCGCGCCGATCCAGACTCTAACGGACCGCGAATACCAGATCATGCGCGACGCCTCATTCGCCTGCATCCGCGAGATCGGCGTGGAAACCGGCGGCTCGAACATCCAGTTCGCCACCGATCCGAAGACCGGCCGCATGATCGTCATCGAGATGAACCCGCGGGTTTCCCGTTCGTCCGCGCTCGCCTCGAAGGCCACCGGTTTCCCGATCGCCAAGATCGCCGCGAAACTCGCCGTCGGTTATACGCTCGACGAATTGCCCAATGACATCACCCGCGAGACGCCCGCTTCGTTCGAGCCGACCATCGACTACGTGGTCACCAAGATTCCGCGCTTCACGTTTGAGAAGTTTCCGACCGCCAATCCGGTTCTAACCACCTCGATGAAATCCGTCGGCGAGGCGATGTCCATCGGCCGCACCTTCAAGGAATCCATGCAGAAATGCCTGCGCTCATTGGAAACCGG
Organism: Luteolibacter sp.; assembly: GCA_030696085.1. Classification (GTDB taxonomy): domain Bacteria; phylum Verrucomicrobiota; class Verrucomicrobiia; order Verrucomicrobiales; family Akkermansiaceae; genus Luteolibacter. Next base: position 3,212 of record JAUYNL010000041.1, read on the forward strand.
CCGCTGGGGTTTTGGTTTCGACAACAAGGATCCGGAAAATCCGACCAGGGAGGAGATCGCCCGCAAGCTCCAGATCCCGAACGCCGAGCGCATCTTCTGGCTGCAAACCGCCTTCAGCAACGGTTGGACCATCGAAGAAGTCCACACCGCCACGCAAATCGACAACTGGTTCCTCGGCCACCTCAAGCAGCTCGCCGATGAAGGTATGGAAGCCGCAGCCGGGGGGAAGACAGCCGTCCCGGCTGTCACGGAAAACGGGCGTCCCTCCTGTTGCTCTTCTTCCGAACAGGCGGGACGCCTGTCTTCCAAACATCCCACCAACGCTTCTCCGGGCACGTTCATTCCATACAGTCCGGATGCGCCTACCGACAAAACCCGCCGTCATTTGCCCCATTGGGAACAGGATGCTTGCACCTACTTCGTCACCTTCCGTCTTGGTGACTCCCTTCCGGATTCCAAATTGCGCCAGTGGAAAGAGGAATTGGAGGTATGGCACGGGCAACATCCACAGCCTTGGGATGCAAAAACCTTACGTGAATACGAACTCCGATTCCGCGAGACCATCGAGCAATGGATGGACGAAGGTCATGGCGAATGTTTGTTAGACCGTCCCGAGGTGCGTGCCATTGTTTCCAACGCCCTGCGTCACTTTGATGGCAGTCGTTATATCCTTGACGCCTTCGTGGTGATGCCCAACCACGTCCATGTTCTTGTCAAGCCCCTGCCAGGAAATCCTTTGAGTGGCATCCTGCATTCGTGGAAATCATACACCGCCCACGAAATCAACAAGGCACTCAAGCGCGAAGGGAATTTGTGGATGGAAGAATGTTACGACCGCATGGTCCGTGATTGGGAGAATCTGGTGGATTTCCGTGAGTATATCCAATGCAACCCAGCCAAACTTCGCGGAGGCAAATACGAGATTGGAATGATCAAGGTTCTCATCAAGCCCGAGTGGGAATCTGTTGCTGCGGGACAGGCGGGACGCCTGTCTTCCGTGTCAGGCGGGACGCCTGACCTCCGTCGCCTCAAGAAACTGGGTTTCTCCGACCGCCAGATCGCCAAATTCCGGGGGACCACCGCGGATGCCATCCGCGCCGAACGCAAGGCCAAGGGCATCATCCCGACCTACCGCCTTGTTGATACCTGCGCCGCCGAATTCGAAGCCTACACACCGTATTTCTACTCCACCTATGGCGACGAAAACGAAGCCCGCGAGAGCGACAAGAAGAAGATCATCATCCTCGGCGGCGGTCCGAACCGGATCGGCCAGGGCATCGAGTTCGACTACTGCTGCGTCCACGCCGCCTTCGCCGTGAAGGAGCTCGGCTACGAGGCGATCATGGTGAACTCGAATCCGGAAACCGTCTCCACCGACTATGACACGTCCGACAAGCTCTTCTTCGAGCCGCTCACGCTCGAAGACGTCCTGAACATTTGCGATCAGGAAAAACCGCACGGCGTGATCGTCCAGTTCGGCGGCCAAACCCCGCTCAACCTCGCTGCCGATCTCGAACGCCACGGCGTGCCCATCATCGGCACCTCGCCGAAGTCGATCGAACTCGCCGAGGACCGCAAGTTCTTCTCCGCGCTGCTCGACAAGCTCGATCTCAAACAAGCCGAAGCCGGCACCGCCACCAACGAAGCCGAGGCGCTCGCCGTGGCTAACCGGATCGGCTATCCCGTTCTTGTCAGGCCGTCCTTCGTGCTCGGTGGCCGCGCGATGATGATCGTTTACAACGACACCGAACTCTCCCGTTACATGCGCGAGGCCGTCACCGCCTCGCCCGAGCGCCCGGTGCTCGTGGACCGCTTCCTCGACAACGCCACCGAGGTGGACGTCGATTGCATCAGCGACGGCGAAACCTCCGTCGTGGGAGCCATCATGGAGCACATCGAACAGGCCGGCATCCACTCCGGCGACTCCGCCTGCGTCATCCCGTCGTTTTCCCTAACCGATTCAATCAAGGCGGAAATCGTCCGCGCCGCCAAGGATCTAGCCCGCGAACTCAAGGTCAAGGGCCTCATGAACATCCAGTTCGCGGTGAAGGACGGACTGCTCTACGTCATCGAAGTCAACCCGCGCGCCTCGCGCACCGTGCCGTTTGTCAGCAAGGCTACCGGCGTGTCCCTCGCCAAGCTCGCCGCCAAGGTGATGCTCGGCCACAAGCTCACCGATCTCGGCTACACCGAAACCATCATCCCCACGCATTTCTCGGTGAAAGAAGCCGTCTTCCCCTGGAACCGCTTCCCCGGCATCGATATCGTGTTAGGCCCGGAAATGAAATCCACCGGCGAGGTCATGGGCATCGATCCCGACTGGGGCATGGCCTACGCGAAGAGCCAGATATCCGCCTTCAACCCGCTGCCAACCGAAGGCAATGTCTTCCTGTCCGTCGCCGATCTCGACAAGAACCGCGCCGTCGCCGTCGCCCGCGACCTGGTGGATCTCGGTTTCAAGATCTACTCCACCGGCGGCACCCACGCCTGCCTCGCCGCCGAAGGCATCCCCTGCACCCGCGTTTACAAACTCGCCGAGCAGGCCCGCCCGAACGTCATCGACATGATGAAGAACCGCGAGATTCACTTCGTCGTCAACACTCCCAGCACCCACGAGGCCCGCGCCGACGAAGTCCAGATCCGCTCCACCACCATCGCCCAAAAAATCTCCCACGCCACCAACCTCTCCGCCGCCGAAGCGTCCGTGAAAGCCATGCGCTCGTTGAAGGAGAAGGAGCTGACGGTGAAGAGCATTCAGGAGTATCACGCTTGAGTTTCTAAGCCAGAACGCCCTCGATTAGGAATTCCCAGCAAGCCACCCAATGAGATCAGAAGAATTTGAATCGATTTTGGACCGGCTATGCGAGCGCCTTACGGCAATGATTGCGGATCAAGGCGTATTTCCCTCGTCTCCCGCTTTCGAAAGACAGGCTCGCGAACTCTTGGAAGCTCTGCTTCAAGATTCGGGCTTTTCCATCAATTTCAGTCCGCATCCTCATGTTTTTCCCGATATCGTTTTGCCTCCGTTTGGGATTGAAGTGAAATTTACACTTAACGACACATGGCGAAGTGTTGCCAATAGCGTCTTTGAATCCACCCGCGCACCCGATGTGGATCACGTCTATCTTCTATTTGGGAAGATGGGCGGTGAGCCAGGTGTCCGATGGGGTCACTATGGAGATTGCGTCGTTCATGTCAGAACTTCTCACGTGCCTCGATTCGAAGTCGAAATTGGCTCTCAGCGATCACTATTCGGAGTTTTGGGGATAGACTACCCAGAGTTTTCTCAGCTTCCCGAAGCCGATAAGATGCTTCACATCCGCAACTACGCTAGATCACGGCTAAAAGTTGGTGAGCGCTTGTGGTGGCTCGAAGATAAGGAGGAGGCTGAACACACCTTGCCAATTCAAGCGCGACTTTACACGAGCTTGGACTCAGAGGAAAAGCGAACATTGAGGGCGGAAGCCGCACTGCTTTGCCCGCAAATCGTTGGCTCCAGCAGAAACCGACGCAAATACGATGATGTCAGCCTGTATCTCCTGACCTATCACGGCGTACTTGCTCCCCAAGTCAGGGATTTGTTCAGCGCAGGAAGTGTCGCTTTGAGAGCAGATTCGACTCGGGGCGGCACCTACATTCTGCGTTCGCTGCAAGACATTGAAAGCGAGATGAGAAATGCCGCCGACTACTTGCCGGACGCGTTGTTTGTCGAATATTGGGGAGAAGATGTTCCCAAGCTCGAACGAATTGCTTGGTGGCTTGCCGAGGCTGACAAGCATGCGGCCGATTGGCGTCCCTCAGACGTTCTTTTTCCGAGTTGAGTTAGTTGGTTTGGCGGAGCGGGTTTCATCCTCATTGAGGTTTCGATGAACGGCATTGGCAATGTGCCATGCCAGCACTGGTGGCACTGCGTTTCCTACCTGACGCTCGGTTTCGCGCAGCTTTGAATCGAAAATGAAGTTATCAGGGAAAGTCTGGATTCTTGCGGCCTCACGCATAGAAAGGCGCCTGGGCAACTTGTAGTGAAACTGGATATTCCCATGACACTCTGCTCGGATCGTGTGTGCCGGCTTGTTTGCTGAAATTTTTCGATTCCCCTGCTCAGGACTTACGTTCGCACGGCTCCAGACATGATTGATCGCGGGATCTTCGACCAAGTCCATAAGGTCTCCAATCGCCTCGTCCGAAGTCATCCATGTTTCACGGTTACGTTCCACCGCCGGGGGAAGGAACTTCGGCCTGCCGTTGGGAACGCCCACGATAAAAACACGTTCACGGATTTGCGGCACACCATAGTCCACCGCCTTATAGAGCTGAACAGACAGCGTGTAACCGAGATCCGAAAAATCGTTGACTACCTGCTTCAATGAATCGCTACGGCTTTTCATCAAAAGAGCCCGGACATTCTCCGCCACAAATACTTTAGGTCTAAGCTTGTCGACTGCGGCGACCATTGCCCGGTACAAACCACTTCTGGCACCACTCACTCCAACGCCCTTGCCGTTGATGGAAATATCCTGACAAGGGAAACCACCAATTAAAACATCGGCTTTTTTTGGCATGGTCGAAATCAGGTTCCAGATGTCTCCGGGATGTATGTGGTCTCCGAGGTTCTTCTTGTAAGTGCGGCAAGCCGCTTCATTCAGATCATTGGCCCACAGGATTTCATACGGCAGCTTGGGGTATCGCTTGCCGAAAATTTCAAACCCGCCGCCGAAGCCAAGATCCATACCGCCGCATCCCGAAAACATCGACACCACCGAGTATTTTTTCTGAGTGCGATAGCTAGTCCCGACAGCAAGAGTTGGTGGGGAAATCAAGGAATCTTTTTGGAACAAGCTGGCAGTTTTTCCATACGTGCAATACTCCTCAGCGACAGTGGAAAACCAGCCTTTCAACGTGCTGCCCGAAAGCGCCAAGCTTGCGTAGAGCTTCCTTTTGGTCTTTGGATCGACCTCGATAACAACACGTCCTGAATCACTGCGAGCCATGCGCATTTCTATGTTCTCCATGTTACATAGCAAGCGCAAATTTAGCGGGATCCGCTCCACCGCCATCGCCCAAAAAATCTCCCACGCCACCAACCTCTCCGCCGCCGAAGCGTCCGTGAAAGCCATGCGCTCGTTGAAGGAGAAGGAGCTGACGGTGAAGAGCATTCAGGAGTATCACGCGTGAACGAAACGAAAAATCAACAAGCGGAGGTTTTGGATTTTTGCGGTGGGGGGGAGAAGAGAAATCACGCGCCGAGGGGTTTCCAGGCGCGCTTTACGCTGACCTTGATGGAGCCCTGGCCGCGGCTGGATTGGTTTCCACGGTTGCCGGATTTGAGGGTCTGGATGGTATCGAGTTGCTCGCGGAGGATGATGGGGTGGATGAGGGAGAGCCAGAGCTTGCCGGATTGGATGGTGACATCCTCATCGGTGAAGATGCCCTCGAAGTCCGGAAACTGCCTGCGGCTGTAATCGCCGCTGACGGTGAAGACGCCGCAGGGGTGGCCCTCGACGGATTCGAAGGATTCAAGTTTCAAGGTGAGGGTGCCGGTGGCTTTTCCGGCGAGCAACATGGGCAGGGAATCGCCGGTGACGACGAGTTGGTCGCCGGGTTTGAAGCGTTTTTTGGCGGCGAACCAGAGTGGCCGGGGAGCGAGGGCGTTTTCGATGAGGAGTCCGTCGAAAAAGGGTGAGAGTTCCTTGGCAAGAGTGGTGTTGCGGAAACCGCCGGCCGGATCGGCGAGCCAGGATTTGCCGGTTTTGCGGAAGGTGTGGGACTGGGCTGAAGGGGCATTGGCCGAGAGTGGATCACTGAGGATTTGTTTCGCACCGTCAGGATCGTCGGCGGAAGGGATGGAAAAATTTGTTTTTTCCGAGGTGTGGCGGACCTGGTCGCCGGCGCGTTCGAGTTTGCTGACGCTGGTGCGTGTGCCTTTGAGGGCCTCGGCATGGCGCTCGATGGCGGAGCTCTGGGAAAATCGCCCGGACCATTCCTGGTGGCGTGTGATCCTGACTTCGAGGTGTGTGGGAAAGGGCAGGTCCTTGCGGAAGCTGACTCCATCCGGCGTTTGATCCACGAGTTTCTGGAGGGCGGGATCGGTTTTGGAGGCGTCTCCGGCACCTGTTTTGGAAGCTATGCGGTCCTTGACGGCGGAGGATGCCTTTTCGGCGAAATTTTTCGCCTTATCGCACGAGACGAGGGTCAGGGCGTAGGCTAGGATGAGGAGGAGGCGGCGGCGGGAGTTCATGGGAGTCAGATGGCACTGCGGCAATCGAGGTGCTGGTTCATTTCGATGGCGGGGTTTTCCTCGCTGGATTCGCCGACGACCACGGCGGGCACTCCGGCCACGGTGGTGTGCGGCGGCACGTCGGTGAGTACGACGCTGCCAGCACCGACCTTCGCGCCGGTGCCGATTTCCACGCGGCCGAGGATTTTCGCGCCGGCACCGAGTAGTACGCCGGAGCGGATGATCGGGTGGCGGGCGCCGCCCTGCTTGCCGGTGCCACCGAGGGTGACTTCGTGTAGGATGGAGACGTTGTCCTCGATGATGGCCGTCTCACCGACGACGAAGGAGGTGGCGTGATCGAGCAGGATGCCGCAGCCGATGCTGGCGGCAGGGTGGATGTCCACGGCGAAGGCCTCGCTGGCGATGCTTTGCAGGTAGAGTGCGAACCAGCGGCGCTGGTCCTGCCAGAGCGCGTGGGAAACGCGGTAGGTGGTGAGGGCCAGAAAGCCTTTGAAAAACAGCAGCGGCTCCAGCAGCGAAAAGCAGGCAGGATCGCGATCAAACATCGCCTGCATGTCGCGAATGGCGCTGTGGACGATGAGTGGCTGGGCTTCGAACACGCCGGTGAGCAGCGGTTCCATCGCCTCGCGCGGCATATCCTCGCGTGCCAGACGCCGGGCAAGGCGCGCACCGAGGGCGGCGGCGACGGTATCACGCGAGAGGATCACATCATCAACGAGATGTCGCAGCGTCGGTTCGGCGGCGGCGACTTTGGAGGCTTCCAGGCGCAGGGTTTGCCACACGGCAGGTGCATCGGCGGATATTCCGGCGCAGAGCTTGCCAAGATTCTTGCTCGCCGGGAGGGTTCCGGTTTGTTGGGATTCGTTCATGAAGATTTCTCAGAAATTGGAATACGCGTGCCGGGCACTGGCCCAGCTTGCCAAACACCATGACGGGCGAACTCTTACACGGCTTGAGGACCTCGCGCAACGCGAAGCCGTCTCGGCGAACTTTCTGGTGCAGATTCTCAACGATCTGAGGCGCGCCGGACTGATTGACAGCCGCCGCGGACAGGCAGGCGGCTACCTGCTCGCACGCGCGCCGGATGCCATCACGCTGCGGCAGGTGGTGGAGGCGGTGGACCCCGCCTTACTGCATTGTACGGTGGCCGGCTACGGCGAGTCAGGCCACGCGGTGCGCCAGGCCTGGGAGCAAATTTCCACCAGCGTGCGGCACGAACTCGACCAAATCACTTTGGAAACCCTCGCCAGCAATCCGGGTGGCGCGATGTTTTACATTTGAACGGACACCCGCCATGCGCGGTTACAGACACCTCGAATTGCCGTGATGGTTCGCTCACTTGAGCGCGGCGAGATGGTGGCGGGTGAGGTCTGTTGATCTTGTCAAGAAAAGTAAAATATTTAGCTGGCTGAATGAAGTGGTTTTCTGTAAAGCACTTGCATCTTTCCAACCCCGCGCACAGCCATGGCCACCCCCACCGAACACACCCACCACATCCGAATCCGCTCGTCGCAGATGGAAATGCCCACGGCCTCCTCCGGCATGTCCAACCGGGGCACCGAGGATTACGACCTCAAACTCCGGGCCGCGCAGGAGGAAATGGTGCGCATCCAGCAGCAGCAGGAGGAACTCGAGCGCATGAAGCAGGAACTCGAGGAGCTCACCAGCCGCAAGCGCAGTTTCGTTTCCCAGCAAGTCGAACTCACCGAAAAACTCACCTCGGCGCTGACCCTGATCGACCGCGAGTTGTTCGAGATGCGCAATGAAACCGAAGATCTCGAGCAGTGCCGCACCTGCTTCGCCTCCCACCTCGACAAGGTCCAGAAATTCACTCCTGAGAACTGGACGCGAGAAAATCTCTCCGAGAAACTCGAACGCGCGACTTTCACCATCGATCTCGCCTCGGACGAATACGAGCAGGCAGCCGCCCATTTTGAAGGTTCACGCAGCGGTTCGATTTTTGGCAGGGCATCAAAACGCGGCCGCTCTGGAGCCCGCAACCGGAACTCCGGCGAATTCATGTGCCAGCTCCGCAATGGCCTTGCCTTTAACCTGCCGATCCTCGCGCTCGGCATTCTCGCGCTGATTGTTTATCTGATCAAATAACCGGATCACTCGGACATGAGCCGCGCCAAATTATTCAAGGAGGAGCTCGAGCTCGATGAGGTGCTCGAAAAACAGCAGGAGCTTCAGAGCCGCCTCAGGGAATTCGAGCGGAACCAGAAGGAAATCGAGCGGACCCGCGCCGAACGCGAGTGTACGATGCCTCCGCTCGATGAAATCGAAGCCCGCCAGAAGAGCCGCCAGCATGAACAGACCGTCACACGCGGCCAGGTCGCCAATGTACGCCGGGATCAGAACCAGGGATTGCTGCTGCTGGTCCTGCTCATCGCCGCCACAGGCACGCTCATCTGGTGGGGCCTGCAACTCATGCAGGGCAACTGATGCAGGGCAGGCGCAACCGCCGGCTCACTCTCCGTTTGCCTTCAAACGCTGCTCAAGCTCCGGCCACTGCGAGCGGCTCACGATGTAGCCGACGCATTCCGGCATTCCGCAACGGCACGGGTGGTCCTCGTAACAGTCCACATCGAAGCCATAGTCGAAGGTGAGCTCCTCACCCGGATGGATGTCGCGCATGGCATGGATGTAGATCCGGCGCCCCTCGATCCACGCCTCACAATTCGGCGCGCACGAGTGGTTGATCAAACGCGCGGTGTTCCAGGGCACGTTGCCATCGATGTCATAATTCTTGGAAAGCGTGAAGATATACACCGCGGCATCGCCCGTCCTGAGTGACTTGGAATGCTGTGAAACCCCGCGGCGCTCACTCTCCTTCTTGTCGATCCGCTCGCCGATGTATTCGACGATGCGCGCCTCCTTGGGGATGAAGCCCGTCGCATACACCCCGCGACCGTGGATTTCCGATCCCCGGACCTCACAGTATTGGCTCTGACCGCGCTTCCAGAGATCCACCAGCTTGCGGTGCAGGAGACGCTCCTGCTCGATTCCCTTTTTCCTCGATGCCATGACTGTATGTTAACGAATTTCGCGTTTTCCCACCGGCGGCAGTTCCATATCCTGCGGCAAGGTGATGAAAATGCCGCGCAGATCGGAAGGTTTGAGACTCGCACCGTCAATGAAAGTCCAGTCGTTCGCGTTCTTGTCGGAAATGGCGACTTGATAGCTGGTGCTTTCGATCAAAATCGGGCGCGGATTCCCCTCCTGCAAGATGCGGAATTTCGTCACGGTGGGCACCAGCACCAACCACTTGGTGTGGACGAGGCGTTCGACATCCACGCCATTCTCCCTGATGATCTTCTTCCCGGGGCTCACCTCATAGGTACGTGGTTGGCCGGTGGGCTTGAAAGAAATCATGCTGATGCCCTGCTGCATCATCTGGGCGGCCACGCCGGCGAGTTGTTTTTCGAGCGCCGCCATGCCGCCCATGCGTGCCGCGGCGCGTTCCTTCCAGACCGGATTCATGCGCTCCACGGCCACTTGATATCGCCCGAGCACCACATCCTCGCCCAACTTCGTCACGGCGGCCACCGCGGAGGCCACCACTTCCGGCGGTACCTTTTCGGCCATCACCTCGGACTCCGCCGCCTGCGCTGCCGCGTCCTGCTGGGCATGCGCGTTTCCGCATACCATCACCATGGCCGCGCTCAGGAAAATCAACACATTCAATCTCACGCGCCAATGGATGCCCTCGCGCCTCCCGCTCGTCAAGCCTGCCTCCCGCGAACTCTCCGGGAAATCCGCTTGGAATTCCCGGCGGCATTGCGTAAGGCTCCTTCCCCCATGGCGAAACAGGCACTCGGAAAAGGACTTGGAGCACTCATTAGGAAAAGCACGCCCGTGCCGCTTCCCGATGCCATCGTGACTCCTGACGATTTCAAACGAGTGCGCGATGTGCCGCACGATCATGTGATTCCCAGCCCGCTGCAACCGCGCATGCGCTTCGGGGAATCCCCTCTGGACGAGCTTGTGGAGTCGATCCGACAGCACGGCATCATCCAGCCGCTCATCGTCCGCCCGGTAAATGGCAAGCTCGAACTCATCGCCGGTGAACGCCGTTGGCGCGCGTCGGGCAAACTCGGCCTCGCCACCGTGCCTGTCATCGAACGCGAGGCCTCGGATCGCGATGTGTTAGAAATGGCGCTCATCGAGAACCTCCAGCGCGAGGATCTCAACCCGATCGAGGAAGCCGCCGGTTACGTGCGCCTGGCGAAGGAATTCGCCATGAAACAGGAGGACATCGCCGTTCGCGTGGGCAAGGCGCGCGCCAGCGTCGCCAACGCCATGCGTCTGCTCGATCTGCATGGCGACGTGCAGATGCTCGTCGCCCAGGGCCACCTCACCGTAGGGCACGCCAAGGCGATTCTTTCGATCAAGGATCAGGACAACCAGTTGCTCGCCTCCGATCAGGTGATTCGCCGCAAACTCACCGTGCGCGCCACCGAAAAGCTCGCCCAGGGTTTTCTCACGGACGGTTCCGAAACTCCCGGCGAGCCGAAAAAAGCCGCCGCCACCCGTGAGGTGGATCTCCACGTCCGCGCCATCACCAACCGCCTGCGCGAGCACCTCGCCACCCATGTGTCCATCCAGCACGGAGCGAAGAAGGGCAAAATCGAAATCGAATACTACGGCGACGACGACCTCCAGCGCCTGCTCGAGCTGCTAGGGCTGCAGGCGGAATAAGTTTACTGGCCGCCGCCACACGCCGCATCCGCCACGCGCATGCCATCCATGGCGGCGCTGACGATGCCGCCGGCGTAGCCCGCGCCCTCGCCGCAGGGGAAAAGCCCGGCGATTTCCGGGTGCTCCAGCGTGTCGTCCCGGCGCGGCACCCGGACCGGCGAGCTGGTCCGGGTTTCAAAACCTAACAAAAGCGCGCCGCCCGAAACATAGCCTCGCATCTGGCGTTCGAACAATTGCAACCCTTCGCGCATCCGGCTGGTGATTCCCGCCGGCAGCAGTTCATGCAGGGGGGATGATTTCACCCCCGGAAAATAACTCGTCGCTGGAAGATCGCCGGAGATTTTACCGGATAGATAGTCCGTGACCCGCTGGCCGGGGGCGGCCTGCCCGCCGCCGCCCGCCCGCTTGGCCGTTTGTTCGAGTTGTTTCTGGAAGACCATTCCGGCGAGCACGCCATGTTCGCGGAGCAGCGCGCCCAGATCCGCCGGCTCGACGGTGGAAACCATGCCGGAGTTCGCAAAGGGCGAATCGCGGCGCGAGAGGCTCATGCCATTGACGACCACCTCGTCGTTCTCGGTGGATGCCGGGACGATCCAACCGCCCGGGCACATGCAGAATGAATGCACGCCGCGGCCGCGGATCTTGGTGGCCAGCCGGTAGCGCGCGGCGGGCAGCAGGCGCGGCCGCTCCTGCCCCGGAGCGAGATGGTATTGCACGCGGTCGATGAACTGCTGCGGGTGTTCGATGCGGAATCCCACCGCGAAGGGCTTGGGCTCCAACAGGATTTTTCTGGCAGCCAGCAGCCGATAGATATCACGCGCCGAGTGGCCGGTGGCGAGAATCACCGAGTCGCCGGTGATTTCCGCGCCATCGGCCGTGATCACGCCGCGGATCCGGTTTCCGCTGAGAATGAAATCCACCACCTTCGTCTGGAAGCGCACCCCGCCGCCGGCCGCGAGGATCGAGGAGCGGATCGCCTTGACCACATTGGGCAGCAGGTTGGAACCGATGTGCGGGTGGGCGTCGGTGAGGATCCGCTCCGGCGCGCCGTGGGCGACCAGTATCTGATAGATCCTGGCGACCGGCCCACGCTTGGTGGCGCGGGTGTAGAGCTTGCCGTCGGAAAAAGTGCCCGCCCCGCCCTCGCCGAAGCAGTAGTTGGATTCCTCGATCACCCGGCCCTCGCGCAGGAGCGGCGCGAGGTCGAAACGCCGCGCACTGGCATCCTTGCCGCGCTCCAGCAGGATGGGTTTCACGCCGTTTTCCAGACAGCGCAGCGCGGCGAACATGCCCGCCGGGCCACAGCCGATGATGATGGCGCTGCGTGCCTGACCCGGCAGTGGTGGCGCGGACCAGCGAGGGTTCTCATCCGGCGGCAGCGGTCCGTCCAGCGCCACATCCAGCCGGAGCTGGACTTTTACCGCCTTTTGGCGGGCGTCGATCGAGTGCTTGCGCAGTTTCACGCCGCCAATGCGGGAAACCGGAACGCCGAGTTTCGCGGCAGCGGCGGCGCGGCGCGCGGCCTCGTCCTCGGAGGATTCGAGGGGCAGGACGATATCGACGGTTTCGATTCGCGGTTCCATGAGTTCGGTGATGCAGACAGGCTTTGGAAGCTGCACCAACGCCGCAGCCTGGGCAAGGGTGGGATGCACCTGCCTGGATTTTGGCCACGGCGGATTTTTGAACGGGCGATACGGTTTGCGGATCATTCAGGGAGGTGGGACGTGTCCGCGAGGTAGCGCTGGGGGATCGTAGGAAGGACCGCATTTTTATCAGGATTCACAGCTCTCCCGCCAAGCCATCCTGAAACGCCTCCGCGATTACCTCAATCCATTCACCATTCCGCATACTCCCATCCTCATTCACCCACCGCGGAAACGATCACATGCGCCACCGCGAAAAGCACGGGGATCAGCAGCAACACCATCTTGTGTCACATGATAAATCCGGCCGGCTTCAATCCCGCCAACGCCTTGTTAGATCGCCATACGCATCGATCCGGCGGTCGCGGAAAAAGGGCCAGATGCGGCGGAATTCTTCGATCGCCTGGAAATCAATATCGTGATGGAGGATTTCCTCGCGCTCCGTGGAGGCTTTGGCGACGATTTCGCCATACGGGTTGGCGATGAACGAGCGGCCCCAGAATTCTGTGCCGTCGTGGCTGCCGCTGCGGTTGACGGCGGCCAGGTAGCAGCCATTTGCGACGGCGTGGCCGCGCTGCACGGTTTCCCACGCGCAGTGCTGGGCCTCGCCGTGCGAAGGTTTCTCATCCGGCAGCCAACCGATGGCGGTGGGATAGATGAGCACCTGCGCGCCGCCCAGCGCCATGAGCCGCGCCGCTTCCGGATACCATTGGTCCCAGCAGATGAGCACGCCGAGTTTCCCGAACTTCGTGTCCCACACCGGCCAGCCGCTGTCGCCGGGAGTGAAATAGAATTTTTCCTCAAACGCCGGGTCCTGCGGGATGTGGGCTTTCCGATAGAAACCGAGCAGCTTTCCATCCGCGTCATGGATGGTGGCGGTGTTGTGATACAAGCCGGGACCGCGGTGCTCGAAGAGCGAGGAAATCAGCACGATGCCCAGCTCGCCGGCGAGCGCGCCGAGGCGGTCGCTCACCGGGCCTGGCAGCGGATCGGCGAGATCGAACAAAGCCGGCTCCTCCACCGTGCAGAAGTAAGGAGTTAGGAAAAGTTCCTGAGTAACGACGATGTTGGCACCCTCCGCGGCGGCCTTGCGAATCAGGGCCTCATGATGATCGAAGGCCTCCGCCTTGGTGGCGAAGGTTCCGGACTGGAGCAATGCGATGCGTGGCATGCGCGGAATCTTCGGGGAAAGGTCCCATGGAAGCAAGCTCCGGGCGCGACCTCATGCCAGGGCGGCCAGCATTTCGGAGAGCTGGACGTGCTTGCTCTTCCATTCCTCCAGGCGGGCTTTCTCCTGCTCCACGACTTCCGGCGGCGCGCGATCCACGAAACTGGCGTTGCCCAGCTTGCCTTCGCATTTTCTCACCTCGATTCCGATCTTCTCGATCTCCTTGGAAATTCGGATGCGCTCGGCCTCGACATCGATCAAACCCTCCATCGGGAGATAAACCTCGCCCACCGGCGTGAGCGCGGCGGGCGTGCCTTTCTGTGCCTCGTAGCTGGAATCGAGCACGATTTCCGCAGCTCCGGCTAGCAGGGCGAGAACTTTGGTTTCCTCGGAAAGCCAGTTGATCGCGCCTTTGACGATGAAGCGCACGTCCTTGCGCGAGCCGAGGTTGTATTCGGCCTTCAAGTTGCGCAGGCGACCGGCGGATTCGTAGATGGCGGCGGCACGGGCTTGCGCGGCGGAGGGATCGAAGGGGACAAGCGGCTCGGATGGCAGCACTTGTTGCATCAGGAACTCGCCCTCCTTCATGTATCCCATGCGGAGCGAAAGCTCCTCGGTGATGTGTGGCATGTAAGGCGACATGAGTTGCAGGTAGCGGCTCATCACGGCATCGAACGTGCCGAGCGTGAGTGCGCGTGCCTCGGACGTGGCGCTCTCGCGGAGATCGAGTTTCACCGCTTCGAGGAACTTGTCGCAGAATTCGTTCCAGAGGAATTCATACAAGCGCTGCGCGATCTCGCCGAAGCGGTATTCGGCGTAGGATTCGGTTAGGTCGGCGCTGAGGGCGTCGAGTTTCGCCATGATGTCGATGTGATAGGGCGGGAAGGTTTTCACATCGCCGAGCTCGACAAGGTCGGTTCCCGCCATCTGGCGGAAACGGCAGGCGTTGTAGAGTTTGTTGGCGAAATTCCTGCCTTCCTCCACCGACACTTCATCGAAACGCAAATCGCTGCCGACGGGTGCGATGCGCAGCAGGCCGAAGCGCAGACCGTCCGCACCGTATTTCTCCATCAGGTCGATGGGATCGGGCGAGTTGCCTAACGATTTCGACATCTTGCGGCCTTGCAGGTCGCGGATGATGGAGGTGAAGAAAACATTCTTGAACGGCAGCTCGCCGGTGAACTGGAAGCCGGCCATGATCATGCGCGCCACCCAGAAAAAGATGATGTCCGGGCCGGTGACGAGATCGTCGGTCGGATAGAATTTCTTCAAGGTCGCGCTGTTTTCGCCGAGGTCGCTCATCGTGGCGAAGGGCCACAGCCAGGAGGAAAACCAGGTGTCCATCACGTCCTCGTCGCGCACCCAGTTCTCGCCATCCGCGGGAGCATCGAGACCGACGTGGATGTCGCCCTTTTCGAAATCCGCCATCTCTAACGACTCGGCGTTTTTCAGCGGGTCGAGTTTCTCCTTGTGATACCAGACCGGGATCTGGTGGCCCCACCAGAGCTGGCGGCTGATGCACCAGTCCTGGAGGTTTTCCATCCAGTGCGCATAGGTTTTCGCCCAACGCTCGGGGCGGAACTTGATATCGCCATTTGCCACCGCATCCGCCGCTTCCTGCACGCAGGGATACTTGAGAAACCACTGCATCGAGATGCGCGGTTCGATCGGCACATGCGCGCGCTCGGAGAATCCGACGTTGTTCTCGTATTCCTCCACCTTGATGAGCAGGCCCATTTCCTCGAGTTTCGCCGCGGCTTTCTTGCGCGCGACGAAACGGTCGAGGCCGTGGAGGTCCGGGCAATCCGGGCAGTGGATATGTGCGTCCGGCGTGAGCACGTCGATGATTTCCAGCCCGTGGCGCATGCCGATCTCGAAGTCCGCCTTGTCGTGGGCGGGCGTGATTTTCAGCGCGCCGGTGCCGAACTCGATGTCCACATGATCATCCGCGATGACGGGGATGTCCGCATGCGGAAACGGGCGCTTCACCATGCGGCCGATGTATTTCGAAAACCGCGGGTCTTTCGGATTCACCGCCACCGCCACGTCGCCCATCAGCGTTTCCGGCCGGGTGGTGGAGATTTCCAGAAACTCGCCCGGAGCATCGGCGAGTTCGTATTTCATGAAATACAGCTTCGAGCGCTGCGGAGTCATGATGACCTCCTCGTCGGACAAGGCCGTTAGAGAAACCGGGCACCAGTTGACGATGCGCTTGCCCCGATAGATGAGGCCTTGTTTGAAAAGCTCCACGAACACATGGCTCACCCACTTCGTGTAGGATTCATCCATCGTGAAGCGCTCGCGGCTCCAATCGCATGAGCAGCCGAGGCGCTTGAGCTGCTGGATGATGATGTCGCCGTGTTTGTTCTTGAAATCCCAAACGCGTTTCAGGAATTCGGCCCGGCCGAGGTCGCGGCGGGTTTTTCCCTCATTCTCGCGCAGCTCGCGCTCGACCTTCGCCTGGGTGGCGATGCCGGCGTGGTCGGTGCCCGGGAGCCAGAGCACTTCCTTGCCCTCCTGCCGCGCGCGGCGGGCGAGAATATCCTGCAACGCGTTGTTCAGGACGTGGCCGAGGTGCAGGATGCCGGTGACATTGGGCGGCGGAATGACGATCGAATACGCGTCCTTGGCGGACGAAGGATCGGCTTCAAAACATTTTCCGTCGATCCAGGCCGCATACCATTTGGCTTCGACAGCTTGGGGTTCATAGGCTTTCGCGAACTCGGACATGGGGCGGATGGATGCCAGAGCGGGCCGGATTTGTCCAGCAACTCGACCCGACATGCGTCCCAACGTCCGGCAGGCCGGTTTTATGGGCGCGAAAATCTCCTCGAATGGCCTGTTTCTCACAAAAATGTCACCGACGGGCGTTTGCCTGAAATTTCCGGACAATTCAGGGTCCTTAAGTAGTCCGACCCATTGCCATTGCTTCGCTTGCGGCGATGGATGCGACTCTCAAAAACTAGCAGATATCCCCGGAAAGCCTTGGAATGACCAGCCCTCACCGGCGTCATGCCGGGTGCTGGCACGGGGGCTGCTCTCCTGCAAACCGACACCCATACAACCAACATGAACATCAAAGAATACCACCTGCCATATCCCGACATCTCTACCGTGCCGTCCGAGTTGTCCTTCGAGGACTGCTGGGACGGCGAAGCCGTGTCGGACCTGATCCGCTCCAAGTGCGATCACGGTGAAACCCCCGCCTTCCTGTTTTTGGGAAGGAAAGAAGCCAGGCTGCTCAAGGACCACCTTGCGGAAGCCTTTGGCGATGAATCCGTCGTGACGCTCCACGGGACCTATTACAAGGGACTCGATGTCGTCACCGTTGACTGCGAAAGCTTCCTCACGACAGGAGGCCGCAAGGCGATCCGGACCTTGCAAGACCCCATGTCCCGCCGTCCCGCATGGCGCGACCGTGAGGTCGAGGCACTCTGGCAATTCCGGATTTGAAACGGCATCTTGTGACGCGCGCTCCCCCTCGACAAGGAGGCGCGGGCGTCTCAAGACCCTCAGACAGGATTTTCTAATGGGAATCTGGGGGAGATTGAATGAATTGACGCAGTCGATGGTCGAACCCCGCATGAAGGCGATTCTCCTCCTCGTGCTGATTTCATTCGTCCTGATTTCCACCTCCCCGGCCCAGACCTGCCGGGAAGTGGTGCGCGACGCCTCCGGGCGGATCGTCCAGACCATCGATCGCCAAAAACAAGCGGGCGGAGCCGAGCGGACCGTGACCCGGGACGCCACGGGAAGGATCATCGGCACCGCTAAGAGCAGCCCGGCAGCAGGCGGCAGCGCGCGCACCGAATACCGCGACGCCAGCGGCAGACTGACCGGATCCGCTTCGACGAATCAAACTACCAGCGACGCGTCGCGCACCACCTACCGCGATGCCAGCGGGCGTCTGGCCGGGAGCGCCGACACCCGCAAGGGGGCGGGCAGTGGCAGCCGCACCCAATATCGCGACGCCTCGGGGAGGCTCACCGGCAGCAATACCACCAACGGCGGCACCTCGGGATCGAGCACCGCCACCCATCGCGATGCCTCGGGCCGCCTGACTGGCAGCAGCAGCGGGACCGGCCCATGCCCGGGTGTGTTCCGCACCCCGGTGCCGCCTCTGGCGGCGAAGAAATGAAGGGCGCTTTTTTCTCTCCTGCCGGCGCTTTTTTCGGGGGCGGCCCTCATCGCATGATGGCGCTTGGAGCCGACGGATTCACGAGCGCCGATGATTTGCGGAACTCATGGCCTCCGGATCAATCGACAGACTACTTTGAGTCCTTTTGCGGTTGTCATCACGAGAAAGAGCGGCAGAGCCACGCTGGGCACCTTGGTGGCCATGTTCAACGGGGCAAGGATGGCCTGGATTCCCGCAGCAGACCGATGAGCGCCGCCACCACCTCATCGAGCGACGCCTCCACGCCGACCGAAATCACGTCAGGCTCATCAGGGCCGGGCTCCTCCAGCGCCTCGAACTGGGAGCGGAGCATCTCCGGTTTGAAAAAATGCCCCCGTCTCGCCGTCAGCCGGCTTTCCAGCAAGGCGCGATCTGCTTTCAGAAACACGAAGCTCAGCCCCGGATTCCCCTCCCGCAGGCGGTCCCGATAGCGTTTCCTGAGGGCGGAGCAAACCAGCAGCGAGAGCTTATGGGTCCGCGACATCGCGAAAGCCGCATCATTGAGCGCGTCCAGCCATGGCCAGCGGTCCTCATCGGCGAGCGGCTCTCCACTGGCCATCTTCTCCACATTCGCCCGCGGATGGAGGAAATCCCCGTCGAGCATGGCCGCATCCAGAGCGGCGGCCACCGTGCGCGCCACCGTGGACTTGCCGCTGCCGCTCACGCCCATCACCACCACCACCCGGTTCGGAGGGTCCGCTTGTTTCGTCGCATCACTGGAAATCATTGAATTTCCTGAACTTCACCCCGGTCTCCGGACCTTGGCAAGCGCACGGTATCCAGGCAGGGAATACAATCCAACGCGATCTGGAAACCCAAGCGCGGCGGCAAGTCCCCGATATAGTGTGATTTCCTTGAGCTTGGGCTGGTGCGTGGCGGGATTTCCCCGTATCTCCCTTGCCGCCCCAAGGCGTAATTCCCCATGACTTCGGATCTCACCGTCATCAAGGCCGGCACCGGCGTGCTCACCAAATCCGCCGACGGCACCCTCGACCGCGCCGCCCTGGTGCATCTCGTTTCGGCGATCGCCGGGCTGTTCGATGCCGGGCAACGGTGTTTGTTCGTTTCCTCTGGCGCGGTCGGGTCCGGCGTTTCCGCCTTCGGGCTGGTGGAATACCCCAAAGATACGGCCACCCGCCAGGCCTGCGCCGCCGTGGGGCAGGCGCGGCTCATGCAGACCTACAGCAGCCTGTTTGCAAACTTCGAGATCACCGTCGCCCAAGTCCTGCTGACGACCGCCGACCTCGGCACGCCGGAGCGCGCGGGCTACGTTTCCACCACCCTGGGCCGCCTGCTCTCCGAGCCGCGCATCCTGCCGATCATCAATGAGAACGACTCGGTGGCCGTGGAGGAGTTGAAATTCGGCGACAACGACATGCTTTCCGTGCGTGTGGCGAAACTCGCCGGAGCCCGGCGCATCATCCTGCTCACCAGCGTGGATGGTCTGCTGGATCCGACGACCCATGAACTCATCACCGAGGTGAAAGATATCGATCAGGTCTTCCGCCACGTCCGCGAGGACAAGGGCCGCTTCTCGATGGGCGGCATGGCTTCCAAACTGGCTGCCGTCAAATTCGCCGTCGATGCCGGCATCGAAACGCACATCGCCCATGGCCGCCACCCGGATCGCCTGGCGGGAATCGTGGCAGGGAAGGGCATTTCCACCAAGTTTCACGCGGTGGGCGCGATCTGATTCCCGGCTCAGCGGGACACCCGCAGGTGGAAGAAACGCTGCGGTCCGCCGAGCATATCGCGAACGACCAGATGCGCGGTCGTTACCTCCTCAATCAGGATGGATTGGTCCGACCAGCCATTGGGATCGGACAGATCACTCGTCCCCTCTACGATCAAACTGATATCTTTCGCCGCCGGATTGGTGGAATAGGTGAGGCGCATGGTGGTGGTGCCTTCAACGTCCACCATTTCCTGCTCGATGCGGGCGGCGTCGCCGTGATTGGGATCGGTGCCAAGCGCATACTCCAGCAGATTGGAGCGGCCGTCCTGATCCGGATCCGCTGATTCTCCCGCCACCAGCGGTTCCAAGGCCAGCGGACCGAACCTGGCAAGCTGCCAGCTACCATACGTGGAAGGGTTTCTGACAGTGATTTGGAGGCTGCCATCCGCCATCAGGCCCTCGGCGTCGGTCACTCGCACGCTGAAAACATTGGTTCCGAGATCAGGTTCACCCGGCGATCCGGAAAGGGTGCCGTCAAGACCGATGGACAACCAATCCGGCCCGCCGAGTTTTTCGAATTGGAGCGTGTCGCCATCGTCGAGATTCGGGTCATCGGTGTGTTCCATCAGTGACTCGCCGGTGTAGGGCTCTCCCACCAGGGCGGCGGAAGTAAGAACCGGAGCGGCAAGGAAGAATGGTGCGTGGTTTGAATCCCTGATTGAGAGGAATGCGGACGAGGATTCGCCGGGTTCGTAAGGGCCTTCCGCGATAGTCAGCACCACGGTTTCGGTGCCTTCGATGAGCTCGTCGGCTGCCGGGATGACGCTGAGGGTAACGCTTTCCTCGCCACTGGGAATGAGGAGGGTGCCTGGAATTTCAACATAATCCACGCCGTTGATCGCGGAACCCTCGATCATGAAATTGACAGTTAGATCATCCACAGTGGGACCACTGCGGGAAATGGTGAAAACGCCGGTGTCCGGCCCGGTTTCCGCGGCGGTCGGATCACTGGCAGCCACATGGATCACAGGCAGCGGATTCACGGTGATGGTCACCTCATCGAATGTTTTCAGCGAGCCGTCATTGGCGACGAGGCGCAGCGTGTGCACGCCGGCCTGGCTGAACGTGGCGGTGGTCGCCGCCAACTCCGGGTTGGCGATGCTGACACCGCCGGGACCGGAGACCACCGACCAGAAAGACGTGACGGGCGGCCCGGGAAAGCCGTCGTCAGACACCACGCCCGCCAGATCGACGGTAGTCCCGATTTTCGCGCTGAGTTCGCCGCCCGCATGGACGACCGGACCGATGTTGGCGGTGGAAAAACCAAGGATGCGGTCGAATGATGCGACGCCTTGGGAATACGGACTCTTCGAACTCCAGCACAGGCCGGCGCGCACCTCGCCGGCGAAGGTCATCGTTCCACGGGACAGCCATGTGTCACCGTCGTAAGAGTGCCAAAACTCCACCGTCCCGCCGGAGCGGGTCAGGCGGCACCACTGCGGCAGGCGCATCATGCCATAATTGCTCTGCACGCTGTTCTCGCCGGGTGCGGCGCGGCGGACCCAGCGGCCGGAACTGCTCCACGCGTCAAAGCCAATGAAACCGCTGGCTTCATCGGCGGCTCCCGCCGTCCCCTGGCGGACAACCAAACCGGCGCTGCCGATCTCCTGGCCGCTGAAATTCATAACCCATGCGACCCGCGTCCTGAGATCGAAGTCACCGTTGAAAGACTGGCCTAGCAGATAGAAACCATCCGCCGCCCCGCTGGTATCGATACCGGTGGAGGCTCCCTGAAGCCGGTAGTTGCCGGGAGATGACAACTGGAATCCACCGGTGGTTCCCGCGCCATAGGTGAAGCCTTCGAAGGGTGAAGTCGCCGAGTTGCCGGCGATCACGGTGAGTTCATCCGAGGCGGAGTTCATGCCGTTGCTGGCGCTGGCCCTGAGTCGGTAGATACCCGGCATGGAGAAGCGCGCGGCGAACGACATGGCGAAGGTGACATTGCCGGGCCCGCTGACCTTCGACCATGTGAGAGCGGGTTCCGGACCCATCGGGCTGCTGGCGGCCGCTTCCAGCAGCAGGCCGACTCCCGACGGGATGAACGCCTCCTTAACGGCCGGGACGGCGATGGCGACTTTCGGCGTGTTGGCGGCCCTGAGGATCTGATCGCTTCCCAGCGCTTCGGCATATATCCGGATATCATCAAGGGTGGCATCGAGAAGCTCATTTCCCCCGGCGGAATCGCCGCCAAGAGTCACATAAGTGGAAGCGTTGAGTTTGCGAATCGCACCGCTGGCGGAAGCGTCTTCCACAGCATCGATGTAGATCCGTCCGGTGCTCCCGTCGCGGACACAGGCCACATGATGCCAGGTGTCGTCACGGATCGTTTCAGCGCCGGTGAGATCAAACTGCAATCCTTCGTTGGCATCATTGGCATCCTTCCCATAGACGCTGAATTGAATGCGGCCATCGGCTTTCACCATGACCTGGTAGCGGCCGTCACCGCCGTTTTCGGATAGATCTGCCTGTTCGATGAGGATGGCGTCCGCAGCGTGGCTCCCGGGCACTTTCACCCATGCGGCCACGGTAAATGAGGTATCTCCGAAAAGCGCGGCACTGCCATAATGCTGGACGCGCGCATCGCTGCCATTGAGTCGCAACGCCTGATTGGCGGCACCTCGCGACACCCAGGTGCCGCCACCGAGCAGGTTGGCATCCCGGCCTTCGCCGGAACTGTCACGAATGGTGGTGCCGGAAAATTCATCGAGCCGCCACCATGCATGCATCCGGTCCTGGAGGCCGATGACATCGATGGTCACGGTGGCGCTTCCCGTCATGGCGGGAGCATCATCATCGGTGGCGGAGACGCTCAGGACGTGACGGCCACCGGCCGCGAGCCACGCCCCGTTCGCCACGCGAATTTCGCCGCTGCTGGAGTCGATGGAGAAGATTCCCGCCCCATTGCCCCCGGTGATGGCATGGCTGGTGATCTGCTGGCCGAGGTTCGGCTCGATGAAGGGCACCTGCCCGATCCGCGCATGGGTGCTCGCATATTCGCGCACGATGAAAGCCTGTTCGGTGGCCCACGGCGCGTATGACTGGCGATGGGGGGAGAGCCAGGTGCCGGAAATAATCTCCCGCGAGGCGATTCCCGGGCCCTGCCAGGCGACTTGCACATGATCTCCGCCATAGGCTTCCTTGTGGCGCGCCTCGATGTAATAAATCTGGCCGGCGACGAGATCGATGGCCGCCGATTGTTGGCCCGGCTCATGGGTCCAATCATTGCAATTCGCTCCAAAGACCTGGCTCGCACGGAGCACCCCATTGGCGGGATCCGCGTCCGTGCTGAGAAGCAATTCGGCGGATTCATCGGCGCAAATCCAGAACGTATAAGATCCGGTGGCCGGGGCCATGAGATAACCGCGCATCGTGCTGCCAAAATTCATGCCATGGTTTGTGCCGCTATCGAACGAGCTGAGAAGCACCTCCGAGTGGGGCTTGTCGGGGAAATTCGCGCTCTCCGTCAGATCCGCCACGGAATAGCCCTCGATCCCTTCATAAAAGGTGCGGACAATGGAGCCCGGCGTGAATCCATCGGGAGCGGCCAGCAGATGGACCGCCAGCGGAACCTCCACTTCGTGGACGGGCTGGCGATGATCGGTGGCGCGGAGCACCAAGTGGTGGACCGGCTGGCCCGCCAGGTCCGGCGTGCCGGCGAGAGTCAGCACGCCGGTGCCCGGATCGATGCCGAACAAGCCGCCTTCATTGCCGGACACGATGGCATATGTGATGATATCGCCTCGGTCCGGATCGGTGGCGGTGGCGGTGATGACACGCATGCCGGACGCCAGGTTTTCCGGAATGCCCACCTCGGATGGCATCGGGAATACCGGAGCTTCATTCACATCCAACAGATTCACCACGGTGCGGATCGATTCCGTGAGCACGCCGTATGAATCGGTGATGGTGACAAACAACTCGAAGTCTGCGGGATCGTCCCAGCGGCTGGATTGCGCCTCGAAATTCAGCAGCGCGGCATCGGCCACGGTGATGACACCGGTGGTGGCATCGATGACGAAGGCTCCGCCGGAATCGCCCGAAGTGATGGCGAAGGACGGCGTGCCGCCGCCGTGGTCGGCGCGACTGGCGACGCTGCCGACTACCGCGCCGTTTGCCGGATTTTCCGCGAGGGTAAAACGCTCGGCATGCACGCCGCCAACGACAGTGCCGGTGATGGTGTAGGAGCCCAGGCTGCCATAGTCGGTGTAGCCGCTGTTCGCGTCCCCCCTGCCGGAGCCGGAAATTCGCAGAAAATAATCGCCGGCCGGCAGTACCAGGTTGGAAAACGAGGCCGTGAGCGTGTGCGATGAATCGCTGACGGCGATGGTCGTGACGAACGCGCCGGTGGGGTTGAGAATTTCCGCCTTGATGTCGAGATTCGCGAGATTCGAATACGGAATCGGCGGAATCGGCAAGATCTGCAGCGTAATGGCACCGCCGCCCGTGCTGAAGCGAAAGGAATCCCGGTCGGTGGTGGTTCCGATGATTCCCTCGTTGGACACCGTGCCATCCGCGGCGATGTCCAGCCAGGATGCGGTGGAGAATCCGGACCCATGATCGTCGGCGCGGTAGGCGACTCCATTGTTATCGTTGGCGAGGATGCGCAGATCGTCCTGCTGGTTGTTGGCCCCCGGATATTCACCCTTGGACCATTGGGTGACCGATTTGCTGTAGCCGCTTCCCATGATCGGAGCCCAGCCGTTGTGGCCGGTATAATATTCCGTGTAGGGATTGGTGAGGCCGTCGTGCGAGAGCCCGAGCGTGTGGCCGACCTCATGGGAAATGACTTCCACCGCGTTCTTTCCGGTTCCGAGAAATGCCCAGCAGACCATGTCTCCGGTCCAGTTGAACGAGCCGATGTAGGCGACTCCGCCGTAGCCGGGAGCGGCGCTCGTGGTCGGGGTGATGATGACCTGTATGCGGTGTCCGGGGGGCGCGGCATCATAGACGGAGCGCACGGTGGTGACGTTGATTTGGAAAGGTTGGTAATCCTCGCAGACACCCTGCCAGACTTTGAAAATCTGCGAGTTGTCGGCTACGTAAGGCAGGGCGTTGATGGTTCCCCAACCCTCGAAATCGCGCGCCTCGCCATCGTAGTCCAAATAAATCACCGCCGTGGCTCCAGGCAGGCTTTCCAACTGGATGATGCCGTTTTCCTGCGGCGGGATCGGAACGTCAGTAGGGTGGGTGGCCGGGATGCCGCTCGCTTCATCCTCCTCCCCAGGGCCTGCGGCGAAGGCGCGGCAAACCACGGAATGGACGGTGGTTTCCACCAAAACCGGCGCACCGCTCTCACCCAGCGGCCGCACCTGGTAGGCGACTTCGCTCAGATCGTAATAGATGAATCCGGCAAGCGCGCCCGCCTTGCCCGCGCTGGTCTGGCGCTGGAACATGAAGTGTCCGGCTTCCGGCCGGATGACGGCCCCCTGCACCAGCAGCAGACCTTCCGCATCGCGCCGGATCGAGGATACCCGGCCCTGCACGCTGCCGCCGCCGGGCAGCGGAATGAGGACCGTGGATTCATCCGCCGAGAGGATGCTTTGGAGAAAATCGTCCCCTAAGGGCAACGAAACGACGGATTCCTGCTGGAGGCGGACCGCTTGAAGCCTCTCCACGCCAGCCATGGGTGCGGGGGCGGATGCCGCAGGTTCCGGCGATGGCCGCGTGTTCCTGGCGCTTCCGCCTGTTTCACCTGCCGAAGCTGGCCGGGGTTCCGGCCCGGCCGCCGGCAATGGCCGGTACAACATCCAAGCCAACGTCGCCAAAAAGACGAAGCAGGCAAGCATCAGGCTCTGGATGCGGGGGGGGCATTGGACCGGGGGGGGTATGGATATTTTTAAAATTCTCCCATGAGAGCTGCAGCGACGCAGCAGCGGCAAACACGTTTTTAAGCGTATGAATCCCCAATTGCCAGATATTTTACGCGTATAAAAAGCCGCATATTGCGGACAATTCACACGTTAATATCAGGGCACGCGCGGGAATTTTGTGAAATCCGGCGGGCGTTTTTCAAGAAATGCCTGTTTCCCTTCGCGACCTTCCTCGCTCATGTAATAGAGCAGCGTGGCGTTTCCGGCGAGGTCGAGCAGGCCCATCTGGCCGTCGCAATCCGCGTTGAGAGCGGACTTGAGGCAGCGCAGGGCGAGCGGCGAGTGGACCAGCATTTCGCGGCACCACTGGAGCGTTTCCTTCTCCAATTCCGCGAGTGGCACCACCGTATTGACCAGGCCCATGTCGAGCGCTTGTCGGGCGTCGTATTGGCGGCAGAGATACCAAATTTCCCGGGCTTTTTTCTGGCCGACGATGCGGGCGAGGTAACTGGAGCCGAGGCCGCCATCGAAGGAGCCGACTTTCGGGCCGGTCTGGCCGAAACGCGCGTTGTCCGCCGCGATGGTCAGATCGCAGACGATGTGCAGCACATGGCCGCCGCCGATCGCGTAGCCGGCGACCATGGCGACGACGGGCTTCGGCAACGAACGGATTTTTTTCTGCAAATCCAGCACGTTGAGGCGCGGGATGCCGTCCTCGCCGATGTAGCCGGCGTGGCCACGCACTTTCTGATCGCCGCCGGAGCAGAACGCCAAGTCACCCGCGCCGGTGAGGATGATCACGCCGACGATCGGGTTTTCATGCGCCATATCGAAGGCTTGCAGCAGCTCCATCACCGTTTTCGGGCGGAAGGCATTGCGCACTTCCGGGCGGTTGATGGTGATCTTGGCGATTTTCCCCTCATCCGTCGTCTCGTATCGGATGTCTTCGAATTCACGAACTGTGGTCCACATGGCGGCGAGCATGAACGATCCTCCGCCGAGCTGCAACCCAGGATATGCCGGGAGAACGGCTTCTGAGCGAAGACTTTAACAATTGATTTTGCGGGACTAACAGTCATGGTCGCGCCCGTGAAACATCTCAACTACCGGCCCGCCAACGGATTCAAGCGAGTGGTGGCCTACCTGATCGACACCCTGCCAATCCAGATGGCGCTCTACTTGGTCTCCATGTCGATCTATGGGATCAGCCCGCTGATTGACCCGACCGCGGCCACCGAGGTTCAGATCGCATCCCACATGGCGAACCAACTGATTGGTCTTGGAGTGATTGGGATCTGGCTTCTCTATTCCGTGGTGGCCGAGCTCTCCCCTTGGCACGGCACGTTCGGGAAAAAAGTCATGGGCCTCACGGTGCGCTCCGTGAGCGGCAGGCCCATGACGGTGGGCCAGGTGCTGGGCCGCAACGCCGCCAAGATTCTATCCATCCTGCCCTGCTGTCTCGGCTTCGTCTGGGCCTTCTTCACCCATGGGAACCGCGCATGGCATGACTCGCTCTCGAACACCGCGGTGGCGGAGCGCCGATAACGGCGGGAATCGCCCGTCTCACCTCCCCGCCCGCAGAGACCGGCTGGCGCTTCCTCTTTCTCGTTTCGGTGTCGCCATGACAGGAGTGTCGTGACTCCTTAAATCGGGGCAATGGATTCGAGGTGCAGGACGGGAGTTCTCGCCTCGTTGGATTTTTCCAGATCTAATGTGAGGTGGAGGGACCAGTCGTTGAGGTCGTCGGGGTCGATGAGGGTTTGGTGAATCGTGAGGCCGTCTTCGGAAATGTGGGTGTGGCGGGCGTTGCGGGCTTCGGGATCGAGGCGAATCTGGTGGCGGGCTGTGTGATAGGTGTTGAGGAGGGCGCGGAGGCGCTCGTTGGACCAGAGCTTGCCTGCGCTGTCGTGGTGGGCGATGAGGCTGAGGGCGGCCTCGGTATCGTAGCGGGAGAGCGCGGTGACGAGGGTGAGGGTGTGGTTGCGGAGGTGGCGGGTGAAGGCGGTTTTGTTTTTGCTGTAGGGGATTTTTGATTGAAGATTGATGATTGCCGATTGTTGGTTTGAAGATTTGTCAGCGATTGGAACGTCGGGGTTTTTCATGGCCTGCCATTCGTCGAGCATGCTGGAATCGGTGTGGCGGACGATGAGTTCCAGGAAGGACTCGGCTTCGTGGAGGTGCTCGGTTTTGGCGGCGGCGGGCACGGTCTGGGCGAGGACTTTATAAACCTCGCCGAGGTGGCGGAGGAGGACGGCTTCGGCGCGTTCGAGCTTGTAGGTTTTGACGTAATCTTCGAAGGACTGGTAGTTTTCGATCATCTCGCGGGCGACGGTCTTGGGGCGGACGTTTTCGCTGCCGAGGTAGGGGTGGCGGAGTTTGAAGGCGTTGAAGGTGGAGTAGATGAATTCGGCGCCGGGCTTGGGGTGTTCGACTTGGTCGAGCAGGGCGATGCGGTCGTCGAATTCCATGCCTTCGTCCTTGAGGCGGGCCATGAGTTCGGATTTCAACAGATCGACTTGCTTGCGGAGCACGATGTCGGGGTCTTCGAGGATGGACTCGATGAGGGAAATGACGTTGAAGGCGTAGTCTTCGGCCTCCTGCTCGAGCTGCGGGATGGCGTCCAGCAGATAGAGACTGAGGGCGTGGTTGATGGAGAAATCCTCTGGGAGGGAGACATCGACGACGACTTTCTGCGGGCCGCTGCGTTTGGCGGGCGGGATGATGTGGAGGATTTTCGCGCCGATGAGGCCGCGGAAGAGTTTGAAGGCGTGTTTTTTTAGGAGCTTCTTTTTCGAGGGTGGCTCGTGGCTGTCATCGATGATTTTTTTCAACGCGGCGCAGCCGTCTTCGTTGGTGCGGGAGAGGACGTTGAGCAGGGTGTGGTGGTGGACGGAGAAGCTGGAGACAAGCGGCTCGGGCGGGGCGGTCTGGAGTTTGGCGAAGGTTTGTTCGTCCCAGTGGACAAAGCCTTTTTCCGGCGGTTTTCGCTTTTCGAAGGACTTCTTTTTGTTGGCGGCGGCCTTGGCTGCGAGGCGGAGGTTTTCGATGATGTGCTCGGGGGCCTGGGCGACGACGTAGCCGGTGCTGTCGAATCCGCGGCGGCCGGCGCGTCCGACGATCTGGCGGAAGTCGCGGACTGCCAGGATCTTGGTGCCGCGGCCGTCGTATTTGCAGAGGCCTGTTAGCATGACGGTGCGGATGGGGACGTTGACGCCGACGCCGAGGGTGTCGGTGCCGCAGACAACTTTGAGCAGGCCGCGGGCGGTGAGTTTTTCGACTAACAAGCGGTATTTCGGCAGCAGGCCGGCGTGGTGGATGCCGACGCCGTGGCGGAGGATTTTCGAGAGTTCGCGGCCGTAGGGGCTGCGGAAATCGGCGTCGTCTAGGGCGCGGGCGATGGCGTGCTTTTCCTCCTTGGTGCAGAAGTTGGTGGAGAGCAGGTCGCGGGCGGTGTCGGCGCAGGCGTTCTGGGTGAAATGGACCAGATAGACGGGCGAGCGGCCTTGCTCGTTGAGCTCGGCGACTTTTTCCTGGAGCTGGGTGGTGGAGTATTCGAATTCGAGCGGGACCGGACGTTGCTCGGACTGGACGAGGGAGGTGGGCGCGCCGGTGAGGGCGGTGAGTTGTTTGGAGAAAAACGAGGAGTCGCCGAGGGTGGCGGACATCAGGAGGAAGCGGGCGCGCGGCAGGGTGAGGAGCGGGATCTGCCAGGCGGCGCCGCGCGAGTGGTCGGAGTAGTAGTGGAACTCGTCCATGATGACGTCGTCCACCGGGGCGTGCTCGCCGTCGCGCAGCGCCATGTTGGCGAGGATTTCCGCAGTGCAGCAGATGACCGGCGCGTTGTGGTTGACGGTGGCGTCCCCGGTGATCATGCCGACATTTTCCGGGCCGAGAACATGGCAGAGGGAGAGGAATTTCTCGTTGGCCAGCGCCTTGATCGGGACGGTGTAATAGGAGCGGCGCTTCTGACAGATCGCCCGGAAATGCAGCGCCAGCGCGACGAGGGATTTCCCCGAACCGGTGGGGGTGTTGAGGATGACGTTGTTGCCGGAAAACAACTCCAGGATCGCCTGCTCCTGATGATCGTAGGGCTCGGTGTTCGTCTCGATCAGGTAATCGAGGAAGGCGCTCAGGATCTCGTCGCTGGACGAGGGATCGGTGAGCTTTGAAGGATCAAGCGACGGCATGGGCGGGACCATGGACTGCGCGGAGGAGGATGGAAAGCGCGGGCAGCGGGAGCATTTCCGGTTTTGACGATGCCAATTGCCGTCCACGCGCCATAACATTGCTTGGTCCGTTTCGCCGCGCCCCCGCCGAATGCACCGCCGCCCTCAAGCGCACCGGCAAACTCCGAGGATCCGCCCCCGCATCCGAA
The DNA here is from genome assembly GCA_030696085.1 of Luteolibacter sp. GTDB lineage: Bacteria > Verrucomicrobiota > Verrucomicrobiia > Verrucomicrobiales > Akkermansiaceae > Luteolibacter. Next base: position 33,059 of record JAUYNL010000041.1, read on the forward strand.
CAGGCACCCAGCCATTTCAAATACCACAGAATCGCATCCCCCCATTGCTCCAACTGCCATTTCTCCCGTTCCCGGCCCTCCCGTAATACTTCCGTCCTCCAAAAATGCCTGGCACTTTCCCGACCCGCAGCCATCTCATGCCGCATCCGGAAAAAACACCGAAGGCTTGTAGGTGTTTTGGACAGGAGCAAAGCGACGTGTCCCGCAGGGGTGAGGGGGCTGGCGGAGCTTCCGAATCAATTCTCAAACCATTCCAAAACCAACAAAAAAACCCATCCTTCACGCCCCGATTCCATCCTGTTCCTGTGACATTGGCTCCGGCCATTGGGGGGGCGGGAGCCTGTTCGTGATGTGCGGGAGCCTGTTCGTGATGTGCGGGCGCTTGTTCGTGGCGCGTCGGCGCTTGTTCGTGATGTAAAGCCGCCGGTGGGTGATTCCTAGCCGGGTCTTCGTCATGGGTGGGCGCATGTTCGTGATGGGCGGAGACTCGTGCATCATGTTCGCCGTCCCCTGCATGATGTCCGGCCGTTTGCGCATGATGTAAGTCGTGCGGCGCATGATGACCGGGCGCTTTTTCATCATGTCCGGGCGCTTTTTCATCATGTCCGGGCGCTTTTTCATCATGTCCGGGTGGTTTTTCATCATGTCCGGGTGGTTTTTCATCATGTCCGGGTGGTTTTTCATCATGTCCGGGCGCTTTTGCGCGATGAATGATCGGCTCGCGGGGAGGATGGGGCGGCATGGTACCGTGAAAGGATCGGCCATGTTCGGGAGGTCCTGCGGGACGGGCGTCCCTTTTCACCGGGAGGGCGTGGCGGCCCTGCCGCGCCCAGACTCCGGCTCTCCCTCCACCCTCAAAATTCCGCCCGGAATTATTTTCCATCAATTTTCAGCATGCACCCACATTTGTCCCACCCTCCATGGTTCAATCGTCCGTATTTCAGCAAATTCCACGCATCAATTGCCCGGTCGGCGGTTTCTTGATTTCCCGGATTGACTCTCCTCGTTTGAACACTCTGACTGTTAGCCCGCTTCAAGATATTTCAGGCATCCCTTCCGCTATTCAACCTCACCTCATCACCAGCTATCTTCATGAATCGCATTTACCAAGGCCGTGTTTCCACCGTTCAAACCCTCGTTCCTGGATCTACCGGTCTGCTGCCGGAGCATTGGGAACCTCTGGACGAGTTTCCGATGGCAGCGAAGAAAATGGGTGAGGAGGTGTTGTTTCGGCATCACGAGCTGTTCCAAGATGCTGTCAATTATTACGTTATCGCACTGGCGTCGTTGGGCTCATCCCCTGCCAGCAAGTTGACGAGGCTATGCGGACTCTTGGAAAACGTTTGGGACCAAGCGAACAAGAAGGGCCAGCAGCGACAGGGGATGCGTGACTCGCTGATGCGGACTTGGCAGCTGGCAGAACCACCAACATTGGCCGATGCCGTGGAACGCTTCAGACAATCTATCCAAGCAAACGGCGTTCCGCTAACAACTGCCGAGAAGGCCGGCGAGTATTTGCTTTCAAAACTTGGTGGGGATTCTGCAATTCAGAAGGCGGGTCCCGATTTTTTCCCAATGTTTTGCGATGTTGAATCCAATCCCACTTACAAGCTCTCTGCAAAGCGCCGCGAAAGAGCTGACGATGAAGAGCGCCTCCGCCGGGCTCTTCACGATGACCTTTCAGAGGTTCAAATACGGGAACTAGCGGCATCAATTACGCTTGGTTCCGTTGTGAATCTTCAGCCCGATGTAGATCCTGATGTCGGCGAAGCTGCTTTTGAACGACTTAAAGCGGCGAGAACAACGTTTGCCTCAGAAGTTTCCGAAGAGCTATTGAACGAATGGCTCGTGGAACTTGATGACTCGTTCTCAATGCCGAAGAGCCGAGGGGGCAATATCAATGTTGGGCGCGTAAATTCATGTCTCCTCTTTTTGGCTTTTCCCAACTCACTGACGAAATCACTTTTCCAATCAACGTTTTCGCCTCCTAAGCCCGCATCGGTCTCAAAAAAGGCAATGGAGGTGCTTGATGATACAGCCAAGGACGAGAGCCGATTTCTAGTCGATGGAGACGATCCCATTAAAAAGGCACGCGGAACTCGGGGATTTGTTTTTCAGGGTTTTACATCTCTTCCGATCTGGAAGGCGGATGGGAGCAAGCTCGTCTGGAAAGGATTCGACATCGCGGCCTTCAAAGAGGCTCTGAAGGTCTTCAACCAGTTCCAGCAGAACGTCGATAAGAGGGAGGAAAAGCTCAACAGCCTCGCAAACAGGTTGCTCGTGATGGATGGCGAACGAGCGATGGATGGCTACTCACGCGAATCTGTCCGGGATCAGCAAGTGCTTGAGCGGTTGGAGAAGATTTGGCGTGAATGCAAAGGGAAACCAAAACTTCCGGCAAACGACAATGGGGAAGAAGCCACCGTTACACGTTTCGTCGGAGACAAGCGCATCGAACGACTGAGGCAAATCGTTAACGCCGATCTGGCGGAGGAATATCGCCTTACCGACGGTCGCAGTACTCCTTACGGATTGCGGCGGCGGACGATGAAGGGGTGGGTGGATGTGAAGCGGAAATGGCAGAGTATCGTGAAGCCGGGAGTTCCATTTTCCGAAGAGCTGAGAGAGCAGCTGAAAACGGCGTTGGACGAAATGCGTGGAGGAGAAAAGAGAGAAAAAATCGGCTCCCACAAATTGTTTGAGGCGCTTCTTGCAGATGAAGAGGCATGGAGTGTTTGGCGGGAGCCGGACAAAGCACTCGCCGATCTTATTGTCGAAAACGGTTGGCCTGCTGATCCGCTGGATGCCTACCGCGAGTACTGCGAGATTCGTGAAACCATTGAAGAGGTGACGAAGCGCCAGCTCAATTTTACACCAGCAGATCCGCGCTACTCGCGCCGTCTGTTTATTTTCACGGAAGCGTGTAGCTTCTGCAACGATCGTGGCGAGTATAAACACGATCCCAATGAACTGGCAGTGACGGTTCCGGTTGCAGTGCGAGGTGACTCTGGCCGCTACTCCGTGCAGCGTCTCCGTCTTTTGTATTCCGCCCCGCGACTTTTGAGGGATCAGATCCGTAGCGATAGCGGGGCTTACGCTCAGGATTGGTCGCAACCGATGATGCAGGCGCTTTATGGAGAAAAGGAGGGTGCTTCCAATCCGCAGGCTTTGAAGGATGCCGCAGTTCAACTAATGCCGGACTATGACAGCAAGGGAGAGCGCCGAGTGTTGTTGAATTTTCCGCTGACCCTTTCGACGGAGGTATGCTGGCAGAGGATTTACGAGCTTCGAGGACAGGAGGCGGTCTATGGTCTCCGCTACTCAAAACGGGATACTAAGAAGAAGACGCCCCTCAACGGTGGTCTCTGGGAGTCAAATATTAGGACATTCTGGGAAAGTGACAGCCCGAAGCAAAGGGACGCCCTGCTTTGGCCGGACGAGAGGGCCAGTCAGGATTGGTCGAAGGGAAATTGGTGGGACAAACTGGCTGGTTTCAGTGTTCTGGCGACTGATCTCGGCACCCGTCATGCAGCTAGCGTCGCCTTGGTCGAATGCAGCCATGAAAAACAAGGAACGTCCCGATTTATCGGTCATGCAGGAGGAAAGGCCTGGTTCGCGAGATATCGCTCCGGCTCGATTCTGCGTCTGCCCGGTGAAAATGCCATGGTTCTGCGTCCTGAAAGCCCTTTGGATTATAAGAAGGGAATGGGAACGGCTTTCCGGGAAGAACTTTACGGTGAGCGTGGGCGCATGGCTGACGAAAAGGAATGCAATCAAACACTTGAAATTCTGGAGGCCTTGAGCCAATCGGAGTTGATGGCAGACGTGACCGATGCTGCCATTCTGCAAAAGCGATTTAGCTTCCCTGAGCAAAATGATAAATTGCTGGTCGCTGTACGCCGGGCGCAGGGATGGATCGCCAACTGTATTTCATGGCACTGGAAGCTTTCTCAACCAGATAGCGAGGAACAGCGGATTGCTGCTATTGGCCAGATACGTGAGCACAAACGCGTACCTGATTGGAGTTCACTCGCCGATGGCACTGCCGAAAATCTGGTACTCCTCCGGGATTTGTTACACAACGAAATCATTGCTCAACGGAAACGCGTACAGGAGAGCCTTTTGCTCCTTACGGCCCGCATTTTGCCATTGCGTGGGCGTGGTTGGGAATGGATCGGCCACCCGGCGAAAGAAGATTGCCATTTGTTACGCCATACGCAGGACGGGACAGGGCCAACAAAGGTAAAGTTGAGGGGGCAACGTGGCTTGAGTATTGCCCGCATTGAGCAACTGTCAGAGGTGCGCCGCCGTTGGCAATCGCTCAATCAGTCGTTGCGCCGTCAGATCGGAGAAAAGCCATTAACGGCCTCAGAGATGAGAGACGATTCGATTCCCGATCCATGCCCTGACATACTCGTGAAGTTGGAGAACATCCGGGAGCAACGGGTGAATCAGACGGCGCATCTCATTTTGGTGCAGGCCCTGGGTCTTAAGCTGCGTGAACCTCGGTTGTCGCCAAAACACCGCTCCGACAACGATATCCACGGTGAATATCAGGTGGTCCGTCCGCCTGTGGACTTCATCGTGCTCGAAGACCTGTCGCGTTATCTCTCTGAACAAGGGCGATCCAGAAGCGAAAACACCCGTCTTATGAAATGGTGCCACCGGGCTGTTCTCATCAAGGTCAAGATGCTTGCAGAGCCCTTTGGCATTCCCGTGTTGGAGACTCAGGCGGCGTATTCGTCGCGTTTTTGTTCTCTGACTGGGATTGCTGGATTTAGAGCTGCTGAAATCGGATGGGGTGATCGAAATGATTTCCGTTGGCGCGTTCTTTTGAAAGAGGCTGCCGAGGCACGGGAGAAGGGCAAGCCTCCGTCTGAAAACGCTGTATTTGCGGTGGCATTGTTTGCGCAATTGGAGGAAATCGGCAAATCGGATCAACCTCATCGTACTTTGATCGGTCCGCAGCCAGGCGGGCCGATGTTTGTAACAGCAGTGGAAGTGGCTCATCCTTCGCCTTCAAACAAGCGGAAGCAGGCCGGAAATATTGGAGTGCTTCCCATGCAGGCCGATCTGAATGCCGCGACAAATCTAGCATTGAGGGCGGTGGCGCATCCATCTTGTGCATCCGTCCATCATCGTTTGCGGACGGAGCGTAAAAAAGGGGCTAAAGGGCAAGCGGATTCCTTCATCGCACGGGAGCCACGCCGCTTCGGAAAAGACAAGATTGGGATAGTTATAGAAAAAGAGAACGGGTTGCCCAAGGAACGAAATCCAAATCTATTTTTCGATGAAGAGCGGGTGGCGGACTTTGGGAGAGCGCGTTTGGAAAACGATAGCGGTTCGAATTTCTCCTATGCGTCAGGCCCTGGACTTTGGAGTAACGTGAATGAACGCATGTTGAGTCGATGCCGAGAAATTAACGAAAGACGTCTGCGCCATTGGTCTGAAGATCCCAGCGACGACATTCAATACTAACTATGAACCCCCATGAACCCGGAACTCCCCCCGATGCCCGTCCGGCGTCTTCACAATTACCTCTACTGTCCGCGATTGTTCTACCTGCAATGGGTGGAGGATTTGTTCGTGGAGAACGCCGAGACCACTTCCGGCTCCGCGGTTCACAAGCGGGTGGATGAGCCTTCGCATTTGCGCGAACAGGATCTGGACATGAGCGAACGGGCGGCGCTCCGCTCGGTGGCGGTGCATTCTGAGACCCTCGGTCTGACCGGTGTCGTGGATCTGATCGAGGATACAGGAAACGGGCGGCAGTTGCTGGACTACAAACGCGGTGCACCACGCCGCGACGAGGACGGGAATCTCGTGGCCAAGGAGAATGATGCCGCGCAACTCGCGTCCTACGCGCTGCTTCTGCGGGAAGAGGGAATCGAAATCGCGCGGGCCTCCGTTTACTACGCGGCGGAGAAAAAGCGGGTGCCGGTGCCGCTCACCGAAGCATTGTTTGCAAGCACCCTGCAAACCCTCCGCGACGCGCGCGCAGTGGCGGCATCCGGCGTGTGCCCGCCGCCGCTGCGGAATGATCCGCGTTGCCTCCATTGTTCCGCCTACTCCGTTTGCCTGCCGAATGAATCATCCTATTGGGCCGGTCTGCTGCCGGACGCGCCGAAGGACAAGGAACCACCGCGCCCGCCGGGAGACGAGGGCGAGATCGTGATCGTGCAGAATCCCAGGGCTTACGTGGGAAGGCGGGGAGGGGAGATGACGGTCACGTTGGAAAGTGAAATCCTAACGAAGCATCCACTCGAACAGGTCCAGGCGGTTTACATTTTCGGGGCGGTGCAAATGTCCACCCAGGCGGTGCAGGGATGCTTGGAGCGCTCGATCCCCATCGCTTATTTCTCACCGGCGGGACGCTTCCTCGGAATGACCAGCGGCTTGCCGACTTCCGGCACGGACGCCCGGCAAGGGCAATACCGTCTTTTCTGCGAACCCGGCCTCCGGGCCAAACTGGCTGCAAGCATTCTATCCGCAAAGATTCACAACCAACGTGTCCTTCTCATGCGCAATGGTGATGCGCCCAAGGTGGTCATCGATCAGATGGCCTCACTCCGCGATCAGGCAGGTAGTGGCGACTACACGCTCGACAGTCTGCGAGGCATCGAAGGTAGCGCTGCGGCGCTTTATTTTGAATACTTCGGGACGATGCTGAAGGGCACGGCATTCGAGAACTTTGATTTCAACGGCCGCAACCGCCGCCCGCCCAAAGACCCTGTCAATGCCTTGCTCTCCCAAGGCTATTCGATTCTCGCCAAGGAACTCACCGGCATGTGCCATGCCGTCGGGCTCGATCCGTTTCTCGGATTTCTCCATCAGCCCCGTTACGGACGCCCGGCTCTCGCGCTGGATCTGATGGAGGAGTTCCGGCCCTTGCTGGCGGATTCCGTGGCGATTTCCCTGCTGAACCGTCGTGAGCTCGATGTCGGGGACTTTACCCGCACCACGCGCGGTACGTTCATGGGAGATGAAGCGCGCAAACAATTCTGGCGGGCCTGGTTTCGCAGGATGGACACCGAGGTTTCCCATCCGCAGTTCGGCTATAAGATGAGCTATCGGCGTATGCTCGACGTGCAAACCCGGCAGTTCTGGCGCTTCTGCCGTGGCGAGGCGACGGAATATCACGCCTTCACCACCCGCTGACAATGGCCCGCACCCGCTATCTGGTCTGTTATGACATTTGTCACCCGAAGCGCCTGAGGCAGGTGGCCAAGACCTGTGAATCCTATGGTCAGCGTCTTCAATATTCGGTCTTCGAGTGCCCGCTTGATGATCTCCGATTTGAAAAGCTGCGCGCCGCCCTGGATGAAATCATCAAACATGATGACGACCAGATTCTGTTTGTTTCCCTCGGCCCGGAAGGATCGAAGCAAATCTTCCGGATCGAAACGCTGGGCCTGCCCTACTCGGAGCGCTCGCGAGTCACGATCATCTGAGCCGGGCCTGCTGGAAAATGCCGGGTGAGGAACGATTGTTCTTTCCAGATACGCGCATTTTAGCATTTTTGGTGTGGCCAAGTGCCACCGACCGAATCCTTCCGCCTTTTGGATTCCAACTTCTTTGACATCACGAGTGCTGCGGTGCCGCGTCGCTTCCTAGGGAGCGCTCGCAGGTCCCCATCCATAAAGGCCTCCGCGCATTTTTAGCGCGATTTCAGGCAAGAGGAACCACGCTTTCCGCGCCACGCTCGCGGGCGCAGCAAAAAACCATTGATCTATATGCGCTGCGAGCGCCCGCTGCCGCAGCACCCGTGATTCCAAAGAGATTGAGGCGGCCGAAGCGTTCCGCTTCCGCCGTGCAAGCTTCCATGCCGCAGCACCCGTGATTCCAAAGAGATTGAGGCGGAATCAAACTTCCGGCCAACGGTCAATTGATTGAGCCGCAGCACCCGTGATTCCAAAGAGATTGAGGCGGATTGGCTTCCGCGCCAATGAAGACGAAGGGAATTTGCCGCAGCACCCGTGATTCCAAAGAGATTGAGGCGGAAGCGGCAAACTTCCTTTTCTTCGGGGGTCCGGGCCGCAGCACCCGTGATTCCAAAGAGATTGAGGCGGCGGTTCTTGCCGGGGGAAGTGTCCACAAGCCGCCGCCGCAGCACCCGTGATTCCAAAGAGATTGAGGCGGAAACAAAGGTTGGCGCAAATTTGTTGTATGATTTGGCCGCAGCACCCGTGATTCCAAAGAGATTGAGGCGGGCGGAAGGAGCAGGCGTCTCCGCGGGTGCGCAGGAGCCGCAGCACCCGTGATTCCAAAGAGATTGAGGCGGGCGAGCCATGGCTCTTTCCGCGGTTGGGATCCCGGCCGCAGCACCCGTGATTCCAAAGAGATTGAGGCGGCAGTGGTGGCACGGCGCAATGGAGCGCCGCCATCAGGCCGCAGCACCCGTGATTCCAAAGAGATTGAGGCGGTCCGAAATCACAGGCGGGTTCAAGGTAACTTCGAAGCCGCAGCACCCGTGATTCCAAAGAGATTGAGGCGGGTTCAAGATATCGTCGGAGTGCCCGCCAGGCTGATGCCGCAGCACCCGTGATTCCAAAGAGATTGAGGCGGGGAACACTATCCGGAGCCATCGCCACCCTCGCCGGGCCGCAGCACCCGTGATTCCAAAGAGATTGAGGCGGCGGCTTGTTGATATCCACCGTCGTTGCCGGGGTGAGCCGCAGCACCCGTGATTCCAAAGAGATTGAGGCGGTCCTCACCCCATTCCTTCAATCGCTTCTCACTTCGGCCGCAGCACCCGTGATTCCAAAGAGATTGAGGCGGGGAATCGGAAGACGACGTTCATTGGATCACTTCGGGCCGCAGCACCCGTGATTCCAAAGAGATTGAGGCGGCGGCTGAGTTGTTTTTGCAGGTCCGGGCCGCGCTGGCCGCAGCACCCGTGATTCCAAAGAGATTGAGGCGGA
>JAUYNL010000045.1 GCA_030696085.1 Luteolibacter sp.
GAAGGTGAGCGTGTGATCGGATTCGGATTTCACTTCCCACTGTTTGGAAACCATTCGGGAAAGCACCCTGCCTTTGACCCCGGCTCCTTTGGCGACCACCTCGGGGTTGCCGCTTGGCGACTGCCATTTCGGCATCGGCACGCAGGAGGAAAACGACGCGGCGAGCACACACAGCACGACTGATGTTTTGAGCATGCCCACTGGTTACAAGGTGTCTTCCGGGGAGACAAGCAATTCCTCGGGAGCCCGTATTGTCAACTGAGCCAAATTAGCCTCAGATTCGTGGAGACTCCGTTATTGGATCTCCATCCTTCCCCATCGTGTTTCCAGGTGGGTTCGCTTGGTACCGGCATCCGGCTCCCTGGAGTCCCTGCCATTCCCCGTGGGAAAAGACGGCGGCGGGCGGCGGGCGGCGGCGGACCGGTGACAGACGGCATCAAGAGCCGATTGTCGCAAAGCGCCAGCCTCACCGTCGAAGACAGCGAACACAACAACAGAGCTCGCATCAAGATTGCACCCGCCCTTTCCAGCGGATACACAGCGGCAGCCAAACACAAAATGCTCGATTTTGCTTACAGTGGACACGAAACCTTCAGCCTCCGCATCAGTTGGCTTCCAAAAGCCGTCGCCGCGCTGGAGCGCCAAATAGACCCGTTCTCCGACCCCCGGGAAGGCATGACGACCTTGGGCCTGGGAAAAAACATGGTCCAGTCATTGGCCTTCTGGGTTCTCGCCACCGGGGTAGCAACGAAGGGAGACGATGGACTTGAACTCACCAATTTCGCCAAGCAGATCCTTGGCCGCGTCGCAGGGTTCGATCCGTATCTGGAAAACAACCAAACCCTTTGGTTGCTGCATTGGAACCTTTGCCAAGGTTGGCAAGAAGGCGAGCGCCACCGCCGCCCCTATGCGTGGCACTATTTCGCCAACGTCCTTACAGACGACGTGGTCACCGCCACTGAAACCGTCGATCATTTCGCCGGAGCCCCGGTCACTTCCGGCCGTGATCTTTCCAGCGTCACGCTACGGCAACACTTTGAAATCTTCATCCGCACCTACGTTGAAGGCGAAACCTCCGGTCCCCGCGCCATTCCGGAGGAAACCTTGGACAGTCCATTAGCCACGCTCCGGCTGTTGAAGGAGAACGGGGACAAAAAGCTCCACAGCGGCAGGCGTGAGACTGCGTATCGCTTTGTGACCGGGCCGAAGCCGTCCCTTTCGGCACGAACGTTCCGATACTGCCTCCATCAATGGTGGAACAAAAACCACAATACTGAAGGATCGCTGACCATCCGGCAAATCGCCCACGACGAAGACAGCTCCGGACGATGCTTTCGCCTGCCGGAAACCGCCATCCACAAGATGCTTGTGGATCTGACCAAGGATTTCCCGAGGGAATTCCAGATCGAGGAGAGTCGTAGCCAACGCACCGTGAAGCGGATGAACACGCCTGCGGAATCCGCCCTCATCAAAGCCATTTACAAAGCCTGACGCCATGCCTTCAAAACTCAAACAGACGGCGACCGTCACCCGCTCCCCAAAGAAGGTTTCCGACCTCATGAGGATCAACCCGCATTTCCGGAGATCTGTTCAGGTTGAGCTCGATTACAAGGACCCCCGCTCCACCACCGGCTACATCGCCACCGAGTTTGTGGTTCATTGCTTCGACCGAATCAGGCAAGCATTCTCCAAGAATAGCACACAGCGATCGTGGCGTCTCACTGGGGACTACGGAAGCGGGAAATCCGCCTTTACCCTCACTCTAGCCAAGGCGGCTTGCGGCAAGTCGAAGGAAATTCCGCCCTGCCTTCGCGGAAAAATCCAGTGCGAACTGGAACCGGTGTTCGTCACAGGGGAGCGGGAACCTCTTCACGAAACCATCGGCAAAGCCATTATCAAGCAATCGCCCTGGATGAAACGCCGGGCAGTTCCCACCAACGCCGCCGAACTCATTGAATTGGTCGAAAATGTGCATGACCTTAGTTCGAAGGGCATTTTCCTCATCCTCGATGAATTGGGGAAAAACCTGGAACATGCCATGATGGAACCGGCCAGTTCCGATGTTTACTGATTAGCCCTTGGCATAGACTACACTTGGTGCGTGAAAGAAGGATCTGACGAGCTTTGGGTTTGATTTGATCGCTGCCAAGTCAGCTTTAACTCGTTCCTTCAGAGATTCATTTTGCTTGAGCGGCTTTTTGGATACGCCATTTGTCTTCGCATGCTGCCAGACAAACTCGTCTGGATTGAGATCCGGTGCGTAAGGCGGAATGAAGTGTAGTTCTAACATCCCTCGCGTCTCCTGCACATAGGATTTGACGAGTTTGGCATGATGGCTGGGATGACCATCAACCACGAGGAATACGCGCCCCCGACCTCCTTTACGGAAATCCTTCAAGAATTCCACGAATCGCCCGGCATTGAACATTCCCGTATAGACCTTGCTCCAGAATCCTCCTTTGGCGCTCACAGCACTGATGGCGTTGACTTTCTGTCTCTGGCCCGTGGTGGTGACCGTTGGTGTTTCACCCTTCAACCCATAGGTCCTACCCAGGTTCGGTTCGGATGTGAAGCCCGCTTCATCCAGGAAAAAAATCGTAGCGCCAAGGCGTTTGGCGCGGCGGCGTAGCTTTGGATAGGTCTTCTTGGTCCACTCTTCGACCGCCTCAGGATTTCTCTCGTAAGCTCTACGCAACGGCTTTTGTGGAGTGATGTTCAGACTGGCCAAAAGACGTCCCACGGCTGTCAGCTGCATCCCGATACCGAATTTATCCAAAATCATCTCTGCCACGATCTTCCGTGTCCATAGTCCGAAGTCGAAACCATACTGCCGGGGATCTTTTCCAATAATCCAACCGCGCACCTTCTGTTTCTGCTTGTCACTGAGCTTTGAAGTCGGTCCCTTGGCCTTGCTTGCCTTCAAGGCATCAAGCCCTCCCTTGTCATACTTTCTCAACCACGGATAGATGGTGGTCCGGCATAACCCCAGAGAATCTATGACATCAGACGGACTTTCGCCATCCTCTCTCACACGACGAACAGCCAAAATCCTGATGTGTTCGCTTGTCCCATGATCCAGTTTTCTCCCATCAATCTTCGGCATGCGGAAGACAATGGCAGAATATTGACTTGTAGTCTATCCTAAAGACTTGTCAGTATGTCTATTAGTTGTGTGGATCGCATGGGATTAAATATTTACCAAATTACCAATAGCAACGCAATTCTCGGTGGCGGCCATACTGCGATGATTACAGCAAGCGGCAACAACTATCAGATCCAGTCCTACGGGAGTGGGTTTTCAGGTTCAGCTTCCAGCTCAGGGTCCAACGGAGTGACGACTATGAACTTCGGATCTTTACAGGCAGCCTTCGACGCCGCCCTCAGCCAAGGCTATGATCGAGTCAACCAATGGAATACGGATGCAGAACAGGACGCCGCTGCGAGAAGTGGCTTTACGAACTATGCGAATAGTGCCGAATACCACGTAAGCACGCACAACTGTGCTGATGCAGTGCATGCAGGCATGGAATCTGCCGGAATCGATCATGACTCGAGCTCGAATACGCCAAACACATCGCATACGCTCAATAAGATTTACGCCGATTCTAGCAGTGTACTTACAAAATCAGAATAACATGAAACATCATTTTTTAGCATTATTAATGGCAACGTCATTGCCCGCTGCGGATCTACCACCCGATAAAATCATCCCCCGATTTTATGAGCTGCTGATGCAGGTAGAAAAACCCACAGAGAACGATGAAGCCAAGTTTTTCGAGGGGGCAGCGTGTCAATATGTCGCAACCGCCATTCTCACGAAACCTGTTTATTCAAAATCCAAGACGCCGGTTTGGGACTTCTTGAGGGACAATCGAAGCTTTTTCATCACCAAGGGTGTGACGGACCTGGGAAAAGCGCGTATTCATTATTCAGAGCCATTTCGCACCACCCGACTTTGGAATCAAACAACGGAGGAGAAAACAAAAGTCTATACGATGTTCCCGACAGAACGGGGCGCGAACGGCGTGTCCTCCGGCCTATCGATGGTCGTCTTCAAGTTTGGAAAAAACTGTTACATCGACATCGGCGAAACATTTGTTTCGGGGTCCGTTCAGCCGTTCGCCAATCACGTATACAAAAAAGCAGAGCTATCGGACTCGAACCCGGACTCACAGCCAAAGCCGTAAAACCAATCAAACCCGCCCCATGATCCAACAAACCGCCTGCCTGCTCATTCTTCTCATCCGCTTTCTATCGGCGGCGGAGGAGCAGTGGGCGGTTTCATCCCATGGTCTGGACGTCCCGTTCCGATCCTGGGAAGCGGAGGGAGCCGGGGCCGGCGGGGGAGTGCTGGTCCAGGAGCCTGCTGCTGCTGCTGCCGCCACCAACCAGCCTCCGTAGGCCAAGGCAATGACACCCGGATCATTTGAACCGCCAAGCCGCCAAGGAAGCCAGGAAAAATGAATCGCAAGTAAGCGCTCAACGGATGGGCGTCGGGCTGTTCTGGCGGCCGGAGCATAGGTAGCATACACAGGTATGTATGCTTCCTATGCTATGAATCGGCTAGTGCCCCTCGGTTGAGCGCTTACCCATCGCAAGCGGTGGCGGAAGACTGGGAGAAGGAAGGAGAATGAAGGAGAATGAAGGAAACATCGAAATGCAAACCACGAAAATCACGAAAGGGCACGAAATGAATTTTAGGAGGAAGCGGATGGCGTTTGGAAAAGCGGATGCCTGATCGTGCAGGGCCTTGGCCTGCGGCCTGGCCTTGTTCGTGGGAACGGAAATGCTCAACAGCCTCAATTCTGATTGAGCATCTTTGGTTGCGAATGAATTGAGAGGCATCTTATTCGCCAACCACGACAAGAGTGTCGTGGTTCCTCACTTCTTCTTCGCGTTCTGCATCGCTTGGGAGAACCAGTCGTTGGTGGGGGCTGCGGGGCCGCGGCCGGCTTGGGGGCGGTATCCGCGGTCGGAGGAGGAAGAGCTGGGACGGATCGTCCCAGCCACGCCCGGTTTGGATTTCATGGAGAGCGCGATGCGGTTGCGCTTGAGGTCCACCTCCATGACGGTGACCTGCACTTTCTGGCCGACCTTGACGACTTCCGAGGCGTCTCTAACAAACTGGTCGGAGAGCTGGGAAACGTGGACGAGGCCGTCCTGATGGACGCCGACATCGACGAAGGCTCCGAAGGCGGTGACGTTGGTGACGATGCCGGGGAGTTTCATGCCGACCTGGAGGTCGCCCGTTTTTTCGACGCCATCCTGGAAGGAGAAGAGTTCGAATTGTTTGCGCGGATCGCGGCCGGGTTTTGCGAGTTCTGCCAGAATGTCCTGGAGCGTGGGCAGGCCGACTTCGGCGCTGACGTATTTTTTCAGGTCGATCTTCTTGCGGGCGGCGTCGTTGGTGAGGAGGTCTTCCACTTTGCAGCCGACATCGCCGGCCATTTGTTCGACGAGCGCGTAGCGTTCCGGGTGGACGGCGGAGGAATCGAGCGGGTGCTTGCCGCCGCGGACGCGGAGGAAACCGGCGGCTTGTTCGAAGGCTTTTTCGCCGAGGCGCGGGACTTTCTTGAGTTGCTCGCGGGACTGGAACGCGCCGTTTTCATTGCGGAAGGCGACGATGTTTTCGGCCAGTGTCGAGTTGAGGCCGGAGACATAAGATAACAATTGTTTGGAGGCCGTGTTGAGCTCCACGCCGACGGCGTTCACGCAGGAGATGACGGTGTCATCGAGGTTGTTCTTGAGCGCGCGCTGTTCGACATCGTGCTGGTATTGGCCGACGCCGATGGACTTGGGATCGATTTTCACAAGTTCGGCTAACGGGTCCATCAGGCGGCGGCCGATGGAAACCGCGCCGCGCACGGTGACGTCTTCGTTAGGGAATTCCTCGCGGGCCACGTCGGAAGCGGAGTAAATCGATGCGCCGCTCTCGTTGACCATTACCATGGGGATGGAGGAAGGGAGTTTGAGTTTCTTGATGAATGCTTCCGTCTCGCGGCTGCCGGTGCCGTTGCCGATGGCGATGGCTTCGATGTCGTGTTTCTTGACAAGCGTGGTGACTTCCACCGCCGCTTCGTAGAGTTGGTTGTTAGAGCCGGCGGTGCAGTGCAGCACGGTGTGGTGGAGCAGCTTGCCGGAGCGGTCGAGGACGACGGTCTTGCAACCGGAGCGGAAGCCGGGGTCGATGGCTAACAAGCGCTTCTCTCCGAGCGGCGAGGCCAGAAGGAGCTCGCGCAGGTTTTCACCGAACACGCTGATGGCCGTCTCGTCGGCGCGTTTCTTGGCCATCAGGCGGGCCTCGGTTTCCATCGAGGGCATGAGCAGGCGCTTGCAGCCGTCTTCCACTGCGAGGGAGACTTGGTGTCCGGCTTCGGCGTTGGATTTCACCCAGTCCGGCAATGCCTGGTGTGTCACGCGGTCTAACGGGACCTCGACGCGCATGAGGAGGAAGCCGTCTTTTTCGCCGCGGCGGATGGCGAGCATGCGGTGGGACGGAATGGATTTGAAGGGCTCGCTCCACTCGAAGTAGTCGCGGAATTTCTGTGCGTCGGCCTCCTCTTCCTTGCCATACATGATCTTGGAGGAAACGGTGGCCTGCTCCTCGTAGATTTTCCGAACACGACCGCGGAGCGTCGCATCGTCGGCCACCCGTTCGGCGATGATGTCGCGCGCGCCAGCCAGCGCGTCGGCGGCGGTGGGGACTTCCTTTTCCGCGTCCACGAATTTTACGGCTTCGTCGGCGGGATCGGCGTTTTGGTTTTCCAGAAGCCAGTCTGCCAGAGGCGTGAGGCCGCGTTCGATGGCTTTTGTGGCTCGGGTTTGGCGCTTGGGACGGAAGGGGGCGAAGATGTCCTCCAGCGTGGTCATCGTCAGCGCGGCGTCGATTTTCTTCTTCAGTTCGGGTGTTAGAAGCGAGCGTTCTTCCAGCGATTTGAGGATCGAGATGCGGCGCGTGTCGAGTTCGGCGAGCTGGAGCATGCGGTCGCGGATCGTGGTGATCTGGACTTCGTCGAGCGAGCCTGTCTGTTCCTTGCGGTAGCGGGAAATGAAGGGCACGGTGCCGCCCTCGGCGAGCAGCTTGGCGGTGGAGGAAACGGAGGAAAGCGAGATGCCCGTTTCGCGGGCGATGGTGTCGAGATGGTGGGTCATGGGCCGTTAAGGAGCGGCGATCAAAGCAGGTTTCCAGCCCCCGGCAAGGATCGAGCGACAAGATCGAGCGCGTGGAGTTTCCCCGAATAATGTCTCATGTGAGACATTGATCGGTGGGGTGTCTGCCGGGTGGGGGGTATCGGGGCGGGCGGGGTGGCTGGAGTGAATTTACGGCTCGATCTTTTTGGTTGCCGCAGGGAGCATCATGGGCGACGGGTGGCGCGCAACGATCATGAGTGAATCCACCGCAGTTCCCGAGCTTTCAAGCCTTCCGTCGCGGGCATTCCTGCCATATCCGGCATCCACGCTGAGTCCGCCAATCCTCCCGACGGACCTGACCTCCTTCAAGACCCGCGGGATATCCGAGGTGGAACGCGATTTGAGGCAGAAGCTCACCGAAATCCGCGAGGAATATCTGCGGGCGATCGATCATTTCAACTGGAACAAGCTCGTCTATGAGGCGGATATCCGTTTCGAGCCGGTGGTCGGAGAAATTTATCACCTCTATGAGATGGGCGACGGCCGCCGCGTGCTTTCGATGATCTCGCCGGATCAATGGCGGCACCAGCATCTGGCGACGGTGCGCCTGAATTACGACCGCCAGTGGCTCATCGTGGAAACGGGGAAGGGGATCGATGCCACGCGGCTGTTCGGGGTGATGTGAGGCCGGATTCTGGCAGCGAGGCTCTTGTCAATCGGGGAGGAATGTCCCACTTTTGCGGCGTGAACGATTCCTATCCTGTTTCTCCGCCGCGGGCATGGGCGGAGATCGATCTTGCGGCCTTGAGAAAAAACCTGGAACACGCGCGGCATGCCAGCGGCGGGGAATTGATGCTGGTGGTGAAGGCCGGTGCTTACGGCCACGGGCTGGAGGAGGTGGCCAAGGCGATGGCCTCGCAACAGATTGCGTTTTTCGGCGTGGCAAACGTCGGAGAGGCCCGCCGCATCCGTAGCGCGGGCGTGGAGACGCCGATCTACCTGCTGGGCCCCACCTGGGCCGGCGAGCGCGAGGAAATCGTGGCCCGCGACTGGACGGCCTGCCTCTCATCCGTCGAGGAGGCGGAGCATTTCGACCGCCTCGCGGCGGCGGCGGGCAAGCGGATCAAGGTGCATCTTGCGGTGGATACCGGCATGGGCCGCGGCGGGTTTTTGGTCGGACAAATCCCCGGCTTGATGGGTTCTTTGGAGCGTCTGGAGCATCTTGAAATCGAAGGGGTCGGCTCGCATTTGCCATCGGCTGACGAGGATCCGGACTTCACCCGCACGCAGATCGAGACCTATCACGGAATCATCGTGGAACTCGGCGGAGCGGAGCGTTTCAAGTGGCGGCATCTGCTCAACAGCGCTGGCTTGTTAGGGTATGAGCGCGGCGTGTGCAATCTCGCGCGGCCCGGCCTGATGCTCTACGGCGTCTCGCCGCTGCCCGGATATCAGCAACAACTGGCCAATGTGATGACGCTCAAATCGCGCATCACGCTGCTGCGCACGCTGCCCGCCGGCCACGGTGTTTCGTATGGGCGACAGTTTGTGACCACCCGTCCCACGCGGGTGGCGACGGTGGGAATCGGCTATGGCGATGGTTATCCGCGGCATGTTTCCGGGCAGGCAGCCGACGTCTGGATCGCCGGCCGCCGATGCCCGATCCTCGGCCGGGTGACGATGGACCAGATCATGGTCGATGTGACCGCCGCAGGCGATGTCGCGGAGGGCGACGAGGTGGAAATGATCGGAGCGAACATCCCGGTGGCCGAGATCGCGGAAAAAGCGGGCACCATTCCATGGGAAATCTTCACCGGCATCACCCCGCGGGTTTTGCGCTGCTACTTCGGGTGAATTTCGTGATTTGCCTTTTTGAATTCGCATTCATTCTCCGCCCATGTCTTCAGATCGCCTGTCCATTCCCAAGTATGCGATGGCGCTCGCCCACGTCGCCAGCCTGCGCTCGGAGGATCCGTATCGAAAAGTCGGCGCCGCGGCGCTGGATCACGACAACCGGGTGATCGGCACCGCCTACAACGGCCTGGCACCGGGATTCGATCCACCTGCCGGATTTTGGGACGACCGCACGGCGCGGCAGAAATTCATGCTGCATGCGGAAGTGAATCTCTGCAGCCTGTTCCGCCGCGGCGAGGCGCGGATCGTGGCCACCACCACCATGCCCTGCACCGCCTGCATGCAGACGCTCTGCGCATACGGCATCAAGGAGGTCTATTTCCGCGAGATCTATCATGAGTCCGACGCTCCGGAGATTGCCGCGCTTTACGGCGTGAAACTACAGCAGATCAGTGATTTTCCGCAGGTCGGCTAGTTTTTTCGGAATGGAGAAATCCGGATTTCGTGCGAGGATGCGGCATGGAATTTGCCGAAGTGACCTGTCCCACATGTTTTGAGGTGTTTGAGGTGGCCATGCCGCATCCGGCCGAGACGCCTGCGGAGGTGGACTACGATTGCGAGGTCTGCTGCCGGCCGATGGTGATCGTGTTCAGCGGAGATGGTGCCTACGCCCGGGGCATGGCGGACTGAGCGCGGTGGATTCGCTTGCATGGTGGCATTTCCAATGCAAGGCATGGGCGCGGAAACGAGCATCCCGGAAAACGTGCAAGACGATCACCCTGAGACACCCGCCGCATTGACAGGCCGCTACTCCGGCATCCTGCCGCAGCGGGGGTGGCCGGCGCGCAATCTGCGCTTCCTGCGCCACCGGGTGGTGCCGGGCATGTTCCGGCAGCGGAAGGGAAACGTGCTCGAACCCGTGCTTTCCCCGCCGGATTTGGACAAGGTGCGCATCACATGGATCGGCCACGCGTCGTTCTTCCTGCAATTCGCCGGGCACTCGGTCATCGTCGATCCGAACTGGGCGAAGTGGCACGGCCCGGTGAAACGCAGCCGCCAGCCGGGCCTCGATCTGCATGGCCTGCCGGAAGTCGATCTGGTGCTGGTGACCCACGCGCATTTCGATCACCTCCACAAGCCGAGCTTGAAAATCCTGCAAGCCCGTGAAGGCATCGTCGTTCCGATGGGCAGCCGTTCGCTGGTAAAGCGGCTCGGATTTCCCGCGACCCACGAGATGTGCGTCTGGGATGAGTTGAAGTTCGATCTTTTGGAAATCATCCACACGCCGTCCCACCACTGGGGCGCGCGTTTCATCCATGACACGCATCGCGATTTCGGCGGCTACATCGTGCGCGCCGGTGGCAAGAGCGTGTTCCATTGCGGCGACAGCGCCTACTTCCCGGGCTTCGGGGAAATCGGCCGGAAATATGACATCGATATCGCGCTGATGCCGATCGGCGCCTACGATACGCCGAGCGGCCGCGACGTGCACATGAACCCGGAGGAAGCCGTGCGCGCCTTCGCCGATCTCGGCGCGAAAGTCCTCATTCCCATGCACTATGGGACCTTTCCTCTAGGCAACGAGCCACACGATGAGCCGGTGGAGCGGCTGCTCGTCGAGGCCGACCGCCTCGGCATCAGCGAGCAAATCCTCATCCCCGAAGAAGGCGTGGGCATCGAGTGGTGAGACCCATCGCCGATGCAATAAATCCATGTCCCGCGCCTCACAACTTCATGAAACCTTCAGTCCTCGCCATGCTCGCCATCCTGCCGATGCTGGCCTCCTGCGAACCCGCAAAACCCGCCATGTCCGAAAAAACAGCCGCCATTCCCGAAGTCCCCGCCGGAGCGGAAACCGCCACCCTTGGAGCCGGTTGTTACTGGTGCATCGAGGCCGCCTACCGCCAGTTCGAAGGCGTTCATTCCGCCACTTCCGGCTTCATGGGTGGTGCGGTGAAAAACCCGACTTATGCCCGGGTTTGCGAGGGCGATACCGGCCACGCGGAAGTCGTGCAGGTCGTGTTCGATCCGGAAAAAATCAGCTACGGAAAAATTCTCGATTGGTTCTGGGAACTCCACGATCCCACCACGCTCAACCGCCAGGGCAACGACGCCGGCACGCAATACCGCTCCGCAATCTTCTATCATTCCGACGAACAGAAGAAAGCCGCCGAAGCCTCGAAAGCCGCCGCCGCCGGGAAATTCAAGAGCCCCATCGTTACAGAAATCGTCAGGGCCCGCGAGTTCTATCCGGCACCCGCCGACCATCAGGACTATTACTTCCAGAACAAGTCGAAGAACCCGTATTGCCGCTTCGTCATCGAGCCGAAACTCAAGAAGCTGAAGCTCGAGCACTGAGTCACTTGTATCCCGCCAGCTTGCAGGCCCTCTTGAAATGCAGCACATCCACCGGCGTGATGGAAAGCCGAGTGCCGCGCTGGCAAACCAGCATCTCCGATAGAACGGGGTCGGCCTTGAGCGTGTCCAGCGCGAGCATTTCGGGGAACTTTCCCACAAACTCGAAATCCACCAGCCACCAGCGCGGGTTTTCGCGCGTGGCCTTCGGATCGTGATATTCGCTTTTTGGATCAAACTGCGTCTCATCGGGGTAGGGGAGTCCCGCGACTTTGGCGACGCCCGTGATGCCGGGCGGTTTGGCGTTGGAATGATAGAACAGCGCGGGATCGCCCGGGCGCATGTCCTTCCACATGAAATTGCGCGCCTGATAGTTGCGCACACCGGTCCACGGCTCGCGTTTGACTCTGGCGAGATCGTCGATTGAGAAAACCTCGGGCTCGGATTTGATCAGCCAGTGTTTCATCAGGCGATGGCCTTTTCGAGTTCCGGCTTGATGGATGGCAGCGGCAGGTGTTCGGGACCGAGTTCGAGGCCCTTGGCGGCGCGCAGGTCGGCTTCGATGGCTTCGAGCACGTCGAGTTCCGGGCGGAACTCCGCGGCGTGATACGAGCTTCTAACCAGCGGTCCGCTGGCTACGTGGCGGAAGCCTTTTTCCAGGGCGGTGGCCTTGTATTCATCGAACATTTCCGGGCGGATGAATTCAACCACCGGCAGGTGCTTGGGCGTGGGCCGCAGATACTGCCCGAGCGTGAGCACGGTCACGTCATGGGCGCGGAGGTCATCGAAGGCGCGGAGCACTTCTTCCTTCCGCTCGCCGAGTCCCAGCATGATGCCGCTCTTGGTGGCGACCTTGCCGCTGACCATGGCTTTGGCCTTTTTCAAAACGGTCAGGCTGCGCTGGTATTGGGCGCGTGACCGGACCAGCGGTGTGAGCCGCTCCACGGTTTCGATGTTGTGGTTGAAGATGTGCGGACGGGCGTCCATCACCATTTGCAGCGCCCAATCGCGGTCATTGAAGTCGGGAACGAGCACCTCGATAATGGTTTCCCGATTCGCTTCGCGCACGGCCTCGATGGTCCGCTTGAAATGCTCCGCTCCGCCATCGCGCAGGTCGTCGCGCGCCACGGCGGTGATCACCACATGGCGCAGTCCCATGCGGCGCGTGGCCTCGGCGACACGTTGCGGTTCGTCTCCTTCCAGGGCGTCGGGCTTGGCGGTCTTGATCGCGCAGAAACCACAGGCGCGGGTGCATTTCTCGCCGGCGATCATGAAGGTGGCGGTGCGCTGGCTCCAGCACTCCCAGCGGTTCGGGCATTGGGCCTCCTCGCACACCGTCACCAGCTTTAGATCGGTGATGAGGGATTTGGTGGACCAGAATTCCGGGTTGTTAGGGAGTCTGACCTTGATCCAGGACGGCTTCTGCTCGCGATGCAGGCTTGGATCCATCTTCACTTTTGGGCCGCAACTGCTCATGTCGGCGGGAACCTAGGCGCGGATGTGGCATCAGGAAAGACGAAAGTGGCGGTAACCCCGGGCATCCCGCACGATTGATCGCCGAGCCAGCAGCGCCGGAAGTCGTCGATAAACGCCCGCACATGCGCGGGCAGCAAGCCCGCCAACCGGGTCAAAATCGGTATTCGAATCCGAGCAGCACGCCGTGGGTGATGACGTCATAAGTGAAATCGCCGTCAGAATAGTCACTGCCGATGCCGCGGTAGCCGAGCAGTATGGAGCCGTTTTCCGTGATCCGGTAGCCGAAAGCGGCGAACGCCTGCCAGGTGAAATCCGAGGAGATGCCGAAGCCGCCAATATCACCGACGGTGCGCAGGAAAAACTTTTCGGAAAGCTCCTGTTGGAAACGGACTCCGATAATAGGGTCCACCCAGCTTTTGCTGGCGGAAAGACTGCGATCAGCGATGTTGGGGAAGTCGATGTCAATCTCCGTTTCCATCCAGGTGACGCGCGCGCCAGCATAAACTGCGAAGTGCGTGCAACCTGTATCGATCACGCTGTAGGCCACCGCGAAGTTGCCGATGAATTGATCGAGCTCTGCGTCGAAATCAATGTCCCGTCTGGTGGTGTTGGCTCCCAGTTCGGCGTAGAACAGATCCGCCGCGAAGTTCCACCTTCCACGCCCGATCTCCACCAAGCCCATGGCGGCGAAATCGAGGTGATCGAAGATGTCACTAAAACCGACATCCACGGGGGCATCGATACCTTTGATCGCGATGTCGCCATTGAGTCCTGTGGCCCAGCCATAGAGAGCGGCATGCCAATGCCAGTCCGGTGTGCTGGCGACAGGCTCGAGGACGGTAATGGATGGTGCGGTGCTGCCTGCGAAGGCCGGCACTGCGGCAAGGGCGAGAATGGATGCGACAAGGGTGGAATGGCTGGATTTCATGGTGATTTGAGTTGGATGGTTGGTGTGATTAGAAAACGACAAATGCCACGGTGCCAGCAAAGGAAATTAAGAACAAATAGGCGAGAGGAAAGATCCAGCGGCAGCGATGATCGATGAGATCGCCGAGGCTGGATTTGCCATGCTGATCGCAGGCACCGACGACCAGGTTGACGACGACCGTGGCGCACATGAGGAACAGGCTGAAGTTCAGGATCGCATGCATGAGGGTCACGTAGGAAACATGGGGCAGCAGATCGCCAACAACGATCTGATAGGCCACCGCGGTCAGGATTCCAACGAAGGAAACGCTGATGCGGTCGCCCAGCGAGGATCGTTCCATCCAGAACACGGACCAGGAAAGCGCGACAATCAGCGCGAGTGGCATGAGGACCAAGCGCAGGGTGAACATCGACTGGCGGGCGACGTCAACCGCCACCACGAAGCGAGGTGCCGCCGAACCGTCGTTCCGGGCGTTGGCCCCCACGCCGCGGATGTCCCACTGTGAAACCTGAATTCCGGGCACGGCACTGGCGGATTGCGCATCGAAGGCCAGCTCGCCGCTGTCGAAGCCCGGAATTGCGAACACCGCTTTGAGAAGGTGGCGGTCGAACGGATACCGTCGCATGCTGAAGTCCGCCTCGGCGATGGCGTTGATGGTGGAGACGAGGGTGGAGGTGCCATCCGGCCGCAGGCGCAGAATGACCGCCGTCGTCTCACACATGCCGGACTGGTTGACCAGGTGCACCTGCGGATACCAAGCCGGGGAGAGTTCGTTGAACTGGAAGTTTCCCTGATAGACCTTCTCGGTCACCCCGGCCTCCGCGGGATTGAAGGCTTGGCGGGGATCCTTCCAGACCAGGGTGAGTGTGCCGGTGAACTCGAAGGTTTCCTCTTCGTCGTCGATGGAATTGATGTCCTGGAGTTCGAAGCTGGCGAGGACCACCAGCGGCTTGTCTCCCGGCGGCAGGCCGAGGAATGGTTCGAGGCTGCCGACTCCGGCGCGGAGGCACGAGGCGGCGGCAAGTAGCGCCAATGTGACGGAAACCGCGAGGCGGGAAAGGCGTCGGCTCATAGACTCTTGAGGTGGTCATGCAGGATGCGGCGGGCTTCTTCGATGCCTTCGGGATTCTCGTGGGAACCGTGGCCGGAAGGAACGATCTTTTCGGAGACGGCTCCGTCCAGATGGGAACTCCAGTAGGCCACGACGCCGTCCGAGGAGTTGGGCGTGTCGCCCTTGCCGCGGTCGCCGACGATTGTGTGGTAGGGAATGCGCGGCGCGATGGGGAGCTTGTTGACCGCCAGGACGAACGGATTGTCAGGCGAGAGCGTGCCGATGCTGTTCGGGGCGCGCTGCATCATGAGGCCGGCGGTGTCGGCGGAGGCTATGGAGATGACGGAGTTTCTGACATCGGCGATGAGGCCGGGCATTTTGACGAGCCTGGCGGCGGTGCTGCCGATCCAATTGTTGGCAATCATCGAGCCGCGATGCGGGCCTGAGTAGAAGATCGCGCGATCGATTTCCTTACGATCTTCAAAGACCAGCGCCTCCATCACCAAATTCCGGCTGTGGCCGCTGATGCGGGTTTCCGAAGGTTTGTGTCCGAAGGCCGTGAGCCACAACTTGTCACCGGCATCGGTGACCATCAGGCGGCTGATCATGCTGCCCATGCTGTGGCCGACGATGACCATGTTCCGGTGGCCGGGATAGTCGCGTCTGACATCCTCCAGTTCGCGGCGGAGCAAGGACGCGGAGTAGGGGTAGGGATAACCGCTCGGATAGCTGAAGACCCAGAACTGATAGTTTTTGCGGATTTCCGGATCTTGGAGGAGTTTGAAATACATCGGCGCGAAGGTGGCCGGCGTGCTGTCGAGGCCGTGGACCATGAGCACGGGGATGCGCTTCGGGTCGTAGGGCTGCATGAAATTGAGATTCGCGGTGTCGTTGTAGCGGGTCGGGCGGAGCAGTCGAACCAGTCCGAGTTTGTCCACACGCGCTTTGGACATGCCGAGCATGACGGCGGCTCCGTAGTCGGCGGCGAGCGGGCGGGGTTTTCCGGCGAGGGTGACGGTTTCTATCTGGTAGGGATCGATCAATTCGAGGGTGGCGGTGTTTCCCACGAAACTCACGACGGCGGTGAGGTTGCGAAGCGGGAGATTTTTGCGAGCTTTCTCATGACCGAGGCCTTCGAAGGAGGTCACCAGGACGAGTGGGGCACCGATTCCGCTGACCTGGGCGCGGTGCTCGGAATATTTCCCATGGAAG
This sequence comes from Luteolibacter sp., assembly GCA_030696085.1. Taxonomy (GTDB): domain Bacteria; phylum Verrucomicrobiota; class Verrucomicrobiia; order Verrucomicrobiales; family Akkermansiaceae; genus Luteolibacter. Next base: position 16,008 of record JAUYNL010000045.1, read on the forward strand.
GCGAGGGTGTCGGTGGGGAAGAGTTTGTCATGGAGCGGAGCGGTTCCCGCAGGCGAGCGACCCTTGAGCTGTTTGACGCCTCCCGCTCCTGAGAGGGCGAGCGTTGAATTCCATGGGTCGGCTCCAGTCTGTTCAAGGCTTTCGATCAGGCGCGCGACCGCATAGTTGTAGGTGGGGATGGCCGAATCGTCTCCACGGCGGATTCGATCATGAGCGTCACGGATGGCGGCGATAATGGACTCGGTGTCACGCCGGACAGCGGGTGCCCCGGCGGGCGGGCCGGGTTTTCCCATGCGCACGGAAACCGGGGCGGTGCAGTGAGACAGCAGGAGCACGGCGGCGGTCAGGGCGAGTGCGCGGAAGGATCTGGTTCGGTTCATGGTAGAGTGTCAGGGAGTCATTTGTTGCTGCGAATGAAGCGGTATGGTTCCGGGTCATTTCCCAGCTCTCCGTGGAACGGACGGTCGAAAGCGACGATGGGCGTGACGATCAGGCCGACGAAGACGGAATCAGAGTGACTTGGATGTAGTGCAAACGGGCGTCGCGAATTTTGAAAAGGAAGGTGGAGCCAAGGCTGCGGCGAGGTTCAAATGTATCCCAAATGCGCAGTCTAACGGCATGAGGTGAAGCGGGGGGACGGGTGTTTTTTGTAGCGGGCCTCTTCGAACCCGATGCTGAGAAGGGTGTTGGGCATCTTCACCAAGTGGATAAAGGTCTTTCCGAGCCAGTTGGTGGCGAGGTCGCTGCCGCGATGAGGCGTGGAAATGAAGATGACGCGGCCGATTTCCGGCCGGTGTTCGAAGATGGAGGACTCGGTGAGGATGTGTTTGTGATCGGGCGTCAGATCCATTTGATTGGGCGGGACGGTGAACATCTGATCCCAAATCCGCTGCTTTGAGTCGGTGATGGGCAGGCGGCTGATGCAACCACTCATGCTGTGTCCGATGACGACCATTTTCCTGCGCAACGGGTAGTGTTTTTCGGCCTGATTGAGTTCCTGCCGCAGGATCGATGCGGAGTAGGAATAGGGGTAGCCGCTCGGGTAGCTATAGAACCAGAACTGAACACGCCGCCGAATTCCGGCTCCGGGAGCGGGAGGTGCTTGCCGTCCGTGGTGGTGGTGGCACCCGGTGAACCGGGCGTACCGGTGGTTTGCTGGGCGTGTGCGACCAGCGCGGTGCCGAAGCAAGCGAGGACGATCAGTAGCTGGCTGATTTTCATGGGATTGATGCGGTTGGATTCAACGCGGTGATTTCAGGGATCAGGTTAGGTTCAGCCCTATTTCACCTCGATGGTCAGCTTGGGAATCCTGCCGGTGAACTTCGACTTGTGCTCGCAGCCGATGGTTTCCACCACGGGTGTGCCGAGATCGATGCCGATGTCGGCGGTTTCGTCGGCGGAGAAGATGGCTGCCTGGGTGTGGGCGATGTCGCCTTCGGCAACCTTTTCGTCATTGACGTAGAGGGTTCCCTTGCCGCCCTTGCCGGGACCGCCTCCGGCGTAGGCGAACTCAAAGCGCACGGTCGCCTTGCCGGGAGCGAGTTTTTTGTTGGAAAGAATCGTGCTGCGCTGAAGTCCGAGAAAATTGTAGTCATAACCGGGTATGCCGTCCTTCACATAGAGCGACCATCCGCCGAAGCGGCCACCTTGGGCGATGAGCGTGCCATTGGCTCCGGACTCGGGCACTTCGATCTCGGCGGTGAGGGTCTTTGAGCGGTTTTTCACGCTGAGGAACGTGTTCTCCATCATGCCGGTCATGCCCTCGGCAAGTGTGAGCGTAGTGCGCTTGCCAAGCAGGCTCGGGCGTCCCACGGAGTCCGCGATGGCGCGCTCGAACATGCGGTCGTCGAGCGGAAGCACATGGTTTTCTTCCGCCTCCTTGAGGAAAACCTGCTGGAGTTCCTTGAGTTTTTCCGGGTGTTTGGCGGAAACATCGTCAGCGAGGCTGAAATCCCCGCTCACCTGATAGAGCTCCCACACGTCCTTCTTGAACGGATGGCGCCCCTTGGTTTCCCAGGGTGCCTTGTGGATGGTGCGGGCGAGCCAGCCATCCTGATAGATCGCGCGGTTGCCGCTGATCTCGAAGTATTGGGTGGTGTGGCGTTCCTTCGCCGTTTCCTCATCGAAGGTGTAAACGAGGCTGGTGCCCTGCATCGGGATCTGCGGCGTGCCGTTCACCACCTTCGGCTCCGGCAAACCGGCGGCTTCGAGAATCGTCGGTGCGACATCGATGACGTGGCCGAACTGTGTGCGGATGCCGCCCGTGGTCTTGATGCGCTTCGGCCAGTGGACGACCATGCCGTTGCGGGTGCCACCGAAGTCGGAGGCCATTTGTTTCATCCAGCCGAAGGGCGCGTTGAGCGCTACCGACCAGCCGGCGGCCATGTGCGGATAGGTTTCCGGACTGCCCCACTTGTCCATCACCTTGAGTATGTCCTCCACTTTCTCGGGCACGCCGTTGAAGTAGGTCATTTCGTTGAACATGCCGTTTTGACCACCTTCGCCGCTGGTGCCGTTGTCGCCGGCGATGTAGAAGATGAGCGTGTTGTCGAGCTGGCCGGTCCGTTCGATGGCGTCGATCACGCGGCCGATGTGGTGATCGGTGTAGTCGAGAAACGCGGCGAAGACTTCGACCTGGTGTTTGAAGAGCGTTTGCTCGCCTTCGGAAAGGTTGTCCCAGTCCTTGATCGCATCCGCCTTGGGTGCGAGTTTGGTGTCTTTGGGAACAATGCCCATGGCGATTTGGCGCTGCAGGGTTTCCTCGCGGAGCTTGTCCCAGCCTTGGTCGAACTTGCCCTTCCATTTGGAGATCCAGTCCTGCGGCACGTGGTGCGGGGCGTGGGTGGCTCCCGGCGCGAAATAGACGAAGAACGGTTTGTCCGGCGTCATGGCTTTCTGATAGTCGATCCACGCGACCGCCTTGTCGGACATGTCGGCCATGAAGTGGTAGTTCGGATCGTCGGGCAGCTCGACCGGCGCCACACCGTCAAACAGATAGGGCGCCCACTGGTTCGTTTCACCGCCGATGAAGCCGTAGAACTTGTCGAAGCCCTGTCGCGTCGGCCAGCGGTCATGCGGGCCGGAGACGCTGGTTTCCCAAGCGGCGGTCTCGTGCCACTTGCCGAAGGCGGCGGTGCTGTAGCCGTTGAGGCGGAGCATTTCGGCGACGGGCGCCACGGAGTTGGGGATTTCACCGGTTGCGCCGGGGATGCCGGTCGCCATTTCGGTGATGAAACCCATGTTGCACATGTGATGGTTGCGTCCGGACTTGAGCGCCGCGCGCGTCGGGGAACAAAGGGCGGTAGTATGGAAATTATTATATCGCAATCCGGATTTTGCGAGTCGGTCGAAGGTCGGAGTCGGAATCGGCCCGCCGAAGGGAGTGGTCGCGCCGAAGCCGAGGTCGTCGATGAGGATGATGACCACATTCGGCGCGCCGGCGGGAGCAATGGGTTCGACACGCTGCGGCAGTTTTATGTCGCGTGCGTCGAGTTCGGTGAAGACGGGGCGCTTGGCCAGTTGGATCGGCAGGATCGTGCGATCGAGGGAGTCGGAGGCGATTGAAAATCCAATCAGGCCGAAACATGCGGTCAGAGTGGGGAGCGGGGAGTGAAGTCGTGGGATTTTCATGTGGATTGGGAGTTTTTGACTAGAATTCAACCGACAAGCTCTGCCTTGCTCGATGATTTGGCAAGGTGGAAATGAATCCCGCCCAGGGCATCTACATTTGGCGGAGGCCGATGATGGATTCGAGGTAGGCTGGATCGAGGGCGGCGAAGATGCGTTTGCCGCGGATGGGTTCCTTGGGTTTTGCGGTCTCGGTTTTGAGAAGATTGAGCCCGATGCGCCGCAGGGTGGAGAAGTTCTGCGCGGCATCGCCGCATCGGACGCGGGATTGGTCTTCGCGGAACACTACGTCGAGCACCCAGTGACAGGAGTTTTCGATGGCCCAATGGGCGCGACTGAGTTCCAGATGCCGCGCAGCGTCGGGCGGCAGGCTGCTGATATAGTAGCGTATTTCCTGCCGGATCTGGCCATTGCCAAGCGTGGCGTGGCTTTCGATGCGGATGATGCTGCGGAGGTCGAGCCATTCGCGCCGGACTTTGGCGGGCATCCAGTCGAGCCAGTCGGTGGCAGTGCAGACGCGTTTCTCGATCCGGCCGTGGCCTTTGTCGTGGTGTTCGAAGGTGGTGACGGTGCCGCCTTTTTCCCGGGCGTATTGCAGATTGGCGGCGTCTTCGAAGAAGGCCCGGACGTCGGCATGGAGCGTGCCCTGATTGCCTTTGAGTGCTAACAGGTAGTCGGCTCCGGCCTGGATGATGCCGATGGCGATCTTGCGCTGCGCACCCATCGCATCGAGGCTGACGATGCTGCCTTTGAGGTTGAGAAGGCGCAGGAGTTTGGGCACGGCGGTGATTTCGTTGCTCTTGGTATCGACGGCTTTCTGGGCGAGCGTCAGGCCGTTGTGGCAGGCCCAGGCGCTGACGATCTGCACGGTGCTTTCGTCAGCCTTGCGGCTGCCGCGCAGGGTCTTGCCGTCGATGGCGACAAGTTTTCCGGCGAGTTCCGGGCAAATGCGTGTGACGAAGGCGGTGAGGCATTCGGTGAAGGCTGCCGGGTCGATGGCGGCAAAGACGCGCAGAAAGGTATTGCCACAGGGAATACCGTTGGGCAGGGCGATCCATTTCTTCAACCAGGCTTCACGAGCCTTGGCGAAGCGAACAAAATCCTCGCAGTGATCCATGCCGCAAAGCATCGCGCAAAGGGCGATGAAGAGGATGGAGCCGAATGGATGACGGGTAGCATTGCCGGAACGCGGGTCTTCGATGACATCGAACATTTCAAGACCATTGGGGAGTCCGCGGCGGAAATCGATAGTGGAATGAGTGTGGTTCGGGGTGGCCATCCGGCCCAATAAATCAAACGACCGTTTAGTACAAGCCCTGATTGTTAGCCAATTTCAAATGTAGATGCCCTG
>JAUYNL010000053.1 GCA_030696085.1 Luteolibacter sp.
AACATGAAATACCGGGCTGTGAAAAACCATCCGACGAAGTCCGAGAACATCCTCAAGGACCAGACCATCGCGTTGCAAGGCAAGCACAAGGGGATGAAACTGCGGCGTGTCGAGGCATGGGTGGAGGTGGACGGCAAGTGGCGGACGATGGTTTTCATCACCAACAACACGGAGTGGAGCCCGCGTTCCGTTTGCGATCTCTATCAGAGGCGCTGGGACATCGAGGTGTTTTTCAAACAGGTCAAGCAGAGCCTCAAGCTCGGCAGTTTCCTCGGCCACAGCGCCAACGCGGTGAGATGGCAGGTTTACACGGCGCTGCTGGTGTATGTGCTGCTTCGATACATGGCGCACCTGTCAACCTGGGGGCACGGCTTCACGCGCTTGTTTGCCGTCACGCGTTCGGCGCTATGGGAAAGGATCGACCTGATGGCCTTGTTGAAATCCTATGGGACAGCATCCGGGCGATTCAAGGTGATCGGAGCGCTCAACACCGCCTGGCTGCCGGGTTTTGCGCCCGCCAAGACGTGATCTCATGGGACAGCATCGCCACGCGAACACCGGGATATATCAACTGCCCTCAAAAAATCCGCAATCGCCATTTCCCCAAAACGACCTCAAAGCCTCGCAAATTCAAGGCTCAGGACGCGCCGTGCCCAGTCCGTGGGACGGCAGTGTTTTGCTTTCATTTTGTGTGGTTCAGGTTCGGGTCAATGCCCGCCCCCGGCCACCACAATCATAGCTTAGCTCCTGGCCCGATTTTCGGGGTCCGCCTCAGTGCGACGGCTGGATAACATAATGCACCTTGCGTCGCATTTGTTTTCCAAAGGCGGCGACATCAGCTTTGTTTTCTTCATACCAGACTTGCAAAGGCGTTGACGCTCCAGTTTTGAGGAGAACATCGAGAGGAAGGTCTGGATAATCCTTGCCCAACTCCTTCTTCGCCGCCGTCTCGTAGTTGTCCGAGAGGTAGCGCAGGAAGAGGAAGGAAAGCATGTAGTCGCGGAAATCGTCCGCATCCATCGCACCGCGCAGTTGGTCGGCGATGCCCCAGAGGGTGGAGCCCAGTTTCTTTTGGTTGGTGTCGGTCATTTCTTCGGGCGGCGTTTGATTTTGGCTTCGAGCGCTTTGAGGTCGGCCTCGTCCTCTTGATCGGCGGCCTGCGCTTCCTGGGTCTTCCGGCGCTGGTCGTAGTCGAGATAGAGGGCGCTGGTCTGGTTCTCCATCTGTTCATGGCTGATGGAGCCCGCATGGGCCAGCAGCGGGAAGCCGTTGGAGGTGATGATCTGGTCCACGTTCCCCTTCCAGAAAGCCATGCGCGTCTCCTGCTTGCACTTGGCCCGCAGTTCGGCGGTTTCCAGGAAGATGACCACCAACCGGTTCAGGGTGTCGGTTTCGTCCTCGGTCAGGTAATTCTTGGCCACGACGATGTCCGCCTTGCGCACCTTGTCGCCCTTCCATGCGAGCAGGCCGAAATGCGGATCGGCGGGATTCGCCCGTGCGGTGATGAGTTCGGCGGCGGTTTTCCGCGTCACGGCGAAGATCAAAAGGTTTTGCACGGTGGCGAAGAAGACCTGCGTGGCCTTGTCGGTCTTTTCGTAGTCGCTGCTCAGGGCAAAGAGGTCCCGCACTTTCTGGTAAAAGCGCTTTTCGGAGGCCCGGATGTCGCGGATGCGCTCCAGCATCTCGTCAAAATAATCCGGCCGACCATCCGGGTTCTTCAGCCGCTCGTCGTCCATCACGAAGCCCTTGAGCAGGTATTCCTTGAGGACGGTGGACGCCCAGCGGCGAAATTGCACGCCACGGGGAGATCGCACGCGGTAGCCCACGGCCAGGATGGCGTCCAGGTTGTAGAGCGTCACGGGGCGCTGCACCTCCCGGGTGCCCTCGGTTTGAACTGTCAAGGATTCCTTGACAGTTGCCGCCGGGTCCAACTCCCCTTCCTCGAAGAGGTTTTTCAAGTGCAGGGAAATGTTCTGCTTGGTGGCGTCGAAGAGTTCCGCCATCTCAAGCTGGGTGAGCCAGATCGTCTGCTCGTCCGCCCGTAGCTGGATGCGGCTCTTGCCATCGTCGGTGGTGTAGAGGATGAGGTCGTTCATGGGGAAAATGGGGAATCAGTCCCAGACATGGCGTTCGTCATAGTCGATGCCGTATTTCTTGAGGAAGGCACGGTATTCGTCCTGAAACGTCCGCGTCCGGTGAAAGACGAACCCAGCGTTCCAGACCAAGCAAAGAGTAAATCTCCAGATTCAACGCGGTTTCGTTCTGGCACTGGAGCTTGGGAGTAATTGAACTCAGCGGAACGGATCGTTCAGATTCTGGATGCGGATGATTGGAGTCCCGGTTGGTTTCCAGTCTTCCGGCTTGAAGGCACAACCGTTAAAGAGGCTATGTTTCGCCCCGTTGGGGCTGAAGATGTGGAGGCGGTCGTCATCATTTCAGCCGTTTGAGATTGGTATCCGCCAGCAGGGTGCGCATCTGGGTGATGGCGATTTCGTTGAGCTTGAGCAGGCGTTCGGGAGCCGGGAGTCCTTGGCGGATGAGCACGGAGTTGAGGCTTTCGAGGTTGGTGAGGACGACGAGTTGCTCCAAGGGGGCGTGGTCGCGGAGGTTGCCGTCCACGAAGGTTTGCAGGGCGGCCGTGGCGAGGTGGTGCCGGGAGGCGATGGTGGCGAGTTCGGCTGCGTCCTTTTTCGCCTTGAAGCGGGTGTAGCCGTCGCGGATGGCTGTTTCGCTGAGGCCTTCGCCGGCTTTGAGTTTGCTGATGTATTCGGCGATGTCCTCGCGCTCGTCGATGAACTTGGCATCGGACTGAATGAGGCCGATGAGTTGCTCGCGGGTCATCTTCTGCTTGCCCGGCTTCTGTTGGGAGTAGCGGGAGATGAGGCCCATGATGTAATCGTAATCAATGACGGCGGAGGCGAAGAGCACGAACTCGAAATCGATCTGGTCCACGGCGGAAGACTCGCCGAGCTGGGGCTCGGCGTTCCCGGCTTTCTGCTGCGCGCGGAGGCGCTGGGCGGTTTCCAGATAGACCCCGCGGAAGGCTTGATGATCCTCCGGCGGCAGCACTTCGGCAATCGCCTGTTTGTTTTCCTCGGTGAGGTCGGTGTATTGATCGAGCTGGGTCTTGAGCCGCTGGACCTCCTTGAAGTGATTGATGAAGGCGGCGCGGGCCTCGTCGCCCTTGAGATTCGGCACGGCTTCCGGGGCGCAATCGAGGCCCTGGGATTTCATGAAACCGTCCAGATTCTTCACCGCTTCCTCCAGTTTCTGGATGACGACCGGGGCCTTATCCACCAGCCAGATTTCACGGGCTTGATCGCTGGATTTTTCACCGGAGAAGAGGGCGATGGCGGTATCCACGGCGTCCTGCTGCTGGCGGAAATCGAGGATGTTGCCGTAGGGCTTGGAGCCGTTGAGCACGCGGTTGGTGCGGGAAAAAGCCTGGATCAAGCCGTGGTGCTTGAGCTTCTTGTCCACGTAGAGCGTGTTCAGGAATTTGGAATCGAAGCCGGTGAGCAACATGTCCACCACGATGGTGATATCGATCTTGTGGTGCGGGACTTTCGGGTCGGCCTTGCGCAAGTCCTCGTTGGGCCACTGGTGGTCCTTGATGCGCTTCTGCACGTCCTGATAGTAGAGATCGAACTCGCTGAGCTTGTGGTTGGTGCCGTAGCGGGCGTTGTAGTCGGCGACGATGGCCTTGAGAGCGTCCTTTTTCTTCTCCGGCTCGACTTCGTTGTCCGCCCTTTCCTGTTCGAGATCCTCGGCGAGTTGCTCGATGTCCTTTTTGCTCTCCGGATTTTCCGCGAGTTGAGCGGGTGGGGAAAAGACGCAGGCGATGTTCAGCGGGTGGAAATCGGGATCGGCGGCCTGTTTCTCCGCCTGAATGGATTGAAAGAGCCCGAAGTATTCGATGGCGTCATTGATGGAGGACGTGGCGAGCAGGGCATTGAAGCGGCGTCCGCCGGTGGCGGCGTCGTGCTTGGAAAGGATGGCCTCGATGACGGCCTTCTTGGCGATGGCCTCGCCGGGCTTGGGAACGGTTTTGCCCTTCTCCTCCTTCGGCTTGAAGTAGTCCACATGAAAGCGGAGCACGTTCCCGTCCTCGATGGCGTGGGTGATGGTGTAGGCGTGGAGTTCCTTCTGGAAGAGATCCATGGTGGTGACCAGCGAGGCCACCTCGCCCTCGATTTTCTGCGAGGTGGCGTTTTGCTCGAAGATGGGGGTGCCGGTGAAACCGAAGAGCTGGGCCTTGGGGAAGAACTCCTTGATGGCCTTGTGATTCTCCCCGAACTGCGAGCGGTGGCACTCGTCGAAGATGAAGACGATGCGTTTGTCCCGGAGTGCCTCAAGCTGCTCCTTGTAGGTCTGGTAGCCGTGCTTTTTCCGCTGCTTGTTGCGCTTGCTGTTCTCATCCAGCGCGAGGCCGAGTTTCTGTATGGTGGTGACGATCACCTTGTCCGCGTAGTCATCGGAGAGAATCCGCCGGACGAGCGCGCCGGTGTTGGTGTCTTCCTCCACGCATCCTTCCTGGAAGCGGTTGAACTCCTCGCGCGTCTGGCGGTCGAGGTCCTTGCGGTCCACGACGAAGAGGCATTTGTGGATTTCCTCATTGTCCTTCAGCAAGGTGGAGGCCTTGAAGGAAGTGAGCGTCTTGCCGCTGCCGGTGGTACTCCAGATGTAGCCGTTGCCGGAATCGTCGTGAATGCACTGCACGATGTTTTTCACCTGATACACCTGATACGGGCGCATCATCAGGAGCTTCTGCTCGCTGGCGATGAGCACCATGTAGCGGCTGATCGTCCGGCCGAGCGTGCATTTCACGAGGAAGGTCGCGGCGAAGTCGTCGAGGTGGGTGATTTTCTTGTTCTTCTCGTCGGCGAACTGGTAGATGGGCAGGAAACGCTCGTCGGCGTTGAAGGCGAAGTGGCGGGCCTTGTTGTTGGCGAAGTAGTAGGTGTTGGTGCGGTTGCTGACGATGAAGAGCTGGAGGAAGCAGAGGAGGGTTTTTGAGTAGCCGTTGCCGGGATCGTTCTTGTAATCGACGATCTGCTCCATCGCCCGCCGCGGGTTGACGGTGAGGGTTTTCAGCTCGATCTGGACGCAGGGGATGCCGTTGATGAGGATGATGACATCGTAACGGTGGTGGCTGTTGTCCGTGTTGATGCGGAGTTGCCGGATGACTTCAAACGTGTTTTTGCACCAGTCCTTGATATTGACGAGGGTGTAGTTCAGCGGCGTGCCGTCATCGCGGGTGAATGCGTTGATCTGGCGGAGGAGCTTGGCGGCGGCGAAGACATCGGGCGTGATGATTTCGTCGAGCAGGCGGGCGAACTCGCCGTCGGTGAGGCGGACGCGGTTGAGGGTCTCGAATTTTTCGCGGAAGTTCTGTTCGAGCTTGGCGCGGTCGGTGATGTCCGGGCGGTATTCGTATTTGAGGCGCTGGAGGGTGCCGATGAAGCCGTATTCGATGGTGTCCTCCCGGACGACAGAACTTGGGAGATCCGGCGCGTGGTGGTAGGAAACCTTTGGGGTGGTCATCTGACAGGAAATGAATGGCGGTAGCCGTTTGCGTTTCGCCGAAGACACGATGAGGCGAGGGCTTCGTCGAAGCTGGTGGATTCGTGCATGGCTTGATTTGGAGACTAGTTGGCAGTGATGGTGAGGAAAGCCCAAAGGACTTGAGGAAGTAGAATACTGAGAGAGCGATAGCGAACCCCAAGACTCCCGGCAAGGCCGCTAACCGCTTGGGCGCAGCCAATGCCGAAAACGTGCTGTTTGTTCCGGTCCATGGTTCAGTCGATTGAGGCCAACCATTCGCCGACCACCACCATTTCCGGGCCTTCGTGGGGTGCGACGGGGATGGGATCGTAGTCCGGGTTCAGGGGGAGGAGTTCGATGCGGTCGTGCTGCCAGGCGTCTTCGGAGACGGTTTTGGCGGAGTGGTATTTTTTCACGGTGAAGCGGCCGCCGTTTTCCGGGACGCCCACCCGGCTTCGTCCCGCATGGGCGGGGCTACGCCGTGGCGAGTTCCGGATCGAGGATCTTGGAAAAACGTGACCCATCATGGCTTTGCGTTTCTTTCGATTTTACCCAGCTTCTCGATGGCCTCGGCGAGATGTTTGTCCACTTCGCTGGGTTGCTGGTCGATCCGATGTCGGTATTGCTGATACTCGATTTCCGCCTTCTGCCGGGCTTGTTCGGTGGAGATCCTGCCGGCATGGGTGAGCACGTCGTAATCGCTCAGACGCTGGAAATCATCCAGTTTTGCGATCCAATCCATGATCTCTTATCCCTTTCCCGCACCCCGCCACCATAGCTTAATTTAGCTCTTCCGTGGCCGGAGAAGCGGGATTGACCGGGCTTGCGCGGGGTGAGGGGATGGTGTGAGCTTGCGCCGTGTTTGCGACCTACGTGCATGACTTGAATCCGGTGCTTTTGCGCATCACCGATGCGATCCAGCTCCGCTGGTATGGGCTGGCGTATCTGATGGGCTTCATCGGCGGTTTTTACCTGCTGCGCCATCTGGCGCGGCGCGGGCTGTGGGTGCTGAAGCCGGAACAAACCGGGGATTTCATCGCGGCGGCCGCCTTGTTCGGGGTATTTCTCGGCGGGCGCATCGGCTACATCCTCTTCTATCAATTACCAAAGGTCGGATGGGGGGAACTGGCCAATGATCCGCTGCTGGTGTTCCGTGTCTGGGAAGGCGGCATGGCCAGCCACGGCGGGATCCTGGGATTGGTGATTTTCACCTGGTTCTATGCGAAAAAACACAAGGTCACCTGGACCGGCCTAGGCGATGGTCTCTGCGTGGTCGCCCCGGTGGGTTTGTTTTTCGGGCGGATGGCCAATTTCATCAATGGAGAACTCTACGGACGGGTGGCCGAGGGCGTGAAATGGGCGGTGAAATTCCCGCTCTCGCTGGTCGAACAACCCGTCGAGGTCCAGAGCGCCGCCTGGCAGGAATGCACGCGGGTGGAACCGAGGCTCTCCGAGACCGATTCGCTCGATGTTCTGATCGCCACCGCCCGAGAAAACCCGCAGGTTTCTGAAACCCTGGCGAATTTTCTCCCGGCACGGCATCCCTCGCAGATCTATGAGGGCTTGCTGGAAGGCGCCTTGTTGTTTGCGATTCTCTGGGTGGTGCGCACCCGCTTTCCGAAAGCACCCGATGGCTTGCTGACCGGCTTGTTTTTCGCGCTCTACGCGATTTTCCGGATCATCGGCGAGCAATTCCGCGAGCCGGACGCCGAGATGGTGGGCATGCTGACCAAGGGCCAGTTTTTCTCGCTCTTCATGTTCCTCTTCGCCGCCGCATTTTTCGTTCACGCCTGGCGCGGCTGGAGGAAAAGCGCGGAAATCAAGGCAGTGTGACCTGCAGCACGGTGGTGTCCGTCGCGGCCCGCAGCGGCTTCGTATCCCGCGGCAGCAGCAGGAATTGTCCTTTCGAAAAACGCCGGCCGGCCTCGCTTTCGAGCGCGCCCTCTACGACGGATAGAATGGAAAACCGACCGGCATCGGGATTGGCGAGGTGTTCCCCCGCGCTTAGGAATTTGCGGTCGGTCTTGAAATAGGCGCAACTCGCCAGAGTGTCGCCCTGCGGCGTGTCCATCGCGGGTTCGAAGTCCTCGAAGTCGATGCTCGCGAGGGATTGCGCAACGTGAAGTTCGCGCGGCTTGCCATCGAGGCCCATGCGGTTCCAGTCGAAGACCCGGTAGGTGGTGTCCGAGTTCTGCTGGATCTCGTGGATCAGAAAACCCGCGCCAATGGCGTGCAGGCGACCGGAGGCGATGAAGATCGAGTCGCCCGGTTGCGGCTGGATGGCGTGCACGCGATCCGCCACGCTGCCATCCGCGATGGCTTTCTCGAAATCCGCGCGAGTGACGCCGTTTTTCAGGCCGACATAAAGTTTCGCGCCCGGATTGCAGTCGGCGATAAACCACATCTCGGTTTTCGGTTCGCCGCCGAGTTCGGCCGCGCGATCTACCGGCGGATGGACCTGGATCGAGAGGTCATCGCGGGCATCGAGCACCTTGATGAGGATGGGGAAACGTGGATGGCCCTGGTATCCAGAACCGAAAATCTCCTCGCGGCGGGATGTCCAGAGTTCGTGCAACGGAGTCCCGGCCAGCGGCCCTTGATCGACGACCGACTGCTCTTCCTCGCGGTCCACAATTTCCCATGCCTCGCCGAATGGCTGCTCCGGATCGGGCAGGCTGCGGCCGTAGATGCGTTCCAGTTCGCGCCCGCCCCAGACGCGCTGCATGTAGAGGGGCGTGAAGGTGACCGGTTCCACGGGCAGTCTCATAGGGATAGCGCCGTGGAATTGCAATCGTTGCATGGCCTTACGCCGCGTGACGGAGCAGCGCGACCAAAACGCCCTGGATGATCAGCTCCCGTGCGGGCAGCAAATCCGGATAATCCGCGTTTTCAGCGCGCAGGAAGGGCTTGCCGCGTTCGACGAGATAGCGTTTCAGCGTGGTTTCCCCGTCGATCAGCGCGGCCACGATGTCGCCCTTGCGGGGTTCGCGGAATTCGAGAATCACGGTGTCGCCGTTGCAGATATGGGCGTCGATCATCGAGTCTCCACGGACTTTGAGGGCGAAAGTGCGGGCATGGCGGGGAATGCCGAGCGCCGAGATGTCCACCGAAATGCAGCCCTGACGCTCCGGTTCCGCATCCTGGGACATGCCTGCGGCGATATCCCCGTAGATCGGAATGTCCGCGATCTCGCCGCGATCAAGATCCTCAGGGAAAATGACGGCTCTCGCCTTGCCGGCAAGACGCTGGATCACGCCCTTGCGTTCCAGCGCTCGCAGGTGGCTCATGGCGGCGGTTTGGCTGGCAAAACCGAAATAATGCTGAAGCTCGCGCGTGGACGGCATGATGCCCGTCTGGCGCTGCGACATTTTCAAGTATTCCACGATTTGCTTTTGGCGCTTGGTCAGTTCGATGTGCATGGCTTTGAACAGTGTTCCGGAGAACAAAATCTTTTCCGGGCCGCTGTTCAAGCGAAATATCACATCGCGTGAAAATCCTCACACGCCACCGCCGGAAATCGAATGGAACGACGGCTTGCCGTCCCGTAATTCGGTGCTTAGGGTGTGCCTGAAACCATTCCCATGAAATCCGCCACCATTCTCTCCCTGTTCGTTCTGCTGACACCGCTTGTCGCTCAAAACGAAGCCGTCCCGGTCGGTGACAAGAAGGCCGCGCCGGCGAAGGAAGCGCTGCTTCCGAACCAGCAGGCCTTCCTGAACCTGCCCGAGGAAAGCCGCAAGGACTTCATCAAGCACTTGGGCGAGGCCAACCGCATTTTCCAACAAAAGCGGATTTTTGAAACCTTGGAGGAGCTGGACAAGGCCTCCGCCATTTTCAAGGACAGCCCGGAAATCCACAACCTGCGTGGCAGCTGCTACGTGGAGATGCGTTCCTTCGACAAGGCGCAGGCCGAGTTCGACAAGGCGGCCACGCTTTCCAAGAACAACCCGAGCATCGAATTCAACATCGGCGAGGTCTATTTCGTCACCAAACAGTGGCAGAAAGCCCATGACATGTTCGAGCGGATCATGAAACTCCTGCCACCCGAAAACACCGCGCTCGGGCGCCTCGTGGAGTTCAAAATCCTGCTCTGCAAGAAGAAGCTCGGCAAGAATGACGAGGTGACCATCCTCGCGGAAAAATACGATTTCCTCGATGATTCGCCGTTTTATTATTACGCCCAGGCCGCCTTGGCATATGACGCCAACAATCTGATCAAGGCCGAGGAGTGGCTGGCGACGGCAGGACGCATATTCCGCGATCCCAATGTGCTCGCTCCGTGGCAGGACACCTTGGTGGAATACGGCTACATCAAGAGTTTCTACGGCGACGAGGCGGCGGCGGGCGAGTAAGAACTCCCGGCCGGCTGCCGCATCCGACCGCAATTCCCAAGTTCCACCCGTTCTCCTGCATCCACATCATCTTCCTCGCGTCCTTGGCGTCTTGGTGGTCGGAGCCGGGGCACATGCGCGGGCCGGTATTTATCCATTTGCGCGCATTTCGGCATCACGCCGCGCACGATCAACGTGGGCAGGCCGCAGGAAAACGGTTCCTGTGAGAGCGGCCGCGGGCATTTGAAGCGCAGGATCAAACAGCATTTGCTCATCCGTGGGAGCGCGGATTTCAAGAGCAAGGCGGAGCGGGACCTGCTCATGACCAAGGTGCCGCAGAAGGTGTCGGGCTGTTTCCGCAGCGAGCGCGGGGCGGGAGTGTTCTGTGCGATCCGCGGCTATCTGTCCACCGCCCGCAAGCACGGCCTCAACCTGATGGACTCCATCAAAACCGCATTCTCGGGTGCGCCAATGGATTTCGCACCTGGATAGTTACTCTTGATGAATCAGCGCGGAGTTTCCAACAACTCGGTAAATTTCTCAGCGCCTTGGATTTCCAGCTTGGTCCATGGCGTGCCGGACTCGGTCAGTGCGCGGGCCAGAGGCGAGGGTGAGAGCGCATCGGGAGCCGCGTTGCGCAGCGAGGCCACCGTCGCCAGCGGGTCGAGGCGGTTGAGCGGAAACATCGCATATCCCGCGCCGATATCCACGCCATCGCTGGCACGCATTTCAAAATGCAGGTGCGCCGGATAATAACCATTCGCCGTGCCGACGGTGCCGATCCTGCCACCGCGCGCCACCAGAGCGCCGCGCGCGACATCGATGCGGTCGAGATGCGCATACATCGAGTGCAGCGTGCGGCAGTCCGGTGCGCCATGGGCGATTACAACGAGTTTCCCCCAGCCGGGCGAGGGTTCCCCGGCATAGAGCACGAGTCCGTCGGCGGTGGAATAGACCGGATCCCCGAGGTCCGTGTTCATGCCGCCGATGCCGTTGAGGTCGTCGCCGGTGTGGTGGCCGCCGCGTTTTTCATTCATCTCCCAGAATTTCTGGGCGTTGTAAGCGAGGCCGCCGTGCTCGCTGCCCAGCGGCGGATCAAAACGCGGTGAGCGCGGGATTTGCGCCGTCTGCCATGCGGGTAGGAAATGAAATCGATGATCGGGCGCACCACCTTTCGGCATGTCCAGCGGCACATCCGCATCCTGGAATCCAATGCGTTCGGCAGGCTGCTTCTCCCCCTCCCGCCACAGGATCACCCCCACGATGGCGGCGGCGGCGGCGAGCGTGAGCAGGATCATCAGATTGGAAGAAGGCTTGCGCACGCGGACACTCTGGGATGTATGGCGCTCAATTCAACCTGAATGATCTTTCGTCTCATGCATGGGTTGAATTTCGGTTTTCGGATCCAAGCCAAGCGTTTTTCCCGCCTTTCCATCTTTGACATTCCGCCGCCGTGGCGACAGTTTCCCGGCGAACTCCACCTTTCCTCAATACCTCCATGGCCTACGATCTCATTGTCATTGGTGGCGGCCCGGCCGGCTACGTCGCCGCCATCCGCGCCGCCCAACTCGGAAAATCCGTCGCCTGTGTCGAAGCCGACCGCGCCGGTGGCACCTGCCTCAACTGGGGTTGCATCCCCACCAAGGCCCTGCTCAAGAACGCCGAGCTCTACCAGACGCTGGCTCACAAGGCCGCCGAGTTCGGCTTGAAAATCGAGGGCCTCTCCTATGACTGGTCCGCAGTGATCGGGCGCTCCCGAAAGGTTTCGGACCGCCTGGCCGGCGGCATCGAGTTTCTCTTCAAGAAGAACAAGATCGATTACATCCGTGGCTTCGGTTCCATCGAAGGTACTGGCAAGGTAGGCGTCACGGCGGCGGACGGCACCTTCGCGGTGTTTGAAACCAAGGACACCCTGATCGCCACCGGCTGCAAATCACGCGGCCTGCCGCCGCTTCCCTTCAATGGCACTTCGGTGATTGGCTCCAAGGAGGCGATGACCCTGCCGCGGCAACCGAGGGAAATGATCATCATCGGTGCGGGTGCCATCGGCGTGGAATTCGCCTACATTTACAACGCCTTCGGCACCAAGGTGACGCTCGTCGAAATGTTGCCGCGCATCCTGCCCATCGAGGACGATGAAGTGGGCGACACGCTGGAAAAATCCCTGATCAAACAAGGCATCCGCTGCCTCACCAACACGACCATCACCGCCATGGCGGATCACGGATCGCATGTGGAGCTCAAGCTCGAAGGCCCCAAGGAAAACGGCACCATCACCGCGGATGTCTGCCTGGTGGCCATCGGCATCCAGCCGGTGCTGCCCGGCGGCATGCAGCCCGCGCTTTCGGATCGCGGTTTCATCAATGTCGGCGACCGCTACGAAACCTCCATCCCCGGCGTCTATGCCGCGGGTGACATCACAGGTCCGCCATGGCTGGCACACACCGCATCCTTTGAAGCCGTGCAGGCCGTGGAAGGCCTGTATGTGGAGGGCCACAAGCCGCGCAAGGTGACCAATTTCCCGGGTTGCACCTATTGCCATCCGCAGGTCGCCTCCGTCGGCAAGACCGAGCGCGCCCTCAAGGAAGCGGGCATCGAATACAAGGTCGGCAAGATTCCCTTCGTCGCCATCGGCAAGGCGATCGCCTCCGGCGAGCCGGAAGGCTTCGCGAAACTGCTCTACGGCAGGAAACACGGCGAGTTGCTGGGTGCGCACATCATCGGCGAGAACGCCACCGAGCTCATCGCCGAGATGGGCCTGGCGCTCGACCAGGAACTCACCGCCGAGGAAATCCACGCCACCATCCACGCGCATCCCACGATGTCCGAGGTGATCCACGAGGCCACCCTCGCCGCGGATGGCCACGCGATTCATTTCTGATCGGAAGCCGATTATTCGGGAGTTGCCGGGACGATGAGCGTGGGCACTGTGGCCTTGCGCACCATGCCCTCCGCCACGCTGCCGAGCAGAAGGGATGCGATCACGCCGTGGCCGTGCGAGCCGAGCACGACAAAATCCGCGCCGCTCTCCTTGACGTAGTCGAGCAGCGAATGAAGCGGACTGCCCTCGGCGATCTGGCAGGTCGCGTCAGGGAGACCGGGATGCACCTTGTCGAGCAATTCCTCCAGTTTGACCGTCGCCCGTCGTTTTGCCTCCTCCTGGTAGGCGTGCAGGGCGGGGAACTCGTCCGGGGTGAAGCCGTAGGCGGTATAGCTCGGCTCCGGTTCCACGACGTGAAACAAGTGCAACCGCGCTCCGAATGCTTTTGCGAGTGATCCGGCCATCTCCAGCACGCCGGGGGTTGCGTTTGAAAAATCGACTGCAACAACAATGGTTTTCATGGCAGCTCTAACGAAGCACGGACTCCCGCAGAGTGCAATGAATCATTCGTTTATGGCGGCATTCGGACGTAAAAACGCCCATCCGCCGGAACGGAAGGACGTTTGTAAGCGCTTGGAAAATTTCAGGAGGCCCGAAAATTACTTCGAGTAATGCACTTCGGGAGCCGGGGCTGCCTGGATTTCCTGGAATTGCGGCAGTGCGCGCAGGCCAGGGGGGTTGGCATCACTGGTGCAGCAGCAGGAGGCGGCCAGCATTGCGAAGGCGGAAACGACAATTGCGGTGAGAATGCGGATCATGGAGTCGGTTGCGGTGGTTTTAGTGAAATTCTTGAGGTGCCGATGGTTCGGGAGCTGCGTCCGGCACTCGAGGAGATCCGGACGGGGCCAGCTCATTTCGTCGGAGCTACGTAGGTGGGCTGGCTGGGAGCCGGTGCGGTGCTCTGGCAGCAGGAAGCGGCGAAAAAAGCGGCGGCGGCGGCGATCAAGGCGATTTTCATCGATTGTAAAAGGTTTTGAGTTGGCAACCGGCATGACGCGCAGGCCAGTCTCGCCACCAGACTAGCGACCGGCATGGTCCCTGCAAGGCAAAAGATGGGTTAGAAGCGGGCAGTTACGGCGGATTTTTGCACGGGGAATCGACGGGGTGAGGTGATGGTGGCGAAGGCGTGGCGCTTGTTGAAGCGGCGCATGTCGTCATGGAAGTCCTTCAACGTCGATTGCCGCTTGTTTTCGCGCCCTCGCCGCCAGTCGTAATAGATTCCCATGGCGCGGCGGCGCAGGATGCCCAGCACCAGCAGCCCGTTGCGGTTGCGCACCCGGCTGGCATCTTCCGCCGCAGTCACATCGAAACATTGGTGCAGGCCGATTTCGATTTCCCAGTAGTCGCGGAAGCTCCGGTGGCGGTGCGCCAAGTCGCGATTTGTTCCTCCTTGTCTTGAGATTCGAAAACCTCTGAAATGAGACGTTCCTGATCTTTGATATTTTCGATGCGTCTGCCCTGCCGGTACCTTTTCGATGAAACCGGCCGGTGTTATCTCGATGGCTTCCGCTTCGCGAAGACGGAGTGTCGCGAAATTTTCCCCGCTGACGATGCCGTCGCTCGTTTGTTCCATCCGGGCAATACGCGTTTCATAGGCTCTCCAGGGCCTTGATCACATCATCCGGAGCGAGCAGTTCAGGCAACACGACGGGCTCCTTGCCGGGAGCCAGCAGCACATTCACGGGAATCGCGCTGCGGCCGAGTTTTTGCAAGGCTGCCTCGATCCGCGGGTTGGGTTTGGTTTTGTCCGCTTTGAGCGCGACCACTCCTTTTTTCCTCATGAGGGCCACGACTTCCCTGGGATAAGCGCGCTTCTTGTTCACCTGACAAGTGGCGCACCACTGCGCCGTGAAATCGATGTAAACCGGGGTGCCTTGTTCGAGCAGGGCATCCACACGCGCCTCGGACCAGGGTTCCCAGGTGATGGCGGAGGGTTGCGGTGGTTTCGCGAGAAACAATCCGCCAGTGGCGAATGCGAGCGTCAGGCCCCGCGCGATCATCCGCGTCGAGCGCGCGCGGTGCGGCAGGTTCCAGCGGCCGTGAATCCATGCCGCGATGGCAATGGCGCTGAGGCCGAACATGGGGCCTAGCAGGTTTTCCAGGTCGATCAGGCCGCCATACACCCACAGCAGGTAGGCGGCGGTGGCGAAGAGCAGGAACGACATCGCCTGCTTGAAACTCTCCATCCATGCGCCCGGGCGCGGCAGGAAATCGATGAGTTTCGGGAAAGCCGAAAGCACCAGATAGGGCAGGGCGAGACCGATGGCCATGGCGGCGAAGGCGGAAAAAAACTGGAGCGCGGGCAATGCGAAGGCCGCGCCGATGGCCACTCCGAGGAAGGGACCGGAACAGGGAGTGGCCACCACCGTGGCGAGCACACCGGAAAAGAACGATCCCGCCAAACCTTGCTTGGACTGCAAGGAGCCGCCGACGGAGGTGGCGGAAGTCCCCATTTCGAATACCCCGTACATGTTCAGGGCGAGCACGAACATCAGCAGCATCAACGTGACCACCACCCACGGGTCCTGGAGTTGGTAGCCCCAGCCGGTGGAGGCGCGCGTCGCGAAAAGGATCCCGCTGAGCACGCCGAACGACGCCAGCACCCCGAGCGTGAAGATGATGCCGTGCAGCGCGATTTTTTTCCGGTCGGAGCCCGCCTGTTGCACGAAACCCATGATTTTCAGGCCGATCACCGGAAAAACGCAGGGCATCAGGTTGAGGATCAGGCCGCCTAACAACATGCCGCCGAGGATGGGCAGGAATTTCGCGAACGGCAGCGATGCGGGGGCTTGCGAAGCCGCGCCGCTGGCGATGACGGTGAGTGGCACCGCGACCGGAGACGTTCCCGTTAGGACGCCGGAGATGGCATCGCCCTGCGGGATGTCGTTATCCAGCGCGTCCCTGGTGGCGCGGGGCAGGCGGATCAGCAGGGCCTTGCCATCGCGCCGGATCGATCCGCCTGAACTCACGGATTTGACGAATGGCTGGTCCGGTATGAAATCCGCCGGCTCGTTTTCCAAAGCGCCCGCGGGTTCCACGCGGAGCAGGATTTCTCCGCCATCGGGCCGGGCGGAGAATTTCCAGTGGCCCGGTTTCGCGGGCTGGCTGGCGCGGGCTTTTGCAAACAGCGCGGCGGCGGCCGGATCCATTTCAAGTGCCGGACCGGTGGCCAGCGTCAAGCTGAGGGATTTCTCCTCATTGATGCAGCTCTCCTTGCAGATCTGCCAGCTCGCGGCGGCGGCGAGCGTCACGGTTTTCCCCGGCTCCAGACCGGCGGGCGCGGTGATGTTCGTTAGAAAGACCGGGCTGCCGGTGAATATGAAACTTTTGCCGAAGAATCCGTCCTTTACCTTGGGAACGGGCCATTGGACCGGTCCGGCGGTGAAGCCCTCCGGCAGAGTCCAGCGAATGGCCGGGGCCAACTCGACACCGCCGGAGTTCTGATAGTAGCTGTGCCAGCCGTCCGGGTGATCGAGCTTGAGGGAGGCGCTGAAGGTTGCTCCCGGCGCGATGGTTTTCACCTCGGCCGTCAATTCCGCCACCGAGGATGCGGATGCACCCGGCAACCCGAACTGTGCCCGTGCGACGGAAGTGAAAACCAGCAGGGCGGAGAGTGGAAACAGGATGCGGAACATGGGCGGAGTGGATTGAAAGCAGCGGTGGGAGGATTGAAAGTCCGCAAATCATCCAAAAAAAACGGGACACCCGGAAACCGGATGTCCCAGGTGGTCGGACGCGGGGAGGATTTTCAGTAGCGGCCGTACTGTTCCTGGTCGCGGGCGTTCCCGTGGAGAGCGCCGGCGGTACCCCCAACGGCAGCTCCCAAAGCGGCACCTTCGAGGGCGTGGCCCGATTGGTGACCGATGATTCCACCGGCTGCGGCACCGATCAGGCCGCCGGTGGCGGCACCACGCTGGGTGTTGGGCCCGGCTGGGGCGGCGCAATTCGAGAGGGCAAGGGTGGCAATGATGCTGGTGATGATGGAAATTATGGTTTTCATGGCTCGTTGACTCAACGGGTAGCCCAATCAGCGTCCGATTCAAGGGCTTTTCCCGGACGCCGCCTAAAAAATCCCGCTTCCAAAACAATCTGGCATGGCGGCTGCTTAAATGATCCTGTCGCGACATTACAGGCGGTCCGACTGAGATGCCCCGGGGTTAATGGGTTTTCCCTAAGGATGATCAGTCGGGCCGCTTCCTTTGTAGGACGCACGTCTGTTTGCCGCACAATCCAGTGAAAAAATTACGATTCAGGCAAGATTTTGCTTGTCAGGTGTGGCGATAGCCTGTAGACAAGCCGCGTCGCAAGACAAGGCGGTCCGACTGAGATGCCTCCCAGGTTATTGGGTTTTCCTAGGGGGATGATCGGTCGGGCCGCTTCTTTTTTTTGCAGGCGCAGGCGGCATGGTTGCCGCGTCACTCACTGCGTGCCCGGCTGGAACTCCGAATTCGTGAGATGGGCGCGGGCTTCTCCCACGAGAAACAAGGATCCGGCGACAAGGATGGGCGCGGCGTGGGATTTCGCGGCGGCGAAGGCGGTCTGAAAGGCAGCGAAGTTTTCATGCGGCGGCGCTTGCGCGGACAGGAAGGCGGCCAGTTCCTCCGGCGGCACGGCACGCGGCGTGGCCACCGGACAGAAGAAAATCCGCTCCGCCAGCGGGGCGAGGATTTCAAGGATGCCGGCGATGTCCTTGGCCTCCACCGCGCTGAAAACGAGCGAGCATTTTTCCCCGGGAAATTCCGCGTTCCAAGTCTCGGCGAGCACTTGGGCGGACTGCGGGTTGTGTGCGCCATCGAGCACCACGCCGGGCAGGATTTCCTCGAATCGCCCGGGCCATGAGACCGTGGAGAGCCCGTGGCGCACACTGTCGGAATTGAGCGGCAGCCCGGCGTGGTGCAGCGCCAGCACGGCGAGCGCCGCATTCCACCGCTGGTGCGCGCCTGCCAGAGCGATCGGATAGCCTAACAATTCCTGCGCCGCGAACTCCAGCGGCGCGCGGATCTCATTCGCCTGCTTCTCCAGCACAAAGCGCGCGCCGGGCTCCTGCGGTGCGGAAATCACCGGTTTTCCGCGCACGAAAATCCCGGCCTTTTCCGCGGCGATTTTTTCCAGCGTTTCGCCGAGCCATTGCGTGTGGTCGAGCCCGATCGGGGTGATCACGCAGACATCGGCGGGGACGGCGGTGGTGGCATCGAGGCGACCGCCCATGCCGGTTTCCAGCACGATGAGTTCGCACTCACGTTCGCGGAACCAGCGCATTGCCAGTGCCAGCGAGATTTCAAAAAAAGTCGGATGCGTTTCCATCCGCTCGCAGATTTCACGCAGCGTGGTGAGCATCGTGGCGCAGTTTTGCTCTGGAATCTGCCGGCCGGAAACCTGGATGCGCTCCCGGAAGTCGATCAAATGTGGTGAGGTGAAAAGTCCGGTGCGCCGTCCGCAGGCACGGGCAACGCTCTCGATCATCGCACAGGTGCTGCCCTTGCCATTGGTGCCCGCCACATGGATCACCTGGGTGCCATGGGCGGGAAACGCGAGGTTTTCGCGCAGCAGGCGGCGCGCCCCGTCCAGTCCGAGTTTGATCCCGAACATCTGGGTGGTGAAAAGCCAGTCGATCGCCTCGCGGTAGTGCATCGTGAGGCCCCATCCATCGCTTGGATCGGGCCGCCTGCCAAGCAGTCACTTGAATTCCTTGATCCAGAGATTGGCGTAGTCGATCGCGCTGCCATGATGCTGAAGGCCGATGGGCCCCTGCGCAGGCACCCCGGGAAGCTGCGCGTTGTCGATGACCACGCGGCCATTGAGCGAGACGGTGAGCCGGTCACCCCGCAAGCTGACCATGGTCCGGTTCCACTCGCCGACGGGGCGGTCGGCGTGAGCCTTCGGAGTCACGGCCGCCTTGATTTCATCAGGCATTTGGGGATCGGTGCGATAGCCGTAAACCTCGCCGGAGCCTATCGGCCTGTTCCAGAGATTGACCTGGCTTTTGGGATTGCCGCGCAGATAGATGCCGCTGTCGTGGTCCTCGATCCCGGCCGCGCCTTTTTCCGAGCCGTCGGCCTGGACGAGCGGTTGTGATTTGAGTGGGCCGCGGCCGCTCCAGCGCCAATCGAAGACGAGGGTGAAATCGCCGTAGGATTTTTCGGTCCACAAATCCTTGATGGGGCCGGGTTTGCCATTGTGCTTGAGGATTCCCAGCGCGGCAGTCCAATTGCGGGTGTCCGGCGTGTGTTTCCAGCCCTTGAGTGTTTTGCCGTCGAAAATCCGGGTGAAACCGGCGGCCGCCACTCCTTCTTCGTTGGCCACGGGCGGCAGTTCGCCGATGTGGATCTTGCGCAGCGCGACGCGATCCCCATGGCCCAGCCAGCCGATATGGCCGGCGCGGCGTTTGAGGCCAAGGTGCTGCGGGTGGCTGGCGCTCAAGTCGTCGAGATTGGCGCGGAGAATGATTTGGTCGTTGAGTTCCACTTTCATAGTGGGGCCCATCACGGTCACGCGCTGCTGGTTCCACTCGCCGGCGGGCTTGAGCACGCCTTGTTTGGCGGGTGCGATCTTGTAGATTGAGCCGTGAAGTTGATGGTCCTTGAGTTCCGCGAGTTTCGGATACGCGCTGTCGAGAATCTGGACTTCCATGCCGCTGTATGCGGCGTCGCCCGTGCCGGGGTAGTGAATGGCGAGGCCGTTGTTCGCTCCGGGCGTTAGTTTGAATTCGAAATCGAGCACATAATTGGCGAAGGTTTCCTCCGTGATGAGGGAGCGGCCTTCCGGCGTGCAGACGAGCGTGCCGTCCTCAATGATATACCCCGCTCCTTTCCATCCGCTCAGATCCCTGCCGTTGAACAAGGGGCGCACGGTCAATTCCTCTGCGGCGAAAGCGGCGGCACCGCACAACAGCGCGGCGATGGACACAAGATGGATCAGTGGCTTCATCGGGGAAAGCCAATCATTTCCAGGCGCGGTCTCCAAGAAGGATCTCATGCCCCGGGCCGGCTCAGATCCGGCGCTGCCTGCGTCGGGGATTTGATCAAGTCGATCAGGATCAGGAGAAACGCCGAGAGGAAGAGCGGGATCAGTTCCGCATAAATCCGCAACTCATAGAAATTGGCCACCAGAAACATCCCGGCGAAATAGGGGATGAACACCCATAACGAGCGCTTGACGAAATCATTGCCGATCCGCTTGTGAAAAACCAGAACGGGAATCCACAGGAAGCCCATGATGCCCAGCAGCACCGGATAGTTCATCGGACTCATCAGATGCCGGATGTTGTCCGCGTAATGGGTGACGCCCGGTGCCACATACCATTCGAATCCGTTCACGCCCGGATTGTCCAGATAGATCTTCCCGAGCATGGTTTTGATGACCATCCAAATGACGAACTGCGCGCCGCAGTGCGCCGCCAGCGTGGTGGTTTTCTCCCGGGCGAAGGAAGTGAGCAGATAAATCACCGTCAGGAAACAGGTGGTCTCACGGTTGAATGTGCCGATCAGGAACAGGACGTAGTAGGCGGTCCAGCGCTTCTCATAAAGAAAGATGATGCCGAGGATCAGGACTAGCAGCGCGGGAGTGTCATACCAGTAGTTTGCGAAGTAGGGCCGCGGGAAGAAATGGTGGAAGGGCAGCACCGCAAACAGGGAAAAACTCAACAACGAGGCGACCTTCCGGTCCTTCAGCAACAGGAACAACCAGTGGCGGAACGCGATCACCGTGAAAAACATGAACAGGATTTCGAGAATCTTCGCCCAGGCAAAAAGGGAATCCTCCGCCGGCAGTTTGATGTGGTTCAACAGTCCGGCCATGGCTGGAATCAGGATCCGGTATTGCCATGGCTTTTCGCCGACATGGCCGGCCATCTGCTGGAAGAATTCCGCATCCGCAAACAGGTCGCAGAGCCGCAGCCTGAGCTGGCAGAACAACACCGAGCCGATCAACGCGGTGAGCAGGAAAACTCCTTCCAGAAAAAGATTCCGGCGGTTCGGATAAGATAGGTCATTCATGGCGCAAGGGTCTCGGACATCAACGGGATCTGACGGATTTTTCCCCGCCAGTCCACCACACGGCGGCGAGCAATACCGCGAGCAGCAGCAGTCCGGCCAACAAATAGTGGGAAACGGCGAGACTGGCATGCAGCCTGGCCGGGATTCGCCCGCCGAACCGCACGATCATCACCGGCGGCAGTGATGCGATCACGGCCACCCAGCCGTAAACTCGCAGCCACTTCATGGCGAGCGGCGCGGGCGGCGAGGCCCCGATCAGATAGGCGGCCGGCAGCAGCATCCAGAGATAATAGTGGGTCCATGAAACCGTGCTGGTGACCATCGCCAGCAGGATGATGACGGAGATTTCCAGCTCCATGATGGAGGAGGCGGAAGCGACCGGCAGACCGTCCGGCTTCCAGCGCCGCGGCCAGGCAAGCACCACCGCGACGGCGGCCATCATGAACAACACGGCCAAGCGCGAAAATTGACGAAACGCGGGATCCAACGCGGGGGGATCCCAGTCGGTGAGATAAAGCGGCCCATGTTGGAGACGCGCGATGAAGCCCTGGATGGATTGCACGTTGAATGCGGCCAGCGGGTTTTCCGCGAACGGCTTGATCGAGTTTTCATACCAGTGCGCGTGCAGGTCCCAGCCGAAGATCATCACCGACGCGAATCCGGCTGCCAGGCAGATGACGCCGCCGCCCAGGCCGGCCTTCCAGCGTCCCCGCAGCACGAAATAGATCCCTAGCAGGAGCAGCGGCAGCTTGATCAGGGCGGCGAATCCGATCAGCAGGCCGGCCGGAAAATCATGCCTGCCGCGCAGCAGCCATACTCCCAGAACCAGCAGCAGCAGGACCATGTGCGTCGTATTTCCTTCCCGCACGCTGTTGTGCAGGGGGCCGCACGCGGCGAAAACAAACAGGAGCAGAAGCGAGCGGTCGCGGTCCAGTCCGGCCAGACGGCACAAGACAAACCAGGCGGCGATCGTCGCCAGAATACCCGCCAGCAGGAATGCGGTTTCCGCGTGCCCCGGGGAAAGCAGGCCGAAGGGTGCGAAAAGATAAGCCAGAACCGGCAGGTTCACGAAACCGCCGGCTCCCCTGTTCATGGATTCCGCCAGGCCTGCCGCGCCATTCTCGGAGAGCACCGCCCGGGCCGCCGGATAGTAGGCTTTGACAAAATCCGAATACCGGTCGGGCGGCTCGGAAATCCGGAACACGAAAACCGCCATGGCCACGCCGGCAAGCACCGCCACCGCGGCCCGCCATGACCACGGCAACGCGCGGCGGCGCATCGCCTCCATCAGCAGGATGCCCGCGGCGAAGGCCGCCAGATGAATGAGATAGAACCAGCAGTTGTTCATGATCCGGCAGGAGTTGGGGTCGTGGTTTCACCGCGGCCGCGCAGATAGATCAGCAGGCCGAAAAACAACACCGCGCCGTAGAACAAATGCGAGGCTGGCAGACTGAACCACTTGGGTGATAACAGAATGTCGGTCGCCAGCACGGCCGAGCCGATGGCAAGGAAGCAAGCCCCGCATATGAGGCCCGTGATGCGGGCGGATGAGCCCAGCCCCAGACAGGCCGGAAGCGCCAGCGCGAAAAGCGGCAGGAAGGCTCCGTAGTGATGCTCCCACGCCACCGGAGAAGCCACGGTCGCGGCGGCGATGATCACGGCGAGATCGAGTTGCGGATGGAATGCGGGCGACTTCCGCTTGTAAAAGGCAAGCCCGAGAATCAACAGGCTCGTTCCCACCGTGGCGGCGTGAACCAGCGGATGATAGGGCGCGAATTCGAAAAACGAAAAGTTCAGAGGATCCCCATGGCCGAGGAGGCGGTTGAGGAATCCGTTGAAACTCTGGTTCGGCCAGTAGGCCTCGCCCGCTTTGGAAATCTCGCGGACGACCCCTATGTAGCGGATGTGATTGTCCCAGCCGAACACCGCCAGCGAGACCAGCCCCAGCGGCAGCGCTGCGGCGATGAAACCACCCAGCGCGCGCCAATTCCGGCGCAGCAGCGCCCAGATCGGCACCACCGCGAACTGAGGCTTCACCAGACAGCAAAGACCGAGCATGAAGCCGCCGGAGGCGCGCCAGCCTAGCACATGCGCGAGCACGCCGAGCGCGGTGAGGCAGTTGAGCAGCGCCTGGATCTGCCCGAGATCGTGCGCCTTGACCACCGGATAGAAAGAGAGCCCGAGAACCGCGAGCATCGAGATGCGCGCCAGCCGCCAGCCCTTGGAGACATCCCGCGCGCCCGGCAGACGCCGCAGGCCGATTTCAAAAATCGCGATCGCCGCGGCGATGGTCAGCAGCACGGACACTTGTGAGAGTGATCGCAGGAAGAGCAGCGGCGCTCCCGTTAGCCTGGTGTCCCGGTCCGTGCGTTTGAAGTTATCATTTCCCAACCAGGACTCCGGAGCCAGCAGGAAGACGAGCAGCGATGTCGGCGGATATTGGAATTTCCGGCGTTCATCGAAAAAGATGCCATAGATATCCCCGTCATCGCGTTCCCGGGCGCGGAGGAAGGCGCGGCCCATCGGCCCCCACGAATCATCCTTGTACTCCGCCTTGAACACCGCCGGGACCACCGACCAGCCGTTTAGCGCCAGAGCGCGCTGCGGAGTGTCGCCGCGCAGGATCAGCAGGCCGATGAGCAGCAGGCCGCATGAAAACATGGCGGCAAGCATCACGACGAGCCAGCGGTTGGCGCGGACGACCGGATTGGAAACGGGGGACTCGGATGTTTCTAACATGGAAACGGGGGGATCCTGGATCAGCACGCGTCACGCGTAAGGAAGAAGGCGGGCCGCTGCGAGCACGATGGCAGCGGCTATCCCGGCCGCCCAGAACTTGCGGGATTTCAGCACGAAATGGATGGGATCCGATGCGCCGTTTCCACGGGAGGCCTCCAGCCACATGCCCAGATTGTGAAGCAGCAGGATGGGCGCGAGGATGGCCAGCAGCTTGGGCGAGGTGTAAACCGGTGAGATCTCGTCCGAACGCAGATATAAGGTGAGCACGATGGCGGCGGTGAACGAAAAGCCGACCCCGAACGCCAGCAGCACGTTCGCGTCGGCGGGAGTGTAGGAGCGGCGTTTCGAGGAGGTGGACGCGGTGGTGATCACCTCCACGTAGCGTTTCCAGTGGGCCAGCTCGGCGAACAAACAACCCATGAAGCCGATGAACCAGACGGATTGAGGAAGCCCCAGCACGGCGAGGCCGAGCATCAGCCTTATCAGATAGAAACAACTGAGCAGCGCGATATCCGCCAGCGGCATTTCCTTCAAGCGGATAGTGTATGCGGCATTCAGCACGATATAGAGCAGCAGCACTCCCACGACCACCGGCCCGGTGAAGGCCGCCAGACTGAACGCGGCGGTCGCAAGACAGGCCGCCAGGACGATGGCGTTTGAAACCGGCAGCAGCCCTGCGGCAAGCGGTCGCTTGCGCTTGTCCGGGTGAGCACGATCCGCAGCGAGATCCGCCAGGTCATTGACCAGATAGACGGCCGAGGCGATGAACGAGAATGCGAAGAATGCGAGGGTGGCGGAGATAAGCAGCTTGGGATCGTAGGTGCCCCAACTGGTGATGGCGGGCACGAAGATCAGGCAGTTCTTGACCCAATGGACCGGGCGGCAGGCGCGGATCATGGCGAGGATCCGGGCTCCGGGGCTTGATGGCGCGATATGGTTGAACCCGCCCTCCATCTTGCGCAGGTGGGCGAGGGGGCGCGGTGATGAACCCGCCAGAATGCGGCCGCCGGTGGCCGCATCAAAAACCGGAATGTCATCATTGGAATCGCCGAGATAGGCGAAGGGTTCTTCTCCTAAAAGCTCGCGAAGCGCCGCCAGCTTGCGCTCACGTTTCAGATTCCTTTGGCCGTCGCTGGCCAGGACATCCGCGAAAAAACCGAGGTGCTCCGCGATGGGTCCGGCCCAGATGCCGGGTGACGCGGTGGCCAGGATGAGCCGCCGCCCGCGGGCGGACTCCTCGCGAAGATGTGCGATTACCCGCGGTTCATAAGGAAGTTTCGCGGGATCCATGGGAACGATTTCCGCCACGGCCGTCTTGAAAGCCGCAAGCGAGCCCCGATGCCTCCAGGCGAGCCGGATCAGCCGCCGCGGAGAGCGCAGGCCGAGGCGGGCCAGCGCCTCGTGCAGCAGATCCACGCGGAGCAAACTCCGGTCGAGATCCACAACCAAGGGAGCTTGGTCAAGGGTGGGGAGGGAAATGGACTGCATGGACATTCAAATTGGGGGGGGCCATCACATGGATTGCGAAAGGCAATCATGAGCGGCAAGGATGCCACAGCGAAGTCGCGAAGCCATTACGTGATCACGTGAAAGTTCCCGCTGCGGCGGCTGACAACGCGAACTTTCTGCCACAAGCGTGGGCCTCTGTCAAAGCATTGGCCGTGTGATCACTCCGCGAAGGCGGATGTCGTCCCCCAATCGCATGAATTCCGTTTCCTGCAAACGCGGCGATTCCGGCAGTCCGGCACCTGCCAGTGCGGGAGATGGCCCGCCGCAAAGCCGCGGCGCGCAATAAACCACAAGCTCATCCACCAGCCCGGCGTCGAGCAGGGCGGCGGAGAAAATCCCGCCGGCCTCGGTCATAGCCGTGAGTATCCCCTGCTCGCGGACAAGCCCCCGCAAGGTTTCCGCCAGATCGTGACGCGGGCGGATCAAGGTGCGGCCACGCCAGGCGTCGGTGAAAAGCGCCGCTTCCTGAGGCAGGGAATCCGGCTGATCGGAAAACACGACGCGCCACGGCTGCGGGCGCCCCTCCAGCAGCTCCGGCACCCGGATGGTGAGTGCCGGATGATCGCGACGCACGGTGGCTCCACTGGTGAGAATGGCGTCCACCGTGGCGCGGAGTTGCTGCACGTCCGCGCGGGCGGCCTCGCCGGTGAGCCACTGGCTTTCGCCCGGCGGGCGGGTGAGGCGACCGTCCAGGCTCATCGCGGTTTTCCAAATCACCCACGGCAGGCCGGTTTCACGAACCTTGAAAAAAGGCCGCAATAGTTTTTCCGCCTCCACATGACAAACGCCGGAGATCACCTCGATCCCGGCGCTTGTTAGAATCGCGTCCGCCCGGCCGGCGTGCTCCGGATTCCGGTCCACACAGGCATAGACGACGCGCGCCACGCCGGCATCGATGAGTCCCTGCGTGCAGGGCGGCGTGCGGCCGTGGGTGGAGCAGGGTTCCAGCGTGATGTAAACGGTCGATCCGCGCACGGCCACCGTTCCATGCGTTTCAAAAGCATCCGCGAGCGCCTCGCGCTCGGCGTGCGGCATGCCTGCGGCACGGTGCCAGCCGGATCCTAACAACACGCCGTCCTTCACGATCACCGCGCCGACCGGCGGATTGGGCGCGGTTTTCCCGACACCCTTGCGCGCCTCGGTGAGGGCGAGTCGCATCCAATGTTCGTCCATGGGCGGGTTCATGTCGCCGCCAGCTTCTGGATGGCCGCCGGATATAGCCGGTGCTCGGCCACCTGGATGCGCGCATGCAGCGATTCCGCCGTATCGCCCGGCAGAACCGGCACCCGCTCCTGAAGGATGACCGGGCCGGTATCCATGCCTTCATCCACAAGATGCACGGTGGCCCCCGTTTCGGAAACTCCGGCATCGAGCGCCTGCTTCCACGATTCCAGCCCCGGAAACGCCGGCAGCAGCGCGGGGTGGATGTTGAGGATGCGGCTCGGGAAGGCATCGAGCAGCGGACGTTTCACCAGGCGGAGAAACCCGGCGAGACAGACCATTTCGACCCCCGCGGCCAGGAGGCGGGCTGCGGTTTCCTGCTGGGCCTCCTCGGGAAATTTCGTCCGGAACCCGCGGCAGTCGATGATGCCTGTTTCGATGCCGCGTTTGCGCGCGCGTTCCAGAATGAAGGCGTCCGGGTTGTCCGAAAGCGCGATGGCGATCCGGGCATCGAGCGCGCCGGCATCGATCGCATCGAGAATCGCCTGCATGTTGGATCCTGATCCTGAACCGAGAACGCCGAGCACCATGCGCTTGGTGTAAATCGGGAAGCGGCGGGCGGGAAGCGGAAAGCGACGGAACTTCACGCTTGGAACCCAAACCGGCAGCGGCTATCAGACCGCCCATGCACGACGCCCGCATCGACTCCCTCGCCCGCCAACTCGTCCGGTATTCCACATCGCTGAAAAAGGGTGAGAAAGTCCTGCTCGATCTGCACGACGTCCCGGACTCCATCGGCCTCGCCCTGATCCGCGAAGTCCGTGCCAAGGGTGCGCTGCCCTTCCTGCGCCTTCATCAGGGCCGCCTGACCCGCGAGCTGCTCAAGGGTGCCGAAGACGCGCAATACGCGGTGATTTCCAAACACCTGCTCGCGGAAATAAAGGACATGGACGCCTACATCGCCATCCGCGGCGGCCACAACATCGCCGAAACCTCCGATGTTCCGGCGGAAAAAATGAAGCTCGCCATGAAACACATGCGTCCGGTGCTCGATCACCGCGTGCGCAGGACCAAATGGTGCGTGCTGCGCTGGCCGTCCGCATCCATGGCCCAGCAGGCGGGCATGAGCACCGAGGCCTTCGAGGACTTCTACTTCAAGGTCTGCCTGCTCGACTACAAGGCGCTGGTCCCCTCGATGAACGCGCTCAAGAAACTCATGGACGCCACCGACCGCGTGGAAATCACCGGCCCCGGCACCAAGCTGGAATTCTCCATCAAAAACATCGCCTCCATCGTCTGCGGCGGAACTTATAACATTCCGGACGGCGAGGTCTTCACCGCACCCGTCCGCGATTCGGTGGAAGGTGTGGTTTCCCACAACGCGCCGACGATCTATCAGGGCATTCCCTTCGACGGCATCCGGCTGGAGTTCTCCAAGGGAAAAATCGTCAAGGCCGAGGCCGGCGGCAAAACCAAACAACTCAATCGCATTCTCGACAGCGATCCGGGCGCGCGTTACATCGGCGAATTCGCGCTCGGCTTCAATCCGGTGATCCGCGAACCGATGCGAGACATCCTCTTCGACGAGAAAATCGCCGGCTCGTTCCACTTCACCCCCGGCCAGGCCTACGAGGAGGCGGACAATGGCAACCGCTCGCAAGTCCACTGGGACATGGTCAACATCCAGCGCAAGGACTGGGGCGGCGGCGAGATCCGCTTCGATGGCAAGCTCATCCGCAAGGACGGAGTCTTCCTGCCCAAGGCGCTGGCGAAGCTCAACGGCTGATGAGCATCGTAGGCGCGCTGGTGACAGTGCGTTTCCAACACCCGCCGCTTTCTCGATGACGTCCGCCCGCAGGCAACCATCGTCCCGGTCTGCGGGCGGTCATTCCGCGTCCGCGTTGAGGGACTTGCGGCAGCGCAGCCGCCACATCGATTTGCCCTCGCTTTCCCATAGCTGCTGGAAGTCGGTTTTCGGATAGAAAAACGAATCCTCGTCCCACGCCAAACGTTCAAAACCACCGAAAGCCGCCACTTTTTCCTCCGCCCAAAGAAAATACTCCTCGTGATCGGTCATGAACAAAAACTCCCCGCCCGGCTCCAGCACGCGCCGCACGGCATCAAGAAATTCCACCTGCACCAGGCGCCTCCGGTGGTGCCGCACCTTCGGCCACGGGTCCGGGCATAACAGGTGCAGCCGCGAAACCGAGGCGGCGGGCAGCAGCCACTCCACCACATAGCGGCTTTCCAATCTCAGCACCCGCGCGTTTTCCAGCCTCCGCCTTGTCGCCTTCCGACAAACCTTGCGCACCCGCCCCAGCAGGCGCTCCACCCCCAGGAAATCCCTCTCCGGATGGCACTCCGCCATTTCCATCAGAAACGATCCGTCGCCGCAGCCCAGATCCACCTCCAGCGGCCGCCCCTCGCGGCAAACTTCGGCATGTCCCAGCTCCCGGAAATAATCCACCGGTACCAATTCCCCCGCCATCGCGGGCCTCGGCAATGTATTGAGCGCTTGATCCGGCATTTCCCGCAGGACTTCTAGTCACTCATCGATGATCCGCAACCCATATTCCGCCATCGTTCCCGTTCCACTCATCACGCCAGCAGGGGATGGGGAGCCCTCCCCGTCTTGCCGCTTGACGCTCTTTCCCCGGCCACCCTAGCTTTCGTGTGTGAAGCGCACCCAGCCGGACACTTCGCCCCATCTCAAACTCCCAACCCGCCCTCACCGTGGAACTCCAGGAAATCCGCCGCATCGTCGAACTCATGAATGAGCACGGCCTCACGCTCTTCGACCTCACCAAGAAGGACTTTCACCTCAAGCTCAAGAAGGGGGCCGACATGGATGACCTCCGCGGCCTTCTCGCCAGCCTTCCGGCAGCTACCGGTGCCACGCCGCTTCCCGCCCCGACCGCCGTCGGCGCTGCTTCCGCCGCCCCCGCCGCAGAGGGCGCCGAGATCACCTCGCCCATGGTCGGCACCTTCTATCTAAGGCCCGCGCCGGACGCCCCGAACTTCGTCGAAGTCGGCTCCACCGTCTCCATCGGCCAGACCATCTGCATCATCGAGGCAATGAAGGTGATGAATGAAATCAAGGCCGAGAAATCCGGCACCATCCGCGCCATCGTCGCCGAAGACGGCACTCCCGTCCAATACGGCGACGTCCTCTTCCGCATCAACTGAAGCACCGGCTCCCAAGTTCCCCATGTTCAAGCGTGTCCTGGTCGCCAATCGCGGTGAAATCGCCCTCCGCATCATTCGCGCCTGCCGCGAGCTCGATGTCGAATCCGTAGCCGTGTACTCCGAGGCGGATGTCGATTCAATGCACGTCCAGCTCGCCGACGAAGCGGTCTGCATCGGCCCCGCCTCCAGCAAGGAATCCTACCTGAAGATGGACCGCATCATCGCCGCCGCCGAGATCACCGGAGCGGACGCCATCCATCCCGGCTACGGCTTTCTATCGGAAAACGCGCGCTTCGCCGAGATCTGCGAATCCTCCGGCGTCACCTTCATCGGCCCCTCCGCCAAGGTGATTTCGATGATGGGGGACAAGGCCACCGCGCGGGCCACGGCCATCGCCAACGGCGTGCCCATCACTCCCGGCTCCGACATCATGCCGGATGCCGAAACCGCATTCGAGGAGGCTAAAAAAATCGGCTTTCCGGTGATGATCAAGGCCACCGCCGGTGGTGGAGGTCGCGGCATGCGCCCCTGCCTGCGCGAGGAGGATTTCATCTCGTTGTTCCAGGCCGCCTCCAGCGAGGCCATCGTCTGTTTTGGAAACGGCAATTGTTATCTCGAAAAACTCGTGCTCAACCCGCACCACATCGAGTTCCAGATCATCGGCGACTCCCACGGCAACTTCGTGCACCTCGGCGAGCGCGATTGCTCGATGCAGCGCCGCAACCAGAAGGTCATCGAGGAGTGTCCGTCGCCGCTGCTCACGCCCGCACTCCGCGCGCGCATGGGCGAGGCGTCAGTGAATCTCGTCCGCAGCATCAACTATCAGAACGCCGGCACCATCGAGTATCTCGTCGATGAAAAGGCGGAGAATTTCTACTTCATGGAAATGAACACCCGTATCCAGGTCGAGCACCCGGTCACCGAGGAAGTCATGGGCTGCGAGTTGATCAAGGAGCAGATCCGCGTCGCCGCCGGTGAGCCGATCTCGCACCACGTCCTGGAGGCCGTCCCGCGCGGCCACGCCATCGAGTGCCGCATCAACGCCGAGGATCCCTTCAACAACTTCGCACCCAGCCCCGGCACCATCGAGCTCTGGTACGCCCCGGGCGGCAAGGGCGTGCGCGTCGATACCCATGTGTATTCCGGCTACACCGTGCCGCCGCACTATGACTCGATGATCGCCAAGCTCATCGTCACCGCGGCCACGCGCGAGATCGCCATCGCCCGCATGAAGCGCGCGCTGGGAGAGTTCACCATCCGCGGCATCAAGACCACCATCCCCTTCCAGTTGGAAATCATCAACCACCCGGATTTCATCAGCGGAAACTATGATATCGGGTGGGTGGCGCGGTTTCTGGAGGAGCGCTCTGCGAAATAGGTCTCATGAGTCCTCTATGACTTATGAGAAACGCGCGCCTCTACTGCATTCTCGATCTCGGATACGTCACCGAGGCTGATGCTTCCGCCACCACCGCCGGCCTGTTGGCGGGCGGGGCGGATCTACTCCAGCTCCGCGCGAAAAACAAGGACCACGCCACCATCCGGCGGGTCGCGGAAATGCTGATGCCGCTCTGCCGGGCGGCAGGTGTTCCGTTCATCCTGAATGATTTTCCGGAATTGGCGGCGGAGCTTGGCGCGGATGGCGTACACATCGGCCAGGATGACGGACCACTGGCGGATGCCAAGTCTATCTTTCAATCCAAAATCCAAAATCCAAAATCCAAAATCCTCTTCGGCCGCTCCACCCATTCGCTGGATCAGGCCCGCGCCGCACTCGCAGAGGGCTTCGATTACATCGGCTTCGGCCCGCTTTTTCCCACGCCCACCAAGGCCGGTCGGCCTGCCATCGGCCTGGGTGACATCGCCGCCATGGAGCGCGAGGTCGGCTCCAAAATCCCCGCGTTCTGCATCGGCGGCATCAAGCGCGCCAATCTATCAGAAGCGCTCGCCGCCGGCGCGCGCCGTGTCGTCATCGTCTCGGATCTGCTCACGGCGCCGCTTGTGGAGTCCGCCACCCGCGCGGCGGCATCATTGGTTGGAGAGCATCACAAAGACCAGCACGACTAGGATCACCGCCAGCACGGCGAGGGTGATCTTGATCCAGCTATAGGGATGTTCGCCCGCCATTTTCCCGGTGTAACCGTTGACGACCGCCTGGAAGGACCTGACGCCATAAGTATAGGTGGCCAGCCAGACGGGAACAAGCACATACTTGAAGGTGCGGCCCTGATAAACCGGGGAGACCTGGAGGTTCCGGTGGGTGTCTCCTGGAACTTCTCTGGCGCAAAGTGTCTGAATGACGGCGTCCATCTGCCGCCTGCTGGTTTCCGACGCGCGGCGCAGATCGATCTGATAGCGTTCCACCGTCCAGCCGCGGACATAGGCGGGATCGTATGGCTTGAGATCGGTGAGCGTGGGAAAGGGCTCCACCTTGCGCAGCAGCGCGGCGTGGACTCCGACCGTGCCGGGCACGGCGTCGTCATCGAAGAAGTGCGACAAGCTGCCCTCGCTGTGCTGCCAGCGGATCTTGCGGACCTGGCGGGTGTGCGTTTTGCCGTCGGACCCGCGGACCTGTTCGGTGACGTGGTAATAATATCCGGACTCCGCGGTCCAAACGGCGTCCACATGGGCGTCGAAGGTCCAGTAGGGCAGATAGATGCCGTGCAGGGTGTCGGTGAGAGCGGCGTGTTTGAGTTTGTTAGGAGCCCACCAGCGGGAGCGGTACCATTCGTGCAGTTGCTCGCGGACGCGGGTGGCCGGGATTACCGCCGGCAGCAGACTCTCCGGCGTGATGAAATCGCGTAGATCATCCACCGGCACGATGGCGGGCGAGCCGCAGAAATCGCAGCGCTGCGCCGCGCGGGTGGCATCGAATATACTGATGGCGTGGCAACTCTCGCATTTGACGGATTGTTTCGCTTCGCCCAGACCGCGCGTGTCATCGGGGATGCTGGCAAGCGCGGCTTCGAGATCGTGTTCCACAATGGCGGCGGCCAGCGGATCGGTGCCATCCGACCAGGGCACGATGGTTCCGCAATAAGGGCAGGCGAGCGCCTGTTTCGTGGCGTTCCACTCGGCATCCCCGCCACATTCCGGGCAGGGATGCTTCCTCAGTGCGCTGATTTCCGCCATGGCGTGAGCGTCCGCGATTACTCGGCGAGGAAGGCGTCGAGCGCGGTCTTGGGGATGCGCCAGGCGGAGCCGATCTTCTTGCCCTTGAGCTCGCCGGCATCGAGCGAGGCAAGCACATCGGCCTCGGTAACACCGAGCGCCCGCGCGGCTTGTCCGGGTGAGAGCAGTTCCGGAATGGGCAGGGCGTTGGCCGGCGTGGCACCGTGAACGGGCGGCGGCGGCTGCTGCATGTTCTTCACCATTTCCTGTGCCAGGCCGAAGCCCATCGCCATCTGGGCGGGCATCGCTGCGGCGGATCCGCCTTCTCCGCCCTTGGTCATGGATTCCGCCATCTGGAATTTCACGTAATCGTTGAGGTTGCCGATAGCAGACATGCTGGAGCGCTTGTCGATGGCGGCCTCCACTTCGGGCGGAACGGAGACGTTTTCGACGAGGAAACTGGTGATCTCGATGCCGTATTTTGCGACGACCTGGGGATTGATGAGCGGGAGCAGGGCATCGCCGAGTTCCGTGTAGCGCGAGGCGACATCCAGCGCGGGCACGCCACAGGAGGCGAGCGCCTCGCTGAAAATGCTGACGATGCGCGAGCGCATGGTATCGGCGAATTCATCGAGCCGGAAGTGGTGGTCGGTACCGGCGACTTCCTTGAGAAAGATCGGAGGATTGGTGATCCTGAAATCAAAGGTGCCGAAGGCACGCAGGCGGACAATGCCGAAGTCCTGGTCGCGCATCATCACCGGATTGGAGGTGCCCCATTTGTTGCCGGTGAAGAGGCGGGTGGTGACGAAATAGACGTCCGCCTTGAAGGGTGACTCAAAGCCGTATTTCCAGCCCTTGAGGGTGCTCAGGACGGGTATGTTCTCCGTGACCAGCGAGTGTTTTCCCGGCCCGAAGCAATCGCCGTATTGGCCGAGATAGACGAATTGCGCCGCCTGGCTTTCGCGCACGATCAATTGCGCGCCGTTCTTGATCTCGTGGTCGTCATCTGGAAAACGCCACGACAGGGTATCGCGTGAGTCGTCCTTGAATTCGATGATTTCCAGCAGTTCTCCTTTGATGAATCCGAGTATGCTCATGGGTTGATTGGGATAGTGGCGACTTGATAGCGTCACTTTCCAGAGTATCAAAGGAAAAACACATGCACGGCCCGCTGGCGGTAGGGCGACCTTGATTTTTCTCCTCCGCGTTTTTTGATGCGTCAGCCCTGAAGGTATCGGGCCTTGCCCTCCAAGATCATGATCGGCGTTTTTGGAATACTGGAAGATCGCCGGATTCATGAACTGCCCCCGCGGCGCGAGGATTTCCTCCGGCGAGGGACCGTCATAGGGCTTCGGGGTGTGATCGAACGGAGGAAGCCGGGGCATGGGTGCGCGCATGTGATGGCTGGGGCTCGCGGTGCAGGAAATTCCCCCAGCCGGGCGCGCCGCACCATTCGCCATCGCGCAACATCACCTTGCCGCGCACGGTGACGAATTCGGCGCGGCCCTGGATGTCGAGTCCTTCGAAGGCGGAGTAGTCGCTTGCCATCGAATGGGTGGCGACCGAGATTTTCCCGGTCCACTCCGGATCCCAGATGACGAGATCCGCATCACTGCCGACTTCGATGGCGCCTTTGCGCGGATAGAGGCCGAAGATTTTCGCGGCTTGGGTGCTCGCACAGTTGACCAGCGTGTGGAGATCGATGCGGCCTCGGCAGACGCCCGCGGTATATAATAACTTCACGCGCTCCTCTACGCTCGGGATGCCGTTGGGAATGAGGGTGAAATTTCCCGGTTTGCCGGTGGTTTGGAAAGTGGCATCCACGCACTTCGCCGGATCCGGATGGCCCATGTGCTTCTGAGTGGCGAAGTCAAACGGCGCGTGATCGGTGGCCACGGTGTTGATGGTGCCGTCTGCCAGCGCTTTCCAGAGATAGTCCTGATGCGCTTTCGAGCGGATCGGCGGACTCATTACATACTTCGCGCCTTCGAAATCCGGCAGCGCGGCGGCGCTGTCATCCAGCACCAGATAGGGGGCGACGGTTTCAATTGTGACGTCCACGCCACGGCTGCGGGCCTCGGCGAGCGCCGCGACGGCGGGCCGGTTGCTGGTGTGGACGACGTAGATCCGCGCACCGGTTAGTTCGGCGAAGGTGGCGAGGTGATGGCAGCCATCGGCCTCCACTGAGACCGGGCGCGATGGCTCGTGCCATTCCGGCCCGAGTTTGCCTTCGGCGACGAGTTTCTTCTGCGATTCCGCGATGAGTTCCGCGTTCTCGCAGTGGGCGGTGACGATCACGCCGAGTTCGGCGGCCAGCGAAAGCGTTTTGTATAACTCCGTGTCATCGATGCCGAATGCCCCCTTGTAAGCGAGAAAGATTTTGAACGAGGCGATGCCTTCATCGGAGACCACCGTCCGCAGGCTGGCCGCGGTTTTCGCATCGAAGCCGGTCACGCCGCAGTGGAAACTGTAGTCGCATGAGGCGAGGCCGGCGGCTTTCGATTTCCAAAGCCGGATGGCTTCCAGAGGATCCTCGCCGCGCGATGGGCAGCACATTTCGATGAGCGTGGTGGTGCCGCCCATCAGCGCGGCCTTGCTGCCGCTGGCCCAATCGTCCTTGGCATGGGTGCCCATGAACGGCAGATGGATGTGCACGTGCGGATCGATGAATCCCGGAAACACCAGCTTGCCCGTGGTATCGATGGTCTCCGCGCCCTCCGGAGCTGATAGACCGGGGCCGATTTCCCGGATCACTCCATCCACGCACAGGATGTCGGATTGATAGCGCCGGGTGGCGGTGACGATGTCGGCGTTTTGAAGCAGCAGGTTCATGATGTTGGAATAACACAGCCGTCCCACAGGCCGGCTTGGCTTGAGGGAAAAAATCGGGCTGGAGTTGAATTGAAATCCCCGCCACTCGGCAGGGTGTTATGAACCAAACAAAACCAGCCCGGGCCAATGTGATCGTCCTCAAGCAGATTCTCAACCTCATTCCTCGCGGAATGATCAACCGCCACGCCCTTGCCACAGGAGTGGAAGCCAAGGCCCGCTCCTTCTCGGTGCTGAGTCATCTTTCCGCGATGCTCTTCTCTTCGCCCAGCTCAAGCAGAGCCTCAAGCCCGGCAGCTTTCTCGGGCACAGCGCCAACGCGGTGAGGTGGCGGATTTTCACCGCCCTGCCCGTCTATGTGCTGCCGCGCCTCATGGCACATCTGCCGGATTGGGGGCACGGCTTCACGCGGCTCTTTACCGTCACGCGCTCCGCATTGTGGGAACGCATCGACCTGCTGGCGTTGTTGAAATCCTATGGGACAGCATCCGGGCGGTTGAAAGTGCCCGGAGCACTCAATACCGCGTGGTTGCCGGGTTTTGCGCGCGCCAGGACGTGCTGTCATGGGACAGCATCGCCGTGTAAACACCGGGATATATCAACTGCTCGCAAAAAAGTCGCAATCGCCATTCTCCCCAAACGAGCTCAGGACCTTGCAAAATCAAGGCTCAGGGCGCGCCGTGCCCAATCTGTGGGACGGCTGTGATTATTTTTCAACGGCGAAGGGCTTGGAAATGAGTGGCTGGCGGGGTTGCCGACACCCGTTCACAAGTTAGGCCCAAGGTGCGGCATTGACCCGGAATCGACGGATCTGCCACGTTCTTTTCCCCTTCCCATGGCTGTTGAAACTCCCGCACCTCCTTCCTTTCCGAAAACCGCATCGCTGCAACAAGGGGCGACGGCGGTGGACGATGTCACCCGCGCCCTGCCGCACGCGCTGGGGCCGGAGAAAAGCCTGCTGTCCTCGATGTTGCAGGAACCGCAGGAATACATCGGCGTGGCCATTGAGGAGAAGCTCACCCCGGAGCATTTCTATCTGCCGGCGCACTCGACCTTGTTCGGATTCCTGATCGATCTGTTCGAGGGCGGGCACGAGGTGGAGTTGGTTTCGTTGATCCAGCGGCTGATCGATCGCGGCCTGCTGGACCGTGTGGGTGGCCCCGCGGCGCTAACGGATCTTTATACCTACGCGCCGAGTCCCGGGCACTTCCGCCATCACCTGCAGCATGTGAAGGACAAGTACGTGCTGCGCTCCATCATCCAGAACTCCAACGAGGCGATCGCCCAGGCCTACGACGCGCCGGACGAGGTAGCATCGTTGCTGGACACGGTGGAGGCGAAAATCCTCGCCATCCGCGAGGGCGCGGAAACCAACAAGTCTCCGACCATCAAACAGTCCGTCGAGGAGGTGCTCGAACAATTCCAATCGCTGCTGGCCGGGGAGAGGGGCGCACAGGGAATCACCACCGGCTTCGAGGAGCTTGATCGCATGAGCAGCGGCTTGAAACCGGGGGAAATGTTTGTCGTGGCCGCCCGCCCGTCGATGGGCAAGACCTCGCTGATGATGAACATCGTGGAGCACATCTGCATGGATCTGGGCAAGCCGGGCATGGTGTTTTCCTGCGAGATGAGCGCCTTCCAACTCGTGCAGCGCCTGGTTTTCTCCCGCGCGAAATTCGCCATGAGCCAGCTCTCGCGCGGCTACACGCCCAACAAGGGCGACCTCCAGCGCATCCAGCGCGCGGCGCTTGAGACCACACAGTCCAAGCTGTTCATCGATGACACGGCCGGCATTTCGATCAACGAACTGCGAGCGAAGGCGCGGCGCAAGAAGCGCGACGAGGACATCCAGTTCATCGCCATCGACTACCTACAGTTGATGAAATCCCGCACCAAGCAGGCGGAGAACTCGCGCGAGCGGGAAATCGCGGAAATTTCCGCCGGCATCAAGGGCCTGGCCAAGGAGCTAAAGCTGCCC
This sequence comes from Luteolibacter sp., assembly GCA_030696085.1. Taxonomy (GTDB): domain Bacteria; phylum Verrucomicrobiota; class Verrucomicrobiia; order Verrucomicrobiales; family Akkermansiaceae; genus Luteolibacter. Next base: position 37,264 of record JAUYNL010000053.1, read on the forward strand.
ATCGTTATTCTCGCGCAGCTCAACCGGGGGCCGGAAAGCCGCACCGGCAAGAGCCTCGGCGTGCCACGCATGTCCGACCTGCGCGAATCCGGCGCGATCGAGCAGGACGCCGACATGGTGGGCCTGCTCTACCGCACCGCCTACTATGCCGAGGATGCCGAGGAGAAGGAAGCGGAGGCCGGCAAGGCCGAGCTGGTGCTGGCCAAGAACCGCAATGGCGAGACCGGGCACATACCGCTGACCTTCATCGCCGAGCTCATGCGTTTCGAAAGCGGAGCTCCCGCGAGAGAGGCCGAGTGAGCGCGCCATGCACCACCTTTGCCGCAGGGAGAAATGCACCGCATCATCTTAAAGACCATGATGTGATCCGCCAATTTCCAGAATGGTGGAAATCAGCTTGGAATTACGCGCACGGAAACCCTAGCGTCCGCCCGAATGAGCGCCACGACTGACAGCACCGATGCCGCCCTGCTGGGTGTTTTGCAGGAGACCGTGCCTTTCACCGAACGTCCCTTTGCGGATCTCGGGAAACGCTGCGGCCTGACCGAAGATGAGACCCTGGCCCGGGTGAAGGCGCTCAAGGAGGCCAGGGTGATCCGCCAGATCAGCGCGATTTTCGACACCCGCAGCCTCGGCTACGCCTCCAGCCTGGTGGCCGCCAAAATCGCACCGGAACATCTCGATGCCGCCGTGGGCGTGATCAACTCGCACCCCGGGGTGAGCCACAATTACCTGCGCAATCACGAATTCAACCTCTGGTACACCATCGCCATACCACCAGTCAGCAATCTCGGTCTGGAGGGCAGCGTGGATCTTCTCCACCGCCTGTCAGGCGCGGAAACCACACGCCTGCTGCCCACACTGCGCCTGTTCAAGATCGGCGTGCGCTTTGATGTCGAGGGTGATGCGAAACCCGGCGACCAGGCGGCCCCCGCCTACACCGAGGCGAACCGCAGCGAAACCCGCCCGCTGACGGATCAGGAAATCCAGTTCGTGCGCGTCATGCAGCGGGATATTCCGCTCGTCGCGCAGCCGTTCATGGCGATGGCGGAGGAACTCGGCCTGCCCTTCGGCGAAGCCGCCGCCATGCACGGGGAGTTTCTAAGCAGCGGCCGGATGCGGCGCTTCGCCGCCGTGCTCCACCACCGCAAGGCGGGCTTCGGGGCGAATGCCATGGGCGTCTGGGCCGGACCGCAGGACGATCCGCGGGCATTGCGCGCACTCGGTGAAACCATGGCCGGCTTCCGCGCGGTGAGCCATTGTTATCAGCGCCCGAGTTATGCCGACTGGCCCTACAATCTCTTCACCATGGTCCACGGCAAGAGCGAGCAGGAGTGCGAGCAGACGCTCGCCGCCATCGCCGAAGCCACCGGCATTTCGGACCGCCACGCGCTCTACTCGACCCGGGAATTCAAGAAGGTGAGGGTGCGCTATTTCACCGACGAGGAAACGAATTGGGAGGAGCGCAACGCCTGAATGAAATCTCCGATGTTATATCTTTTCGACATCGATGGCACACTCGTGGACACCGGTGGCGCGGGAATGGCCGCGCTGGAGCAGGCCACCCGTGAGATCTTCGGCCAGCCCGGCCCGCCGCTCGATCTCGCCGGGGCCACGGACCTCGGCATCGTGATCGGCATCCACGAGCATTTCTCCATCGAGGCCACGCCGGAGCGCATCGCCGCCTACCTCGCCATCTATCAACAACGGCTCGACTGGAACCTCGCCCACGGCGGGCATCCCGGCCGCGTGCTCGACGGGGTTTCCAGCTTGTTGGAGGAACTCGCGGACCGCCCGCATGCCACCCTCGGCCTGCTCACGGGAAACACGGCCGGCGGGGCCGCCTCGAAAGTCCGCCATTTCGGGCTGTCCGCCTATTTCCCCTTCGGGGCCTACGGCTGCGACGATCCGGACCGCAAGCGCCTCGGCCCGATCGCCCTGGCGCGCGCCGCCGCCCATGCGGGCCGCCCGTTTTCCGCCGCCGAGACATGGGTCATCGGCGATACACCGAAGGACATTGCCTGCGCCCGGGCGATTGGCGCGCGCTGCCTCGCCGTGGCCACCGGTCGCTTCGATGCGGGGCAGCTCGAAGCCCACGGCGCGGACCGTGTTGTCGAATCACTGGAGCAGGCGGCGGATTGGATTTGACCGATGCCCGCGGCCCCGCCGTTTTTTTTCGTGTTTTCCGGCAAGGCCCTGATTGACTGCCGCAGCACCCAATGATCCCTGAGACTACGGAAGATACCCTGCTGCTAGTCGATCCCGATCTGGATTTCCTGGAATGGGCCACCAAGCATTTGGCGGCGGACAAGCTGCGCATTCTGCGCTGCGACAATGCCGCCAATGCCGTGAAGGTGATAGAAAAAACCGACGTCGGCGTGGTGGTCGCGGCGATCGAAATGGAGCCCTTCGACGGCATGGAGCTGCTCGTGCGGACCTTGCAGCAAAGCCCGCACACGCTGGTGATTCTCACTGCGGGATTTCCCACAACAGGGCAGATCATTGAAGCCACCCAGCGCGGTGCGCACGACGTGCTGCGCAAGGAATCGCTCGCCTTCGAGCTCCGCTCGGTGGTCGAGTCCGCCCTGCAAACTCGTGAGGAACGCCGCAGCGCGGACCGCTCGCCGGCCGAAATGCCGAAGCATGACGGGCGGGTGAAAATGATCGGCGTCTCGCGCGTCCTGCAGCAGGTTTTCAAACTGGTGGGACGGGTGGCGCGATCGGACGCGCCTGTTTTGATCGCCGGGGAAAGCGGCACAGGCAAGGAACTCGTGGCCAAGGCGGTGCATGAATACAGCCCGCGCCGCCAGAAGGAAATGATCACCATCAACTGCGGCGCGATCCCGGAAAACCTCCTGGAAAGCGAGTTGTTCGGACACGAAAAGGGTTCGTTCACCGGAGCGATCGCCTGTCGGGCGGGGCGCTTCGAGCAGGCCGACGGAGGCACCTTGTTTCTTGATGAAATCGGCGACATGCCGCTCTCCATCCAGGTGAAACTGTTGCGGGTGCTGCAGGATGGCTCATTTTCCCGCGTGGGCTCCAATGCGACGATCACCACCGATGTGCGGATCATCGCCGCCACCCATAAGAATTTGGTGGAGGAGGTGGCCGCCGGGCGATTCCGCGAGGATCTTTATTACCGGCTCAACGTGGTGGAAATCGCCATTCCACCGCTGCGCGACCGCCGCGAGGACATCCCCTTGCTCTCCGAGTTTTTCCTCCAGCGCATCACCAAGAAAAACGGCATGGCCCGCATTCTGCTCTCGGCGGAGGCGATCAACACCCTGCAATCCCACAACTGGCCGGGCAACGTCCGCGAGTTGGAAAACACCATCGCCCGGGCCTGTGCCTTGGCGACCTCCAATATCCTGCTGCCCGCCGATATTCCGCTCGCCTCCGCTCCTGGAAAATCGCCCGCCGCCCTCTCCGCCGCGCTGGATCAGTTGATCAATCTCGCCCCCACCGGTGAGAACCTGCTCGCATGGCTCGCCCGCGAAGCGGCCGGCCGCGTGGTCGAGCGCTCCGATGGCGATCTCAAGGAGGCCTCCTTATTGCTCAGTCTTCCTGCTGCCGAGCTCCGCAAACTCCTCAAACGCTGAAAACCAATGTTTCAGATGATCGATCACCCGCTCATCGCCGACGAATTGACCCGCCTGCGCGATCCGCTCTGCCCGTCGCCGGAATTCCGCCAGCGCGTCCGGCGCATCGCCTCCTTGATGGTCGCGGCAGTGACGGTGGATCTGGCTACCGAAGTGGTGGAATGCAACACGCCGCTGGAAATCACCTCGGGCGGGAAACTCACGCGCGGCATCATCCTGGTGCCCGTTTTGCGTGCGGGCCTGGCGTTTCTTGATGGCTTTCTCGATCTGATGCCACAGGCCGCCGTGGCGCACATCGGATTGGCGCGCAACGAGAAAACCCTGCTGCCGGAGTCCTATTACATGAAACATCCGCCGGTTTTGGCCGAGAAGGACATCATCATTCTCGATCCGATGCTGGCCACCGGCGGCTCCGCCATCGAAGCCGTGCGCAGCCTGCGCGAGGCCGGCGCGCGCTCGCTGCGGTTCGCCTGCATGGTCGCCGCGCCAGAGGGCGTGGCGGCATTGAGCGATGCCTTTCCGGAGTTGCCGATCTTCGCCGCCGCGCTTGATCGCTGCCTCAACGAACGCGGCTACATCTTGCCAGGTCTCGGCGATGCCGGCGACCGAATGTTCGGTACCGGGATTTGAAATGATAAGGAATAAGATCGGCTGATCGAACTAACGCACCGCAGGCGCCCAACGGCCGGGCATCCGGCTCCGGCCACAGAGCAGCTCAAAATGCTTGCACATCGGCTTTTGCGCGCCTACTGCCACGGCCATGGCACTTGAAACCACACTGATTCTGTTCAAACCGGACGCGATTGAGAAAAACCTCACCGGCAAGGTGCTTGCCCGCTTTGAGGCCGCAGGTTTCGTAGTCCGCGGCATCAAGATGATGAAGCTCGATGATGCGATTCTCCGCGAGCACTACTCCCATGTGGCCGACAAGCCGTTTTTCCCTGATATCGTCTCCTTCATGAGCCGCACGCCGGTGATCGCGCTGGCGCTCGAGGGCGAGGACGTGATCACCAAGGTCCGCGATCTTCTCGGCCCGACCAATTCCAAAGCCGCCGCCCCCGGCACGATTCGCGGAGATTTCGGAGAGGACATGATGGTCAACGTATGCCACGCCTCCGATTCTCCCGAGGCCGCCGCCGCCGAGGTCAAGCGCTTCTTCAGGGATGGCGAAGTTTTCGCCTGTTGAGCGGGATGTGATTGCGGCATGAGCGCTTGTTTCATCCCGCGCGGGTGTTAGCTTGCAGTCATGTTTTCCCATGGCTTCGAGGCGGAAACCTGGCTCGGCCTGGTCACCGTGGCGCTGTTTTACGTGGTGGGCATCCTGCATGTGCTGCACGCGCTGATGCATGTGCGCACCTCGCAGGGGACGATCGCCTGGGTGATCTCCCTGATCACGGTGCCCTTCCTGGCGATTCCGATGTACTGGCTGTTAGGGCGCACGCGGTTTTCGGGGAATGTCGGCGGCCGCCGGGAGAAGGACGGCCGCCTCGCCCGTCTGGCCAGCTCGATGCACGAGCGCCTGGGGCGCTTGGAAGTTGAGATTCCGGAGGACGACGCCTTCGAGCGGGCGGCCCGGATGCTCGGCGGCCTGCCTTTCACCCGTGGCAACCGCCTGGAAGTGCTGATCGATGGCGAGGAGACTTTCGAGCGGATTTTCCAAGTGATCGGCGAGACGAAAAGTTATCTGTGCGTGAGTTTTTTCATCGTCAAGAACGATACGCTGGGCATGCGCTTCCAGCAGGCGCTCATCGGGCGGGCGCGCGCCGGAGTGAAGGTGCATTTCCTGTTTGATGAAATCGGCTCGCACAAGCTGCCCCGGCGCTTTCTGCGCGAGCTGCGGGAAGCCGGCGTGGAGTGCCATTCGTTCGGCATCAACCGTTACTGGTGGTCACGCTTCCAGCTCAACTTCCGCAACCACCGCAAGATCATCGTCGCCGATGGTGAGGTCGCCTTGATCGGCGGTCTGAACGTGGGCGATGAATACCTCGGGCGTGGCCGACGATTCGCCGCATGGCGGGACACGCATCTGGAAATGCGCGGTCCGGTGGTGCAGGCGGTGCAACTGGTGTTTCTGGAGGACTGGTTCTGGGCCGCCAACGACGTGCCCGAATTGCATTGGGATACCCGGCCCGAGGCTTCCGATCAAGTGGCGGCCATCATCCCCACCGGGCCGGCCGATCCGGCGGACTCCTGGCAGTTGATCGTGGCGGAAGCCGCGAACTCGGCCAGCGAAAAACTCTGGATCACCTCGCCCTACTTCGTGCCGGACGAAGGCGTGCTCACCGCCCTGCAGGCCGCCGCCATCCGTGGCGTGGACGTGCGCATCCTCATCCCGGAACGCCCGGATCATCTCATGGTCTGGCTTTCCGCGTTTACGTATTACGAACAATCCATCCCCCTCGGCATCCGGATTTTCCGCTACCATCGCGGATTCCTGCATCAGAAGGTGCTGCTCATCGACAAGCGCCTGGCCGCGGTGGGCACGGCGAATCTCGACAACCGTTCGTTCCGCCTGAATTTCGAAATCACCGCGTTTTCCACCGACCGCACCTTTGTGGAGGAAATCACCGGGATGCTGCACCTGGACTTCGAGCAGGCGCGCGAGGCACGCCTTGAGGATTTCAAGGGCAAGTCATTCCTTTTCCGGATCGCCTGCCGCGCGGCCCGCCTGTTCGCCCCGATCCAGTGAAATGGGCGCTCCTTTCGTGCTTGGCAGGTCACGCCGCACCCGGAACGATGGCGCACATGGAAGGTGAGATCCGGGAATTCGAGGGGCTGCGCGTGCGGGTGGACGACGTCGTGTACATGCCCGGCCTCGATTCGCCCGACGAGAAACCGTTTCCCTTCGTGTATTTCATTTCCATCCACAACGATTCGCCGGTGCCGGTGACCATCCGAGGGCGGAAATGGGTGGTCCGCGAGGATGAGGGCGAGGTCACCGTCGTCGAGGGGGATGGCGTGGTGGGCCAGGCGCCTGTGATCGAGCCGGGCGGGACTTTTTCCTACAACAGCTATCATGTGGTGGCGGGCGCGGCCTCGGTCATGGGCGCGTTTTTCGGCGAAACGGCGACTGGCGACTGGGTGTTTGCCCGCATTCCCGAGTTCCGCCTGGAGCTGCCCGACTGGGCATGAAATACGGCGCGTCAGGCCTCGCCCAAATAGCCGCCTAGCGTTTCGCGCAGCGTGCCGCGGGCGCGGAACAGGAGGCTTTTCACGGCGGAAACCGAAAGTTGCAGGACCTCGGCGATCTCCTCGTAGGGGAGTTGCTCGTAGCGGCGCAGGACCACGGCCATGCGCTGGGTCTCGGGCAGTGCGGCGATGGCGGCATCCACGGCCTTGCAGAGCTCGGCCTGGAGCAGTTCGGCGTCAGGCCTGCGTTCCGGGCGGTCCTCGATCTGGTGGTGGGAGTTTTCCTCGCGTTCGTCTGCGGACACCTCGCGCTTGCGGCTGCGGCGGCGGGTTTCGTTGAACACCAGATTGCGGGTGATGGTGTAGAGGTAGGTGGTGAATTTCGCATCCGGGCGATAGCGTTTCGCATGGCGCCAGATCCGCAGGAACACCTGCTGGGAGATGTCCTCCGCGTCGTTCGGACCGCCGAGCATCTTGGCGATCGTGCCGACCACCGCGTTCTGATGTCGCTCCACCAGTAGCCGGAACGCCGCGTGGTCGCCCGCGCCGATACGTTTCATCAACACGAAATCAAGGGTGCTCGCGTCGTCTTCGCCGGGAGTGAGTGCTTGCTCCATCGTCATGGATATCGGAATTGCTGCGGCAGCGGCGCTCAACATGGGACATTCAACCGCGCCGCGCCAGTGAAGTTGCGGCACTTCGCGATCAGGTGGCTCTGGCCCATGCCTCCACCTCGGGGTCGAGAAATAGCTCCTCGAGCACCTCGCGCGCCCAGTCCTCGCGCTTGGCGAGTTCCCGCAGCATGCGCCACGCGACCACCTGGACGGCCGGCATCTCGCTCCACACCGCCTCCGCCAGACACTGCCAGGTCCGCCCGGCGAGACGCTCCGGGTGTTCAAGCATTTCATGGCACTCTACGGAGACCAGCAGCGTGCGCTCGATATCTGGATCCAGGCTCACCGGCGGCACCTCGTAGGGTCGGAGCGGCACGCCGCCGGCACCGGTGAGTTCGCAGCGGGATTTCGCCCGCCGTGCCAGGTCCTTGCCCATGCCTTGCAGGGCCATCATCCGCGCCTGGTGCAGCTCATAACCTTTTGCCATGGGGGCTTTCTATCCGATAATCCGCAGCCATGGAATCCCGAATTCCACCGCATGCGAAGAGAGTTGCGTCGCCGCGCGTTTTCCATCAGATCAGATGCGTCATGAGCGCCTATCGGAAGCCGTCGCAAGTCAAGGTGGGTGTCGTCGGTTACGGCGGTGCCTTCAACATGGGTCGCCAGCACCTCCAGCAAATGCAGGCCGCCGGCATGACTCCCGCCGCCGTGGTCGAAAAAGACCCGGCGCGCCTGGAAGCGGCCGTTATGGATTTCCCGGGCATCGGAACCTACACGGATGTTTCGGAAATGCTCAAGCGCTCGTCGGTGGATCTGGTGGTCATCATCACGCCCCACAACACGCATGCCACGCTGGCGCTGCAATGCCTCAAGGCCGGCCGCCATGTGGTTTGTGAGAAACCACTCGCCATCACCACCGCCGAGGTCGATGCCATGATACGCGCCGCCAACAAGGCCGGCGTGATGCTTTCCACCTATCACAACCGCCACTGGGACGGGCGCATCCTGCAGGCAGTGGACATCGTCAGGAAACGCAAACTCATCGGAGACATCGTGCGCATCGGCTGCCACATGGGCGGCTACAGCAAGCCCGGCGACTGGTGGCGCTCCAGCCTGAGCGTTTCCGGCGGCATTCTTTATGATTGGGGCGTGCATCTGCTGGAATACTCGCTGCAACTCATCGAGTCTCCCGTGACTGAAGTGAGCGGTTTCGGGCATCGCGGATTCTGGGCTCCGCATACGCCGTGGAAGGAGGACACCATCGAGGACGAGGGATTCGCCGTGGCGCGTTTCAAGAGCGGCCAATGGCTCACGCTTTCCATCACCCACATCGATTCGAAGGGGCGCGATGGCTGGCTGGAAATCACCGGCACCCGCGGCACCCTGCTGCTGGATGCCGGGCACTCCACGCTCTATCAGCATGTCGATGGCAATCAAATCACCACCCGCCTGCCCAACCCGGAAGACCAGGGCCAGCGTTACCACGACAACGTGCGCGACCATCTCGTGAAGGGAAAACCCCTGGTGATCACCGCGGAGTGGTCCCGCCGCCCGATCCATATCCTCGATCTAGCCATGCAAAGCGCGGCCAAGGGACGCGCGCTGCCCGTGAAATACGGGTGAAACCGCAGGCCATGAACCGCCCCGCCAGGCCACTCGCGATCCCGGCGCTCGCCATCGGCGGGCTCTGCATCAATCTGTTGCTGCTGGCCAGGACTTGGGAGGCCTCCGCCATCGCCGGTTGCGGCGGCGGCCCCTGTGACGAGCTCCTGGCATCGCGCTGGTCATCGCTGTTAGGAATCCCGGTCACGGCTTTCGGCGCGCTCGCTTATGTCGCTCTGTTGGTATCGTTCCTTCCGCGTCTCGTTGCGTTGCGCTTGCCGCTGCTAGGCATGATTTCCGGAGCCGCGTGCTGGTTCATCCTGGTGCAGGCGCTGATCCTGCGGAAATACTGCCCATGGTGCATGGCGGCCCATTTCATCGCCCTGCTGATGCTGTTGTTAGCAATTACACATCATCGCCGCCGCTGCGGGACGGCTCTCGTCTGGGCGGCCGCCGCGTTTCTCGGCATCGGGCTATGCCAGGTCTTCGGGCCGCGGCCCGCCACCCACCGGATCGATGGGGAAAGCACGCCCGCGGCGGCGAGTTGCATCACGGATGCCGGCAAACGCACGGTCGCCTTCGATGGCGGGCGGCTTTCCTTCGATGTCACCGCCATGCCGCGCCTAGGACCTGCCAATGCGGAGCATGTGATGGTCGAGTATTTCGATTATCAATGCGCCGCCTGCCGGGTCATGGCCGGCCACATTGATGCGCTCATCGCGAGGCATCATGGCCGCATCGCGGTGCTCCTGATGCCTGTGCCGCTGGACGCGCGGTGCAATCACGCCCTCGGGAAACACACGCCGCACCCCGGTTCCTGCGGGATCGCGCGCACCGCCCTGGCCGTATGGCGCACCCGGCCGGACGCCTTCGCCGTGTTTCACAAATCACTCGTCGCCGCACCATCCGAAGCGTCCGCACGCAGCCTCGCGCTCTCGCTGATGACGGAGGACGCCCTCGCCGCCGCCTTCACCGGCCCATGGCCCGGCGAAGTCCTGCGCGCCAACATCGCCGCCTGGCGCGACTTGTCGAAATCCACCGACAAGCTCCCCAAGCTGCTCATCCGCGACCGGCGCATCCTTCACGGCCTGCCCGCCAACGAGGCGGACTTCCTGCGGGTGATGGCCCGCGAACTCGGCCTCCCGGAAAACGATTAGCATGCCACGCTCACTCAGGCATCAGGGCCGCATTCGGATCCTGCCACGCCGGGTCATGGCCCTTGGCGTAGTTGAACAAATGCTTGTGCAGGTACGGCTGAAAATTCACGCGCTCCTCCTTGGGGATTTTCGCCGGCGCCGCATCATTGAGCGCGCGGGCGAGCTTCTGCATCAGATGCAGAGTCAGTTGCCTACCCTTGCGCGCCTTCTGCACCTGCTTGTGGTTCAACTGCTCCACCGATGCTTCCACCAACTCGTGATTGGTGATGCCCCAGCGCGTCAATAATCCGTCGAATGGCTGGAGTCCGTGGTCGCGCGTCGCGTCGTGCATGCCCCGGATGTAGCGCATCCGGCGTGCTTCAAAAGCAAAATCCCGGCGGACTGGCAGTTGCCGCGTCTCCACGGCGTCCAATGGGAGGTCAGAACGCCCGCAGCATTTCGATGGTTTCGCTGAGTTTGCCTGCCGGACTTGCGGCTTTGAGACGGGGAAAGCGACGGCCTTCAAGCAGGATGTAGTCGCCGCCCCGGTGGAGCATCAGACGCTGACCGCTGATCTCCACGGAGTTGATGTTTTCGGCGGCGGCGAGGGCTTTGATGCGGGCGATTTGCAAAACGTTCGCCGCCGCTTCGGGCAGACGACCAAAGCGGTCGCGCCAGGAGCTTTCCAAGGCGGCGACGGCGTTTTCAGTGCCGGCTTCGGAGAGTTCGCGGTAGGTGGTGATGCGGAGTTGGGTTTCGGTGAGCCAGCTGGATGGCAGGAATGCCGGAAGAGTCCCGGATGTTGAATGTTGAACTTTGGATTTTGAATTGAGAAATTGGGATTCGGTGGGAATGACGAAGTCCGCCTTGAATGTGGCTTCGCCCCTCGGGGCGTCCTTGCGGCCTTTCAGTCGCTCGACGGATTGGCGGAGAAGCTGACAGTAGAGCTCGAAGCCGATCTGGGAGATGTGGCCGGATTGCCGGGTGCCTAGCAGGTTCCCCGCGCCGCGGATTTCGAGGTCGCGCATGGCGATCTTGAATCCGGAGCCCAGCGCGGTGTATTGTTTGATGGCGTGGATGCGCTTGCGAGCGTCGCCCTGGGTCATCATGTCGCGCGGCAGCAGCAGGATGGCATAGGCTTTTTCCCCGGCGCGGCCGACGCGGCCGCGGAGCTGATAGAGATCGGCCAGGCCGAAGCGGTCGGCGCGGTCGATGAGGATGGTGTTGGCGTTCGGGATGTCGATGCCGGTCTCGATGATGGTGGTGGCGAGCAGGACGTCGGCCTCGCCCTTGACGAAGGTGTGCATGACGACTTCGAGGTCGTCCTTGTCCATCTGGCCGTGGCCGATGAGGATGCGCGCCTCGGGCACCAGTTCGCGGATTTTCGAGGCCATCATGTCGATGGTTTTCACGCGGTTGTGGAGGAAGAAGACCTGGCCGCCGCGTTTCATCTCGCGGCGGATGGCATCGCGGATGATCCGTTCGTCATAGGCGCAGACGGTGGTGGAAACGGGCACCCGGTTGGGCGGCGGGGTGTCGATGGTGGACATGTCGCGCGCGCCCATCAGCGCCATGTAGAGCGTGCGCGGGATGGGCGTGGCGGAGAGTGTTAGGACGTCCACCTGGCGGAAGAGTTGTTTGAACTTCTCCTTGTGCGCGACGCCGAAACGCTGCTCCTCATCGACGACGACGAGGCCGAGATCCTTGAATTTCACATCGCCGGAAATCAGGCGGTGGGTGCCGATAACGAGGTCCACCGAACCGTCCGCAACACCGGCGATGGTATCGCGGATTTCCGACGGCGTGCGGAAGCGGTTGAGCAGATCAACCCGGATCGGATAGTCCGACATGCGTTCGCGGAAGGTGCGCCAATGCTGTTCCGCGAGAACGGTGGTGGGCACGAGGATGGCGGCCTGTTTGCCGGAGGTGATGGTTTTGAACGCGGCGCGGATGGCGACCTCGGTCTTGCCGAAGCCGACATCGCCGCAGATCAGGCGGTCCATCGGCCGCGGGGATTCGAGATCGTGTTTCGCCTCCTCGATGGCGCGGCGCTGGTCCACGGTCTCGGTGTAGTGGAACGAGCGCTCGAACTCCCACATCCACTTGGTGTCCGGCGGGTGGGCGTAGCCGGCCTCGTGCTGGCGCTCCGCCTGCACGCGCAGGAGCTGGGCGGCGTAATCGAGGATCGATTTCTCGGCGGACTTGCGGGCGTTTTTCCAGGCGGTGCCGCCCAGTTTGTTGAGATCCGGTGTGCGTCCGCCGAGACCGACGTATTTGCCGACGAGATGGGCCTGCTCCAGCGGAACGCCTAACAGCGCCCCATCGCGGTATTCGAGTTGGAGCTCCTCGCCATCGTCGCCCTGCTGAATACCGCGGAAACGGGCGACGCCGTATTCGTAGTGCACGACGAGATCGCCCTCCTCCATTTCATCGACGGTGGCGCGCGCGCGGGCGGCGCGCGCTTTTTCCAGCGTCGTGCGCCGGGTGGTACCGGGCGTGCGGTAGCGGCCGAAGAGCTCGGAGGATGATAGAACCGCGAGTTTGATGACCGGCACGGTGAAGCCGGCCATCAACTCGCCGTGAATGGGCGTGAGCCCGAGATCGCGCTCCAGGTCCTTGCCCGCGAGTTCGGAGAAACGTTCCCGCTCGCCTTTGTTAGAAAAAACCATGGCCACGTCCCAGCCGTCGCGTTTCCACTCGTTGAGCTGGCGGAAGAAGCTTTCACGGCGGAGCTCCTCCAACACGAAATCGCCGGCTTCAAAGGCGCCGAGCGGACTGCCGTAGGTGGCGAGCGTGAAATCCTCCTCACTGTTATATTCGGCGGCTCCTTCCAGGATGCGGACGTCGGGTTTCCCGATTTCGGCATCGAAGGAAATGATGAGATCGCCCGGGCGGCGGTATTCAGCGACGGTGGAATCCGTGGCGGGTTCCGCAAGCAGAAGCTCGGCCTCTGGCAGTTTCACGGTGGACGCTTGGGAATCGAGGTCAAACTCGCGGATCGATTCGAGGTCGGTGTCGAAAAACTCCAGACGCAGCGGCTTGGCGGCCTGCCAGGCGAAAAGATCGATGATGCCGCCGCGCACGGCGAATTGACCGCGAGCGGCGACGGTAGGGACGCGTTCGTAGCCGTGATCCGCGAGGGACTTCGCGAGATCGGCGGGATCGAGAGTGGCTCCGGGTTTGAGAGCGGTGCGCGAGGACCGGAGCGCGGCGGGTGAAGGGGCTTGGCCAGTAAACGCGTCAGAACCACAAAGGACGGCGCAGATTTCCGCGCGGGCCAGGATTTCCAAAACGGCAAACCACTCCGCTGCGGATTCGGGATCGGCGATGGCGCCGTCGCCCGTCCCGGTGGGTGGATCGGGCAGGATCAGGGCGTTGATGCCCCAGAGATCCATCTCAGCGGCAAGCCGTTCGCGATGGCGCGGCATGTCGCAAACCAGCCAGATGCGTGATTTCTCCCGGTCCCTTGCGGCGTTACACACCAAGGCGGCGACAAATGCCTGCGAGGCCTCGGCGATGTGGTCGAGCACGAGTTCGCCCTCGCCTGCGGCCAGAACGGCCAGGCGTGGGGAAACATCCGGATGGGTCACGGCGCGGCGCAGCCAGCCGTGTGCGGCTTCGTCCTTGTGGGACACGCCGGAGGGATAGGCGCGATGCTCCGTCATCGCAAGTAATAGTGAGTTTGTGAATGAGAGAACGTCGTGCCGTGAGCCGGAACTTTCCGCCCACGGCTCATTCGTTGTGAAACACTCATGAACGCGGAATTGCGCTTCGGGCGCGGAATCGCATCCAGCAATTTTCCAGGGCCTGAAAATGATGTTGCCGTTCTGGATCGTGCGGCCCATGGTTCTAACCGTCGCCATGCTCAATCGGGATCCCAGCAAGTGGAGAATGCTTTTGATAGCTGGTTTTGTATTTATGGTGGCGGCCGGATTGTTCCTTCGTCAATATTCTGGGAAGTCCGGTGGAGAATTATCACCGATCAGATCGGTTGAAACCGGATCCCGGGCTCCGACCCAGGGGGGGACGACACAGTACCCGGCCATCGCGGCCCCTGACACGGGTTCTTCGCATCAGGATTCGTCTGACCCGATTCCACAACGTCCTTCCTTCCCGGAGCGTCCGCCGGAAGAGATTAAAACTTCGATGCGCGGCGGGCTTCCTGCCAAACCGTTGGATCGGCTTGATATTCCGGAGACTCTAGCTGAGAGCTGGCCGGACGGACAGCCCGCCACGACGGGCCTGCACCGGCGGGTGCGAATCGTGAAGACCTCGTTCAAAGCGGAATTCCTCCGTATTGAGGAAAACGTGGATGTAGAGGTTGCCGGCGGCGTGGTGCGGGTGCTTGGAACGACCATCCTGAATGCCATGGCGGCGGAACATTTGCTAGCTTCCTCGAAACATGTCGAAAAGCTCTCTGCCCATCGTTTCCGCACTGAGAGGAAACGGACGCCCAACTTCGTGCGGGTCCTGGTGGAGGAACCGCTCCTAACGGACTCCCTGCCCGCACTGATCGGGCAATTGAAAGCCCTCGGGATGGATGGGATCGAACCCGATTTTGTCATGGAGGCCTGCGGTCAAGCGGGCGACCCTTTGATGGGCGGCGGCCTCGCCTGGCATCTGGATAACGTCGGTTTGTTGCCCGGTCACCGGGCGGGATCCGATGTCAATGCGACTGAGGCCTGGGACGTGCGGACCGACGCCTCAGCGGTGCTGGTGGCCATCATTGACTCCGGTATAGCGTCCAGCGATCAAGAGCTTGCTCCCTCCATCCATGTGTTGCCGGGAGAGGCGCTCGGCGACGGCATCGACAATGATGGAAACGGGTATATCGACGATGCGCTGGGATATGATTTCTATCACGACGATTCGAATCCGGAAGATGAGGCGGGGCACGGCTCGATGTGCGCGGCACTGATCGGCGCGACCGGAAACAATGGACTCGGCTCATCAGGCGTGGCGTGGCGGGCGTCCATGCTGAACTGCAAGTTTCTTGATAGAAACGGACTTGGATTGCTGTCGGATGCGATTGAGGCGATTGATTATGCGCGCGAGGCTGGTGCCAGGGTTCTGAACCTGAGTTGGTCCTATGACGGAGATGCGCCATTATTGACCGAAGCGCTGGGTCGCTGCGATTCCGATGGCATCCTCATGGTCTGCGCCTCGGGAAATTCCGGCGGCGCATCCGCTGTCCCCGCGCCGGCATCCATCCAACTGCCCCACCTCATTGTGGTGGCCGCTTCGACTCCGTCCGATACCCTTGCCCCCTTCTCCGTGATCGATCCGGTTCTGGTGGATCTTGTGGCTCCCGGAGTGGATCTTCCTGTCGCGCTATCCCGACAAGTGTGGAATGCCGGTGAGACTGTGGTTTACGCGACAGGGACAAGCTTTTCCGCGGCCCTTGTGACAGGCGGCCTTGCTCTCGACCTCGCCGAGTTTCCTCATGATTCGGCGAGCACAGTGATTCGGCGGATGCTCGAAACGGTGGACCCCATCGCCGGGGGACGCGCGGCCTTGTCGAGTGGCGGGCGGCTTAATCTTGGGAGGATGCTCGGAACTCAAAGCATGGCCGTTCCGCATGATGTATTTGCGCAGCGCCTCATGCTGAGCGACGCGGCAGGGACTTGGACGGGAAGAAACGACGGTGCTGGGACCGAAACGATCGATTTGAACCTAGGGTTCCCGTCCGCACCACAGAGAACCGTGTGGTTTGATTGGACGTCCCCTTTCGACGGACTGCTCAGAATCAGCATGCGGACAGGGGATGCGACACCCGCCACTCTGAACGTATTTTCAAACACGAATGATCTGCCCGCAAGCCGGGTCGCGAATTCGACGACCGGTCAAACCCTTGAAATTTCCGTCGTTGCCGGGCAGAAGCTGCTTTGGATGGTCGATTCCAACATGCCGATCACCAAGGATCTCACGGTGTCTTGGCAGCTTCCACCGGGCAACGATACTTGGCAGGGCGCGCAACTCGTGTCGGGCCTTCCACTCACCATTTCCGGAAACTCGCTTGGCACCACCGTTGAGAATTTCGAGATCAGTCAACCCCATTACCGCTGGTTGCCACAGGGCAGTCTGTGGTGGAAATGGACACCGGGTGTCGCAGGGGATGTCTTCGTTCCGTCCCCATCCAGCCATCTGGTTCTCATACTTCCGCTTTCCCATGGGGCACCGTCGTTTCCACTGAGCTATGACTACGGCGTGTTTGGCGGGCGTTACCACACCGTGGCGGCCGACAAGACCTATGCAATCCTGGTGATCCCCTTGACTCCAGCTGCCGCGGGTCCGTTCACCGTGGCCATCACGGGGATCGGGGATATCGCCATCCTCAATCATCCGTCCGACGTGTCCACACTCCCGGGGGAAACCGTGGAACTCGAAGTGCAGGTCGCGACTTCCAGCTATCCCGCGTATCAATGGTTCAAGGACGGAGAGCCGATTCCATTCGCCAACAGCCCGACGCTGAAACACAGTCCCGTGACCGCGCAGAGCTTCGGCAGTTACCATGTCACCGCTTCCAGTCTCACCACCACTGTGACCTCAGATCCGGCGGTGGTTTCTCCCCGCTTTGAAGTGCCCCGTCTCGTCGGGCAAACTCCGCTCCGCTCGGTGGTTCTCGGCCAATCCGTCGATTTGAGCGCCACGTTTCGAAGCGCGACGGAGGTGACCTACGCCTGGAGGAAGGACGGCCACGGTATCGCTGATGAGGTTTCACCTTCCTTTGTCATCAACTCCTGCTTGTTGGCAGACGCGGGCACCTACACGCTGACCGCGACAAATCCGGCGGGATCAAGTGTCGCGACATTCCAGGTGAACGTATTCGAAACCCCGTGGAACGGATGGGTCAACCGCACCCCGGCAACCATTGGCAGGGGTGCGATTATGGATGTGGACCTGAGCGGAAACATCGCGAACGCCTTCACCTCCACCGAATGGCTCCAGTCCGCGGATGGCGGGCAAAGTTGGACGTCCACACCTCTGCCTTCGAATTTCATCGCGAGCGCTTGTACCACCGACTCGAATGGCACCGCATTGGTCTCAGGAGGCGTCTTCACCACCTTTTCAGCGTATTACTCCACTGGAATCTGGCGGAAGTCCCCGGGAGCCGGATGGCAGAAACTCCAGCCGATTCTCACGCTTCCGGATGGATCCGAAACAGCCGTCAGTGATCTTACCGACCTCACGTTTTTTGACGGCGAGTGGTGGGGACTGTTCTACACCAACTACGCTTACCAGGCGGTCCGCTCCGCCGATGGAATCAACTGGACGCCTCTGAGCGATCCCGCAAATCCAAGTGTCCTGATGAGAGCCAGTGAGATGTTCCGGTATGAGGATCGTTTGGCGATTTCCTACTGGATTTCTTCTTCAAAACAAACGGTCCAGCTCCGTTCACCCGGCGGTGGAGTCAAGATTCTAAACTTTCTGGGCAATGATGTGAGACGCATCACCAGAATCGGCGACGCCAGTTACTCTCCACACCTCACGTCGACCCTCAGGATTTTGGATAGCCAGAGCGCACCAACAACGATTCCCATTACGAACCTGTATCCCTCCACCGGCTTCGCCGAAGGAATCAAGGATGGAGCTTTATTTTACGCTCTCCAGGACGGTGATTCCCACTCCACCGCGATCGGAGCGGGAACCCTCTGGTTCGGTGTTCACGAACAAACGGCGAGTTCCAAATCGATCGGTTTCTCGTGCTTCGCCAAGAGCGGATCCCAGTGGCTCGTGGGATACCCGGATGGCAAATTGTGGGCGGGTTCGGATCTGACGAAGATGCCGACGTGGAGATCGGATTCCAACGGCAACTCCAAACTGAAGGCCTATGAAAACGAATTTCTGCTCGGAAAGTATCACTCGTCGGATGGAGCCAGTTGGCAGCCTCTCGGGGCTGCCGCCGGGTCCTCAAACCCCGTTAGTCCGCTTGGGCAGGCAGAACACCGGTTTATGCACTCGATCCGTCAGGGAGATTCCGGAAGTCCAATACGGGAATTCATGATGAATTCGATGTATCCGAGTGCCGAAGGGCCGACCACTTTAGTCGACTTCCAGAGCGTTTATTGGTCCGGTGAGGACAGCCTCCTAAGGTCCACGAACACGAATGGTGGAATTGTTCTGGATATCATTCGAAATCAACCTCCCGGACTCCTTGTCGAGGATATCGACCTTGGCGTGATAGTGCGGCAAATCAACTTCGCAAAGCAGATCAATGGCCGCTGGTTTCTCAGCGGCACAAAGGACTTCCCATACCAGCCATTTTTTTACACCTCCACCAATGGTCGGGATTGGCAGAATTTCGTGTTACCTGTCGGCTGCGTGATCGGGGAAATGGACGGTGCCGTCATAGCGATCGAAAACTCCGCCCGTGGCTATTTTTCCACGACGGGAGCGAGTTGGACTCCATTCACGCCGCTGGGTCTGCCTCCTGTGAACTCGGGTAATGAGCCTGCCGTCCCGAGTGCGATCGTCTCGTATCGCGGCAACTTTATTTTGCAGTATCCGCTCCCATATCAGGCGCAAGTTGGCGGGGCCCTGTATTCCAGTGCCGATGGTGTTTCATGGGCCCTGAGTTCCGCGCCGCTGCCGGTCGATTCGCTTCACGAAAACCGGAACACCCTGCTTGCGGTGACCCCGTCCGGCGTGATCCTGCAACCGGGCGGGGAGGTCGATTCCGGGCCGTCGGTTTTCTTGCCGGAAAGCCAGCAGGCCGTCACGGTTCCACGCAATCAGGGATTCAAATACGAGGTCACTGCGGCCGATCCGGATGGCGATCTTGTGAGCGTGGAATGTTATCTGGATGGTGCTCCCATCGCCTCGTCCGCCGCCACGCCGTTTATTTTTTTGGTCAGTCCGAATATTCCAGGCGTCCATGCCATTGAGTTCGTCGCCCGTGATTCGGCGGGCCGCACGTCACGGGTGACATCCACGCTGACGATGCTGCAGGGCGGAGTGACTGAGGCGACGGCTTTGGTTATCGACATGGACCTTTCGAAAGCGGTCTTTTTTAAGGGAGATTACTACCGAATCCACACAACGTGGCAAACCTCCCAAGCTGCCGCGTGCGTCTGGGAAGGCGGCGACCGCTGGAGACCCGTGACACCCGCGGAATTCAAACCGCTCGCCCTCGTGGCGAATTCCGAGGCGATTGTCGCATCGACTTTGGAGGGGATTCTCGTCAGCCGGGACGGGGTGAATTGGATTCACTTCGGTGGATTTAAAACGACCAATCAGACGGCACCGGTTCTGGGAGTGAGGGATGGCCTGATTTATGCAAGCGATCTGGCGGCGAACTGGGTCTCTCAAGATGGGTTCTCGTGGTCTTTTTCCGAAGAAATGGGGCCTCCATTTTATACCACTTCCACTGGAACCATTACATGGGTGGATTCGGAATATGGGCTCAGCTATCAGGCCGGGGAGGGCAAGGTGACTTATGACGGTGGTTTGACCTGGATCAAGCTTCCTGGAAACCTTGTCTCCTCGGGCGTCGTCGTTTCCATTGAGAATGGTTTCCTGATCAGATCCGGAGGAGGCCAAAGCAGTGACGGAATCTACAGAATGTTGAGAGGAGAGCTTTCACTCACCCGAATCGAGCATGAGAATTCTTGGCCACCAAAGCTTTACATCGCCAAGGTCGATGGTGTGACCTTTACTGGCAAAGCGGGTGCCTTTTTGAGGACGACCGTCGATGGTATCAGTTTCACTGACCACACGCCCCCGCCAAACGAGAATTATGTGTCAATGCGCCGCTTCGGAGGCGAGTGGATTGCCGCTTCAAGTGACATGATCTGTGCCTCGGGAGATCTTCGGGCATGGCGGGTTCTCGTCGATTTCCGCAGCTTTGGATATACCAGCGGAGATTTCTCGAGTTACTATCTTACGAGTTCGATGTATGGGCTTGATGGCATTCTCTTTGAACATCCCAGGCTTCCCACCAAAGGATTTCTCTTAGAGCCTGATTTTTCGATCACTCAGATTTCCACAGCTTCGCCTACCACGTTTGTTTACCCGCCTGACGCCCAAACCGGAGGGCTCCGATTCAAGGGCCGGATCATTGCGCTTTCAACATGGTATTTCACTAGGTCGATCGGCGCTACGACATGGGAGCAGGCACCGCTTTATCCCTCGGAAGGATTTATCCCGCCCTATCAGCACGCTTGGCCGACCACCGGCAGTGATCGATATCAATCCGCGAGTTTTTTTGCAGCGACGGCCGGGCGGGTCCTGATGTTGAAGCCCGATATTTTCAATGTTCCGCTCAATTATGTGTTCACCACCGATGACGGCCGTTCATTCACCGTGCACAACTGGGCCGGCCCCATTCCACTTCCCGAGGTGACGGGATTGTCCGCATCCGCCGATGGATTTCTGGCTTCGGCGACGAACGGGCGGGTGTTGCGATCGGCGGATGGATTGAATTGGACGGTTCACGAGGTTTCGCCGTCCCTAAGCATCACCAGCATCCTACATTTCAATGGCAAGTGGTGCGCCGCGGGCAAACAAGGAACGCAAGCCGAAGTATGGACGTCTCCGGACGGCGTGGCCTGGAGCCGATCATACAGTGAGATCGGCGCGGGGAATTTCTCATCCACCACGTTTCGACCGGCGTTTGTGGCTCATGGGATCGCCCGGATGCATGCCGGTTCGTTTAGCTGGCTGCGTTCCAGTGATGGTGTCACATGGCAACGTGATGATGTATGGCGGTTGACCGGATACGAACCTCAAGGGGAGCATCCACAGGGAATTTTCTGCCGGTATCCATCCAACAAATCCTTCGTAATCATCGATCCCGAAGCCGGGACGCTTGTGAGGAAGATCGACACCGGCAGCGTGTGGGTTAGATGGTTGAGTGGCTGGCCTTTCCTCTACTCGCCTGGACGTCTCGTGGAGTGGGCTGAAAGCGACCCTCGACTCACGGAAATCACCTGTAATTCCGGGGTTTTTGGCGTCGGCGACTATCTGAAGATCCGCTTGTCTGCGGCGGAACTGGCTGATCCCACCGCGGGCGTTCGGTTTCTCCTGACCACGGATCAAAAGCTGGGGAACGAAGACGATGTTGTGCTGGCTTCCACGGCATGGAGCAGCGGCGAGCTATTGGAAGATGGTGGCCGCCGATTTTCCGTTCCTCTGCCGACTTCCAGCAATCCCGGGAAATTCAGGGTGGCTGCGCGCCTGGAGCTCTCTGAAGGTGCAAGCGATAATGGCTTGCAGAACAACCAGATCGTGACGGATGACCTCCTAGTTGAAATTCCAGGATACGAACTCCGATTGACCACCATCGGCGAGGGAAGTGTGAACGCGGATGATCCGAGAATTCTCTATCCGCAGGGTGCGCGGCTGCAACTTGAGGCAGTCCCGCGCAATGGTTTCACCTTCCGCAGTTGGAGTGGATCCCTGATCTCCGCGGAAGCCGCCATTTCCGTCATGATGGAGGAAGATAAACAGCTTTTGGTCACCTTCACTCCGGGTCATCGGGTTGTCACCAAAGTGATCGGCCTTGGATCAATCGGCGGTGCGTCCGGCACGAGGGTTTTGCTTCCGGGTGAATCGGTCCAACTTTCGCAAAACCCGGCGTCAGGATGGAAATTCGACGGCTGGCTGATTGATGGCGTTCCCCAGGCAGGAGAAACGGTTTCCCTACAACCCACCGGAGATGCGTTGATCGAAGCGGTGTTTGTCCCGGACTGGTCGGCTTTACGGGGGCGTGCATTCCAAGGCGCGTCGGCAGGGACCGATCGTTCGTGGTCCGGTGATCCCGATGGAGATGGATTGACGAACTGGCAGGAGTTGCTGCTTTCGAGTGATCCGACCATTTCCGGATCCTTGGAACGCCTGGTTGAGAAAAAATCCGACCAGATGCGTCTCGTCTTTTCCCGACCGCAAGGGCCGTCGGGGATCCCATGGATCAGGCCGGAGTTCAGTGAAAATCTGGCGGACTGGGGCATTGCGGACGCCTTGCGACTGACGGAACGAGTGTTGAGTGCCCGCGACGGTATGGAAACGGTGGAAATCACCTTGCCAATCCGCGCCGGGGCGAGCGGGTTTTTCCGTCTGCGCATGGCGGCCCCGCCCACATCTCCGTGAAACCCGTCCTGCCGGGTGGTGAACCACGTTTTTTCACAAACGGCTTGAGACGGGGCGGGTCTGCCGCCAGATTCCGGCGCACACGCCGCCACCATGGTCAGCCCTTCAACCAACTCCCTGCACACGGCCTACGATTCGAGGATCGAGGGCAATGTGATCATCACCCGCGTGGATGCCGCCATCAATTGGATGCGGAAAAACTCGCTGTGGCCGATGCCGATGGGGCTGGCCTGCTGTGCGATCGAGCTGATGGCCACCGCATCGAGTCGCTTTGATATTTCGCGCTTTGGGATGGAGGTGATGCGTTTTTCGCCGCGCCAGGCGGATGTGCTGATCGTTTCCGGCACGGTGACCTACAAGATGGCGATGGCGGTGAAGCGGATCTGGGACCAGATGCCGGAGCCGAAATGGTGCGTGGCGATGGGTGCCTGCGCGTCGAGCGGCGGGATGTACCGCAGTTACGCGGTGCTTCAGGGAATCGACCTGCTGATCCCGGTGGATGTGTACATTTCCGGTTGCCCGCCGCGGCCCGAGGCCCTGATCGAGGGGCTGATGCAGCTACAGAAGAAGATCGAGGGCGAGGAGTCCACGATGGCGCAAAAAAAGGTTTATTTCGACGGGGAGTCCTGAAATTTCACCAGCCATGTCAGCCGCATCCGATGTGACCAAGCTCCGCGATTCGTTTGGAGAAAGAATTTTGAAAACCGTGGAATTCCGCGGCGAGCAGACGGTGATCGCCGAGCTCGGCGCGCTGCACGAGCTGCTGGCGAAGTGCCGGAACGAGCTCGGGTACGAGATGGTTCTGGATGTTTCCAGCGTCGATCAATTCGGTGAGCATCCGCGCTTTGAGATCGTTTATGAAATCGCGACCGTGGATGACTCGAAGCGCCTGCGAGTGAAGGCGAAAGTGGCTGAAGACCAGGATGTCCCGAGTGCCACCGACATCTGGCCGGGGGCCGATTGGCACGAACGCGAAGTTTATGACTTGATGGGCATTCCGTTTTCCGGGCACCCGAATCTCAAGCGCATCCTGATGTGGGAGGGCTATCCGTTTTTCCCGCTGCGCAAGGATTTCCCGCTGGCCGGCCGACCGTCGGAAATGCCGGATGTGGCGTCCAGTGGAGTAGCTCCGCTGGAAGGCGGCCCTTTCGTGACCTGTGCAGGTGGAGAGGACACGGTCCGCCGCGAACCGCGCGCGCATGTCGTCGAGTGAGCGGCCATGGATACTTCCGGTAGTCCGTTTTCCAATGCCGGGAGACATCTGCGGCGCATTCTGTATTCCCCGGCATCGTGGTTGTGGGTGGTGGTGGTCATGGCCATCCAAATCCGGGTGGCGGCGCGGGGAGGCCCGGAGGATCTCGGATGGTGCTTTGAAAATTTCGGCTTGAGCCGGGACGGCCTGCGAGCCGGAAAGATCTGGCAGATTGGCAGTTATGGATTGCTGCATGGCGCATGGTGGCATGCGGCCTTGAATGGTTTGATCGTGCTGGTAATCGGCTCGCGGGTCGAACACATGGCAGGGCGGCCGGCATTGATGCGGACTATGGCTGCGGGTGTGCTGGCGGGCGGCCTCTGCCATGTGTGGTTTGGCGCGGGCCTGCTGGTGGGATTGTCGGGCGGCTGCCTTGCGCTTTTGTTGCTGCTCACCACGCTCTCGCCGCAGTCGAGGATGTTTCCGCTGCCCGTTTCCGGAAAAAGCCTTGGGTTTGGAATTCTGGCCGCCGCGTTGATCCTCGCCCTGATGAATCCGGATCTCGATCTGCCGGGGTTTTCCGCAGCCGGGCGGGCACTTGTCGATCAAGGCATGGGCTCGTGGTTTCAAATCGGCCACGCCTGCCATTTCGGCGGCGGCTTGGCGGGCTGGCTCTATGGCCGCTGGATGCTGCGGCCGCGGGTGACCCTCGATAGCCTCCGCCGTGACCGGGCACGACGTGAGGCGGAGTGATGGGATTTCAGCCGTCGCCGAGACTGCGAAGACCTCTTCCCTCGCCCCTGGACGGACGGCTTTCACCGCTGCCGTTGGGCTCGCTTCTTCGCGGTTGAGAATCGGGCTGCGGTGCTGTGCCGCGTTCCCTCACCGCCGGGGCCTGGCGCGTGCGCTCTTCACTGCGGGAGCGCCTCGGAGTGAATTCAGGTTGGCGCGTGCGCTCGGAACCAAGGGAATTTCCCGGTATGGATCCGGCTTCGCGCGTTTCCGGGCGGACCACCGGCGTATTGTATCCAGCAGGCGGACGGCTGCTGTTTTGGCGGCGGCTGCTGCTGCTGGAATGTGACTGTTGCTCGCTGCGGCGGCTGTCCTGCCGGTATTGCGGGCGGGGATCGTTTCGCGAGGATTCGCGGGGTTGCGAAATCGCCCTGTTGGGGCGGCCGAACTCCCTGGATCGGCGCGAGCCGCTTTCCGGACGCTGGTAGCTATCCCTCCCTGATGGACGCGAACTGCTGCTGCCGGGCCGGCTGTAGGTCCCGCGATTCGTGCCCTGGCTTTCGACCCGGCGGCCGCTGTCCGGGCGCTGGCGGACTTGATTGGCCCAACTGTAATTCGTATTCCGGTAAGCGGATTCACGGTTGCGGTAGTTGCCTACCATCACGTTGCGAACCGTGCGAGGCGGCGGGCAGTAGCCGCTTCCCTGCCGCCAGCCATGCGGGTGGGGCACGCCATAGACGGAGTACGGGCGGTAGCCGATGGGGTAGTAGCCGTAAAGATAGGGATCGTAGTAACGGCGGCTGCGGTAATCATAGTAGCAGTAGCTGTAGGGATCGTATCCCCAGCGTGGATCGCCAGTGCTGACAAATAAGGAGGTGGAAAAATTGCCGCCGCCATAGCCATATCCATCACCGTAGCCGCTGCTGTAGGAGCCACCGGCGGATGAGTAATACGGATCGTAGGCGCAGGAACTGAATGCCAGTGAGGCGGCGGCTGCCAGCCCCGTGGTCCATGAGAGAAGGTTTTTCTTCATGCGGCTAAGACAGCCCGGGACGCGGCGATATTCGAATGCATTTTTTGGAAATTTTTTACGCCCTCGTTCGCGCATGGGTTGACACTGACCGGCCCTCTCCGGTTTCATGCGTCCGAAACATGATTACGGCACAGAAGGCATCGATCCTCGTCACCGGAGGCGCTGGTTACATCGGTTCCCACACCGTTCGCCTTCTCGCCAGCCAAGGCCGCAAGATCGTGGTTCTGGACAATCTCGTATTCGGCCATGAGGGCGCGATCGTCGATCCCGGAGTCGAATTGGTCGTCGGCGACGTGGGAGATCAGGATCTGGTGCGCTCCTTGTTTGAGAAACACCATTTCGGCGCGGTGGTCCATTTCGCCGCCTTCGCCTACGTCGGCGAATCCGTCACCGATCCCCTCAAGTATTACCAGAACAACACTGCGGAGCCTATCAAGCTGCTGCAGGTGATGCAGGAATTCGGCTGCAAGGTTTTCGTATTTTCCTCCACCTGCGCCACCTACGGGGTGCCCGACAAGCTGCCGATCACCGAGAGCAATACCCAGGATCCGATCAATCCCTACGGCCGCAGCAAGCTGATGGTCGAGTGGATGCTCAAGGACTGCGACCGAGCCTGGGGGCTGCGCAGCGCCTGCCTGCGGTATTTCAACGCCAGCGGATCCTCCGCGGACGGAAAAATCGGCGAGGACCATGACCCGGAGACCCACCTCATTCCACGGGTCATGATGGCCGTCACCGGCGAAATCGAATGCCTCGAAGTCTTCGGCACCGATTACAACACCCCGGACGGGACCTGCATCCGCGATTACATCCACGTCGAGGATCTGGCCGACGCGCATGCCCGCGCACTGGACCATCTGGCTGCGGGTGGCGAATCCGTGCGTTGCAACCTCGGCACCGGAGTCGGCGTCTCAGTGAAACAAATCATCCAGGCCGTCGAGGAAATCACCGGCAAGACCGTGCCGGTGAAATACGGACCCCGCCGCGCGGGCGATCCCGATTCGCTGGTCGCCGATCCCTCGCTCGCAAAGCAGCTTCTCGGATGGGAGGCATCCCGCCGGGATGTGCGCGGCATGGTCCGCCCGGCCTGGCTGTGGGCCAACGGTCCGAATCGCGGTAGATTCCCCAAAAACTCCCCATCGAGGTAATTGCCTTGTATTGACATTTTCACTTGCGGACCCGCACCAACCGACGCAGTTTTCCCCCAACCCAATCCCAAACCCCATGCAATCGTTTCAACCGAAACCGTCTCTCCGATGGGGACTTGGCGCCTTCACCCTGGTGGAGTTGCTCGTCGTCATCGCCATCATCTCCATCCTGATGACCGCCGGGTCCATCGGCCTGAGCGGCATGGGTGGCAAGGGTGTCACCAGCGGCGTGGCCACTGCGGAGTCGCTGTTTGACGAAGCGCGCACCACGGCGGTCGGGCGCAACCTGCGCTCCTGCGTGTTGGTGGCCAAGTCATTGACGAATAATCCGACGGAGGACCTGCGGCGCATTTTGGTCGCGTATGAGGAAGTCGATCTTACCGGCACACCCGCCACAAACCCCAAGTACGGTCAGGCCAAGAATCCGGATAGCCCAAGCCCCAAGTGGGAGCTGTCCAGCAGGGGGGCGATCCTGCCCGACCAGACATTTTTCAGCAGCGAATTCAGCTTCAAGGATCATAAAAACCAATCGGATAAAATCGATATCATCACCCACGCCAAATTCGTGACCGCGAAAAAGGCGTATGAAGGTGAATATTACATCTACCAGTTCAATACCCAGGGCATCATTATTGATTCCACCAACGCCAACTACAGGGGTGGTGCGAGTTTCATCATCGGCAGCGGGGCCAGAAAACCCGTGAAGAACGCACTTCCAAAGGTCACCGGCAGCGCCAAGCGCGACTTCGGCGGATTCGTGATCTGGCGTAATGGAAGGACTTCCGTCTTCCGCAGCCCCGAACAAATGGGATCGGGAGTCAAAGGAATCAGTTCCGGCGGCACATTCTAATTCATGAAAACTCACCTTTCACCCCGCAAACGCGGCTTCTCCCTGATCGAGACGGTCATCGCCATCGGCGTGCTGGCCGTGCTGCTCACCGGCTTCATGATCGTCTTCGCCCCGGCGGCGGCGGGCATCAAGCGCTCCATCAGCATTCAGGAGGCGGACCGCCTGGCTTCGACCTTGGAGCAGGAGCTGGTCAATTGGCGCTCCGGCAATCCAGGGACCACCGGATTCGACAAGGCCTTCGAGTGGATCAAGGATTCCGACAAGGCCACGACCGCCCTGATGATCTATCAATATCGCGCCAGCCTCTCCGCCAGCCTCTCCGGCAACCGCGCGGATGGAACGCCCAATCCCGTGCCTCTCGCCACCAACAACGTGCCCGGCAAGGATTATTATGTGCAGACCATGGTGCGCCGCAAGGGCGACGCCGAATTCCTGGAGGATCTGGAAGCCCTGGAAGGCGGGGTCTATCTGGTGAAGTGCACGCAGTTCGTCTATGGAGATCTTCCTGCCCCATTGTCTGGAAAAGGCTTGAAACCAGGCACTGCGGGCCAGATCAAGAATCCCAAACCGAACTCCTCACCGCCTGATCCGAATTACAAAGCGGGTCCATTCACCGACCCTGATGAATATCCGGAGGCGGTGATCGCGTTTTCAGCGGAGTTCTTCTCATTGCCCGGAAGGTCCGAAGGCTATCTTGACGGGGCTTTCGTGACGAATTTCGCGAAATTCAAAACCCCCGTCTTCACCCGCAATCTCGCGGTGAGGCGCTGAATCCCATTCGTCGAAACATCCCATGAAAATCCACCGGACTTCCCTTTCCAAACGCGGCTTCACCCTGTTGGAACTGATGGTGGCCATGGCCATCACCAGCATCATCGTCACGGTGCTGGTCTCCATCACCTCCATCGCCATCGATACCTGGAACCGCAGCCGCTCGGAACTGCGCGCCGCCCGCCAGGCCAAGGCCTTCGTGGATACCATGGCCCGCGATTTCGAGTCGCTGGTCACCCGCCGCGGAAATGACAGTGAATGGTTGTCGGCCGCTTCAGAACCTCCGGCCTTGAGCTCGAATGCCGCGACGCTGGTTTTCTTTTCAGCGGCGACTGATCGCTACAATGGCGAGATCGGCAAGACCGGCGTGGACCTCGGAGGCGACGTTTCCTGCGTGGGGTACAAGCTGGAGCGCAAGGATCCCATCGAAGGGGGAGCGACGGGGGAATTCCAAACCTTCGTCCTGAACCGCTACCTCGTGGATCCCAAGCCCACCTTTGAAAAACTGCTGGGCAAAACAGAGATTGGAAACCTGTTCACCACCACCTACGGCACCCAACTCTCCGAGGAGGAGAATTTCATCTGCGAGAACGTGTTCCAGTTCACGGTGACCTTTTATGTGGAGGTTGCTCCGGCCACGGGGTCCACCTCCAGCCAGCCGGATATCAAACAGATCTCGATCGGAACCGCCGGTGGTGACAAGAAGACGAAATTCAGCATCAAGGGCACGGGTATCGCGACCCTGCCGGCAGACCCGGCCCTGACAGCCGGAAGGATCACCTCGGTCGGGATTTCGCTCACCGTGCTTTCCGATGCCGGCATCGATTTGCTGCGCAAGAGTTCCTCAAGGGCGAGCGACGCCGCGTGGCTCGCCAAGAATTCCTATCAGTATTCCAAGCTGATCCAGGTGCCGGGCATGTGAGCGTGGCGGTCGCTCCGGAGGGCGATCAGCGGTATTCCCTCTCGATCTCCCCGGCTGCCTGTTTGATGGATTTTCCGCCATCCACGCGCCGGGTGAAATCCATGTATTTGTCCAGGTCGCGGCGGATGACCGGTAGCAGGAAATAGACGCCAATCAGGTTGGGAATGCTCATGGCGAAGAGCGAGGCATCGGAGAAATCGATCGCCTTGTCCATCGATGCGGCGGAGCCGGCGATGATCACCGCGCAGAAGATGATCTTGTAAACGAGCGCCGTCTTTCCGCCCAGGCCGAACAAATACTGCCATGCCTGCAAGCCATAATAACTCCAGGTGATCAGCGTGGAGAAGGCGAAGAGCAGCACGCAAACAAATAATACATACTTGAAGCCTTCATGGACGGTCTGGAAGGCCTGTGAGGTCATGCTGATGCCGAACGAGGTGCTCGCATTGGAGGTGTCACCCAGATGGAAGGTCTGGCCGTTGATGAGAAACTCGCCGCTATCGCCCTTGAAATACATCGAGGTCACCAGCACCAGCGAGGTCATCGTGCAGACGACCACCGTGTCGAGGAAGGGCTCCAGCAGCGCCACCACCCCTTCGGAAGCGGGCATGCGCGTCTTGGCGGCGGAGTGGGCGATCGGGGCCGAGCCGATGCCGGCCTCATTGGAGAAAGTCGCGCGCCGCATGCCCCAGACAAAGGCGGCGAGAATGCCGCCGGTGACCGCCGCGCGGGGGTTGAAGGCCTCGCTGACGATCATTGCGATGGCTGCCGGAACATGGCCGGCGTTTGAAATCAGCACGATCAGCGCGCTGGCGACATATACGAGGCACATCGCCGGCACCAGGCGGGCGGTGACCTTCGCGATGCCGCGGATGCCGCCGATGATCACCAGTGCAGTGATCACCGCAAGCATCAGGCCGAAGACCCATTGCTTTCCGATAAAAAAGCTGTTCTCCCCGCCCGTGACATTGATCAACTGCGCGGTGGCCTGATTGACCTGGAACACATTTCCGCCACCGAACGAGGCGAAGATGCAGAAGAAGGCGAAAAGACCGGCAAGCAGGGAGCCGAGCGGTGCCAGCCCGCGCTCGGCAAAGCCTTTTTTGAGATAATACATCGCGCCGCCGTGGATCTTCCCCTCGGCATCGAACTCACGGTATTTCACGCCCAGCGTGCACTCGGCGAACTTGGTGGCCATGCCGAGAAAGCCGGATAGAAACAGCCAGAAGGCCACGCCCGGCCCGCCGATCATGATGCCGATGGCCACGCCCGCGATGTTGCCCAGTCCCACCGTTCCGGAAACGGCGGCGCTGAGTGCCTGGAAGTGGCTGATTTCCCCGGGATCTTCGGTGTGGCTGTAGTGTCCGCGCACCGTCCTGAGGGCGAGTCCGAAGGCGCGGAGATTGATGAACTTGAAGAACAAAGTCAGCAGGATGCCCGCCAGCGCCAGCCAGATCACCACGGCCTTGACCGGGTAGCCGTTGATCGGAATGTCGGTGAAGATGCCATTCACGAACCAGCCCGTCGCCCGACCGAAGAATAGATCGATCTTCTGGTCCAGCGTGCTCGCCTGCGCCGCCGGTTCGGCAGCCGCCGCCCAGGTGGTGGATAGAAGAAACATCAGCAACGTAGCATGGCTGCGAAACAATCGGCCGATCATGGCGCGGACCCTGCCAACCCATCATGCGCCCGGCAAGCCTCAATCCCCCGCCGTGCCGCCGGCTCACTGCGTGCCGAAGCGGGGCGTCAGCCAGGCATCCACCGCCTCGATGATTTGCGGGTAGGATTCCTCGTCAAACACATGACCCGCCCCGGGGATTTCCAGCCACTGTTTTTCGCTATGCGCCGCCGCGTAGGCGTCGCGACCGTCGTCCGGCGGCACCAGGTCGTCCGCCGTCCCATGGATCAGCAGCCACGGCTGCGCCACCCGCGCGGCCGCATCGAGTGTGGACCCGATGGCTTTCAAATCGTCGACCAAAGCGGCGGATAGCGGAAACGCCTCATCCTCCCAGATGGAATCCTTTCCGGGAACCAGGCCGCGAAATTCACGCTCCGCGAAATCCGCCGTATGCGTCATGCCCGCAAGCGAGACAAGGGCGCGGATCCGGAGATCCTGTGCGGCGGTGAGCACCCCGACCGCCGCGCCCATGCTGTGGCCGATATAGGCAACCCGCACATAATCCGGCACGGTGGCGAGCACGGCCTTCAGGTCCTGAATGTGCTTGGTGATGTTTGAGTCCTCGAAGCGTCCTTGCGAGGCCCCGTTGCCGGAAAACGAGATCCTCAGACAGGGCCACCCGCGGGCGGAAAGACCTTCCGCGGCAGCCACCAACAGTGGGCGGTCCATGTTTCCGGTCAGGCCGTGGCCGAGAATGACCAGCGAGCCGCGCCGCCCGCCCGGATGAAAATGATGATCGAGTCGCTCGCCCGCCGGATTTTGCAGATCATTCATGGAGGTGTATGGTCAGACCAGGGCTTGGAACAAGCGGGCGGGAAATGTCAACTCGGCCACGCCGGATTTATCCAATCCTCCGAGACCGAGTTCAATCATTTTCTGATATTGGGTTTCCGCGGCATGAGACAAGGGGACGCGCACTCCTACCGCCCTTGCCAAAGCATTCGCAATGCCGCTGTCCTTCGCGGCGTGCTCCGCGGAGAAATAACAATCATGCTCGCGACCGATCATATCATCTCCATCCGTTTCCAGCACGCGGGAATTCGCGCCGGTCTGGGAGAACACCTCCTTGAGGATCCGCATGTCGATTCCCAGCGCCGCACCGAGGCCCAGGCCTTCCGCCAGGCCGGCGGTGTTGATGTTCATGACCATGTTCACCAGCGCCTTGATCTTCGCCGCATGGCCGATCGGACCGACGTGACGCAGCGTGGCGGACAGGTCCTCCAGCAGTGGTGTCATCCGCTTGTAAAGCTCCTCATCGCCGCCGACCATAAGATAGAGCGTTCCCTGCCGCGCCTGCGGAATGCTGGAGGCCATGCTCGCGGCCAGCGTCTCCGCCCCGGCGCGCGCGGCGGCGCCCGCCGCCGCCTCGTGCGCTTCCGGGCTGGCCGTGGCGCAGTTGATAAACACCCGCCCGGCGGCTCCCGTGAGCAGCGATGGGCTGTCTTCGGAAAAAATTCCGCGCATCGCCTCGTCGTCGGTCACCACGGTGAAAATCACGTCGCACACGGCCGTGAGTTCCGGCAGCGACTGGACCGCCAGGCAGTCCAGTTCCATGGCCAGGGATGCCGCCGCGGATTCATGCGGATCATGGATCGCGCCGATCCGGTAGCCCAAATCCACCAGACGCCGCGCCATATTGGCACCCATCCGGCCCACTCCCACGAATCCGATGTCATGTGTTTTCATCCTGCGGGACTATGGAAAGAACAGGTCCCGGCGCAACCCGAAGTTTCATTCCGGCTACTAGCCGTTCCGCCGGATGTCGTTTCGGGTTTGTTTTCCCGGATTAGTCGTTAAGGTCCGCACGAACCGCCCATGGAAACATTCCGGGCGGCCTGCCATCCCAATCATGAAACCACCACCCATCCACCGCACCGTCACCATTGGCGGCTCCCAGATGTCCTTCGCACCGCGCTGGCTGATTCTCGCCCCGGTGGCCGTCATCCTGATTTACGGCGTCCTGTCCTCGTTCTACACCATCAGCCCCGAATCGGTGGCCGTCGTCCAGCGCTTTGGAAAATACCAGCAAACCGCCAGCCCCGGTCTTCATTTCAAGCTCCCTTATGGCATCGACACCGCCGTCATCGTGCCGGTGCGCCGCCAGCTCAAACTCGAGTTCGGCTTCGGCTCGCCCAATGCCACCAACCCCGACCAGATCAGCGACGAACCTGACAGGGAACGCGATATGGTCACCGGCGATCTCAACGCGGTCAACGTCGAGTGGGTGCTCAACTACAGCATCACCGATCCCAAACAATACCTTTTCCACTTCCGTAATCCCGGCTCCACGCTGCGGGATCTCACCGAAAGCGTCGTCTGTCAGGTCATCGGTGATCGCACCGTGGACGAGGTCCTCACCATCGGCCGCAACGAAATCGAAGCGGACTCGCTCTTGCGCCTGAAAGCCATCCTCGAAAACCTCAACATCGGCGTGGCGGCCGAACAGATCCAACTCATGAACGTTCACCCGCCCGGCCCGGTGCAGCGATCATTTGATGAAGTGAACCGCGCCCAGCAGGAACGCTCCCAATTGATCAACGAAGCCAACGGCGAATACAACCGCGTCATTCCCAGGGCTAAAGGTCTGGCGGAACAACGCATCTCCGGCGCTGAGGGCTTCGCCGTCCAGCGCATCAACCAGGCCGAGGGGGACGTAGTCCGCTTCAAGGAATTGCTCGCGCAATACGACAAGGCTCCCGCCATCACCAAACAACGCCTCTATCTGGAAACCATGAACGAGGTGCTGCCGAAGCTGGGCCCCAAGATCATTCTCGACGAAGACGCAAAGCAGTTCCTGCCCCTGATGAATCTCAACAAGTGATCCCCGAATCCTCATTTCCATGAAATCACTCATCACGCTCATCCTTCTCGGCGCCGCCGTCATCGTCATCTCCAGCAGCGCCTACACCGTCAGCGAGACCGAGCAGGTCTTCATCACCGAGTTCGGAAAACCCGTGGGCGATCCGATCAATGCCTTCTCCAGGAAAAACGAGGCCGGCCTGCAATTCAAGATGCCCTTCATCCAGAAGGTCAACCGCATTGAAAAACGCATCCTCGAATGGGACGGCCCCGCCACCGACATGCCCACGCGCGACAAGCTCTACATCACCGTGGACAATTTCGCCCGCTGGCGCATCAGCGATCCCAAGACCTACTTCGAAAAACTCCGTGACGAACGCACCGCGCTCTCCCGCCTGAACAACATCATCGGCAGCGCCACCCGCGACGTCATCGCCAAACACGATCTCATCGAAGTGATCCGCGGCGACAAGGACCGCAAACCGGAACGCGATGAGGCGCTCGTGATCGAAAACTCCAGCCTCGGACTCCTGCCCCCCATCCGCTCCGGCCGTGGCATCCTCACCAGCCAGATCCTCACGGCCGCGCGGCCCAAGGTCAAAGACCTGGGAATCGAGTTGCTCGACGTCCGCTTCAAGCGCATCAACTACAAGGCGGGTGTCATTGAAAAAATCTACTCCCGCATGTCCTCCGAGCGCCTCCAGATCGCCGACCGCTTCCGCTCCGAAGGCGCGGGTGAGGCGGCGAAAATCATCGGCCGCAAGGAGCGCGACCTGCTATCCATCGAGTCTGGAGCCTACCGCAGGGAACAGGAAATCAAGGGCAAGGCGGATGCGGAGGCCACCGGCATCTATGCCACCGCCTACAGCTCCAGCCCCGGCGCCGCGGATTTCTATCAGTTCACCAAGACCCTGGAGACCTACCAGAAAACTCTCGGCAAGGACACCACCGTGATCCTTACCTCGGAGAGCGATCTTTTCCGCCTGTTCAAGAGCGTGGAGCCGGGAGAAGACTAGATCTGTTGCAAGGAAAATAGCCGGATCATCTTCAACGCGCATCACCTTGAGACGGCGATGCGTGAGCGGCAATGGGGATGGATGGCCGATGCTTGGAGCTTCGTTCCTTCCTTCGTCCGGTCATTCCTTCCTTCGTCCGGTCATCCGTGGCATGAGAGGCGAGGGAGATCCAGGCAAACCGAATGCTTACCCGCCCGCGGAGACGGAGCCGTTGCGGATGATTTCCAGGAAGCTCTGGGGTTCGAGGGCGGCACCGCCGATAAGGGCTCCGTCGATGTCCGGGCAGGCCATGAGTTCGGCGGCGTTGTTGGGTTTCACGGAGCCGCCGTATTGAATGCGGATGCGCGAGGCGGTGTCCGCGCCGTAGAGTTCGGCGATGACCGAGCGGACGAAGGCGTGGGCGTCCTGGGCCTGCTGGGAAGTGGCGGTGACACCGGTGCCGATGGCCCAGACGGGTTCGTAGGCGACGACGGTTTCGAGCATGTCCTTTTCAGGAACTCCCTTGAGGCCTTCGGTGATCTGGGTGCGGAGCACGCTTTCGAGCTTGCCGCCTTCGCGCTCGGCGAGGGTCTCGCCGATACAGAAGATCGGCTTGAGATTGGCTTCGCGTGCTTTCTTGATCTTGGCGTTGATGACGGCATCGGTCTCGCCATAGATGGCGCGGCGCTCGCTGTGACCGAGGATCACGTAGTGGACGAAAAACTCGCGCAGCATGAGTACGCTCACCTCGCCGGTGTAGGCGCCGGAGTCGAACTGCGAGCAATTCTGCGCGGCGATCTGGATGGCGTGTGCGTTCTGGCCGGCGTTTGCATTGTGGAGCAGGTCGGCGAGCTTCGGCAGCGAGACGAAGGGCGGGGCGATGACGATTTCACAGGGGAAATCCTGGCCTTGAAGTTTCGAGAGGAAACTTTTGACGAAGTCTTCCGTTTCGGAAGCTCCTTTGTTCATTTTCCAGTTGGCGGCGAAGATCGGCTTGCGGTTCATGTGAGGTGATGTGGTGGGATTCGGTGGGGAGAATCAGATGTCGTTGAGCGCGGCGACGCCGGGCAGGACTTTGCCTTCGAGGAATTCGAGACTGGCTCCGCCGCCGGTGGAGCAATGGGTGACCTTTTCGGCGACGCCGAATTTCTTGGCGGCGGTGGCGGTATCCCCCCCACCGACGACGGTGATGGCTCCGGCTTCGGTGGCGGCGGCGATGGCGGCGGCCATGGACTTGGTGCCTTCGGCGAAGGCGTCGAATTCAAAGACGCCCGGAGGGCCGTTCCAGATGATGGTCTTGGAGGCGGCGATGACCTTGGCGAAGAGCTCGCGGGTTTTCGGCCCGCCGTCAAGGCCCATGATGCCCGCCGGGATGCTGTCGGTGGCGGTGGAAACGGTGGCGTCCGGGGCGAACTTGTCGGCGGTGACAAAATCGACGGGAAGATGGAGGTTCACGCCCTTGGCCTTGGCCTTTGCGGCGAGTTCGGCGACGATGGTGGCGCCCTCGGCATCGAAGAGGCTGTCACCAATTTCCCAGCCATTGAGGATCTTGCGGAAGGTGAAGGCCATGCCGCCGCCGATGATGATATCGTTGGCCTTGTCGAGCAGGTTGGTGATGAGCGGGATTTTATCGGCGATCTTGGCACCGCCAAGGATGGCGAGCAGCGGGCGCTTCGGGTCGTCGAGCACGGCGGTGAAGGCGCTGATTTCCGCATCCATGAGGAAGCCGGCGGCTTTCTGCGGCAAGTCCACGCCGACCATCGAGCTGTGCGCGCGGTGGGCGGTGCCGAAGGCGTCGTTGACGAAGACATCGCCGAGCTTGGTGAGGCTGGCACGGAAGGCGGCCACGGCGGCGGGGTCGGCTTTAAGGGATGTGCCATCCTCCTGCTTGGCCTTGCCTTCCTCTTCGATATGGAAACGGAGGTTTTCAAGCAGGACCACATGGCCGGGCCGGAGTTTACCGGGGGCGCAGGCGGCTTCTACTTCCGGGCCGACACAATCGGCGAGGAAATCGACGGGGTTTCCGAGCAGCTTCGAGAGCTCGTCGGCGACGGGCTTGAGCGAGAATTTTCCGACCCTTTGGCCATTCGGGCGGCCCAGGTGGGACATCAGGATGACGGAAGCGCCCTTTTCCAGGGCAAACCGGATGGTCGGCAGGGCCGCGAGGATGCGCTGGTTGTTGGTGATGGCTCCGGTGGTCTTGTCCTGGGGAACATTGAAGTCAACGCGGATGAGAACACGCTTGCCGGAAAGATCGAGGTCGCGGATGGAGAGCTTGGCCATGGGGGCGGAAATACCGCCTCGCCGACACTCTGCTGTCAAGCATGCGTGGTCAAAATCAGGACTCCCGAGAAATATCGCGCAGACTTTGCTGGATTTCGCGGATTGAATCTGCTACGTCCGAAGCCGCACCCTGAAATACCTATGAAAAAACTGCTGCTGCTGCTTCCGCTCGTCGCGCTCGCCTTTCTGGCCGGTTCCTGCCGCACGATGAGACCGCTCGATCCGATGACGATGAAACCCTCAGACCGCTGCCTGCCTGGAAACACCTCACCCCAGGAAGAAGGCTATTCCGGCAAATAAGCGGGCGTTCTTTTCAGAGCACCCTTGCGGGATGACGGATTCCATCCGGGCCGGTGACGAATACGGGACCGGCTCCGCGTTTCACGTAGGCCAGCGCCATGCGGACCATTCCGTCCGCCAGGGGCGAAATGCTGGTCAAGCTGCCGGCATCATGGCCGTTCGCATCCACCAGAAGCAGATCCGTGACGGGCAGGGCGGCGGCGAATTCCAGGCGGGCGAGGCGTTTGTTCAGCTTGCCGGCGAATTTGATGCGGGAAATCACTTCCTGGCCGATGTAGCAGCCCTTTTGATAGGAAATATCGCTCGCTTCTAGCGCGGCCTCGGGCGGCAGCAGCCCATCGCCCAGCTCGCTGCCCCACAGCGGCACGCCGTTGGCGATGCGGAAAGCCTCCAGTTCGTCGCCATGCAAGGACGTGATTCCCACTGGAAGTTCAAATTCGGATCCCGTGGAACACCACCAGTCGCTGCCGTCCACGCCAAATCGGTTCGATCCGCGCGCGAACACGCCCTCAGGCATCGCGGGAATCGATCCGATCAGATGCATCAGGCGATACCTCCCGGCGAGATTCTCCACCTCGACATCATCCGCGATCAAATAGCGGGTTAGCCGCGCCTCTAGCGGCTCCGCGGAACCGGCAGGCCCTTCGATCCACAAGGCTCCATCCGCTGCCTCGGTGATTCTCACGCGAAACTGCAATTTCCCCTTCGCATCCGTCACGCAGGAGGGCAGCGAAATGTTTCCACCGGCCACCCGCCTCACGTCCTGCGTGAGCTGGCCATTGAGGAAACGCACGGCATCCGGGCCGCGAAACTCCAGCAGGTCCGGAGTCCCCATCATGACCATGCGGCACCCGCTCATGATTTCCGCAGATAGGGTTTCGCGAGCGCGGAATAATCCAATTCGCCGAGGCCAGCATCGCACAAGTCTGTCAAGCGGCGGGAAACGGCGGTGATCGCCGGGGTTTCCAGGCCTGCGGAATCGGCCAGGGCAAGCATGTAGCGGCTGTCCTTGCCCATGTTGGAGAGCGAGAAATGAGTCTCGTAGTTTCCAGCAAGCATCGCCGGGAACTTCATCGCGCTGAGCGCCGAGGCACTCACGTTTTGCGACACCGCATCCACCAGGCATTGCGCGGGCACGCCGTGATGTGTGGCGATGGCCAGCGCCTCCGCCAGCGCCTGCACGGTGCAGGCGGATATCAGGTTGGTGGCCAGTTTCACCACCGTGGCAGCTCCCACCGGGCCGCACGGCAGACGGGCCTTGCTGGTGACAGATAGATAAGCATCCAACTCGGCCGCCAGCGCGGGTTCCCCGCCGATGTAATAGACCAGCTGTCCGTCTCCAGCCGCCAGTCTGCTGCCGGTGAAGGGGGCGTCAAGAAAACGACAGCCTCGGGCGAGGCAGCGTTTCTCCAGCCAGCGCGTGGTTTCCAGATCCACCGTCGAGTGGTTCATTACGATCCGGCCCGGCTTCAGGAAGGCCTCGATGCGCCCGATCACTTCGCGCACGGCGGGCGCGTCCTTCAGATAGAAAGAAATGACCGCAGCGCCATGGATCGCCTGTTCCGGGGTATCGGTCTCGCCGGGCATTCCCCTGGGAGTGCGGTTCCAGCAAGCCACGCTCCAGCCGGCTGCGGCGAGTCGCGAGCGCGCGCGGGAGCCGATGATGCCGAGCCCGAGCACGGCGGCCCTGTCAGATGGTTCGGGGCTCATTGTTTGCGCTCCAATGCGAGCCCCACCAGATTTGCGGACTGCTCGCGGATTTCCCTCATGATTGCCGGTGTCGGCTCCTCGCCATCCTTGAGCACCATCTCGGCACGCAGGCCGGCCAGCAGGTTGCGCATCGCCAGATAATTCGGCCGCTCGGATATCCGCGGCTCCAGGCCGGCCACCGACTCGGTGTAATAATCCGCGATATCCTCGCGCATCACCTTGCGAGCGCGCTCCGGCGAGAACTGCTTGTCCACCGCGACTGCCGAGACGTGCAGTGCGCGGATCCAGCCGCCGAGGGAAATCAAGTGCGCGAGATCCGCGTCCTTGAGGATGACCAACTCGGTTTCCACATCGCGCTGGGTGGATGAGAGTTCCTTTTTCAACTGTGCCACATCCTTGCGTTTCGCGCTGTCCAGCAGGCTCGCCGCGTGGCGGTTCACACGGTCTCCGGCACCGAGCGCCTTGCCGTATTTCGTGAGTTTGGTGGCCAGATCCTCCACCTTTTCCAACTGCTCCGCCTGCACCACGAGGAATCCATCGGCGATCAGGAATCCCAACTCGATGGCCAGATCCGCGCGGTCCAGTGGCATCCGCTCGGAAAGCTTCAGCTCGGTCTCCAACAAGGGCAGCGGCATCAGAAATTGCAGGGTATCGAACAATTTTGAAATCGACGGCGCGGTGAACTCATTGACCGCCAACTCCTCCCGCACATGCGGATCGTCCAGCAGGTCCGCAGGAATGCCGGTCATCTCAGCGGCCTGCTCTTGCGCCTTGTCCGCCGCACTCACCTCCACGGCCTCTTTCACAGCGGGTGTTTCCTCAGCAGAGGCCGCCGGAATCACCAGCATGGCCAGCAAACCAGACAGGCATGTCTCACGAATCTTCATGCGCGGAGATTGGCACCGACCCGCCGATTCGGCAACCGGCAAAACGGCACGCTTTGGCCGCCGATTCACATCCGTGCTTGTTTTCCGCCGAAAAACAGCGATTGCCTTGCCTCCCGGGACGATTGAAAGCGTGTCGCCGCCGGAATTCCGCTTTTTTTTGCCCATGGAAACACCTCCTTTCTCCGAACTCGGCCTGTCCGCACCACTGCTCGCCGCCATTGAAACCCTTGGCTACGAACGCCCCTCGCCGATCCAGGCGCTGAGCATCCCGCCCGCGCTGGAGGGCAAGGATCTCGTCGGCCTCTCCGCCACCGGTTCTGGAAAAACCGCGGCCTTCGCCCTGCCCGCGCTGACCCTGCTCGATCTGAAAGCCCTCCACCCGCAGGTGCTCATCCTCTGCCCCACTCGCGAACTCGCAGTGCAGGTCTGCGAGGAAGTCCACCGTCTCGGCGCGAAGATGCGCGGCCTGCACGCCACCCCGGTTTATGGCGGCGCGCCGATGGACCGCCAGCTCCGCGCCCTGCGTGACGGCGTGCATTTGATCGTCGGCACCCCCGGTCGTCTGCTCGACCACCTGCGGCGCGGCAGTTTCGATCCCTCGCACGTCAAGATGGCCATCCTCGATGAGGCGGACCGCATGCTCGACATGGGTTTCAAGGATGAAATGGACGAGTTGTTAGGCTCGCTGCCTTCGGATCGCCAAACGCTGTTTTTCTCCGCCACCATGAGCCCGGGCGTCTCGCGGCTCATCAAGAGCTTCGGCAAAAACCCGCAAATCGTCGAGATCCAGCAGAAGGCGCGCACCGTCTCCACCGTCGAGCAATCATATTTCGAAGTCCGCCAACGCTCGAAGGTCGAGGTGCTTTCCCGCATCCTGGACATGAACCCGCCGCGTCTCGGCATCATCTTCTGCAACACCAAGCGCTCGGTGGATGAATGCACCGAGGACCTGGTGAACCGCGGATACGCCGCAGACCGCCTCCACGGCGACATGACCCAGATGATGCGCGAACGCGTGCTGAAACGTTTCCGCGAAGGTTCGGTCGAGTTGTTAGTGGCCACCGACGTAGCCGCCCGCGGGCTGGACATCGATGAAATCGACATCGTTTTCAATTACGACCTGCCGACCGACCCCGAAGACTACGTACACCGCATCGGCCGCACCGGCCGCGCCGGCCGCTCGGGCCGCGCCGTGAGTTTCTGTTACGGCCGTGATATCTATCGGATGCAGACCATCGAGCGCTTCACCCGCTCCGTCGTGCGCCGCGAGCGCATCCCGTCGGTCGAAGCCGTCGAAGGCCGCCGCGCCGATCTCATTTTCGACCAGCTCAAGGAACGCCTCGAAACCGGCAAGTTCGACGCCTATCAGGACAACATCGACCGCTTGCTCGAACAAGGTCACACGCCCACCGACATCGCCGGAGCGCTGGCCACCATGCTGCGGGAAGCCAGCGGCCGCGAGGGCTCGCTCATCGAGGAGGACCGCGAACCGGAACGCCGCGAGCGCCCTCAGCGAAACGAGCGCCCTCAGCGCGAGGAGCGCGGCCCGCGCCCGTCCGACAACCGTTTCGAGCGCGGCCCGATCCCGCAGGAGCAGGGCATGACGCGCATGTTCCTCTCGCTCGGCAAAACCCACGGCGTGATGGCCAAGGAAATCGTCGGCATGCTCTACCGCGAAGCAGGCCTGCCTGACGGCTGCCTCGGGCGCATCACCCTGTTTCCAAAACACTCCCTCGTCGATGTGCCGGAAAGTCTCGTCCCGCAGGTGATGGAACGCACCCGCAACGCCCGCCTCCGCGGCCGCCCATTCCGCATCGATGTGGACCGCGGTCCGGCGTGAGCGTGGCGGCGATCACCGCCACATAGGATTCACGCCAGGTTCTGCTTCACGCGGCCGAGAACTTCCTCATAGGCTTCCATGACGTTGCCGAGATCGCGGCGGAAGCGGTCCTTATCCATTTTCTCACCGGTCTTGAGGTCCCATAGGCGGCAGCCATCGGGGCTGATTTCATCGGCGAGCACGATCACGGAGGGATCGGAAACGAGGCGGCCGTATTCGAGTTTGAAGTCCACGAGCTGGAGGCCGCACTTGATGAAGAATTCGCAGAGCAGTTCATTCACCTTGAGGGCGGACTTGCGCAGGAAGGCGAGATCCTCGGGCGTGGCGAGCTTCATTTCACGGATGTAGTCGTCGTTGATGAGAGGATCGCCGAGGGCGTCGTCCTTGTAGGAGAATTCGACGATGGGCTGGGAAAACACATGCCCCTCAGGCATGCCGGTGCGCTTGCAGAAACTCCCTGCGGCGATGTTGCGGACGATCACCTCGACCATGAGGATGCCTACTTTTTTGACCTCGACGTTGGTTTCATCGATTTCGCGGACGAAGTGGGTGGGGACGCCTTGTTTTTCGAGCATGCCGTAGATCAGCGTGCTGATGGCGTTGTTGAAGCGGCCCTTGTTCTCGAAACTGACCTTTTTCTCACCGTTGAATGCTGTGGCGTCGTTCTTGAACTCCATGCGGAGAGTCTCCGGATTGTCGGTGGCCCAGAGTCGCTTGGATTTGCCTTCGTAAAGTGGAGTCATGGCCACTATCTAGGAGCAGCCCCCGCCGTGGTCAAGAGCACGTCGCAACGAATTCCAAAACAATTTCACCCGTCCTGCGGGATGCCAGCTCACCAGCCGGTCCAACGCGGTTCGCCCGGATGATCCGCGCCTGGCGTGGCGGAGGCCCGGACACAAAAAAACGCGCGTTGGAATTCCCCCCGGATTTCTCAACGCGCGCCTTATTTTCCGAGCTGCCCGGCTTTGGCCTTGTTCGGTTGATTTCCCCCCGGAGATCAATTCGAAACTGTAAGGCTAAACTCGGATGAGCCTGGTGCCCGGCTGGGTCGAAACCGTCGCCGAACAAGGCGAGAATGCATGAAAATCAGGAATGCGAAAGTATTTTTTCAAAAAAACCGGCCAAGTGCCCCCAAACCCGGTCATACGGGCGCAAAAACCTAACCATTGAGCAGCGAGGCGGCCATGGCGCGGGCTTGCTCCCCTCCCCCTCCCAGCATTCGGACGAGTTCCTGGATGCGGGTTTCGCCGCTGACCGGGAAAAGCCGCGAGCGGGTGCGGCCGTTGGAAACTTCCTTATCGACGACAAAATGAAGCGATGCGGTGGCGGCGACCTGCGGAAAATGGGTGATGGCCACCACTTGATGGCGGGTGCCGAGCGCGGCCATCTTGCGGCCGACGGCACGGGCGACCTCACCGCCGACGTTGGCGTCGATCTCATCGAAGACCATGAGCGGGGTGTCGTCCTGATCGGCGAGCGCGGATTTCACGGCGAGCATGACGCGGCTGATTTCCCCGGACGAGGCGATCTGGCGCAGCGGCAGCAGCGGCTCGCCGGGATTGGGGCCGAACTGGAACTCGATGGATTCGAAGCCCTGCGGACCAGGTTCCGATAGGGAAACGAGCGGCGCCTCGAAGGAGGATTGTTTGAAGCCGAGGTCCTTGAGCTGGCTGGAAATTTCCCTGGCGAGCCTGGGCGCGGCCTTACGGCGCAGGGCGCTCAGGGATTTGCCGGCGGCATCGAGCGTGGCGCGGCAGGCGGCGAGCTCCCTCACCAGCGCTTCGAGTTTCTCGCCGCGGTTTTCAATGGTGTCCAGGCGGGCGGCGGCGCTCTCCCGGCGCGCGGTCACATCGGTAAGAGAGGGGCCGTATTTGCGCTTGAGGGATTCCAGCAGGTTGACGCGCTCTTCGAGTGCGGCCGCTTCGGCGGGGTTGATGTCGAGTTCCTCCGCGTACTCGGTGAGATTGCCTTCGAGATCCTGGAGTTCGATGACGGCGGTATCGAGCGAGGCGGTTTGCCCGCGGATCGAGGGATCGAGTTTTTCGAGGTCGCGCACGAGGCGCTGGATTTCGGAGAGACGCGAGAGCACCCCATCGTCCCCGCTGAGGGCGGCGGAGGCGGCGGCGGCGGTTTCCACCAGGCGGCTGGCATTGGAAGCGCGGTGCCAGCGGTCCTCGAGGTCCTGCTCGTCGCCGGGCTTGAGGTTTGCGGCGTCGATTTCCTGGATCTGATGGCGGAGGAGCTCGATTTCCTGCTCGGAGGCATTTTCCGCATGGCGGAGTTCATCGAGTTCGGTGGCCTTGGCGCGCCAGGCGCGGTGGTGCTCGCGGTATGCGGCGTGGGTCTTGTCGGCTCCGGCGTAGGCATCGAGCATGGCGAGCTGGCGCTCGGTGGAGAGCAGCGATTGGTGGTCGTGCGGGCCATGGAGGTCCACGAGGTGCTCGCCGAGGCGCTTGAGCAAATTGAGCGTGACCGGGGAATCGTTGACGAATTGGCGGTTGGAGCACTGGCCGATCACACGCCGCACGATGAACTGGGTGTCCTCGCAGGGCGGAAGGCCGCCGTCTTCGAGAATGGCGTTGATTTCCACGGGGGCCTTGAGTTCAAACACGGCCTCCACCGAGCAGGCTTCCGCGCCGGTGCGGATGAGTGATTTGTCAGCGCGCTCGCCGAGCACGAGCTTGAGCGCTCCGACGATGACGGATTTGCCGGCTCCGGTTTCCCCGGTGACGCCGATCAGGCCAGGGCCGAGTTCCCAGACGAGTTCATCGACCAGGGCCAGATTGCGGATTTTCAGAAGAGTGAGCATGCGTTTTGCGGAATGTGCGCATTATGCAAGGAAGGGAATCGGAATCAACCGCGGGTTCCGCGGCGCTTCTTGCGAGGATCTTCCGGGGCGGGTCCGGTCTTTTTACGGGCCTCGATTTGGCGGGTGCGTTTCCGCCAGTCGCGGCGCGGCGCGGCCTCACCGGGCTTGTAGGGCGGAATCGGCGCGTGATAGTCGAATCCTTTCAGGCGCTTCTTCGGCAGGCGGCGGGCGATGAAGAGCTCGAGGATGCCTAGCAGATTGAGATCCTGTTTGGGAACGAAGCTGATCGCCTCGCCCTGGGCCTCCGCCCGGCCGGTGCGGCCGATGCGATGGACATAGTCTTCGGGATTGACCGGAAAATCATAATTCACGACGTGGGTGACGCCCTCGATATCGATGCCGCGCGCCACGATGTCGGTGGCGACGAGAACCTGGGATTTTCCGTCCTTGAAATCCTGGAGCGCCAGCAGCCGTTGTTCCTGGGAGCGGCTGGAGTGAAGCTTGGTCGCGTTCACCCGGGCGGCCTTGAGAA
This sequence comes from Luteolibacter sp., assembly GCA_030696085.1. Lineage (GTDB taxonomy): Bacteria > Verrucomicrobiota > Verrucomicrobiia > Verrucomicrobiales > Akkermansiaceae > Luteolibacter. Next base: position 81,912 of record JAUYNL010000053.1, read on the forward strand.
ACTGCGTCAGGCGGTCCGCACCATCCTTCATCCGGGTGAAGACGAGGACCCGGTCGAAACCGGGCTGCCGGAGAAGTTCCAGCAACATGGCTCCCTTCAAATGTGCCGGCACTTCATAGACACATTGCTCCACGGTGTCCGCGGGGTTGGAGCGTTTTCCGATCTGCACCATCTTCGGCTGATAGAGGAAACGGCGCGCCAGCGACTCGACCTCCTTCGGAAAAGTCGCGGAGAACATGAGCGTCTGCCGCCGTTTCGGCAGGGCGGCGGCGATGGTCACGATGTCCGGCAGAAAACCCATGTGAAGCATGCGGTCCGCTTCATCGAGAACGAGCATTTCAAGCATGCTGAAATCGACCGTCCGGCGTCCGATCAAGTCGATCAAACGCCCCGGTGTGGCGACGACGATGTGCACGCCTTTGTATAGAACCTTGATTTGCGAGGCCTCATCGACTCCGCCGTAGATGGCCGCGACGCGGATCGGCAGACTCTGGCCGTAAATCCGGATGTTCTCCATGATCTGGGCGGCAAGCTCGCGGGTGGGGGCGAGGATGAGCGCCCTGATGCGGCGTGGCTGGCCCTGCCGCTCCGGGTTTGCCAGGCGATGCAGCATCGGCAGCACGAAAGCCGCCGTCTTGCCGGTACCGGTCTGGGCGATGGCGATCACGTCATTGCCCAGCATCACCTTGGGAATGGCGGCGGCCTGCACCGGAGTCGGGCGGGTGTATCCTGCTTTTTGAATGGCCTTGAGGATCGCGGCCCCAAGTCCGAATTTACGAAACGGCATGCGCGGAAGATAGGCACTTGGAGTCCCGGATGGCACGGATTTAAATCCGCGGTGGCGGCGGAAACTCGCCCTTGCCCGCCGCGGACGGCTGGGCTTTACTGCCGCCCATGCAGCAAGAAATTCAACTGACGCGCGAGGTTTCCGCCATCCAGATTCCGAGTGGCGATAGCCTCTCGCTGCCAGCCGGCACTGCGGTCTTCATCACCCAGCGCCTCGGCGGCACCTACACGGTGGCCACTTCTCAAGGGCTGGCGCGCATCTCCGCGCAGGATGCCGACGCCCTCGGTGTCGATCCTGCGGAGGAGCAGAAAAAGCAGGAGATCGCCGTAAAACTCAAGGGTGCGCCGCTCGAAGAGCAGGTCTGGGCACAACTCAAGGGCGTCTATGACCCGGAAATCCCGGTGGACATCGTCAATCTGGGCCTCGTCTATGACTGCGCCATTGAGGATCTCGAAGGCCAAACCGTGGTCTCGGTGAAGATGACCCTCACCGCCCCCGGATGCGGCATGGGGCCGGTTATCGCCGCTGACGCCCAAGCGAAAATCATGACCATCGACGGCATCGACGATGCCCGGGTCGAACTCGTCTGGGACCCCGCGTGGAATCAGGAAATGATTTCCGAGGAGGGCAAGATGAAGCTCGGGATGATCTGAGAGGCTCCATATCCTGCGACAAGCCCCCCTCCTGACAGCCCTGCGGCATCTCCAAGGGCTTCACCCGCGTTCCGGCATTCCCGGCGGGCGGGAACAACCCTCCGCCCGGGCAATAGCCGTGCTCAAATCAATAAGCGAGGATCGCGCTCACCGGGTGCGGCGCGAGTTTCGCGCGACCACCCAGAAAGCCCAACTCGATGACAAACGAGATGCCGACGAGCTTGGCACCGAGCTCATCGAGCAACTTCACCGCAGCCGCAGCGGTGCCGCCGGTGGCGAGCAGGTCGTCCACTAACAAAATGGATTCGCCGGGTTTCACCGCGTCTTCGTGGAGCTCGACGATGGACTCGCCGTATTCGAGCGAATAGGCGGTTTGGCGGGTTTTCCATGGCAGTTTGCCCTTTTTCCGGATCGGCACGAAGCCCGCGCCGAGACGGTCGGCCACGGCGGCGGCGAAGATGAAGCCGCGGGCATCGATACCCACCACCTTGTCGATCTTCGCGCCACCGGTGGTTGCGCATAGCAGGGAGATGGATTCGCGAAAGAGTTCTCCATCGGCGAGAATGGGGGTGATGTCCTTGAAGACGATTCCCGGTTTCGGAAAATCGACAACATCACGAATGGCGGCACGGAGGGATTCTGCGGACATGGCGGGACGACGGTATGAAGCCAATCGCCGGGATGGAACTGCGAATTGACAGGGACTTGAGATTCCGACTCAGGATATTTGCGGATTGCGGGCCTACCGCCGATGCAATACTCCCGAAGCGTTCGGCCCCACGCCATGAACCCAAACACCGTCTTTGCCATCCGCAGTGGGGTATTGCTCATCGGGGGCGCATCCCTTTGTGGAGTATGGACAAATGCGAATTGCATCCGCTCTCGCGGTTTCTGTCATGGCCCGGCGATCATGTCGTGGAAGACGTCGATTTTTGCGGCTTCAAAGCGGCGCAGCGCGTCGCGGTATCGGCTGATGGCCTGCTGGCGTTTCACTGCCTCCAAGGCGGCGAGCACCTCGGCTTGCGCGTCCTCGAAAGAGCGGGGCGCCACGGGCAGGCGGGCGGTGACCTCGACAAGATGCCAGCCGAGACTGCCGCGCACCAGCGAGGGTTTTTGAAGCGGGAGGGTGAAGACCGCCGCGGCGAATCCGGCGGGCAGGCGCTCGCGGGTCATCCAGCCGAGCGCCCCGCCCTTGTCCTTGGTCGCGGGGTCCTCGCTGAGCTCGCGGGCGAGGGTGGCGAAATCCTTTTTACCGGCAGTTAGATCGGCGAGCGCGGTGTCGAGCGCGGTTTTCGCCTCCTCTGGCGTACGCTCGAGCGTGGCGATGAAAACATGGCGGACCTCGGCGCGTTCCGGCGTGGCGAGATGGCTCTCGTTTTCTGCGAACCAGGAGCGCGCCTCCTCATCGGTGACCTGCGAGAGCGGGCCGATGCGCATGAGCACATATTTTTCCTGCTGGATGCGAGCGGCGATGCGATCGCGCAGGGCCTGTTCGCTGGCGATGCCCTGGGATTTCATCGCGCTCTCCATCGCGCCCTTGGATTCGAAACGGCCTAACAAGCGGCGCAGGCGCTCATTGATTTCCTCGCCGGAGACTTTGAGATGCAGGGCGTTGGCCTTGGCTTTGACGCGCAGGAGTTCGTGATCGATGAGCTCGTCGAGCGCGGCGTAGCGCAGAATCTTGAGGTTTTGCGGGCTGATATCGGCGGGGCTTTTTCCTTCGAGCCAGAGGCGTTCGTACACGGCGCGCTCGAGTTGGCCGCGGGTGATCTGGTGGTTGAAGACGCGGGCGACGACGCCCCGGTTCTTGGCGGCGGCGATGGCCTCCTGACTGGATGGATCGGCGAGGTCGATTTTCCGGCGGAGCGGGCCGTGAAATAGGAACAGGTCTCCGGCGAGCCAGGCGATCACCAGCCCGTAGAGGGCGAGGCGCAGGGAGAATTTAGCGAGCGGGGACATGGCGGGCGCGAATGTCGTCACCCATGGGGGCATTCAGGGAAAGCCGAAATTTTCCGGGGCGCTGCGGCAACACCCGGTTTTTTGCGCTTTTCGCGGTGAGTCGGCGTGTCTTAGGATGTCGGTGTGTTGCAGATTGTTTTCAATGAGATCAGCGCGGCGGAGCTTTCCGGGCTCGGGACCCTGGAGCAGCTTGAGCTGCTGGAGGAGTTCAAGGTGGGCAAGGAAGATCTGGAGAACCTGAGCGGCGAGCGTTTCGGCAAGATCGAGCGCGACGGGCGGGTCTTGTATCGGTTCCGCGCGAAGGATTACCGGTTTTATTTCGAGGTGAAGGAAGGCGCGGTGATCGTGCACCGGGTGCTGCACAAGGGGACCTTCTCGGATTTCATGTTCCGCTCGAAACTGCCGCTGGCGGAGGATGAGGCGCTGGCGGGATCAAAGCATTTCTGGAAGCTCATCGACGAAGGGCGCAACGCGCGGAGGATGTGAATTAAGCGGAATTTTTGCTTCCGGTCGGGAGGCGCATGCCGCTAGAAACGCCAATGATGAAAGCGCTGATGTATCTCGTCCTGGTGCTCCTGGTGGGTGGTTCGTGGTGGATGTTTTCAAAAAAGGGAAATGAGATGGAAACCCTGCGGCAGGAAATCGTGCAAGTCGAGGCGGCGGGCGATCCTGACGGGCTGCTGGGAAAAAAGGAAACCGAGTTGAACTCGATCGAGGGTGAAAGAACTTTCAGCGGGATTCTGCTGACTTTTCTGAGCGCCGGGCTGGTGGGAATTTTATTCGTGGTGCACTTGCTGCCGTTTTTCGCCCAGCGCGTCACCCACGCGGTGTATGACAGCGCGGAAATGGTGGAGAGGGATGTCATGCATGACGCCCGTTCGCTGATGGCACAGGGCGACTATCATGGCGCGATCGCCGCGTTCAAGGAGGCGGCGGCGGCGGACCCGATGAACCGCCTGCCATGGGTGGAAATCACCAAGATCTACAAGGACAACCTGGAGGATCCGCATTCGGCGATCGAAACGATCCGCCATGCCTTGGAAAGCCAGGCCTGGGAGGTGAACGATGCGGCCTATTTCCTGTTCCGGCTGGCGGAATTGTATGACGAGGTGCTGGGAGACCGCGCCTCGGCGGTGGCGATCCTGCACCAGGTGGTGGAGCAATTTCCGGCGACGCGGCATTCCGCGAACGCAAATACCAAGCTGCATGAATGGAAGGCAGATGAGGAGGAAGCCGATCCCGTGCAGGTGCAGGTGAGCCGGACGGTCGAACCCTCGCCCATAGGCGCGATGGCGAGATACGAACTCCCGCCGGTGGAGGACGAATCCGACAGGCCCGCCTGATGCGGAAAGGCTCACCGCCATGGGGAAAACCGATTGGGTGGCGGGAGTCTGGCTGAGGGCATTCAGCGGTCGGCATCCTTTATTCTCGGCGGCGGTGGTGGCCGCTGCCTCTGTGGTCGCGGCGGATGTGCGACCGTGGTGGGGCGTGGCGGCGGCGGTGGGTTTCGCGCTGCTGGGAGCGGCCGGCGGCGCATGGCGGCGCGGCTTGGTGTGGTTGGCCTGCGGGTGCGTGGCGGCGGCGGTTTTCGCCTCGCGGGATGGCGGGAGGCGGCAGGCCGAGGCGGCGCTTCTGGCGGCTCCGGGCGGATCAAGGGAGGCGCGGCTGCTGGAGGACGGGCGTGGAAGCGAGCGCTTGTGGGCGGCCCCCGCTCGATTGCGGGGTGGCGAGCATGCGGGCGTGATCGTGTGGTGGGAGGGGACGGGCGAAGTGCCGGTGGCGGGTGCGGTGGTGAGCGCCAAGGGGAGTTTCCTGCCCCTGCCGGAGCCGCGCAACCCCGGGGAGTTCGACCGCGCGGAATGGATGCGGCGGCAAGGCGTGGCGGCGGTATTTCACGGAAAATGGATGCATGGATCTCTGGCAAGCGGTCGCTTGGCGAAGCTGGGGGCGAGGATTCGCCATGGTTTCCGGGACCGCGTGACGGCCGGGTTGACAGACGATTCCCAGGAAGCTCATGTCATCCGCGCGGTGGTCATCGGGGAAAAACCGTCGGATGAGGATCATTTGGTGGCGGCATTCCGCAACAGCGGGACCTTGCATGTCTTTTCAGTCAGCGGCTTGCATGTGGGAATGGTTGGCGGAATCGGCTGGTTGCTGCTCGGCTGGGCGGGCGTGCCACGGCGCCGGGCGGTCCCCTTGTTGATACTCCTGGTTTTCGGCTACGCATGGATCACCGGCCACAGCGCCCCGGCGGTGCGCTCCGCCTGGATGGCGGCGGTGTTTCTGGGAGCCTTCGCCTTCCGCCGACGGCCGGATCTGCTCAACGCGCTGGGCGCGGTCCTCTTAGCCGCCATGTTGTGGGATGGCCGCCTGTTGTTTCAGCCGGGCGTCCAACTTTCCTACGGGGTGGTGGCCGCCATCGCGGTGGGCACCTCATGGGCCGCCAGGAGTTTCGCGTGGATGGCCAGACCGGAGCTTTACATGCCCACGCAGTTGCTGAGCCGGCGGCAGAAATTCATGCTTGGCCTGCGGCAGAAAACCGCCTCTTCGCTCGCGGTTTCACTGGCCGCCGGGGTGGGGTCCGCGCCTCTCACCGCCTTTCATTTCGGCCTGATCACTCCGGTCTCGGTGATCGCCAGTCTGGTGCTGGTGCCGCTGGTCTTCGTAATGCTGTCCTTCTCACTGCTCTCGGCCGCCTTGTTTTCCATGGCCCCTCCCCTCGCCCGCGGAATCAACCACCTGAATGGCTGGCTGGCGAATGCCTGCGTGCTCTCCGCACAGGCGTTTTCCGCGATTCCCGGCGGCCATTTTCCCATAGGCGGGGACGAGCGTCCGATGCTGCTGGTCTATGATCTCGAATATGGTTCCGGCGCGGCCTGTCTCTCGGATGGAAAAGGCTCCGCCACGCTGTTTGATTGCGGCGGTACCAGGAGCTTCAAGCATCTCGTGGCTCCCTCGTTGCAGCGGCTCGGCATCGTGCCGGATTCCATCGTGCTGAGCCACCCCGATGGAGGGCATCTCGGCGGCGGACCAGCGGTCTGGGATGCTTTTCCGATTCGGCAGGCGGTGCTGCCGGTGAAGCGTTCGCGAAGTCCGACGTTCCGGGCGTGGATCGATCAAGCTCCCCGGGCGGGCATCCGCATCCATCAGGTTTCAAACATCGCCCGCCCGCTGTCCCTGCCCCACGGAGCGACGCTGGAAATCCTGCATGTTCCAGATCCATACGCGCTGAACTCCAGGGCGGACGAGCGAGTCGCCGTATTCCGCCTCCGCTGGCGGGGTTGGAAATTGCTGCTCACCAGCGATGCCGGTATGGGCACGGAATTGCGAATGCTCGATGCCCGCACCGACGTCTCCGCCGATGTCATCATCGCCGGCCGCCACCGATCGGATCTCACGCTCTGCGACCGCTTTCTCGATGCCGTCCGCCCGCAGGCGATCATCGTCTCGAACGCGACCTATCCCGAAGGGGAAGCCGTGGAGCCCGGCACCCTCGATTACTGGAAATCGCGGGGCATCCTGGGGATCGATCAGGCGGAATCCGGCGGAGTGACCCTAACCATCGATTCGCAGGGGCAACTTGTGATCGATGGTTTTCTCACCGATCCGCCACTCGTCCTCACACTCCGTTGAGCGGCCTGCGGCAGCGCGGGCGCCTCCTCTAAGGGTAGCGTTTCCCCGGGCATCCCATGTTACGGCGATATTCCCTCCGTAGCCGGTCGCGTAGCCGGTTATGATTGATCCATCCTGGGAGGATGAAGTGATGGTTCCGCCAACAAAAAAGCGCTCCGATTCCAGAGGGATAAGTTCGTTAGCGTCACCAAACGTCCCAAAGACGATTGACGCACAAAAGCCGAGCAAGGTCCGTGAGCAGGAGCTTAGAAATTCCGGATGTCGTCCTGGACGTCCTTGTGGGAAAAATCGGCAGCCGAGTTACCGGTTTTCGTCAGGCCGTCCTTACCGATGGACCAGAGGTCGAAGTCCGGGTTTTGGGCGCTGGGGTTTTTCGTTCCGTTGGAAAGAACCGCGACACGATAGCGGTATGGCTGTCCCCATGGATCCACAATGGTAATTGATGTGCCGCTACCGGTGATCCAGCCTTGTTTGTTATTAATCGGATCCAGTTCCGGGAGGTAAATCTTTCCGGGAGGATTGGTGGCGGCCCCGTCCAAATAAAGGAGCTTGTATAGCAGATAAGTGTTACCTGTTCCGTTTTTATGTTTTACATCGGTAGCTGATGTCCCGGCAGGAGTCGGATAATTACCATTATCCAGCTTGTATTCCTCGATGGCCTTGGAGAGCAGGGCGATCTGGACCTTGGCTTTTTCGCGGGCCTGCTTTTCGTTGACGTAGCCCATGCCGCCAACGACGAGGCCGGCGAGGATGACGATGATGGTGATCACCGCCATCAGTTCGATGAGGGTGAAGGCGGCGGGATGGCGGCGGGGTGGGGCTTTCATGGTGGTGGGTAAGGAAACCACGGATTTCACGGATTTCACGGATTTAAACGTAGCGGCCATGGGCCCGGCAGGTGGCTCACTGGTTGCCCATGGTGGAAATCATCTTGATCAGCGGCAGGAAGAGGGCGAACACGACCGAGCCGACGATCAGGGCGAGGAAGACGATCATGATGGGCTCAAGGATCGAGGTCAGGGCGGTGACGGCGTTATCGACCTCGTCGTCATAGACGTCGGCCACCTTGAGCAGCATTTCCGGGAGCTGGCCGGTTTCCTCGCCGACGTCCACCATGGAGATGACCATGTTCGGGAAGACGCCGGAAGCTTGGAGGGGGGTGACGATGGTTTCGCCTTCCTTGACGGCCTCGTGGACCTTTTCGATGGCTTGGGAAATGACGACGTTACCGGCGGTATCGCGGGTGATGTTGAGGGCCTGGAGGATGGGCACGCCGGAGGTGACGAGGGTGCCTAGGGTGCGCGAGAAGCGGGAGACGGCGCTCTTGCGCTGGATGTCCCCGAGAACGGGCATTTTCAGCTTCATGGTGTCGATCATCGAGCGTCCGCCCTTGGTGCGGCCCCACAAGTTGAAGAGGAAGACGCAGATGCCGATGAGGAAGAATACAAAGACGATGTTCGGCAGGACCAGCGGCCGGGCAAGGAAGAACTCGGAGGTGCCAAAGACGATTTTGGAAATCAAGGGCAGTTCCTGATCGGTGTTGGCGAACATTTCCTTGAACTTGGGCACGATAAAAATCATCAGGAAGACGAGGATGGCCACGGCGATGAACATGACGATCACCGGATAGACCATGGCGGAAACGATCTTGTTTTTGAGTTTCTGGGCCTTTTCCTGATACTCGGCGAGGCGGTTGAGAACGATTTCAAGCACACCGCCGAGTTCGCCGGCCTTGACCATGTTGACGTAGAGCTTGTTGAAGATCTTCGGGTGCTGGGCGAGGGATTCCGAGAAGGTGGAACCGCCCTGGACGTTCTCGGCGAGGGCGGAGACGGTGGCGCGCAGCACCGGGTGGGGTTCCTGTTTTTCGAGCACCGTGAGGCTGCGCAGCAAGGGCAGGCCGGAATCGATGAGGGTGGCGAGCTGGCGCGTGAAGATCATCAGGTTCTTCGGCTTGACGTGGCCGCCGAGGTTGCTTTTCGAGGCCTTGGGCTTGGCTTTGGCATTGCGCTTGAGCGGCGGCACGGTCTTGGCCCCCTTCTTGCCCTTGCCCTCTTCCTGGATCTGGGTGGGGTAGAGCCCTTTGGCCCGGAGTTGCTGGATCGCCTCGGCTTCGTTGCCGGCGGAGACGACGCCGTCGGTCTGTTCTCCTTTGGCATCAAGCGCGGAGTAGTGGAAATTGGCCATGGTGGTGCTTGCTTTAGGGGTTTTGGAATTGTTTTGAAGGAATCAAAGTGGAATTGCAGGGGCTTGGCGATGGGAAATTTCCGCGCTCAGGTGTATTTGAGAACTTCTTCAATCGTTGTATTGCCAAGGTAAATATTGCGCAAGCCATCCTCGCGCAGGGTGTTCATGCCGAGCTCGACGGCTTTCTGTTTGATGACGACGGTGGGGGCGCGGGCGGTGATCAACTCGCGGATGGGATCGGTGATGTTGAGTAGTTCGTAGAGTCCGCGGCGGCCGCGGTAGCCGGTCTGGCCGCAGGCGTCGCATCCGGCACCGGTGAAGAATTGTTTATCTCCGAGTTCGTGGGCCGAGATGCCGAGCTGACTGAGAATGGCCTCGTTCGGTTCGTAGGGTGCCTTGCACTCGGGACAGATGGTGCGGACGAGGCGCTGGGCCAGCACCCCTTCGAGCGAGGCGGCGACGAGGAACGGTTCACAGCCCATGTCCACCAGACGGGTGACGGCGCCGGAGGAGTCGTTGGTATGAAGGGTGGAAAGCACCAAGTGGCCGGTGAGGGCGGCCTGAATGCCGATGGTGGCGGTTTCCTTATCGCGCATTTCCCCGATCATGATGCGGTCCGGGTCCTGGCGGAGGAAGGCGCGCAACACGCGCGGGAAATCGAGGCCGATCGCTTCGTTGATCGGAATCTGGATGATGCCGTCGATGTCATACTCGACCGGATCCTCGGCGGTGAGGAGTTTGGAATCGATGGTGTTGATGCGGCGCAGCGCGGCGTAAAGGGTGGTGGTCTTGCCCGCGCCGGTGGGACCGGTGACGATGAAGATGCCGTTTGGCTTCTCGATCGTTTCGGTGATGTAGTTGTAGATGTAATCGGTGAGGCCGAGATTTTCGAGCGAAAGGTTCACCGAGGAGCGGTCGAGCACGCGCAGCACGATGGACTCACCGTGGTGGGTGGGCAGCGAGGAAACGCGCATGTCCACCTGCTTGTCGCCCACCTGCTTGACGATGCGGCCGTCCTGCGGGATGCGACGTTCCGCGATGTTCATGTTGGACATGACCTTGACGCGGGAAAGGATCGGCAACGCGAGATGGATCGGCGGCGGAGCCATTTCATACAGTGCTCCATCGACCCGGTAGCGGATCTTGAAGTCCTTCTCGAAGGGCTCGAAGTGAATATCCGACGCCTTCTCCTTGATCGCCTGATAGAGAACCAGATCGACGTAGCGGATGATGGGCGCGGAGTTGGCCTCCGCCTCCAGGTCCGCGGTGCTGATGCTCTCGCCGCCGATCTCCAACTGCGCGAGGATGTCCTCCATCGCCTTGCCTTCGCCGCCATAGCACTCGTTGATTTTGGCTTCGACGAGGTAATCCGGGGCGACGACGACGTTGATTTCGCGACCAAGTGCGAAGCGGAGATCCTCGACGGTCTGCGGGTTGAGCGGATCGACGAGGGCCACGGAGAGACCGGTTTCATCGAACTGGACGGGAAGAGCGCCATGAAGACGGGCGGTGCCGGCGGGCACCAGGGCGAGCAGCGCCTCGGGCGGCGTCCAATTGCGGATATCGACCATCTGGGTGCCAAGCTCGGTGGCGACCAGCGGCCAGATGTCATCGCGGTGTTGGATGACTTGGAAATCGGCGAGGATTTCGGCGATTTCCTTACCGCTCTGATTGACCTCCGCGAGAATGTCCTGGGCGAGGCCTTGATCGATGAGGCCGCGCGATTCGAGGAGTTCGATGATCTGATTGTTGTCCATGGGACCGGAACTGTGAAAACGGGAGAGGGTTTAGGGGGTAAGGTGGGATTTGGCGCTCAATCGGCATCCGACATGGTGGCATGAACCACCTCGCTGCCGGATGTGAGGCCGGCGAGCACCTTGCGGATGCCATCCTCGCGCAGCGTGCGCATGCCGAGTTCGCGTGCGCGGCGGCGGAGCTGGGTGGTGGTGAGGCCGGTGTTGACCATCTGGCGAACCTCGTCGTCGATGAGGAACAGCTCGAAAATGCCCATGCGGCCCTTGAATCCGTTGCCGCGGCATTTTTCGCAGCCGACCGGGCCGAAAATCGTGGCCTCGGTCATGCGGGAGGCGTCCAGCGAGAGTGCGCGCATTTCCTTGTCACTGAGCACGCCGGGGGCTTTGCAAATCGGGCAGAGTTTCCGGACAAGGCGCTGGGCCAGAATGGCGCGGACGGCGGAGGCGATGAGGAAGGGTTTCACGCCGATGTCCGCAAGACGGGCGATGGCGGAAGGCGCGTCGTTGGTGTGGAGCGTGGAGAAAACCAAGTGGCCTGTGAGCGAGGCGTTGATGGCGATGTTGGCGGTTTCCGCATCGCGGATTTCCCCGATCATGATGATGTTAGGAGCTTGGCGCAGCATCGCGCGCAGGGCGGCGGCGAAGGTCATGCCGATGTCGGTCTTGACCATGACCTGGTTGATGCCGGGTAGCTCATACTCGACCGGATCTTCCACCGTGATGATTTTTTTATCGGGCTTGTTGATGACGTTGAGGCAGGCGTAGAGCGTGGTGGTCTTGCCGGAGCCGGTGGGGCCGGTGACAAGCAGGATGCCGTCCGGCAGGCCGAGGAGTTGCTCAAAGGTCTGCTGGTCGTCGGAGAAAAAACCAAGCTCCGGCAGCCCTAGCAGCAGCGCGGTTTTATCCAGAATCCGCATGACGATGGACTCGCCGTGGTTCGAAGGGACCGAGGAAACCCGGAGGTCCACCTCCTTGTCGCCCATCTTGAGCTGGATCCGCCCGTCCTGCGGCAGGCGCTTTTCCGCGATGGACATGGTGCCGCTCATCACCTTCAAGCGGGCGATGATGGCGGGCAGGAGTTTTTTCGGGTGGGTGTCCACATGGATCAGCTTGCCATCAAGGCGGTAGCGGACGCGGACGGAGGTCTCCAAAGGTTCGATGTGGATGTCCGAGGCGCGGACGCGGAAGGCTTCGGAGAGCATCTGCAGCACCAGACGGATGATGGGGGCGTCGTCCTTGCCATCGCCCGCTTCGGAGTCGCCCGTGGTGACAGTGAGGCCGCCGGAATCCACCGCTGAGGATGGTTCACCGGCGCGGTAGAACTGGCGCAGATGGTCCTGGATGTCCTGGCGGGTGGCGCACACCAGGTTCAACTCGCGCCCGACGATGTGGGGCAGGCTGTCGAGGGTGTCAAAATCCAGCGGGTCCGCGATGGCGACTGTCAGCGCCATGCCATCATCCAGGACGGGGACCACGCGGTAGCGGTTGGCGGTGTCTTCGGCGATGGTCTCGGTGATGCCCGGCTCAAAGCTCATTTCAGAGAGCTTCACAAACGGAATGCTGGCATTGGAGGCGAGCGTGCGGGCGACCTCCTCCTGAGTCAGGGCGGTGTGGGCCAGCAAATGCTCGACGATGGTCTCCGCTCCAGAAAGCGCGCGGCGGGCGCGATCAAGGTCATCGGCACTCACCATGCCAGCTTCGGCGAGTAATTCCGCTAGGTAATCTTCGTTGGAAAACACAGGGTTTAAAGTCCTTGAAATTGATTTTTGAAATTGCGGCGTCGGACCTTGCCCTTGCTGCATCTTCGGCAGGTTGGTCAAGCAGCCCCGTTGTTGTCAACCAGCCACATCACGGGATTTTACGTTTTCCCACCGGATTGTGGAATTCCGCGCCTGATGTAAACACCATGCCTATTCATCCGCGTGACAATGCGCGGCGAGGCCGCCTATCGGGCACTCAGCCAAGTTTCGAGGAGGAGCTGCCAGCCGGCGGAATCGCCCTTGCCCCTGAAGCCGAATCCGTGCCCGCCTTCGGCGAAAATGTGGCACACCACGGGCACATGGTTTTCCGCGCAGCGGGCTGCGAATTCCAGCGAGTTGCGCACCGGCACGCTCTGATCGTCCGCCGCATGCACAAGAAAACACGGCGGCGTCCGTCCGTTCACTTTCCTTTCGGCGGAAACCCGCAGCAGCAGCGCCTCATCAGGGGTTTCACCCAGCAGCCGTCTCCTCGATCCCGCGTGCCCCCAGGACTCGCCCATCGCGATCACCGGATAGACCAGAACCGCGAAGTCTGGACGGCAGCCGAGCGCGTCGATCTCATCGGCGGTCTCCTGCGGAAATTTTTCGTCCCATAATGTGGCGCACATCGATGCCAGGTGACCGCCGGCCGAGGAACCCATCACGCCGATTTTCATCGGATCCACTCCCCATTCCCCGGCCTTGGAGCGGGTGAGCCGGATCGCCCGGCGGGCATCCAACAAGGGCACCGGAAACTGGTAAGCCGCCGCATCATTTCCGCTCACCCGGTATTTCACCAGCACGGCCACGATGCCGCGATCGGAAAGCCATTTCGCGTAGTCCCGGCCCTCGTGATCCATGGCGAGAATCGTGTATCCCCCGCCGGGAAAAATGACCACGGCGGCACCCGTGCGCTTCGATATTTCCGGCAGGTGTACCTCATATTGCGGCGCCGCGATATCCGTCAGGTGACCGCCCTTGCCCTCATTCTCAGTCATCGCCGCCGGTCCCGCCCCTCCCGGCGCATCCCCCGGCCACAGCGGCAACCACTCGGCATTGGCTTGAAGTCCGGTGGCAATCATCACGAACAACGCGGTTTTCAATGGATTCATCGGTGCCAAGACAACGCACCGCCCGCCAGAACACAAGGACCAAGAGGGCCGGGCTTCGTTAAAAACCGCCACCTAACACCCGAATGCCGGAGCTCATGGAAGCGGCCTGCTTTTCCTTGCCCGCATCCGTCCCGCCAGCCAGTCTCCGCGCGTGACGGACGAATTCGAACCAAATTCCATGGATGAATTGCTCCGGGCCCTCGAAGCGGCCGATTGCTCAGCCGTGCTTTCAGCCGCGCAAGACATCCACTACGCCGACCTCGCCTCGCTTTACGAAAATCTCGAAGACGGCAAGCGCGACCTGCTGCTCAAGACCATCGGCCCGGAACTCGCCACCGACCTCATCGCGGAACTTCCAGACACCCTCATTGAGGATGCGCTGGGCCACTTCAAACCCGCCCAGCTCCGGGTGCTGCTCGGAAATCTCTCCGACGACGACCGCGTGGACGTCTTCCAAGTGGTAAGCGAAGAAGCCCAGGTCCGCTTTTTCAGCCTGCTGGGCCCGCGCGACAAGGAACTCACCCGCAATCTCCTCAAATACGAGGAAGACACCGCCGGCGGCCGGATGACTACCCGCATCGGCCGGATCACCGCGGACATGACGGTGAAACAAGCCATCACCGTGCTCAAGCGCGACCGCGAGGACACCGAAACCCTGGCCCGTATCTTCGTGGTGGACGACCAAGGCCGCCTTGCCGGGAAAATCCGTCTGCGCGATCTCGCCTTCAGCACCTGGGATACCCCCATCCACGACATCATGGAGGATGCCGGAGAATTCATCCTCGCCACCGCCGACCAGGAGGAAGCGGCCCGCACGCTATCAAAATACGACCTCGTTGTGCTGCCGGTGGTGGACGAGTTCCATCACTTGTTAGGCGTGCTGACCTATGATGACGCCCTGGAAATCGTCCAGGAGGAGTCCACCGAGGATATCGAAAAACTCGCCGCCATCAGCGGTGAGCAATCCGAAGTTTCCTATCTGAATACCAGTGTCGGCATGCACTACCGCCGCCGGGTCGCCTGGCTCGTGGGGCTGGCATTCGTCTCCATCGCCTCCGGCTACGTGATGTATCGATTCAGCGAGACCCTGGAAAAAGCCTTCGTGCTTTCCCTGTTCCTGCCGATGGTCGTGGCGGCGGGAGGAAACTCCGGCGGGCAGGCCGCCACGATGGTCATTCGCGCCATGGCGCTAGGTGAGATCAGCGCCGGCAACGCCCTGCGCATTGCCTGGAAGGAAGTGCGCACCGGCTTGTTTCTAGGGCTGTCGTTAGGCATCGCCATCGCCGCGTTCATCGCGCTCATCCTGCCCCATCTGCAAAATGGAACCGGCGCGGATTTCGATTTCTTCCACCTCGCCGCCGCCGTGGCCGCCGCCATCACGGTGCAGGTTCTATCCGCCACCGTGCTCGGCGCGTTGCTGCCCATCGGTGCCCGCGCCATCAATCTCGATCCGGCCGTCGTCTCATCGCCCTCGCTGGCATCCACCGTCGATGTTTCGGGCATGCTGATCTATTTCACCACAGCCGGCGCGATCCTGAACCTGCACTGACGCAAAAGTGGTTGTGGCGTCCCGTTCCAGCAAAACACCGGAGCATCCTGCCCCGGCCATGGGATTTTACCATCACTCCGGCGCGAGTGGTGAAATCCCCGGATTTTACGCGGGAACGGTTTTCGCGTTCTCCGGTCTGTTTTGAGCTTCGGGGCAGGAGGCGCGGCAGGAATGATGCCCATGCCCGTTTCCTCAAATGTGCGGCATGAAGGCCGTGTAAACCTCGGACGGGATGTCCAGCAGGCCGTAGTCCTTCGAGGAGACGAACAGGAGGCTCTGCCTGCCCTTGCCCAGCAACTCGTTGTCCGAGCCGAAGATCTGGTGCTCCAGCGTGCAGAACTTGCGGTTGAAGTCCGCCACCCGGATTTTCACGGTGATGACATCGAACTCGCGCGACTCGCGCACGAACTTGTGCTCGAAGGAACGTGTCAGAATGTAGAACTTGGTGGTCTTGAGGTCGAAATCCGGCATCACCGAGTTAAAGAAAAGCTCGCGCGTTTTCCCCACGAACAGGCCATACATGCCGAAATAGACGTTGCCCACCGAGTTGGTGTCCTGATAGGTGGCGATCAGGGAGTAAACGAACCACTTGCCCTCGAAGTGGCCGCTGATGGCATGGGCGTCCTGCGGCATGGGGGCGCTGACCTGCGTGGCACTGATGGCGGAAGCGGTCTTGGTGATCGTCTTGATGGCCGGAATTTCGTGCGCGGCGGCTTCCAGAACTTCGCCGGCCTTTTCGGTGACAACGCGCAACAGATCGGTGTTGAAGACGAGCCACGCCACGTAGATGAGCGGCAGCATCGAGCCGAGGATGAGCAGGGAGTCCGCATCCGTGCAGTAGCCGAAGGCGAAGATCACCAGCGAGATGCTGGCCAGTGAGAACATCCGGATCTGCGGCAGCGGTTGCTGCGAGTTCGGCACGAAACAGCGGGCGATGGCCAGCGAGGCATAGCCGACGAAGAACGAGGCGTAAAACACCATGAAGTATTCCAGCTCCAGCTTCGCCACGAGTGCCACCAGGGTGATGAGCATCACCAGGAAAAACGTGGGGATGGGTGACTCGAGCAGGCGTTTCGGCAGCATGCCGATGAGCAGGTTCTGGCTCTTGCCGAGGTTGGCGCCGAGGAACCATTTCAGCGCCACATAGCCGCTGTCCAGCGTGGTCAGCACGCAGATTCCGAGAAACGAGAAATAGGCGACCGGCAGCAGGCCCTTGGATCCGGCGTCGAGGCGATCAATGTATTGCACGACCATCTGGTGCGCGTAGCGGAAGCCGTCGAGGCTGTCCTTATTGCCATAGCTGTCCACACCGCCCTTGCTCATGACCCAGGCCGCGAGGCAGCCGTGGAAAAGAAGCAGCAGGAAGAAGATCACCCCGCCGAACATATAACTCATCCGGATGGACGTGTTTTCCCGGTGGATCTGGACCGCACGCTGCCAATGCTGGAGATCCAGCCACGGCCCTACCAGGAGCCCCACCAGTAGCGGAATCGCATAGGCGAAAAGATCCGGCCCCTTCCACGCGTCCGGCAGCACCGGGCCCCATTGGAGGTTTTCAGGAATCAATGGATTCAGGCTGAAAAGCACCGCCGCCACGCAGGCGAGCAGCAGGCCGCCGAGGATGCCGTGACCGATCTTGATGCGCTGGATGCCGAATTCCTCGCCGAACAAACAGCCCGCCGCCAGCACCACGAACACCACCATGCACAGGTAAAGCGGCATCATGGACCCGGTAACGAGTTTCAACGGATCAAACAGATAGCGCGTGAGCGCGAAGACCGTCAGCGCGAGCGCGATCACTTGATAGAGATAGAGGATCAGGCGGAAGGGTTTCGAGAATTTCTCGAAAAACAGCGCCAGGGATTCCTGCCCGCCCGCGTGTCGCCGCGCCACGATCTGCGTCAGGAAACCGAAACCCATCAGGCCCAGGGCGTTCGGAATGGCAAAGAGCAGCAGTCCCCGCAGTCCGAACATGAAGGTCATCTGGACGCTGAAAAACAGTCCCAATCCCCACATCCAGGCCAGAGCCACGGAATTCCCCCATAACAGCGAGTTGATCCAACGGAAATTCATCTTGAACCCCAAGGAACGCTCATTAGAGCCCGCGGGCAAGCCGGATTCCGCCAAAATTCCGGCGCAATCCCGGAAAGTCCCCGGCGATCCCCGAGAATTACCATTGAAGAGCGGACGACGGCCCTCTTAACTCCCCGCGTTCGCAGAACCCGCACAGCACCGTTTCATGATCGAAAACATCCGCAAATACACCGGCCTCATCATCTTCTTCATGGCCCTTGTCGTCTTTTCCCTCGTCATCGGCATCAAGGACGACCTCTTCCGCGGCAGCGCCGGCGGCGGCCACGGCATCCTGAAAATCGATGGCCGTGTCTATAGCGACAAGGAATTTCAAAATCTCGGCAGCGGTGCCTTCCAGGTCGCCTCCGGCCTCGCCCGCTCCGGTGATTTCGGCCTCTATCAATTCATCATGAGCCTCTCCACCGGCGCCACCAGCCAGGACGACGCGGCCGAGAAATTCTTTGTCGGCCGCATGATCCTGCGCCAGGCGAAGGAGGAATTCGGCGTCCATCCGGGCGAGGAGGAGATTTCGGAATACCTCCGCAAGCTGCGCGCCTTCTCCAGCCCCGAGGGCAAATTCGATCAGGAAAGCTACCGCCGGTTCGTCGAAAAAGGCATCGGGCACCTCGGCATGACCGAGACCGACCTCCGCGAACTCGCGTCCGACGCACTCGCCGCCCAAAAAATCAACGCCATTGTCGGCTCCGGCCTTGGCGTGAACCGCGATATCGTCGCCCAGAACCTGGCCCTCGATAACCAGCGCGTCGCCGGCAGCCTCGCCCGCCTCGACATCGATTCCTACGAGGCAGCCATCCAGCCCACCGAGGAAGAGATCAAGGCGTATTGGGAAACCATCCAGGACGCCTTCACCACCGCGCCGCTGCGCAAGTTCACCTACATCATCGCCACACCGGACATGCCTGCGGACGCCGAGGCCGAAAAGGAGGACGCTCCATCCATCGCCGACGCCGCGCTGAGCGACGAGGCGAAGAAGGCCGCCGATAAGAAAAAAGCCGATGAAAAGGCCAAGAAAACCGCCGAGCTCGCCGAAACACGCCGCAAGAAACAGATCGAAATCGATGCCAAGGTGGACGAATTCACCTTCCAACTCGAAGAACAGAAGGGGGCCGGTTTCGAAGAACTCGCCAAGACCAACGGCTGGGAAGCGAAAGCCACCGAGTTGTTCGCCCAAGCCACCCCGCCCGCAGAGCTCGATATCAAGCTCCGCTCCTCCAGCCGCGGCGGCAAGGCCGTCGATGAGCTTTTCCGCATCGAACCCACCTCGGATCCGGTCTCCAAAATCTCCCAGCCCATCGCCATCGGTGAAAACCAGTGGCTCGTCGCCCGCCTCGATGGCGAGGAGAAATCCCGCCCGAAAACCTACGAGGAAGCCAAGGACGAGGCCCGCGCCCAATACATCGCGGAAAAGGCAGCAGAAGCCCTCAAAACCGCCGCTAACGAAGCAGTCGCCAAAATCAAGGACGCCCTCGCCGCCGGGAAATCCTTCGCCGATGCCGCCAAGGATGCCGGCCTCAAGGAAACCCGGGATTTCACCAAGGTCACTAGCGATTACCGCCCGGACGCCGCCACGGAACCGCGCAACCTGTTTGAGGCCACCCGCAACGTCGATCCCGGCTCCCTCGCCGAGGTGATCACCGAGGCCGACCGCGCGTTCATCGTCCACGTCGCCAAGCGCGAGGTCGAGAAAACGCCGGATGCCGCCACCAAGCTCGACGCCGAAGTCGCCAACCGCGCCCGCCAAAACGAAACCATCGCCTTCATGAGCTGGATCGCCGCCCGCGTCGAAGCCTCTAAGGTAGAGCAGCTCTACAAACAGCGCTGAATCGTGGCGGCGCTTTTGCAAGAAGCGCCAAGCCCCCCTTTTCCAAATGGCCGATCTCCAAGCGATTTTCGATGACGCCAACGGCCACCTCGCCCTCGGAGAACTCGATGAGGCCATCGCGCTCTACCGGCGCTGCGTGGAGCTCGATCCCGCGTTTTTCGATGGCTGGCACGCGCTGGGCATGGCCCTTCTGAAAACCGGCAACATCAAGGAAGCCATCGGCTGCGGCCTGCAATCCATCACCCTCAAGCCCAACGACCTGCTAGCCTGGACCAGCCTCTCCCAGATGTATGTCCGCGCCGGCAACATCCCCGAAGCCGAGGCCGCCAAAGGCAAGGCCCGCATCCTCTCGCTGGGCGGCAAAGTGGTGAAAGACCCCGCCTGATTTCGCGCTTCCCGCGACATGCCGCCCCCCGGGGTTGACGCGGCGGCTTTCGCGGCTACAGCTATGCGCCATGCAAGCCGACAACGATCCGCCCCAAACCGCTGAGGAACAGCCCGTGGACCCCGCCACCGTGGAAAACCCGCCGGAAACCCCGGAACTCGATCCGTGGGAGGAACTCGAAGCCGACGTCGCGAAATGGAAGGAGCTCTCGCTGCGCACCGCTGCGGAAATGGACAACCTGCGCAAGCGCACCGCCCGCGAACGCGAGGAGGCCATCCGTTACGCAAATCAGCGCCTGCTCGAAGAACTGCTGCCCGTCATCGACAACTTTGAAATGGGCATGCAGGCCGCCTCCCAGGACACCACTTCCATGATCTACATCGGCATGGACATGGTCCGCCGCCAGCTCAATGAATTTCTGGCATCCCAGGGAGTCGAGGAAATCGACGCCGCCGGCCTGTTCAATCCGAATCTTCACGACGCCGTCGCCCAGGAAGACTGCGCCGCCGGCGAGGAAGGCCGCATCCTGCGCGTCACCCGCCGCGGCTTCAAACTCCGCGACCGCCTGCTCCGCCCCGCCAGCGTGGTCGTTTCCAAACTTCCAGCCCCTGCGGAAGGGGGCGCTGCTTAATTTCCCATGGCTGAAAAACGCGATTATTACGAAGTGCTCGGCGTCCCGCGCGATGCCGCCGCCGATGAAATCAAAAAAGCCTACCGCAAGCTGGCGGTGAAATTCCACCCGGACAAAAACCCGGGAGATCACACGGCTGAAGACAAGTTCAAGGAACTCGGCGAGGCCTACGAGGCCCTCAGCGACCCGGACAAACGCGCCGCCTATGACCGCTACGGCCACGCAGCCTTTTCCGGCGGCGGCGGCGGACGCCCCGGCGGCGGCTTCCATGATCCGATGGATATCTTCTCGCAGATCTTCGGCGGCGGATTCGATGAATTCTTCAGCGGCGGCGGATCCCGACGCAAAGGCTCCGGCAAACAACGCGGCAGCGATCTGCGCTACGATCTGGAAATCTCACTCGAAGAAGCCGCGCGCGGCATCGAAAAGGAACTGGAAATCGAGCGCTACGTCCCCTGCGATTCCTGCGGCTCGAAAGGCACCAAGGGCTCCGGCGGCGTCAAAGCCTGCACCACCTGCGGCGGACGCGGCGTCGTCGCCCGCCAGGCCGGCATTTTCATCCAGCAAACGACCTGTCCCGAATGCCGCGGCGCGGGCGAAACCATCTCGGATCCCTGCAATAGTTGCCGGGGCGAAGGCCGCGTCCAGCGCGACAGCCGCATCAAGCTGCGCATCCCCGCCGGTGTGGATACCGGCACCCGCCTGCGCTCATCCGGAAATGGTGACGCCGGCGTGCGCGGCGGCACCGCAGGTGATCTCTATGTGTTCCTGCACGTCAGGGACCACGATGTCTTCGAGCGCGACGACGCCAATCTCTTCTGCGAGGTCCCCCTGCCCTTCTCCACCGCAGCGCTCGGAGGGGAACTCAAGGTCCCCTCCCTCGATGGCCAGTCCTCGATCAAAATCCCCGCCGGCACCCAGGGCGGCACGGTTTTCCGCCTCCGCGAAAAAGGCATGCCATCCCTCTCCAACGGTCGCCGCGGCGATCTGAACGTGCGCGTCCAGGTAGAGGTCCCCACCAAGCTCAGTCACGACCAGCAGGAAAAACTCCGCTCCTTTTCCGAATCCATCGGCGATCACAACTCACCTATGCAGGAAGGTTTCCTCCAGAAGGCGAAGCGGTTTTTTGATCTGTAATCGGCAAGCGGAAGGCGGCATTCGGAATGCGAAACATCTTCATTCTTCGCGCCTACCGCTTCCCGCTTTCCACCTACCGAGTCCATGGCCCGTTTTTTCCTTCCTCCCGCTGGCTGGCAAGCCGCCGCCCTCACCGGCGATGAGGCGCGCCACCTCTCGCAGGTGCTGCGCATCAAGCCCGGCGAAAGCATCACCGTCTTCGATGGCCACGGCCGCCGCGCACCGGCGGAAGTTCTAACTGTTTCCAGGGACCATGTTTCCCTCAAACTCGGAGAAACCCTCACGCCACCGCCGCCGCTCCCGGCCATCACGCTGGCCCAGGCGGTTCCGAAGGGAAAAAACATGGACCTCATCGTCCAGAAAGCCGTCGAACTCGGCATCGCCCGCATCCAGCCGCTCGTCACCCGCAACACCATCGTCCAGCCCGGCGGCGGCAAGTCCGACAAGTGGCGGCGCAACGCGATGGAAGCCTGCAAACAATGCGGCCAGGACACCCTCCCCGACATCGCCGATCCCCTGCCCTTCGAGCGTTGGCTCGCTACGCAAACCGGGACTCCCGGCCTGAAAATCATCGCCTCGCTCGCCCCCGGCGCGAAGGTCTTGCGCGAGGTTCTCCACGCCCACCCCGGCACCACCGCCGCCACGCTGTTAGTCGGCCCGGAAGGCGATTTCACGCCCGAAGAAACCACCACCGCCCTCGCCGCCGGGTTTCTCGCCGTCTCGTTAGGGTCAATTGTTCTCCGCGTCGAAACCGCCACGATCTTCTGCCTTTCCGCGCTGAGGTATGAGTTCTCTCAGAATTGAGACACCGGAAACAAGGAATCCGCCATGAGGATTCCGGATTCTTTTCTCACCCCAACACTTCCACTCTCAAATCGGGAATGGCACCGAAGTGACGGATGTTCCGGGTGATCAAGGGCTTGCCCAGCGCCACACTCACTGCGGCAATCCAGAGATCATTCTGCCCGATCTCGCGATAGGCCGGCATTTCCTGAATTGCGCTGCAAATCCTTCCGTAAACGGCAATCACCGGCTCAGGATCAAGGATGGGCACACCCACTGAGAGAAATCCCCGGACCAGCGACGAATCGTGTCCCGCGCGGATCGCCCCATGCCAAAATTCGCCCAGCACCACCCACGGCAGGCCCAGGGACTTGGCAGGATGGGCGGAAGCGTAGGCGACCGCCCACGGTTGCCGCCGCCAAAGCCCGATCAAAAACGACGTGTCTGCGATCAGGTCCACGCGTCCTCCTTGGCCGGAGACCGTTCATCCACCGCTTCTTCCATGAGATCGTTACCGGCCAATGACTGCGTCTGGTGCAACTCAGCAAATCCCAGAAATGCCCCCAAACTGCCGGGTTCGGGAATCACCCGCTTCACCACGCTGGAAAACGATTCTCCCCGGCCCTTCTTCCACGCCTTCAAGCGCTCATATGCGACATCGTCCAAGGTGATCGTTTTCATATTTCGTGCATACACGAGCGCTGCCATGAAACAAGGCAAATTGCGGTTCAACTCCCTTTTTTTACCGTCGCCCGTTCCCTGGTTCCACCACCCTCACTCCCGCAGCCGCGCCGCCTTCATCCGCTCCACGGTGACCAGCGCGAGGAAGCGCGCGTAGTCCTCCTCGCGGGTGGATGAGAGCAGCACATAACAATATGCCCGCCAGTGGCTCATTTCATCAAGAGCATTGGCCATGCGGAGTGAAATCACTTCCTCGCTGTCGGTGCCGCGGCCCGAGAGCCGCGCGTGCAGTTCCTGCTCGCCGGGCGGCATCACGAACAGATCCACGAAGGCGCGTCGGATCACGGGGTCGCTGCAATTGCGAATCTGCTCCGCGCCCTGCACATCGATGTCCATCACCACATCCACCCCGGCATCGAGGTGGGCGATGACTTCGGATTTCAGAGAACCGTAGAAATTCCCATGCACACCCGCGTGCTCCAGGAAATCCCCCGCCGCCAGCCGGGACTCGAAGTCGGCGCGATCCAGGAAATGATAATCGCGCCCGTCCACCTCGCCAGGCCGCGGTTCCCGCGTGGTGCAGGAAATCGAATATCGGACATCGCCCGCATCCGCCAGGCGGCGGCAAAGCGTGGTTTTCCCGGAACCCGAGGGGCCGGATACGACGAGAAGCATCCCGGTGCGCGCGAACATGCGCCGATCATGCGGACAGGCACGCCGGTGGCAACACGAGAAACGATCCCTGCGCGAAACACCGCCGGACTGCGCCCGGGAAGTTGAATCGGCAACCACGAAACTCACGAAATATCGCGAAAACAAAAAATTCCGGGACTCTCAATTCCCTCTTGTTTCATACCTTTTCGTGGATTTCGTGGTTCGCATTCCGGCATTGAAGGTGAGAGATTCCGGCCATGAAATTCGGAATCATCGGTTCGGGAACCATCGCGCGGGTCCACGCCCACGCCATCCGTGAAATGAGCGGCGGCACGCTTCACTCGGTTTTCAACCACCGGCCCGAGGGTGCCCGGCAGCTCGCCGCCGAGCATGGCGTCCGCGCGTTTTCCGATTTGTCCGAATTCCTCGCCGATCCGGAACTCGACGCCGTCACCATCTGCACCCCCTCCGGCGCCCATTACGAACCGGCACTCGCCGCGCTCCAGGCGGGCAGGCATGTGATCGTCGAAAAACCCTTGGAAGTGACCTTGGAACGCGTGGATCAATTGATCGCCACCGCTGCGGTCCAGGGGAAAACGCTGGCCTCGGTGCTCAACCGCCGCTTTCAACCCGCCATCACCGCATTCAGGAAAGCCTGCGAGCACGGCCGCTTCGGCACGCTCACCTCCGCCTCATGTTATGTGAAATGGTTTCGCGACCAGGCCTACTACGATTCCGCAGCCTGGCGCGGCACCTGGGCGCTCGATGGCGGCGGCGTCCTGATGAACCAGGCCATCCACGCCATCGATGCCCTGCTCCATCTGGCCGGCCCGGTCACCGCCGTCCAGGCACACTGCGCCTGCCTCGCTCACAGCGGGATCGAAGTGGAGGACAGCGCCGCGGCCATCGTGGAGTTTGAAAATGGCGCGCGCGGGGTGATCGAGGCGAGCACCTGCGCCTGGTCGAAGGAAGGCCATCCGGTGCGCGTGCAACTCGCCGGCACCGAGGGCTCGGTATTCCTCGCGGACGATGCCTTCGAGATATGGGATTTCATGGATGAGCGTCCCGAAGATGCCCACATCCGCGCCACCCTCATGAAAAGTAGCAGCGCCGGCCTCGGCGCGAATGTTCCATCCGCCATCGGCCATCAGCAACACCAGCGGAATTTCGAGGACTTCGTCACCGCGATCCGCGAGCACCGGGAGCCCTCCACCTCCGCCGCGGAAGCCCGCAAGGCGATCACCCTGATCCGCGCCATCTACGAGAGCGCCCGCCATGGCGGCCGGCGCATCGCGCTTTCGCATTCCGCACACCCCCCGGACTAAGGCGTATCGATCATTCGGTGGGCCGCCTTGTTCGCGTTGGTCCCGGCTGGTGGCGGCGGGCTTGGAAGAATTCCGCTTCCGTTCGCGCTCCCGTCCGCTAGACTCACTCATGCCCGACGGCTCGTTACTCCTGCTCGGCCTCTCCGGCCCGGAGCTCACGCCGAAGGAGGCCGCCCTGTTCCGCAAGCTCCAGCCGGCGGGTTACATCCTTTTCACGAGAAACATCGCCTCTCCACAGCAGACGCGCAAACTCACCGACGACCTCCGCGGACTTTCCACCGACACGCCGATCATCGCCATCGACCAGGAAGGCGGTCGTGTCACGCGGACCCGGGAAATCGCGCCCGCCGCGCCGTCCGCTCCGGCGCTCGCGGCAAGGAAGGATCTGGGAAAAATCGCCGATGCCGGGGCGCTCACCGGCGATCTGCTGCGCTTGTTGGGCTTCAATTTGAACTTCGCGCCGGTGCTCGATCTCGATCATTTCCCCGACGAACAAAACGCCCTGCGCGGTCGTTGCTGGGGGCGCGATCCACAGCGCGTGATCGACTACGCCGGCCAGTGGAACCGCTGGCTGCGCAAACGCGCCATCGCCGGCTGCGCGAAACATTTCCCGGCAGGCGGGCGCGCTCTATCCGATCCGCACCACGATCTCCCGTCCTCGCCCGCCACGCTGGACCAGCTGCTGCGCGAGGACGTGATCCCCTACACCGCGCTGATGCCGGAAATCGACGCCGTCATGCTCGCACATGTGGAGTTTCCAAACATCGACCCGGATTTCCCGGCATCGCTCTCACCACGCATCATCCGGCGTTTCCTGCGCGACCAGCTCGGCTTCGACAAACACCTCGTTCTAACCGACGATCTCGACATGGGCGCCATCACCGGCCGCTACGGCCGCGGCGAGGATGTGAAACTCGCCATCAGCGCCGGCAACGATCTCGCGATGATCTGCCACCGCACCGATACCGCGGAAACCGCCGCCCGCGCCATCGCCGAACTGCCGCACTGGATGACCGAGGAAGCGCGCGAGCGCATCGAGCGCTTCCGCCGCAGGAAACTCCATGCGCCGCTCACATGGTCGGACAACAAATGGGCCGGGACCTGCGCCGCGCTGGAGAAGCTCGCCGCGGAGTTTCCAGAGGATCCGGGCCATGAAACCGCCGCCGCCAGTCCGGTGGCGGAGTATTGAGATTCCTCATTTTCCCAGCACCCACGCGATGTGCGGAGTATAAAGATCCGGCTCCAGCAGGAATGAGTCATGCCCCTTGTCGGAGTGTACGGTGATGTGCATCACATCGACCTTGGCGGTTTCGAGATGTTTCACCAGCTCCGCCTGTTCCTCCGGATAGAAACAGAAGTCGGAGTCGATGGAAAACACCAGCCAGCGCTGGCCGGCGAGGCGGGCGCGCTCGAAGAGATCCGCGGGCGATTCGGCGTCGCCCTCGTGGGTGGCGTCGTAGCGCGACCACAAATCGATGATGCGGAGATAGGTGTTCGCATCGAAGCGTTTCACGAACTTCTTGCCCTGGTGGAGCATGTAGCTTTGGAACTGGTCGCGCACCCGGTACCAGGCGAGCACGTCGTCCGGCTGGACCACGTCCTGGCGCGCGCGGCTCTCGATGGAATCGAGGTGCACGAAGGTCTTGTGGGAGATCATGCGGGCGAGCGCCAGGCCATATAGCGGCGGCTCGTTGTCATAATAATCGCCGCCGTTGAAATACGGGTCGTTTTCGATGGCGAGGATTTGTTCGAAAAGAATGAGCCGGTTGAGCACCGTGGTTTTGCAGCCCGAGGCGATGGCGATCACATTGCGGACACGATCGGGAAAACGGGTGGCGAAGGTGGCCGCGATCAGGCCGCCCACCGAAGGACCGACCACCGCGTGGAGGGAGCCGATGCCCAGGCCGTCGAGCAGGCGGGTGAATGCCTCCACCTGATCGGCGGCCGTCACAGCGGGAAACGACGAGCCCCAGGGCTGGTCGGTTTCCGGATTCACCGAGGCCGGCCCGGTGCTGCCATAACAGCCGCCGAGATAATTCCCGCAGATGATGCAATACTTGTCCGTATCAAGCGCCTTGCCGGGGCCGATCATCTCCTCCCACCAACCGGCGTGAAGCTCCTCCTGCCAAAGCGTGCCCACGCCCTCGATGGCGGGATTGAACCCGGCCGCGTGGTGGGAGCCGGATAGCGCGTGGAACAAGAGGATCGCGTTGGATTTCTCCGAGTTCAAGGCCCCCCACATTTCGTAGGCGATCCGCACGCCCGGCAACAGCCCGCCATTGCGCAGCCGCACGGGGTCCTCGGGGCTGCCTGTTTCAAAAAATCGGGTCCGGGTCTCAGCGGGCATGGGCGCAAGCTAGCGGGCCGATCCCCGCCGCGCAAGCCGCCTTGCAGCAGGATGTTCCGGGCTTGCATGAACCGGCAACCGGGCTAGAACCATCGGGACGATCCCGTGAAAAGTTATTTCCTCCGCCGCCTGCTGCTGATTCCCCCCACCCTGGTGGGGATCACGCTGCTGGTCTTCACCATCACGCGTTTCGTGCCCGGCGGCCCGCTGGACCGGATGCTGCAGGAAGCGGCGCGTGGGGCCGAACAAGGGGGGAAACGGGCGTCCTCCAGCCAGGCGCAGGGGGGATTGAGCGAGGAGCAGCTCGAGGAGCTCGAAGAGCAGTTCGGTCTCAACAAGAACGTGCTGGTCGCCTACGGACAGTGGCTGGGGATCGTCCCCCGCGAAGTGAGGATCTCCAAGGGCGAGTTCGGCGGGCAGGGCGAGGAGAAGATCGCCGGCACGCTGGATGCCGCCACCACCGCGGAAGTCGTGCTGCGCGGCGACGGCCGGGCCGTGCACGTGAAACGCAGGGGCGAAAGCGTGGAGTCCGCCGTCTTTGCGGAAACCGGGAAAGCGGTGGCTGTGGAGGCCTGGAAAGTCCGCTACGAGACCCAACAGGACCGCCAGGACCGCTTCAAGCGGCGCAACACCGGCAACCAGACCGCGCCGGACTATTCACCGCGCGCGGTGATCTATCAGACGCGCGTCTCCGGCCTGCTGCAGGGCGATCTAGGACGCTCGACGGTTTACAACGATCCGGTCCACGAAATGATCTTCTCGCGCATGCCCATCGCGGTTTATTTCGGCCTGCTCACCGCCTTCATCACCTACGCGGTGTGTCTGCCGCTGGGCGTGTTGAAGGCCTTGAAACACCGCACCTTCATCGACTCCGCCACCTCGGTGCTGATTTTCCTCGGCTACTCGATTCCCGGTTTCGCGCTCGGCGCGATCCTGCTGGTGCATCTCGGCGCGCGCATGAACCTGTTCCCGCTCTTCGGCCTCACCAGCGCGGATTTCGACCAACTCTCCAATTTCAATAAACTCAAGGATCTCGCGCACCACACGGTGCTGCCGCTGCTTTGTTATATCATCGGCTCCTTCGCCGGGCTCACGATGATGACCAAGAACAACCTGATGGACAATCTCGCCGCCGACTACGTGCGTACTGCGGTGGCCAAGGGAGCGAGTTTCCGCAAGGCGGTCTTCGGCCATGCCTTCCGGAACTCGATGATCCCCATCGCCACCAGCCTCGGGGACCTCGTCACTGTTTTCATCGGCGGCTCGATGCTCATTGAGACCGTGTTCGACATCCAGGGCTTCGGCCTGCTGCAATATCAATCGGTCATTGCCCGCGACGTGCCGGTGATCATGGGCACGCTGACCATCGCCGCGTTCCTCATGCTGATCGGACATGTGATCTCCGACTTCATCGTGGCGATGGTGGACCCCCGCATCAAATTCGAGTGACCATGCGATTGATCGGAACTATCGAAATCCTGTTAGGTAGCCTTGCGGTGGCGGGCGAACTGCTGGGCATCGTGTTTCCCACGGCGCGCTGGTTCTTCGAAACCAGCAGGCAGGTTCCATGGCTCCATGCGAAATCCGGAGCCGGCATGGCATTTCCGTGGTTCGGCTGGCTCAGCGCGGCGCTGCTCATCGCCTGCGGCGCATGGATGCTCATCCGCTCTTTCACCCGCGGGCCGGCCAATCCGGTCACCGCGATGCGCATCAAGCGTTTCCGTGAAATCAAGCGCGGGTATTACTCGCTCGTCATCCTGATCACCCTCGGCGGACTCGCCGCGCTGGACCAGGTCGTGGTCGGGAAACAGGCGCTCGCCGTGCAATACCAGGGACGCTGGGTTTTCCCCGCCTTCCTGCCCGTGGCACTCAAAAACAAGGATTTCGGCATCACCAAAGAGTCACCCGACGCACCAGTCAACTATCGCAAACTCAGGAAAACCCTCCACGCCACCGGCGGCGGGCGGGTGATCATGCCGCTCATTCCATACGATCCCACCGGTGACACGCTGCCACCGCGCTCGCGGCAGTTGGTCCAGCGCGAGGGCGTCTATTACGAATCCGGTAGCAGCAAACCCTACTTTGGTCTCGCCGCCCACTATCACAATGTGGACGAGGCGGTGATGCACGTCCGCTACACGCTGCGCAAGGGCCTGCCATCCGGCCCCGTGGACGGCTGGAGCGCGGACGGCACTCCGGTTTATAGCGGGGAATACCTCGATGGCAGACTGCTGCGCGAGCGCTTCAGCGGCGAGGGTGACAAGAAATCCTTCCTGCCCCACGCGAACATGGATCTGCGCGCCGTCAAATACCACCCGGCGCCGCCGATCCCGGAGGAGGGAAACTGGCTCGGCACCACCTCGCAGGGATACGACGTGCTCGCCTATCTCTATGGCGGAATGCAGGTGAACTTCAAGGCGGCCATCATCTATCTGCCCATCGTCTATCTGATCGGCATCACCATCGGCATGATGATGGGCTACTTCGGCGGATGGTTCGATCTCGCCGTCCAGCGCCTGATCGAGATTTTCTCGAACATGCCCTTCCTGTTCGTGGTGATCATTTTCTCAAGCATGGTGCCGGACCAGTTCAAGGGACTGCCCACCATCCTGACGATTCTCGTCGCCTTCGGCTGGATGGGCATGACCTTCCTGATGCGCACCGCCGCGTACCGCGACAAGGAGCGCGATTACATCGCCGCCGCAAGGGTGCTTGGCGCGGGCACGCCGCGCATCCTGTTCCGCCACCTGCTGCCCAATACCGTCGCCATCATCGTGACGCTGGTTCCCTTCACCATGTCCGGCCTGGTGTTCGCGCTCACCTCGCTCGATTACCTCGGTTTCGGCCTGCCGCCCGAATACGCCACCTGGGGGCGTCTGCTCAACGACGGACTCTCCAATCTATCGGCACCATGGCTCGTCTCCTCGACCTTCGCTGTGCTGGTGGCGCTGCTGGTGATCATCACCTTCGTGGGCGAAGCCGTGCGCGAGGCTTTCGATCCGAAAAAGTTCACTTATTACCGATGATCCGCAGTTTTTTCAAAGTCCTGGCCATGCTACTGCCCTGCGCGCTCGCGCTGACTGGCGCGGGATGTCGCCGCGAGACGGTGGAAAGCTCCCGCGCGCTCGGCTTCGACAGCTTCGTGCCGGCCTACAACCGGCACATCGCGGAATGGCTGAAGACCCAGCAGGAAGCCACCCGCAAGGAAGTGGCGCGCGTGGAGGCCGACCTCGCCAATGCGGACGATACGGCCCGCGCCACCTTGCTCAACCGGCTGAAAACCCTCCGGCAAGACCAGGAAAAATGGAAGTTCCGCCTCGTGATCGGTGATTTCCTGAAACTCGGAAACCCCTCGGAAATCCCTGCGGAACTCGTTTGGGAAACCGGCATGGACCAACCGGAAATCGGCGATCCCGCAGCGAAAAAAGGCGGTGTTTTCCGCAAATACATCCCGTCCTTTCCTCCGACCATCCGCCCGTTCGGCGACAACTCCAACAACTTCTTCCGCGGCGATCTTTACGACTACATCGACCTCCCACTGGTCACGCTCCATCCCGAAACGATGGAAATGATTCCCGGCCTCGCGAAGGAATGGGCGGTCTCCGAAGACGGACGCACGATCTATTTCAAGATCGATTCCGAGGCGCGCTACTCGGATGGCAAACCCGTCCGCGCCCGTGATTTCCTGGTGGGCGTTTATCTCCGCGTTTCGGATCACATCGTCAATCCATACGCCAAACAATTCTATCGGGAGAACATCGCGCAGATCGCCATGTATGACGAACTCACCGTGTCAGTCTCGCTGCCCGAAGCGAAGATCCACGGCCCCGTCATCGCCGGCCAGATCCAGCCCTCGCCGCCGCATTTCTATGCGGAATACGGCTCCGACTACACCGAGCGCTACCAGTGGCGCTTCCCGCCGACCACGGGGGCCTACGAGGTCCTGCAAAAGGATATCATCAAGGGAGCCTCCATCACCCAGACCCGCGTCAGGGACTGGTGGGCGAAGGACCGGAAATACTATCGCCATCGATTCAACCCGGACAAGATCGTCAGCACGGTGGTGCGGGACGAGTCGAAGGCCTTCGAGCTGTTTCGCGCCGGAGAGCTGGACACGTTTTTTCTAACACGACCGGAACGCTGGTATGAGAAATCCGAGATCGAACCCGTTTACAAGGGCTACATCGAACGCGTGACCTTCTACAACCGCTATCCTAAAGTCCCGCTCGGCCTCTATCTCAATGTCAGCAAGCCGCCGCTCAACGAGCGCGCCATCCGCGTCGGCATCCATCACGCGATGAACTGGCAGAAAGTCATTGATGTGATGTACCGTGGAGACTACCAGCGCCTCAACGCCTTCAACGAAGGTTACACCACCTTCAGCGATCCCTCGATCAAGGCGCGGCCGTATTCCATCGATCTCGCGCGCGAGTCCTTCCGGTCGGCCGGTTTCACCACCGAAGGCAGGGATGGAATCCTCACCAAACCGGACGGCACGCGACTCTCCATCTCAGTCACCTATCCGAGCATGCCGATCTATGACCGCATCTTCGCCATCCTCCGGGAAGAAGCGAAGCGCTGCGGGTTCGAGCTGCGCCTCGACGGACTGGAAGCCACCGTTTCCTATAAGAAGGAAATGCAGAAACAGCACGAAATGGGCTTCGGAAGCTGGCTCATCCAGCCGCCGGTGCCGGATTTCCACCAGTTCCTCCACTCCACCAACGCCTATGATGAAAAGGGCAGCCCCAAGCCACAGACGAACAACACCTTCGTCTGGAGCCGCCCGGACACCGATGCCCTCTGCGATCAGGTCCGCACCGGCCGCACCAGCGAGGAAATCAAGGACGCCGCATGGAAACTCCAGCACATCATCCACGACGAGGCGATCTTCGTGCCCGGATTCTCGGTGGATTTCGTTAGAATCGGATCCTGGCGCTGGGTGCGCTGGCCGGATTGTGACACCACGCGTTTCAGCCCTCCCGTCGTCTATGATCCGCATGAAGTCTTCGTCTTCTGGGTCGATGAGGAGATGCGGGAGGAAACCCAGTCCGCCCGCAGAAGTGGCAGGGCTTTCCCGGAATCCACCAAAACCGTCGATGCCTACCGCATGGTCGCGGAGCCCATGCCTGCAAACGAATCTCCAGCCCCCGCGGACGATCCCGAATCCCCATGAACGGCCACCCCGAAAACATCCTCGAAGTGGACAAGCTCATCACTTCGTTCGAGACCGACCGCGGCCTGCTACGCGCCGTCGATCAGGTATCCTTCTCGGTGCCGGAGGGGAAAACCGTGGGCATCGTCGGCGAGTCCGGCTGCGGGAAAAGCGTCACCGCCATGTCGATCGTCCGGCTGCTGCCCCAGCCCGCAGGCAAGATCCTCGGCGGCCACGTGTTTTTCAAAGGCCGGGACCTCGTGCGTGCCAGCGATGCTGAAATCCGGCGTGTCCGCGGCGGCGACATCGGCGTGATTTTCCAGGAGCCGATGTCCGCACTCAACCCCGTGCACCGCATCGGCCGCCAAGTCGCGGAAGTCTTCCGCCTGCACAAGAACATCTCGAAACGCGATGCCTGGGACGCCGCCTTCGAGATGCTCAGGCTGGTCCGCATACCGGCTCCCGAAAAGCGCATGATGGACTACCCCCATCAGCTTTCCGGCGGCATGCGCCAGCGCATCGTCATCGCACTCGCACTCGCCTGCCGGCCGTCCCTGGTCATCGCCGACGAACCGACCACCGCGCTGGATGTGACCGTGCAGGCGCAAATCCTCGATCTCATGGCCCGCCTCCAGAGTGAGATGAACATGTCCATCATTCTCATCACCCATGATCTCGGTGTCATCGCCGAAACCTGTGACGAAGTGGTGGTGATGTACGCCGGACGGGTCGTGGAAAAAGCCCCGGCAGAGGAACTCTTCGCCCATCCCCTGCACGCCTATACCAAGGGCTTGCTGCGATCGATCCCCACCTTGGAAACTCCGTCGAAATCCGTTCTCCACACCATCCCTGGCATGGTGGCCTCGCTGGCGGAGCACACCCATGGATGCCGCTTCTGCCAGCGTATGGGGCGCATCAGCTCGGGTGGCGGCGTCAGCCGCGAGCGCCCGGCCTTCGCCCAGATCTCACCCGGCCACTGGGTGGAAACATGTCACTATTGTTATCAACCATGACATCACTGCTTTCCATCTCCAAGCTTCGCGTCCACTTCCCGGTGCGCGGCGGCGTCATGCTGCGCCAGACCGGCGCCGTGCGCGCGGTGGATGGTGTCTCGCTCGACATCGCCCCCGGTGAAACCCTCGGCCTCGTCGGCGAATCCGGCTGCGGTAAATCCACGCTCGGCAAGGCCGTGGTGCGCCTGCTCAAACCGACTTCCGGCAACATCCTTTTCGAAGATCGTGATATCTCCCATCTCAGCCAGCGCGCGCTGCGCCCCTTGCGCAGGGATTTCCAGATGATCTTCCAGGACCCCGCCGAATCGCTCGATCCTCGCATGAGCGTGCGCTCGATCATCGAAGAACCCTTCATCATCCACAGCCTCGGCAACCGCGCGGAACGCACCCGGCGCGTGAACGAATTGTTGGACCGGGTCGGCCTGCCATCCTCCGCGGCGGATCGATATTCATTCGAATTTTCCGGCGGCCAGCGCCAGCGTATCGGCATCGCCCGCGCGCTCGCCCTCAAGCCGAAACTCATCGTCTGCGACGAACCGGTCTCCGCGCTTGATGTCTCGATCCAGTCGCAGATCCTAAATCTGCTAGTCGAGCTTCAGAAGGAATTCGGATTGTCCTACCTTTTCATCGCCCACGATCTATCGGTCGTGAAGCATGTCAGCGACCGCGTGGCCGTGATGTATCTCGGCAAGATCGTCGAACTCGCCACGGCGGAGACAATCTACCGCGATCCCCGCCACGCCTACACCAAGGCGCTGCTCTCCGCCATCCCCACGCCCGATCCGCTGGCGCGCCGCGAGAAAATCCTGTTGGAGGGAGATGTTCCCTCGCCCATCGATCCGCCCGCCGGCAGCGCCTTCGGCCACCGCATCAGCCACCCGCTCTATCAGGAAACCATCGGCATGGATCTCGCCCTCGCGGAGATTTCCCCCGGGCACCTGGTCGCCGCGGACCCCTGCTGCCTCAGCACCGAGGACTGGCGGAAAATCGGGCACGGCATCGTGCCCCCCCGTATCCCGGGTTGATTTTCCCGCGCTGGCTTCAAAGCTTCGCTTTCCGATCGCTCCGGGATGGGTTATCGAACATGGCCATGGCCGCCACACCCACGCCGAAGGATCGCGCGATCCGCCTGATCCTGATCGAAGATCACGCCGATTTCCGCGAATCGGTGGCAATGGTGCTGGAGCAACGGGCGCATTACCAATGCGTGGGCAGCTTTTCCACCATGGAGGACGCGCTCGAGGCCATTCGCGGCGGACTGGAGGCGGACCTCGTGCTCTCGGATCTCGGTCTGCCCGGCATGAGCGGCATCGCCGGCATCCGCAAGGTGCGCGAACTGCTGCCCGAGGCCCGCGTGCTGGTGCTCACCGCCTTCACGGACAAGGCGAAGGTTTTCTCCGCCCTTGAAGCGGGTGCCCATGGTTATCTGGTGAAAGCTGGCAGCGCCTCGCGCCTGCTCGAAACGCTGGAGGAAGTGCTCGCCGGTGGCACGCCGCTCGATCCCAAGATCGCCGGCATGATCCTGCAAACCTTCCGCCAGCTCAGCCCTATCCCCGAGGCGGAATCGCTTTCCGCCCGCGAGTGCGAGGTGCTGCAACTTTCGGCCAAGGGCCTGACCCGCAAGGAAATCGCCGACGATTTGAAACTCAGCGAGCACTCGGTGACCGAATACATCAAGCGCAGCTTCGACAAACTCCACGTTCGCAGCCTCCCTGCCGCCGTCAGCGAGGCGATCCGACGTGGATTCCTGGATCTCTCGTGACCGCCCGCGTGTCCCATGATTTAGGGACATGACAGAAATCCGGATTTCCCGCATTCTTCGCCCGTCGAGGGGAGAGGTCCCCGGTTTCAATCATGACAAAGCTTTGGGGGTCGCGCAGGGGCGCGACCCCTTTTGTTTGTCCCGGGCCGCTTCCGTGTCCCATGATTTAGGGACATGACAAAAATCCGGATCACCCGCATTCTCTCGCCGTCGAGGGGAGAGGTCCCCGGTTTCAATAGAGTTCATGACAGAACACAAGACGGGTCGCGAGGGGTCGCGGCCCTTTTTGTTGCCCTCAATTCGAGTGACTCCTGCCCACCCATTCTCCTACGCGGATTGGTGAATCGCCTCGCAAACCGCGGGAAAAATCTGGCGCTTGCGGCTGACGACTCCCGGCGCGTGGAACAGGCTTTCGTCCTTTCGCTCGAAGGGCAGTTTGGCCAGCGCATTCTCCGGGCCCACCGCCAGAATCATGCTGTGATGCAGCGCGACATCCGTGACCGCCAAGATGGAAAGATCGTATTCGCGATTCTTGTGCAGCTTCATCAGCTCCGCTTCGAGCTCTTCACGCCGCGCCGCGAAGCCGTGCAAATCCCGCTCCTCCACCTGCGAAATGCTGACGTTCCGCCCCTGTTCGGTGAACTCCTTGCGATCAGCGTTGAGAATTTCCTCGGGCGTGCCATTGGCGATGAGCGAACCGACCGCGAAAAACTCCTCGGTGAACGTTTTCGGATCCACACCCGCCACACCGCTGAGCCAGGTCAGCATTTCGCGGTCCAGCAAGGTGGTGGTCGGCGAGGTGAGGCACAGCGTATCGGAAACGATGCCCGCGCACAGGCACATGGCCACACCTGGAGCAGGCATGAGGCCACGGTAGAAAAACTTGCGGCCCACCAGCGTGCAGGTGGAGCCGACGGGCTCGTTGAGATAGCGGATCGGCTCGCGCGAAACAAGATCGCCGGCGAGACGGTGGTGGTCGATCACCTCGGTGACTTCCGCCTCCTCCACACCATTGACCGCTTGCGCGTATTCGTTGTGGTCCACAAGCGCAAGCCGGATGCGCGGCGGATCGACGAGGTCGGATTTTGAAATGACACCCACCATTTTTCCGGTGCTATGATCGACCACCGGGAACAAATCCTGCTCGGAGGAGGACAAGTGCTTGCGGAGTTTGGAAACCGGCTCCATCGGGCAGACGGTTTCAAACTTCCGCTCCATGACATGGCGGACCGTGCGCGAGCAGCGGATCAGCGTGGAGGCGCTAGCCGTATCCTGGGCACAACGGAGCAGCACGACACCGCGGGTTTTGGCGAAATCACGGATGTCTGGAGAAACCGAATTGCCGCCGGTGACGAGCAAAGCACGGGCACCAAAATCAATCGCGGAGCGCTGGACGATTGGTCGGTCGCCACAAATAACGAGGAAATTGCCGATATTTCCTTCGTTTTTCGCCTGCTTGAGGCGGGCATCCACGGTTTCCTGGGAGGAGGCGCCGACCAGCAGGATCAAGTCTTCCTCGCATTCCGGCAATGGAACGCGGGCTCCGAGACTCTCGGCCTGCAAAGTGGCTGCAAGGTGAGCCAGCGAGGCATGCACCGTCCGAACACTGAGACCCTCGGTATCCGCTGGGAGCAGAAGCCGCAGCAGATCAAAATAGCGGAGAATGCCGCAAAGGTCACCGTTTTCGTCCTCCACCGGCACGCAGCGGATTTCCGCAGCGAGCATACGGCGATAGGCCGTGAGGAATGTGTCGGAGACCGTCACCTTGATGACTTCACGGTGACTGATCATGCCGGCATTGGTGCGGATGTCGGTGATCAGGACGGGCGGCTCGAAGCCGGCGCGTTCCAGCACCCACTTGGTGCGCTGCGAAATCTCACCGCAGCGGGCGGCGACGGCATCCCGTTCCTCGCCCACGGCCCGCAATAGGGCGGCATAGCCAATCGCGGAACAAATCGCATCCGTGTCCGGATTCTTGTGACCGATGACGTAAAATGGGGGCTTTGACATGGGTGAATGAAGAGGAAAGCAAAAGACTGTCAGGGCTGCGAACTCCAAGCAAGTCAAGACCCATGGGCCCCAACGTCACTCATATTCAGAATTTTCGCATCAAAATGATGCGAATTATGTTTTACATTGATGCCAAATGAAGCTTTATTTCCCGCATGAGAATTACTGTGGACATCGAAGATGATGTTTTGACCGAATTACTGAAGATCACCGGGGACAAAAACAAGAGTCCCGCGGTGGCGCGGGCGGTCACCGAGTTCGTGCGCCGCAAACAGGCGCGGGAATTCGGACGCATGATCCGGGAAGGAGTATTCGACTACCCTGCCCCGGCGGCGGATGCGGCAGGTCAGGATCCCTCCAATCCGGTGCCACCACTCTATCAGGACTAATCGCCATGGTGCTTGTGGATTCATCCGCCTGGATCGAGAGCCTCCGCCGTAATGGCGATATGAGGGTGAAATTCGCCGTCGAGGGTCTGCTGGAAGCCTATGAGGCCCAGTGGTGCTCACCGGTCCGCCTGGAAGTCCTCGGCGGTGCCCGCCTGGAGGAACGGACGCATCTCGGCCAACGCTTTTCAGTCATCCCCTACCGCCCCAGCCGCGAGGACGACTGGGACCGCGCCGTCGCCCTCGCCTGGCGGCTCCGCGCCAAAGGTCTCACCGTCCCATGGCTCGATGTGCTCATCGCCGCCATCGCCATCCACGACGGAGTGCGGCTCTATGCCATCGACGCGCATTTCCAGGAAATCTCAAAACACAGCACCCTGATTCTCTATCGGCCGGGCTATGGCGGGAGCTTCAATGATGCGGACGACGGGTGAATCTCACATCCGCTCCGGGCACTTGATGCCTAACAAGCCGAGGCCGGTGCTGAGGATGCGCGAGGTGAGCTCACAGAGCGCGAGGCGGCTGTCGCGCACGGCGGCCTCGGACTTGAGGACGGGGCAGGCCTCGAAGAAGGAGTGGAAGGCGCGGGCAAGCTCCAGCAGATAGTTGGCTAGCAGATTCGGGCGGAAGTCCTCGATGATAAGTGGCAGCAACTCGCCGAAGCGGGCGTGCAGACGGGCAAGGTGGATTTCCGCCTCCTCGTTGAGCGTGATGACGGCGGATGCGGCATCAAATGGAGCATCAAGTTTTCGGAAAATCGAACGGATCCGGACCGTCGAGTATTGCAGGTAGGGCGCGGTGTCGCCTTGCAGCGCGAGCATGCGGTCCCAGGCGAAGACGTAGTCGGTGAGGCGCCCTTGCGAAAGCTCGGCGAATTTCACCGCGCCGATTCCGACGATTTTCGCGATTTCCTCTGCCTCCTCGCCCTGTAGGTCCGGATTCTTCTCGGCGATAATGTTGGCGGCGCGCTCGATGGCTTCAGTTAGGACGTCGGTGAGCTGCACGTTCTCGCCGGAGCGGGTCTTCATCAACTTGCGGTCCTCACCGAGTATGGAACCAAATGCGACGTGTTGGAAATTTCCGATTTTTCCCCAACGCGCGGCGGCATCGAAAAGCTGGCGAAAATGGAGTTGCTGCGGCACGCCGACGACATACCAGATCCGGTCCGCCTTCCATTCGTCGATGCGGAACTGGATCGTGGCGAGGTCGGTGGTGGCGTAGAGAAAACCGCCATCGGCCTTGCGGATGATGGCGGGATTGTCCGTCCAGCCGTCCTCCTTGTGGACCATGAAGGGATCGTCCTCGGGGTTTTTCGCGCCGTCCGAGAAGATACAGATCGCACCTTCGCTCTCGCGGGCGATGCCTTTTGTTAGAAACACATCAACGAGGCCGGCAAGGCGATCATTGTAATAACTCTCGCCAAGCCAGTGGTCGAACTTCACGTCCAGGATTTCGTAGATTTTCCGCAGGCCGCGTTTTGAAACGTCGATGCATTGTTGCCAGATGGCGAGGTTTTCCGGGTCGCCGGCCTGTAGTTTCACCAACTCGTTTTTGCAGGTCTCCAAAACGGATGGATCCGCCTTGATCGCGGTGTTCACATCACGGTAGATGCGGAGCAGCTCGGGAATGGGATCGGCTTCGAGCGCCTCGGCGTTGAGCATGGTTTTCCAACCATGGAGAATCATGCCAAACTGGGTGCCCCAGTCGCCGATGTGATTGTCCGCGATAACTTTAAATCCAAGAAAACGCGCGATGCGGCCGAGCGAATCCCCGATGATCGTCGAGCGAATATGGCCGACGTGCATCGGTTTGGCCACGTTCGGCGCGGAGAAATCGACAACGACGGTTTGTCCCTCGCCCACGGTCGGGACGCCGAGTTTTTCATCGTGCAGCAATTCGGCGGCCTTCGCCGCGTAGGCAGCGGGAAGAATCCGGAAGTTGATGAATCCCGGACCGGCGATGTCCGCTGTGGCGAGTCCGTCAAGTTGGAGATGATCGATGATTTCCTGGGCCAGCGCGCGGGGATTGATCTTGCGGTGCTTGGCCAGCACCATCGCCGCGTTGGTCTGATAGTCGCCAAAGCGCAGATCGGCGGTGGGGGTGACGGCGGCCGTGAGAGGCTCGCCAAGGGTGGAGGAAAGCGCGGCGGCGAGGCGGGCCTCAAGGTCTTGCAGAAGCGTCATGGCGGTAATTCAGGCCCCGGGCGTTGCGGCACGCGCCGGTTTGGGGTCGAGAATGGCAAGGATTTCATCGCGGGTTTCCGCAGCTCCGAACTGGCGGCGCACTTCACAGTTGGTGAACATTTTTGCGATCGCCGCCAAGGTCCGGAGATGCAGGTGGTAGTCCTTGCGCGGCACGATGAAAAGAATGATGAAATGCACCGGGGCGTTGTCGATGGCCTCGAAATCGATACCCGCCTTGGACCGGCCGAAAACCGCCGCGACCTCCCCGATATCGTCGGAAAATGCGTGAGGAATGGCCACTCCCGAGCCGATACCAGTACTCACCTGGTCTTCACGGGCTTTGAGCGCCTCCAGCACCTGCTCCTTGAGCACCTCCGGCAGCCGTTTGCACTCAAAGAGATGGTCCACCAGCTCCATGATCGCCGGCCAGTGCTCCACTGCCTTCATATCGAGGATGATCTGGTCCGCACTGAGCAATTTCGCCAACTTCATAAAAGAGGAACGGAATCCGCAAATTTTTGCGGTAGAGGCGGGTGGGTATCGTTCCAAACCCGCATTGGCAAGCGGATTCCCAGGACCACCAAACTCACGAATAGTCCTCCGCCCGTGCGCTGAGATCGCGCAACAACCAACAGCTCAGGCCCACCACAACGACCGTCGCCACCCCGAGCACGGCGAAGCCGCTACGATAAGACAGCGTGTCAAACAGCCGTCCCGCCAGTAGCGGACCCACCGAATTGGAGGCAATCATGCAAAACCCCAGCAGAGTGAAATGTCCGGCACGGTTCTCCGGACGCGGAATGCCGCTGGTGAGAGCATTCATCGCCCCGGAAAACCCGCTGCCCGCCACGGCGGCAATGCCGGCGGACGCAAACACGCTGGCCGCCGTTGGAAATAGTGCCAGCAATAGGAAACCCCCAGCCACCATCCCGGCCCAAAGTAATAACGTGTGGCGCGCTCCCCACGCATCGGTGAACCAGCCCGCCGCCGGACTCAGCGCCAGCCGGCAGCCAGCGGCCGTCATGCCCAGCCAAGCCGCCATCTGCGCCTTGAAGCCCAGGTCGCGGAAGGCAAACACACTGGAAAACACCGCAAGCTGCCCCAGCAAGGGCGAGATCAGGCACACCACAAGGGTCACACGCACGAACTTGCGATCACGAAAAAACGCCCGCCACATTTCCCGGCCCCACGGACGCGGAGAAGCCTCCACTGGCGTCGGCGGCTCCTTAGCGAACAACACTGCGGTATCCGCCAATTGGCAAAGCAGCCAGGCGAGCGCCAGCAAGGCGCCAAAGGCCTCCGGCTTTGGCATCACACCCAGGATCCACGCCGCGATACCCGTGGCCCCCAGCCCGAGCACTCCGCCCAACCCTGCGGAAACCCCGGCCAGGCGTCCGCGCAGGCGCATCGGAATGCAGGCCGTGAAGAACTCCTGGTTCGGCAGCCCGCCGAAACCTGCGGCGATCTGCCCCAACAACATCAGCAGCACAATGAGCCAGATCATCTTTTCATTTCCGCCCGCACCGCCCGCCCACACCACCGCGCCCACGATCCCCACCGGCAGCAGATAGAGCGAATCCATCACAAACAAATAGATCTTCTTGTGGCGGAAACGCCGCGTGATCCACGGCGAGAGGAACATCCCCGGCAGCGTGGCGATGAGCACCCCCTGCACAATGCCGATCTGCATGTTGCTCGCGCCATAATGCACCAGCAGCGGCTGCAAAACCACCACCACCTCCGACCACCCCATCGCAAATACCGAGCCCATCCACACAAGACACGCGAAATTTCGCCGAACGTCGCGGCGGCTCAATACGGGTTGGTTCAAGATTTCGGCATCCATCTCGTCAGCGGGCGGACAACTCGCATTTCCCCGCAGCCCTGCCGAGTCCGAATTGTGCCAATGGGAAAGCGGCATCGTGCTCCCGCTCCTGAAAATGCGGTTTTCATTTCAGCCACCCATGCCAAGCTGGCTCCATGAAAATTTCCATCCGTTTCGTGCTTCCGGCGCT
Source organism: Luteolibacter sp. (assembly GCA_030696085.1). Classification (GTDB taxonomy): domain Bacteria; phylum Verrucomicrobiota; class Verrucomicrobiia; order Verrucomicrobiales; family Akkermansiaceae; genus Luteolibacter. The sequence continues at coordinate 123,665 of JAUYNL010000053.1, forward strand.
TGCCGTGCTGTCACTCGCGGCCTGCTCGCTGTTCGACAAGCCCGATGATCCCGCCGCTTCCGGTGAAAAGCCCGCGACCGAAGGCCCCAAACTCGTCGGCCGGATCGCCTCGATTCCCGCCGATAAAAGATTCGTACTCATTCAAGGCTACGGTAGCTGGAATATCGAGGCAGGCACGATTTTAACAACCCGTGGCCCCGACGAACGCTCCGCAAACCTACTCGTCACCGGTGAATCGTTGGGCCAATTCGCCGCCGCCGACCTGCAATCGGGCACTGCCGAAATCGGCGACGCTGTCTATTCCCGCCATGCTCCCAAAGCCCCGGCAACACCTGTCGCGACCGAACCAGATCCCGAACTCCCTAAAAATCAGCAGGAATCCACAAGCGGAAATGTTCAAAAAAATAATTAACTTTTCGCGAATTCTTTTCTTTCGAAACCTCTTTGAATCGTGTATTTTCAAAATGTCCCGAGCAGCACAGACGTTGAACTAAAAATATTGAATTTTAGGGTTGATAAATATCCGCACTTCCGGGTAGCTTCTCATCCGCAATGGCTGTGCCCCCTTACATGTCCCGAAACATGAACACTACAACCAGCCATAATGAAAACCATGAACGCCTCGGGCGCTTCGGTGAAAGCCGACGCGGACCGTCTTGCTGACTTCGTCCTGTTTACCCAGCGGAGCTGCATCCTCAACCTGTCCACAGAACTCAATAAAGGTAACGTCTCGTTTCCGCAGTTCTTCCTCCTGACCTATCTTTCAAGCGAAGAGTATCTGACGATGTCGGATATCGCGAAGAAGATGGGACATTCGACCGCAGCCGCCACCGGCTTGGTTGATCGTTTGGAAAAGCTGTCGTATGTCGAGCGTGTCCATGCCGCCGAAGATCGCCGCAAGATCATGGTGCGCATCACGGCGAAAGGAGTCGAACTCGTTTCCAAGATGCGTTCTGAGATCGCAACGGATCTTGCCGGAATCCTGGCAGGCATGGATGAAGACCAGGCGGAAACCGTCGAACATACCAAACGCGCCATACAAGGCCGCGCGATGGCGTGATCGGGAGAGAATCCACCTGAAACAGCTTGGAGAATCCAATGCGCCTCCGTTACCGTCCCCGGGTGATGGAGGCGTTTTCCTTTCTGGATCCTTTGAATGCGGTGCCCGGCGTGCGCGCAGGATGGGTGGAACGCGTGCCAGACCTGAAGATCGCCGGTGACCGGGACGAGGCGATGCGGCAATTGCGTCCCTTCCATCAGGCCGCGATCACGAAATTCGCCGGACCCGCAGCAAAGTGCTGGCGGGCGGAGCAGGTGCATGGCAATGCCGTGGCCGTGGTGCCGGGATGCCCGCAAATCAAGGCCCCGGATGGCCTGCCGGTCGTCGCCGGGGTGGACGGATTGATAACCAACGAATCCGGGGTGGCGCTCGCCATCCATGTCGCCGATTGCGGAGCCATCTGGCTTGCCGACGGCAGGACGGGAGCCATCGGCCTGCTTCATTCCGGCAAGAAGGGTAGCGAAAGCAATATTTTGGGCGAGGCGATCCGCTTGATGGCGGAGCGATTCGGCAGCCGGCCGGAGGATTTGACGGTGGTGCTCGGCCCCTGCATCCGGCCGCCTGACTACGAAGTGGATTTCGCCGCGGAGATTGGCCGGCAGGCGGGTCGCGCGGGCCTGGGAAATTTCATCGACTGCGGGCTCAATACCGCGTCAGATCCCGCCCGGTTTTACAGTTACCGCAAGGAACTGGGAAAAACCGGCCGCATGATGGCCCTGATTGTCCGTGATTGCCCGCCATGAGCCCCCTCCTCCTTCCAGCCCCCGCCAAGCTCAACCTTTCCCTGCGCGTGCTCGGCAAGCGCGACGATGGATTCCACGAAATCGACTCCCTGATGGTGAAGCTGCCGGGACTGGCCGATGGCCTCGAATTCCGCGAAGCCGATGGATTTTCCTTCCAATGTGATGATCCCACGCTGCCCTGCGATGAGAGCAATCTGGTGGTCAGGGCCGTGCGAGCCTACGAGACTGCGGCGGGTATCCCCTGCAATCTATCGATCTCGCTCAAGAAAATGATCCCTCACGGCGCGGGCTTGGGAGGCGGCAGCAGCGATGCGGCCACCACCCTGCTCGGGCTCGATCAAATCCATGAGGGAAAACTTGGCGCAGATCGCCTGCACGAACTGGCTGCGGAACTGGGATCGGACATTGCGTTTTTTTTGAAGCCCGGCGCGGCCCGTTGCACAGGGCGTGGCGAAATCATAGAAGCCGCCCCCTCCCCGCCCGCACTGCGGGTATTGCTCCTGAAGCCGGTGTTTTGCGTGCCCACGCCGGACGCATACGGCCGTTGGAACGCCTCGAAGGAGCTGCCGGGCATCCGCTATGACGCGTGGGAGACCGAGGGCTTGTCATTGGTGAATGATCTGGAACGTCCGGTTTTTGAGAAACACCGTTTTCTCGCGGAGTTGAAACATTGGTTGCTCGCGCGGGATGAATGCAGCGCCGCCTTATTGGCGGGTTCCGGATCGTGCGTGTTCGCGGTTCTCAATCAGGACGCGGATGCCGGGATCCTCGCCAAGGCCGCCCGCCACCAATTGGACCCGGGTCTCTGGCACTGGACGGGCAACACCGGAACCTGAATCCCCCTTTCAGCGGAGTTTCCGCTCTCCGCGCGCTCCCAGAGCGATGTATGCCAGCAAGGCGATCACAAAAACACCGGCCTGCCAGCCCAGCGCCTTTTGAAATGCGGAGCCTGCTTGTTTTCCCAGCCCGGCGAGTGCCAGCGAGAAAGCCAGTGAATACAAGCCGTATGCGAGATTGAAAACCAGGCCTTTGACGCTCAACAGGGTGGCCCGCTGCGCGGAATCCGCGACCTGATGCAGGTGGCGGCTCACCGTGAAACTGACATATCCCAGAAGCAGCATCAGCAGCATCGCCGGAAGCAAACCAAACCACGGCCATGCGGGGGCGAGCAGCAGCAATCCCAGAGCCGCCGCAGCGCCGCCCAGCACCAGCGCCCCCACCGGAGTGAACTTTTGGTTGAGCCGGGTGGCGATCACCGGAATGAACCAATTTCCCACCGCTATCAGCGAGCCGATCACACCGAAGGCCCAGCCGGGAATCCCCATCAAACGATAATACTCGCTGGCCAGCGTGGCGTAGTTCCGCGTGACCGCATCGATCAAAAAACCGCCGATGAGCACCACCGCGATCACCCGGGTGCGGAAGGCATGCGCCGCAGTGCGCAGGGTCAGATGAAGGGCGGCGCGGCAGCGGCCTGCGGCATGATCCTCCGCGGGGGGCTTTTCCTCGAACCGCAGCGCGACCGCCAAGCAGGCCAGTGCCTGAAGAAACACCAGGGCCACCGGCAGCCGGTGCGCGAGTTCCACCGGGACTGCCGGACCCTCCGGCAACATCGCATTCAGCCACGATGGATCATACAGCAAGCCGCCCGAAGTCATCGCGATCAGGAAACCGGCGGCCCGCCAGCGCATCGCGGTCGCCAGCACCTCGTCCCATGCCGCCACCCGGCCGGCCGGCGGGAGCGAATCGTAGGCGATCGCCTCATCCGCGCCGCTGGCCGCAGCCTCCGAGGTGCCTGATAGAAAACGATTCAGCAGGCAAAGTGTGAAAAGCAGCATGCCGCCGTCCTTGGGAGCGAGCAGCAGAAGCCCCATTTCCAAGACCATCAATGCGGCGGAAAACACCAGCAGGCGTTTCCTTCCGATCACATCCGCCAAGGCTCCGGAAGGGACTTCAAACAAAACAATCGCCGCCGCCCAGACGACGTTGAGCAGCACGTATTGCTCCAGCTTCAGCCCGAGGTCCGTGAACAAGACCGCCAGCACCGGATAGTAGGCCCGGGCGTTGTAAAGCGTGGTGAAGAGCACGAACAAACGCGGATTTCGCCCTGCAAACGGTCCGGTGCGATGAATCAGGGACGACACCTGCCTCCTATCTCACGCCTCCGCTGGTCTGACAAGGCTCCTTCGACCAGGAATACAAACCGGCGTGGTGCTGCGCGATCATGGGTTCTTTTGAACAAACTGATCGTTTGCTCCCACTCCTTTTTGATGACGGCTGCGAAAAAGAACCACCGAACCGTAGATGTTACGGAAAACCAAAAGAATCATATCCGGCCGTCTAATCGATCCAGATGCTCGGGATGTCCAAACAAGCCCCGGAACTCCGAAAGATCCTTTCTCCAGTGTCGGCGCTCACTCCTTGTCGGCGATCACCCAAAGTGCACCACCTGATAATCACTTGTTAGGATTCAAAGTGCACCACTTTCGGATATAGAACCGCTTCCCTCAGGGCACAGCCAATGTGCTTGGATCGGGGAGCATGTCCAACATCCTCGAAGTGCCCCAACAACAAGCCATTCAAGCCCTGATCGCCAAGGGCTGGTCAGTCCGCCGCATTGCCCGCACGCTGGGCATCAACCGCCGCACGGTGAAGCGCTACGCCGCCGCCGCGTCAAAGTGCACCACCGAAGTGATCGCCGGCTCGGTGCCTCCAGACGGGCCAAAGTGCACCACCCAGGTGATCAGCGGCTCGCGCAGCTTGTGCGGCGGGTTGCGGGAGGTCATTGCGCCGATGCTCGAACTCGGATTGAGCGCGCAGCGCATCTATCAGGATTTGGTCGCCGGACACGGTTTCGGCGGA